>NZ_JBVIRI010000001.1:0-738653 GCF_055576225.1 Streptomyces sp. NPDC033845 | reverse complement strand
GCCCTTGCTGTACTTTACCCCCTTTCTATTCCCCGATAACCCGGTTGTTGGGGGGGGGGGGGGGGGGCCCCCCCCCCCGGGCCGGGCCCACCGCCGCAACCGGACTATGCCAGGCGAATTCCACGATTCGGTCCGTTGCGGGGGGCATGGCACGATGCAGCTCATGTCCACCGCGCTGAACGGTCTCTGCCGCCACCCGATCGTGCAGGCCCCCATGGCGGGCGGAGGCTCCTGCCCCCCGCTGGCCGCCGCCGTCTGCGAGGCCGGCGGACTCGGCTTCCTGGCGGGCGGCTACAAGACCGCCGACGGCATGTACCAGGAGATCAAACAGGTCCGCGGACTCACCCGCCGGCCGTTCGGCGTGAACCTCTTCATGCCGCAGACCGGCCTGCCCGACCCGGCCGCCGTCGAGGCCTACCGGGGCCAACTGGCCGGTGAGGCGGGCTGGTACGAGGTGTCCCTCGCCGACGCGGACCCCTTCGGGCCGGCCGACGACGGGTACGAGGCCAAGCTGGCCATCCTCGTCGAGGACCCGGTCCCGGTGGTCTCCTTCACCTTCGGCTGCCCCGCCCCCGAAGCCCTGGACCGGCTCCGCCGGGCCGGCACCCGCACCGTGGTCACCGTGACCTCCGTCGAGGAGGCCCGTACCGCCCAGGACGCCGGGGCCGACCTGCTCTGCGTCCAGGGCGTGGAGGCCGGCGGCCACCAGGGCACCCACCGGGACGACCCGGAGGCCGACTTCACCGGGGTGGGCCTGCTGGCGCTGGTGGGACAGGTGCGGGAGGCGGTGGCGCGGCCCATCATCGCCGCGGGCGGGCTGATGCGCGGCTCGCAGATCGCCGGGGTCCTCGCCGCCGGGGCGGAGGCCGCCCAGCTCGGCACCGCCTTCCTGGCCTGCCCCGAGTCCGGGGCGCACCCGCTGCACAAGAAGGCCCTGACCGACCCGCTGTTCGTCCGGACCGAACTGACCCGGGCCTTCTCCGGCCGTCCGGCGCGCGGGCTGGTGAACCGCTTCATGCGGGAGCACGGACCGTACGCCCCGGCCGCCTACCCGCAGGTGCACCACCTGACCTCCGGGCTGCGCAAGGCGGCCGCGGCGGCCGGGGACCCGCAGGGCATGGCCCTGTGGGCGGGCCAGGGCCACCGGCTGGCCCGCTCGCTGCCCGCGGGGCAGCTGGTGGAGGTGCTGGCGGCCGAACTGGCCGAGGCGCAGAGCGCGTTGCGGGACCTGCGGGAAGGCCATGGCAACGTTGGCAGAGACGGAACGGACGACAGGAGTACCCCATGACCGCCCCGGTGTTCGTGGTCGAAGAGGTCCCCGCCGGGCCGCGGTTCGTGCTGGACGGGCCCGAGGGCCGGCACGCGGTGTCGGTGAAGCGGCTCAACCCCGGCGAGGCGGTCGTGCTGACCGACGGCCGGGGCGGCTGGGCGGACTGCGTGGTGGAGGCCGCCGAGGGCAAGGACCGGCTGGCCGTCACGGTGTCCGCGGTGTCCGTGGAGCCGGAGCCGGAGGTCCGGATCACCGTGGTGCAGGCCCTGCCCAAGGGCGACCGCGGCGAACTGGCCGTCGAGACCATGACCGAGACCGGGGTGGACGGGATCGTGCCCTGGCAGGCCTCCCGCTGCATCACCCAGTGGCGTGCCGACCGGGGCGCCAAGTCCCTGGCCAAGTGGCGGGCCACGGCCCGGGAGGCCGGCAAGCAGTCCCGCCGGGTCCGCTTCCCCGAGGTGACGGAGGCGCAGTCCACCAAGCAGGTGGCCCGGCTGCTGGCCGAGGCCGATCTGGCGATGGTGCTGCACGAGGACCGGGACACCCCCTCCGAGGCGCTGGCCACCGCCGAACTCCCGCCGGGGGGCTCGCTGGTGGTCGTGGTGGGCCCGGAGGGCGGGGTCTCCCCGGAGGAGCTGGCCGTGTTCGCGGAGGCCGGCGCCCGGCCCTACCGGCTGGGCCGCTCGGTCCTGCGGACCTCCACCGCGGGCACCGCGGCGGTGGCCGTGCTGCTCGCGCGCACCGGCCGCTGGTCCTGACCGGAGCCGCCGGTCCGGCGGGGCCGGTTACGATGCGGGACGACGCACAGCGACCACCAGCACGGGAGGCGACGGCCATGGCCGGCGAACCGCAGGCGGACTGCCTGTTCTGCAAGATCGTCACCGGGGACATCCCGGCGACCGTCGTGCGCGAGACGGAGACCACGGTCGCGTTCCGCGACATCAACCCGCAGGCTCCCACGCACGTCCTGGTGATCCCCCGGGCGCACTACGCCAACGCCGCCGAGCTCGCCGCCGGCGACCCCGGGGCCATGGCCGACCTGGTCCGCGAGGCCGGAGAGGTCGCGGCCCAGGAGAAGGTCGAGGACCACGGCTACCGGATCGTGTTCAACACCGGTGCGGGCGCCGGGCAGACCGTCTTCCACGCACACGCGCACGTCCTGGGCGGCCGCGGCCTGGAGTGGCCGCCCGGATAGAAGCCGCAGGCGGGACGGGCGGGGTGCCCGATAGCATCCCGCCATGTCCGCACGTGAATTCGTCGTCCTCGGCACCGCCAGCCAGGTGCCCACCCGGCACCGCAACCACAACGGCTACCTGCTGCGCTGGGACGGCGAAGGCATCCTCTTCGACCCGGGCGAGGGCACCCAGCGGCAGATGCTCCGGGCCGGGGTGGCCGCCCACGACATCAACCGGATCTGCGTCACCCACTTCCACGGGGACCACAGTCTCGGACTGGCCGGGGTGATCCAGCGGATCAACCTGGACCGGGTCCCGCACCCGGTGACGGCGCACTACCCGGCCTCCGGGCAGAAGTTCTTCGACCGGCTCCGCTACGCCACCGCCTACCGGGAGACCGTCGCGCTGACCGAGGCGCCGGTGGCCGAGGACGGCGTCCTGGCGACCGGACCCTCCTACACCCTCACGACCCACCGGCTCTCCCACCCGGTGGAGTCCTTCGGCTACCGGATCACCGAACCGGACGGCCGGCGGATCGTGCCCGGACTCCTCGCCCGGCACGGGATCAAGGGCCCGGACGTGGGCCGGATCCTGCGCGAGGGCGCACTGGACGGGATCACCCTCGACCAGGTCAGCGAGCACCGCCCCGGCCAGAGCTTCGGATTTGTCATGGACACCCGGCTGTGTGAGGGCGTCACCGCGCTCGCCGAGGGCGCGGACATGCTGGTCATCGAGTCCACCTTCCTCGACGAGGACGAGCGGCTGGCCACCGACCACGGGCACCTCACGGCGGGCCAGGCCGCCCGCACCGCCCGCGACGGCGGGGTGCGGCACCTGGTGCTCACCCACTTCTCCCAGCGCTACACCGACCCGGAGGAGTTCGAACGCCAGGCCCGCCGGGCCGGGTTCGAGGGCGAACTGACCATCGCCGCCGACCTCACCCGGGTACCGCTGCCCAAGCGCGCCTGAGGGGCCGGGCCGCGCCGCGCCGCGGCCGGGCGGGGTTCAGCCCCGGCCGAGCTCCCGCCCCGCGCGGGCGGCCAGGCCCGCCGCCAGCCGGGCCACCAGCGCGTCCGACACCTCGGCCTTCAGATTGGCCCCCGTGGTGCAACCCAGCACCACCTGTCCCACCAGGACCTGCACCGCCACCTCCTGGGACCGGTCCTCCCGGCCCCGGACCGCGTCCCGCCGCTCCCCGGCCGGCCCGGTCCGGACCGGGGTGCCGCCGCCCACCGAGGCCCGCAGGGCCGACCACAGCCGGTCGTACCCGGCCGCGGCCGTCGCCGGATAGCGGAACACCCACACCTTGCACATGGCGTACGGGCCGGGCTCGACCCCGGTCGCCAGGCTGGTGTGGCCGATCGCGGTCACCTCCGCGCACCAGGTCCGGCCGTGCTGCCGGCACTCGTCGTCGAAGAACCGGTTGTACGCGTCCGGGCCCGAGGCGAAGGTCTGCGAGGAGGACAGCTCCGAGCCCGGCGGCCGGCCGGCCAGCAGCCGGTGCGCCAGCCGGGCGGCGGGGGTCTGCGGGCCGTCCCAGGACAGTGTCCGGGTGGGGGAGGGGGTCGGTGAGGGCAGGGGGAGCTTCACGGACGGCCCGTCGTCCTCCTCGCCCGGTGTGCAGCCGGCCGCCCCGGCCAGCACCACCGCCACCGTCGCCGCGGCCGCCACCACGGCCCTCGCCCGCCCCACCCGTCCCGTACCCGGATCCCCCATCGACTGACGCCCCCTCGCATCCCTCGAAGCCCGTCGGGACCGCGAATCCTACGGAAGGAGGGCGCCGCTCCGCTGCCTTTCCCGCCGGGCCGCCGGGGACAGCAGCAGCACCCGCAACCGGTCCCGGCGGGGGAGCGGCCGCAGCCGCACCGGCGCGATCTCCAGCTCCGGGGAACCCATCCGCGGCACCGCCCCGGAAGGGGCCCCCGCGCCCGCCGCCAGCACCGCCGCCGGAGCACCGCCGCGCCGCCGCACCGAGCCCGGCACCAGCGGCCGGCCCGCCACCCGCAGCGCCACCGCGGTCATCGGCAGCGCCACCGCCAGCAGCAGCCCGCCCAGCACCAGCCCCATCACCGGGAACCCGGCCCCCTCGGCCAGCAGGCTCCCGGTCACCGGCCCGCAGGCCACGCCCAGCGAGGAGGCCGAACCGGCCAGCACCGCCCACCGGCCGCGCGGGTCCAGCGCGGCCGCGAGCCCGATCAGATACGAGAGCACCACCGGGTAGAGGGCGTTCCACAGGATCTCGCCGACCGCGAAGGACACCGGGGTGCGGGCGCCCGCCGCCAGCGCCACACAGGCCGCGATCAGCGCGGTGCCCACCCCGACCGGGACGGCCCGGCCCAGCCGGGACCCCAGCGCCGAGGCGGCGGTCACCCCGAGCAGCCCGGCGCCCAGCGCGGCCGCGAACACCATCCCGAGGGAGACCTCGGACAGGCCGGCCTGGTGCAGCCCGATCCGCCCGCTGACCCCCCACAGGGCGTTCTGCGCCAGCGACCACAGCAGCAGCGCCCCGGCCAGCACCGCCCCGGCCCGCGGATACGGCAGCCGCCCGGGGGCCACCACGCCGGTCCTCGGCGCGCCGCCGCCGGCCTGCCCGGATACCGTCTCCGGCCCCGGCAGCCGCCCGGTCGCCGGCCAGGCCAGCAGCGCCACCAGGGCGATCGCCGCGAACGGCAGCCCGTGCCCGCCGCCCAGCCTCGGCAGGGTCAGATAGAGCGCCCCGGCCGTGGCCGACACCGACAGCAGCCCCAGCGCGGAGGTCCGGTGCGGGTCCCGCTGCGCGGCGATCCCGGAGGCCGCGACGGCCGTCGCCGTCCCCGAACCGAAACCGCCCACCACCGCACCCGCCACCACCAGCGGCAGCAGCGGGGTCGCGGCCGCGACCGGATAGCCGGCCAGGGCCAGCAGCAGCCCGAGCCGGGCCAGCCGCCGCGCCCCGTGGCGCGGGATCCGGGAGGCCAGGGTGAAGCCGGCGGCGGCCGAGCCGAGCAGCAGCGCCGAACCGATCAGGCCGGCCTGGGCGGGGCTGAGCGGCAGCCCCGAGTCGAGCCGTCCGACCACGGTGGGCAGCAGGTACGGGGCCACGTATCCGGCCGTGAACAGGGCCACCAGGGGCCAGGCGGCGGGGTGCGCGGGGGTGCGGTCGGACACGCTGGATCCAGATGGTGCGGGCGCTGACGCCGGGAGCCGGGGAGGAACTCGCAGGACGAGTGGGGCCAATATGTATCAAGCGTCACGAGTGGAGGAGAAGGGCCGCCCGAGGGTGATCTGGGCCACACTTGGTTTCGCACCGCCGCGAGGCGGGCAAGGCTGGCAGCTTTCCACTCAGAAGGGGGAGTTCCCGATGACCGGTCGGAACGGCAGAGGCGCCTCGTTGGACCCGCTGGCCGGGCTGCGCACACCGCGCGACCCGGACTGCGACGTGTTCCTGACCGGGACGGTCTTCCTCGACATCATCTTCACCGGCCTGGACTCGGCACCGGTGCGCGGCACCGAGTCCTGGGCCAGGGGCATGGGCTCCAGCCCCGGCGGGGTCGCCAACATGGCGACCGCGCTGGCCCGGCTCGGCCTGCGCACCTCGCTGGCCGCCGCCTTCGGCGACGACCACTACGGCGAGTACTGCCGGGACGCGCTGGAACAGGGCGAGGGCATCGACCTGTCGCTGTCGCGGACCGTGCCCGGCTGGCACAGTCCGGTGACCGTCTCGATGGCCTACGAGGGCGAGCGGACCATGGTCTCGCACGGCCACGAGGCCCCGCCGCACGCCCGCGGCCCCGGCGACGGCACCCTCCCCGAGCACCCGCCGAGAGCCCGGGCGGCCGTGGCCTCGCTCTCCCCCGGCCGCCGGGAGCCCTGGATCGCCGAGGCCGCCGGCCGCGGGGCCCGGGTGTTCGCCGACGTCGGCTGGGACGAGAGCGGCGGCTGGGACCTGGCCGCGCTGGCCGACCTGGAGCACTGCGAGGCCTTCCTGCCCAACGCCGGGGAGGCCATGCGCTACACCCGCACCGACTGCCCGCGGGCCGCCGCCCGGGCGCTGGCCGAGCGGGTCCCGCTCGCGGTGGTCACCATGGGCGCGGAGGGCTCGTACGCGGTGGACGCCCGCACCGGGGAGACCGCGGAGGTGCCCGGCATCGCGGTGGAGGCCCTCGACCCCACCGGCGCCGGGGACGTCTACGTGGCCGGGTTCGTCACCGGCACCCTGGCCGGCTGGCCGCTCGCCGACCGGCTCGCCTTCGCCGGGCTGACCGCCGCCCTGTCGGTGCAGGAGTTCGGCGGTTCGCTGTCGGCGCCCGGCTGGGAGGAGGTCGCCCACTGGTGGCACTCCCAGGGCGAGCGGCCGGCCCGCTTCGCCTTCCTGGAGGACCTCCTCGGCCCCCAGCACGAGGCCCCGCCGACCGCCTCCGCCCGCCGCCGCGCGGTCCCCACGATCGGTTTCCGGCACTCCGCCTGAGCCGCCCGCCCGCCGGGACCGCGCCCCGGGCCGCGCCCCGGCCGCGCACCGGGCCGGCCGGGCGGCCCCGGCGGGCCCCGGAAAACCCCTCGGGCAACCCCCGGGCGCGTCGTACGCTTGGTATTCCAGAGGTCGTCGAACGGCGAGACCTCTCAACGGGAGGTATGTGCAGGCCAGAGAGCCGGCCCATGACTCAGACACCCACAGCCCAGACCCCCGCGCCGGGGCAGGCGCGAGCCCACTTCACCGTCCCCGCCAAGCATCCGATGGTGATGGTGCTCGGCTCGGGTGACGCCCTGTTGCGCGTGATCGAGAACGCCTTCCCGATGGCCGACATCCATGTCCGGGGGAACCAGATCAGCGCGGTCGGACAGGCGGCGGAAGTCGCACTGATCCAGCGCCTGTTCGACGAGATGATGCTGGTGCTCCGCACCGGGCAGCCGATGACGGAGGACTCAGTGGAACGATCCATCGCGATGCTCAAGGCGACCGAGAACGGCGACGGCCCGGAGGAGACCCCGGCGGAGGTCCTGACCCAGAACATCCTCTCCAGCCGCGGCCGGACCATCCGTCCCAAGACCCTCAACCAGAAGCGCTACGTCGACGCGATCGACAAGCACACCATCGTCTTCGGCATCGGCCCGGCCGGCACCGGCAAGACCTACCTCGCCATGGCCAAGGCGGTCCAGGCCCTGCAGTCCAAGCAGATCAGCCGGATCATCCTGACCCGCCCCGCCGTCGAGGCCGGCGAACGGCTCGGCTTCCTGCCCGGCACCCTCTACGAGAAGATCGACCCGTACCTGCGCCCGCTGTACGACGCCCTGCACGACATGCTGGACCCGGACTCGATCCCCCGCCTGATGGCGGCCGGCACCATCGAGGTCGCCCCGCTGGCGTACATGCGCGGGCGCACCCTGAATGACGCCTTCATCATTCTGGACGAGGCGCAGAACACCAATCCGGCGCAGATGAAGATGTTCCTGACCCGTCTCGGCTTCGATTCGAAGATCGTCATCACCGGTGACGTGACCCAGGTCGACCTGCCCGGCGGGACCAAGTCCGGGCTGAAGCAGGTGCAGGAGATCCTCGAAGGGGTCCCGGACGTCGCCTTCTCGCGGCTCACCTCCCAGGATGTGGTCCGGCACAAGCTCGTCGGCCGTATCGTCGACGCGTACGAGCAGTACGACAGCCGAAACGGGAAGTAGAGCCGAAGCGCACCATGTCGATCGACGTCAACAACGAGTCCGGAACCGAGGTCGACGAGCAGGCGATCCTCGACATCGCCCGCTACGCGCTCACCCGGATGCGGATCCACCCGCTGTCCGAGCTGTCCGTCATCGTCATCGACGAGGACGCGATGGAGCAGCTCCACATCCAGTGGATGGACCTGCCCGGACCCACCGACGTGATGTCCTTCCCGATGGACGAGCTCCGGCCGCCGTCGAAGGACGAGGAGGAGCCCCCGCAGGGGCTCCTCGGTGACATCGTGCTCTGCCCGGAGGTGGCCAAGCGGCAGGGCGAGGAGGCCCCGACGCAGCACTCCATGGACGAGGAGCTCCAGCTCCTGACCGTCCACGGGGTGCTGCACCTGCTGGGCTACGACCACGAGGAGCCGGACGAGAAGGCCGAGATGTTCGGTCTCCAGGCCGCCATCGTGGACGGCTGGCGGGGCGAGCGCGGTCTGACCGGGCCGTCGCCGGCGCCCACCGTCTCGTGACCGCCGCCCAGCTGATCACCGGGGCGGTCCTGCTGGTGATGGTCGCCTGGCTGGCGGCCTGCGCCGAGGCGGGCATCGCCCGGGTCTCCGGTTTCCGTGCCGAGCAGGCCGTCCGGGACGGCCGCCGGGGCAGCGCCAAGCTGATCCAGGTCGCCTCCGACCCGACCCGCTATCTGAACGTGGCCCTGCTGGTCCGGGTCACCTGCGAGATGGCCGCCGGGGTGCTGGTCACCTACGTCTGCCTGGACCACTTCGGCGAGAACTGGACCGCGCTGCTGGTGGCCATCGCCGTGATGGTGCTGGTCTCCTTCGTGGCCGTCGGGGTCTCGCCCCGGACCATCGGCCGCCAGCACCCGCTGAACACCGCGACCGCCGCCGCGTACGTCCTGCTGCCGCTGGCCCGGGTGATGGGCCCGATCCCGCAGCTGCTGATCCTCATCGGCAACGCGCTCACCCCCGGCAAGGGCTTCCGCAAGGGCCCCTTCGCCTCCGAGGCCGAGCTCCGCGCCATGGTGGACCTGGCGGAGAAGGAGTCGCTGATCGAGGACGACGAGCGCCGGATGGTGCACCAGGTCTTCGAGCTCGGCGACACCCTGGTCCGCGAGGTGATGGTGCCGCGCACCGACCTGGTGTGCATCGAGCGGTACAAGACGGTCCGTCAGGCCACCACGCTGGCGCTCCGTTCGGGGTTCTCGCGGATCCCGGTGACCGGGGAGAACGAGGACGACATCGTCGGGATCGTCTATCTGAAGGACCTGGTCCGCAAGACCCATGTGAACCGGGACGCCGAGACCGACCCGGTGTCCACCGCCATGCGGTCGGCGGTCTTCGTCCCCGACACCAAGAACGCGGGCGACCTGCTGCGCGAGATGCAGCAGGTCCGCAACCATGTCGCGGTGGTCATCGACGAGTACGGCGGCACCGCCGGCATCGTCACCATCGAGGACATCCTGGAGGAGATCGTCGGGGAGATCACCGACGAGTACGACCGGGAGATCCCGCCGGTGGAGGACCTGGGGGAGGACCGCTACCGGGTCACCGCCCGCCTCGACATCACCGACCTGGGCGAGCTGTTCGGCCTGGACTCCTTCGACGACGAGGACGTGGAGACGGTCGGCGGGCTCCTCGCCAAGGCCCTCGGCCGGGTCCCGATCGCCGGGGCCTCCGCCCTGGTGGAGCTGCCGGACGGCCGTTCGCTGCGGCTGACCGCGGAGTCCCCGGCCGGCCGCCGCAACAAGATCGTGACGGTGCTGGCCGAGCCGCTGCCCAAGGCCGAGGACGACGAGGAGGCCGCGGGATGACCCCGGCCGAGCTGCGGGCGTTCTGCCTGGGGTTCAACGCGGCGGTGGAGGAGTTCCCCTTCACCCCCGAGACCTCGGTGTTCAAGGTGCTGGGCAAGGTGTTCGCGCTGTCCGCGCTGGACGCGGAACCGCTGAAGGTCAACCTCAAGTGCGAGCCCGAGCAGGCGGTGCGGCTGCGGGCCGAGCACCCGGCCGTGGCGCCCGGCTACCACATGAACAAGAGGCACTGGAACACCGTGACGGCGGGCGGCCCGGACGGGCTGCCGGACCCTCTGCTGCGGGAGCTGATCGAGGACTCCTACGACCTGGTGGTCGCGGGCCTGCCCCGGGCGGAACGGCTCCGGCTGGACCGCCCCTGAGCCCGAACGGGACCAAGGTCACAGCGCTCCGGGCCCCTCAGGCCCGGAGCGCTGCTTATTGAGCGCTTATATTTGCTATCGCCAAGCCAGGGGGGATGGAGGGGAGAGCACCTCGGCGGGGTCGTCGCACGACCCCGCCGAGGCGCTCCATATGCTTCCGTCCATGACCGACACCACCGGGATCGACCCCGAGGACAGCAAGATCATCACGCTGGCGCGCAGCGCCCGCGCCCGCAACGGAGTGCCCGAGGGGGCCGCCGTCCGCGACGAGACCGGCCGCACCTACGTCGCCGGCACGGTCGACCTCGACTCCCTCAAGCTGACCGCCCTGCAGACCGCCGTCGCCATGGCCGTGGCCAGCGGCGCGCGCTCGCTGGAGGCCGCCGCCGTGGTCAGCGCAGCCGACGCCCCCGCCGAAGCCGACCGGGCCGCCGTACGCGACCTCGGCGGCCCGGACACCCCGGTCCTGCTGGCCGCCCCCGACGGCACCTGGAAGTCCACCACCCCGGCCGGCTAGAGGGCAGTCGGGCGGGCGGCGGGCCGCCTGATCACCATGGCCATCAGCGCGGCCACCGCGCACAGCGCCCCCGAGGCGTACCAGACCGGGTCGTACGAGCCGAACGCGTCCCGGGCCGCCCCGCCCAGGAACGCCACCAGCGCCGCGCCGACCTGGTGCGAGGCCAGCACCCAGCCGAACACGATCGCGCTGTCCTCTCCGTAGTGCTCGCGGCACAGCGCGATCGTCGGCGGCACCGTCGCGACCCAGTCCAGGCCGTAGAAGACGATGAAGAAGACCATCGGCAGGCGCACGCTCGGCGCCAGCAGCAGCGGCAGGAACAGCAGCGAGATCCCGCGCAGCGCGTAGTAGACGGCGAGCAGCCGGCGGGCCTCGAAGCGGTCGGTGAACCAGCCGGAGGCGATCGTGCCGACCACGTCGAACACCCCGATCACCGCGAGCAGCCCGGCGGCCGCCGTCACCGGCATCCCGTGGTCATGGGCGGCGGGCACGAAATGCGTCTTCACCAGGCCGTTCGTCGAGGCCCCGCAGATCGCGAAGGTGCCGGCCAGCAGCCAGAACGGCCCGGTCCGGGCCGCCTTCAGCAGCACCGTGACCGCCCGCCGGGCCGCCCCCGGCACCGGTGCCGGCTTGGCCGCGTACGTGCCCCCGTACGGGGCGAGGCCCACATCGGCCGGGTGGTCGCGCAGCAGCAGCCAGACGAACGGCACCACGGCCAGCGCGGACAGCGAGACGGTCACCGTGGCCGGCCGCCAGCCGTGGTGCTCCACCAGCCAGGCCAGCAGCGGCAGGAACACCAGCTGGCCGGAGGCCCCGGCCGCGGTCAGCACACCGGTGACCAGCCCGCGCCGCGCGGTGAACCAGCGGTTGGTGACGGTGGCCGCGAAGGCCAGCGCCATCGAGCCGCTGCCCAGCCCCACCAGCACCCCCCAGAACAGCACCAGCTGCCAGGAGGCCGTCATCCACACGGTGGCCATCGAACCCGCGGCGATCACCGTCAGCGCGCAGGCCACCACCCGGCGGATCCCGAACCGGTCCATCAGGGCGGCCGCGAAGGGCGCCGTCAGTCCGTAGAGCGCGAGGTTGACCGAGACGGCGAAGCCGATGGTGCCGCGCGACCAGTCGAACTCCCCGTGCAGCGGCTCGATCAGCAGCCCGGGCAGCGAGGCGAACCCGGCCGCGCCGATGATCGTCACGAACGCGACGGCGGCGACGAACCAGGCGCGGTGGATCCGGCCGGGCCGGCGCGGGGCGGGGCCGGGGGAGCCGGCGGGGGCGGGAACGGCTTCTGTCGAGGTCACCCGGTCAGCTTCGGGCCGCCCGGGCCGGCGCTCCAGTGGCCCGAACGCCATGGATCGATATGATCGGGCCATGGCCGCCCTCCCTCCCGCACCGCACCGCGTCGTGGTCCTCGCCCTGGCCGGACTGCTGCCCTTCGAGCTGGGCATCCCGCACCGCATCTTCGGCCGGGCCAAGGATCCGGCCGGCCGGCCGCTGTACGAGATCCTCACCTGCGCCCTGGCCCCCGGACCGGTCCGCACCGACGCCGACTTCTCGGTGCTCGTGGAGCACGGGCCGGAGCTGCTGGCCACCGCCGACACCGTGGTGGTGCCCGCCTCCTACGAGCTCGGGCCCGCCTACGAGCAGGGCCGGCTGGGCCCCGAGACGGCCGCCGCCCTGGCCCTGGTTCGCCCCGGCACCCGGCTGGTCTCCATCTGCACCGGCGGCTACGTGCTGGCCGCCGCCGGACTCCTGGACGGCCGCCGGGCCACCACCCACTGGGCCTCCGCCGAGCACTTCCAGCGGCTCTTCCCGGCCGTCCGGGTCGAACCCGACGTGCTCTACACCGATGACGGGGACGTGCTGACCTCCGCCGGGGTGGCCGCCGGGATCGACCTCTGCCTGCACATCGTGCGCCGCGACCACGGCTCCGCGGTGGCCAACGACGTGGCCCGGCGGACCGTCGTGCCCCCGCACCGGGACGGCGGGCAGAGCCAGTTCGTGGAACGCCCGGTGCCCGCCCCCGGGCTGTCCGGCACCACCGCCGCCCGCGCCTGGGCGCTGGACCGGCTCCACGAGCCGCTGCGGCTCACCGACATGGCCCGCCAGGAGGCCATGTCGGTACGGACCTTCACCCGCCGGTTCCGCGAGGAGTGCGGGATCAGCCCCGGCCAGTGGCTGGTCCTCCAGCGGGTGGACCGGGCCCGGCACCTGCTGGAGTCCACCGCGCTGTCCATGGAGCAGGTCGCCCACCGCACCGGTTTCGGGACCGCCCAGTCGCTGCGCAAGCACCTCCAGGCGGCCCTCGGGGTCAGTCCGACCGCCTACCGCCGCACCTTCCGGACCGGCACCGACCCCGCCATGACCTGATGGGCCATCAGTCGGTGGGTGGACCGTGCATTGACTTCTGCCGCCGCCCGCTCGTGAATGGCCGCCACAGACGACGCCACAGACGACGCCACAGACGACGCCACAGACGACCGGCGGACCCAGGGGGGTGGGCGGGCAGTGGGGACCACCGCGCGCAGCAGGAACTGGCCGACAGCCGTGGGATGCGCCCTGGGGATGGCCGTGCTCGCCGCCGCCGGCGGCGCCCTGGGCGGCACCGCCGCCGCCGACCCCGCCGCCGAGCCCCCGCCCGGACAGGTCGGGTTCCCCACCCAGTGCACCCCGCCGCAGGAGGCCGGACTGCCGCCCGCCGACGGCCCGACCACCGCCCGGATCACCGTGGACAACCCCGAGCCCCGGGCCGGGGACACCGTCACCGTCACCTACCAGGTCGACCGCACCCCCGCCGTGAACCCCCTGGGCACCGAACTCCCGGCCGACACCCTCACCCCCACCGGCACGGTCCTGCTGGGCGGCGCCCAGACCGGCCCGGTCACCGTGGTCGGCACCCGCCGCAACGCCCCGGTCCGGCAGGGCGCGGCCTTCGGGCCCTTCCTGATGACCGGGACCTTCACCGTCACCGCCCCCGGGGAGATCACCCTGGCCCCCGGCGGCTACTCCCTGCACACCGGCCACCTCGCCGAACTCGACACCCCCTGCGTCCCGTCCGGCCCCGCCCCGGTCGCCGGCCGGCTCACCGCGGCCCCGCTGCCCACCGCGAACCTCCGCCACCTGGCCCTCGGCACGGCGGGCGGGAAGCCCGGGGCCGTGGTGCGGGTGACCGCCGCCGGGTTCACCCCCGGGACCGCCGTCACCGTCGCCGGGCGGGCGGGCGCCGCCCAGACCACGGACCGGGCCACCGCCACCGCCGACCGGGACGGCCGCTTCACCGCCGACCTGCCGGTCACCGACCCGGCCACCACCGCCGTGGTCGGGTACGAGGGGCCCGACTGGAGCCGGGACCGGGGCTCCGGGCCCGCCGCCTACACCGTGGTCGTCCCGGCCCCCCGGCCGCCCGGCACCCAGAGGCTGACCGCCACCGTGGAACCCGGCGCGCTCTCCATGACCCAGGCCGACGGGGACGTGGCCCTGGGCGCGGTGCCCTACGGGGAGGGCGGCGGAGCCGCCGGGGAGCTGGCCACCGTCACCGTCAAGGACGCCCGCGGCGGCCCGGCCGGCTGGTCCCTGGTCGGCAAGGTCACCGACTTCGCCGGACCCGGCGGCAGCCGGATCCCGGGCGGCTCCCTCGACTGGGCGCCGCGCTGCGCCACCGCCGCCGGCAGCCCCAGCACCTGTGTGCCCGGCAGCCCTGGACCGGTCGGCGCGGACGGGGCCGTACTGGCCTCCGCCCCCGACGCCGAGCTGGTCGGCGGCACCTTCACGGTGGACGCCGGGGTCACCCTCAGGATCCCGCCGTACGCCCTGCCGGGCGCCTACACGGCGGTGCTGACCCTCACCCTGTCGTGACGGGCCGCCGGTCCGCGCCGCCGGCCGGACCGCTGCCGCTGCCGCCGCTGTCGCCTGTCCTGCTCCTGGTCCTGCTGCTCCTGCTCCTGCTGCTGGTGGGCGGGCCGGGGGCCGGCCCGGCCCGGGCCGCCGACAACGGCCAGTGGTCGGTGCTGCCCGCCGTCACCGAGGTCGGCCGGCGGCCCTACTTCTATCTGGCCGCCGCACCCGGCGGCACCCTCACCGACACCGTCACCGTCACCAACCGGACGGCCGCCCCGCGCACCTTCCGGCTCTACGCCGCCGACGCCCACCAGACCGCCCGGGACGGCGGCTTCGCCGTCAGCGGCCCCGAGGAGCCCCGCCGGGCCACCGGCGCCTGGATCCGCCTCGGCCGGGACCGGGTGACCGTGCCCGCCCGGTCGGCCGTGGACGTCCCGTTCACCCTCACGGTCCCCGAGCGGGCCGAGCCCGGCGACCACCCCGGGGCCGTGGTCGCCCTGGAGGAGGAGCCCCGGGACGCGGGCGGCGGCCTCGGGGTCCGCCAGGCCGTCGCCGCCCGGGTCCACCTCCGGGTCTCCGGGCCCCTGGCACCCGCCCTGGCGGTGGAGGACCTC
Organism: Streptomyces sp. NPDC033845; assembly: GCF_055576225.1. Classification (NCBI taxonomy): domain Bacteria; kingdom Bacillati; phylum Actinomycetota; class Actinomycetes; order Kitasatosporales; family Streptomycetaceae; genus Streptomyces; species Streptomyces sp. NPDC033845. Next base: position 723,416 of record NZ_JBVIRI010000001.1, on the reverse strand, counting down.
ACCGTCCGCACGGTGCCCGCGCCGGGCGGCGGCCACCGCGCGGAGATCGCGTACACCCTGCACAACCTGGGCAACGTCACCCTCCGGCCGCAGGTGGCCATCGACGCCGAGGGGCTGCTGGGGAGGACCCTGCTGGCGCGCACCGCCACCGGCCCGGCCGCCGGTCTGCTGCCCGGACGGCGGGTGCGGCTCACCGAGCGCTGGGCCGGGCCGCCCGCCCTCGACCGGGCCGTGGTGACGGTCCGGGCGACCGCCCCCGGCACCACCGCCACCCCCCATTCGGCCACCGCCGGATACGCCCTCCACCCCCGGCTGACCACCCTGCTGGCAGCCCTGACGGCCCTCCTGGCGGCGGCCTGGTCGGCGCGGGCAGCCGCATCGGGGAGAATGGCCCGTATGAGCGATCGTTCCCCCGAGCCCACCGCCCCGCACCGTGCGGGCTTCGCCTGCTTCGTCGGACGCCCCAACGCGGGCAAGTCGACCCTGACCAACGCACTGGTGGGCACGAAGGTCGCGATCACCTCCAACCGGCCGCAGACCACCCGGCACACGGTCCGGGGCATCGTGCACCGCCCCGACGCCCAGCTGGTGCTGGTCGACACGCCGGGTCTGCACAAGCCCCGCACCCTGCTGGGCGAGCGGCTCAACGACGTGGTCCGCACCACCTGGGCCGAGGTCGACGTGATCGGCTTCTGCCTGCCGGCCGACCAGAAGCTCGGCCCGGGCGACAAGTTCATCGCCAAGGAACTCGCCGGGATCAAGAAGACCCCCAAGATCGCCATCGTGACCAAGACCGACCTGGTCGACTCCAAGACCCTCGCCGAGCAGCTGATCGCCATCTCCCAGCTGTCCGAGGAGCTCGGTTTCGAGTGGGCCGAGATCGTGCCGGTCTCCGCGGTCGGCGACAGCCAGGTCCAGCTGCTGGCCGACCTGATCGCCCCGCTCCTCCCGGAGAGCCCGCCGCTCTACCCGGAGGGCGACCTCACCGACGAGCCCGAGATGGTGATGGTCGCGGAACTGATCCGCGAGGCCGCGCTGGAGGGCGTACGGGACGAGCTCCCGCACTCCATCGCGGTGGTCGTCGAGGAGATGATCCCCCGGGAGAACCGCCCGGCGGACCGCCCGCTGCTGGACATCCACGCGAACGTCTACATCGAGCGGCCGAGTCAGAAGGGCATCATCATCGGCCCGAAGGGCTCCCGGCTGAAGGAGGTCGGGATGAAGTCGCGCAAGCACATCGAGGCGCTGCTCGGCACCCCCGTCTTCCTCGACCTCCATGTGAAGGTCGCCAAGGACTGGCAGCGCGACCCCAAGCAGCTCCGCAAGCTCGGTTTCTGACCCCGCCGGGGCAGGGGTCAGGGGTCAGGGCGGGGCAGGCCGGGTCAGGCCGGGAGCCGGCGGACCTTGACGGCGTTGTCGGTGCGGACGCCCGGGCGGCCGTCCGGCATGATCTGGGTCCGCTCGTGCTCCGCGCACACCAGCACCTCCCAGCCGTCCTCGGCCAGCTCCAGGTCCGCCAGCACCTCCTGGGGCGAGGGCAGCGTCATGCCCGGGTGCGGGTTCTCCTGCCAGGACGGCCAGCCGCTGTGCCCGGCCACCAGCAGGACCCCGCCGGGGGCCACCGCGGCGGCCGCCCGCCGCAGGATCCGCTCGCGCGGCATCCCGCCGGGGGAGTGCAGGAAGCAGGCCGAGACCAGGTCGTACTCCCCGGCCGGGAAGGACTCGCCCAGGTCGTGCCGCTGCCAGTCCACCCGGTCGGCCAGCCCGGCCTCGGCGGCATGGCCGGACGCCCGCTCCAGGGCCACCGCGGAGATGTCGGTGCCGGTCACCGTCCACCCCTTCCGGGCCAGCCAGACGGCGTCGGCCCCCTCGCCGCAGCCGAGGTCCAGGGCCCGGCCGGGGGCGATCCCCCCGGCCTCCCGGACCAGTACCGCATTGGGTTCGCCGCTCCAGATCCGGTCGCTCTCCCGGTAGCGGCCGTCCCAGAACTCGGCCCCCGAACCTCCGGCGGGGACGCTGTGCTGCGGGGTGTGCTCGGTCACGGATACCTCCGGTGCGCTGGGGACTGCCGACCCGTCCGATGCTGCGCCCCCGCCCGGCCCCCCGACAAAGAACTTTGCCGTTCCGGCAAACCGCCCGGTCCGCCGGAGGCCCGGCAAGATCCGGAAGCCTAGGCGGGCTCGGCGATCAGGGCGGTGCCCACCCGGCGGAACCCGGCCCGGCCGTAGATCCGGGCCACGTCCTCGTCGCCCGCGGAGAGGAACACCAGCCCGGCCCCCCGGGCCCGGGCGTCGGCGACCAGCGCCGCGGTGACGCCCAGCGCCAGTCCCTGCCGGCGGGCCGCGGGCAGCGTGCCCACGCCCACCACCTCGGCGACCGCGCCGACCGGGTTGTACATGCCGGAGGCCAGCACCACCCCGTCCCGCACGGCCGCCGCCATCCCGCTCCGCCCGGAGTCCAGCCGGGCCGACACATGGGCGGTCCGGTCCGCCGCGGAGGGGTCGGCCACGGCCGCCGCCAGCTCCTCCGGCCCGGCCTCGCCGAGTCCGGTGCCGGGGGCCGCGAAGGCCAGCGCGGGCACGGTCACCGCCGCCCGCAGCCGGGGATCACCGGCCCCCAGCATCCGCACCTCGGGATGCGGCGCCGGCGGTGCGGCCTCCGGGTCCAGGGCCATCAGCGGGTGCGCGTGCACGGCCAGGCCGGCGGCCTCGGCCGCGGCCCGCAGCGAGGGGGTGGTCTCGGCGACCCATTCGAAGGCCTCCGGGACCCCCAGCTCCCGCTGCCGCTCCCGGACCCGCCGCACCTCCCCGGCGGTCACCGGGCCGCCGCCGAGCGAGGGCCGGGCGTAGTAGGGCCAGCCCTCGCCGGTCTGCACGAACAGGGTCAGGGAGCCGAACTCCTCGGTCCGGGCGCCGCCGGTCCGGGGTACCGCGTCGTAGTACCGCTCAAGGTCCTCAAGAATCGTCACCGGTCAATCCAAACAAAGACGACCAGCTCAGGCACCTTCTTTCAGGACCCGCCCGATCAGCTCCCGCTGGGCGTCCGTCAGGTGCGGGTCGGCGCACCGGACGGTCCGCCCGTCCACGGTGATCACGTAGTGGAAGCCGTCCGGGACCCCGGCGGGGCCGCCGGGCGCCCCCGTGCGGTCCGGGGCCAGGGCCCGCTCGGCCAGCGCCTGCCACACCCCGGCGTCGGGCCGGCCGGCGGTGTCCACCTCGGCCTGCCGCTCGATCCCGGCGAAACCGCCGGTCCGCTTCACATGAATCCGCATGCCGACTGTCTACCCGGCGAGCGGCACGCCCACCAGGGACCAGGCCTTCTGGAGGGCCTGGTGCTCGGCGCCGCCCTCGCCGAACCGGGCGACGGCGGCCGCGGCCGTCAGCCGGGCGAAGTCGGTGAACCCGGCGTCCGGGGCCAGCTCCCCGCCGGTCAGGGTGTCGTACCAGATCCGCCCGGCCCGCTCCCAGGCCTTGCCGCCCAGCTCGGTGGCCAGCAGGTAGAAGGCGTGGTTGGGGATGCCGGAGTTGATGTGCACCCCGCCGTTGTCCCGGGTGGTCCGGACGTAGTCGTCCATGGTGGCGGGCTGCGGGTCCTTGCCGAGCTCGTCGTCCTCGTAGGCGGTGCCGGGGGCCTTCATCGAGCGCAGTGCCTGGCCGCTGTCCACCGCCGGGCCCAGCAGTCCGGCGCCGATCAGCCAGTCCGCCTGTTCGGCGGTCTGGTCCAGCGAGTACTGCTTGATCAGGGAGCCGAAGACGTCCGACATGGACTCGTTGAGGGCGCCGGACTGCCCGTAGTACTCCAGGTTCGCCGAGTACTGGGTGACCCCGTGGGCCAGCTCGTGGCCGATGACGTCCACCGAGACGGTGAAGTCGAGGAACAGGTCCCCGTCGCCGTCGCCGAAGACCATCTGGCTGCCGTCCCAGAAGGCGTTGTTGTAGAGCCGGTCGTAGTGGACGGTGGCGATCAGGGGGAGTCCGGCGTCGTCGATGGAGTGCCGGCCGAAGGCTTGGAGGAACAGGTCGAAGGTGGCGCCCAGGCCGGCGTAGGCGCGGTTGACGCTGGCGTCCCGGCCGGGCTCCTCGCCCTCCCCGCGCACCTTGGTGCCGGGCAGCCGGGTGCGGTGCTCGGCGTCGTGGATGGTCCGGCGGGGGGTGTCGGAGACGGGGGTGCCGAGGGCGACCGCGGTGAGCGGGGCGATCTGGCGGCGGACCCGGTGGGAGGCGTCGACCTCCAGGGTGTGCTGGGCGGCGGCGGCCCGGGCGGGGTCCCCGGAGCGGGCGACGCGGTCGAGGATGTGCGGCGGCACGACCCCGCAGAAGACGGGGCGGCGGTGGGTGTGGGAGGCATCCATGTCCGGCAATGTGGCAGTGAGTGACTTCGCTGTCACTACCTGCGACCATGATTCATTCCCTCGTCTGAAACCGGCGGGGCCGGGTTGACGGATCGCCCGGACCTCGGGGGCCAGGTCGAGGCTTAGCTCACATTCGTCGCAAATCGGGCGAGCGGGTCTTGCATACTGGAACAGGACCTCGCGTACGGCGCGGCTCGGCTAGGCTCGGCCCATCATGCGTTTCGGGCTGCTTCTCCTTAGCTGCCGCGGCGAGGGCCTGTAGTCGTAGGCCGACCCCCTCCCCGCGGAGTTTGGTGTTGCGGTCATTGCGACCGCCGTCGGCCGTCCCAGCGAACTACACGCGGACACGCGAGGAGCCCAACGCCATGAGCCAGCAGCCTTTTGTCGGTCGCCCCACGCCCATCACCAGCGCGACCCACACCCAGCGCCCCTCCGGGATGCCGATCCACAAGTACGGCTTCTACGAGCAGGTGGACATCCCGGACCGCAGCTGGCCGGACGCCCGTGTCACCAAGGCCCCCCGCTGGCTGTCCACCGACCTGCGCGACGGCAACCAGTCGCTGATCGACCCGATGACCCCCGCCCGCAAGCGCGAGATGTTCGACCTGCTGGTGCGGATGGGCTACAAGGAGATCGAGGTCGGCTTCCCCTCCTCCGGCGACACCGACTTCGCCTTCGTCCGCTCCATCATCGAAGAGGGCGCGATCCCGGACGACGTCACCATCTCCGTACTGACCCAGGCCCGCGAGGACCTGATCGAGCGGACCGTGGAGTCCCTGGTCGGCGCCAAGCGCGCCACCGTCCACCTGTACAACGCCACCGCGCCCACCTTCCGCCGGGTGGTCTTCCGCGGCTCCAAGGAGCAGATCAAGCAGATCGCCGTGGACGGCACCCGCCTGGTCATGGAGTACGCCGAGAAGATCCTGGGCGAGGAGACCGTCTTCGGCTACCAGTACAGCCCGGAGATCTTCACCGACACCGAGCTGGACTTCGCCCTGGAGGTCTGCGAGGCCGTCTGCGACGTCTGGCAGCCCGGCCCCGGCCGCGAGATCATCCTGAACCTGCCCGCCACCGTGGAGCGCTCCACCCCCTCCACCCACGCGGACCGCTTCGAGTGGATGGCCCGCAACCTGACCCGCCGCGAGCACATCTGCATCTCCGTCCACCCGCACAACGACCGCGGCACCGCCGTGGCCGCCGCCGAACTGGCCCTGATGGCCGGTGCCGACCGCGTCGAGGGCTGTCTGTTCGGCCAGGGCGAGCGCACCGGCAACGTCGACCTGATCACCCTGGGCATGAACCTGTTCTCCCAGGGCATCGACCCGCAGATCGACTTCTCGCAGATCGACGAGATCCGCCGCACCAGCGAGTACTGCAACCAGATGGAGGTCCACCCGCGCCACCCCTACGCGGGCGACCTGGTCTACACCGCCTTCTCCGGCTCCCACCAGGACGCCATCAAGAAGGGCTTCGACGCCATGGAGGCCGACGCGGCCGCCGCCGGCAAGACCGTCGACGAGATCGAATGGGCCGTGCCCTACCTGCCCATCGACCCCAAGGACGTCGGCCGCTCCTACGAGGCCGTCATCCGGGTCAACTCCCAGTCCGGCAAGGGCGGCATCGCCTACGTCCTGAAGAACGACCACAAGCTGGACCTGCCGCGCCGGATGCAGATCGAGTTCTCCCGCATCATCCAGGCCAAGACCGACGCCGAGGGCGGCGAGGTCACCCCGAAGGCCATCTGGGACGTGTTCGCGGACGAGTACCTGCCGAACCCCGAAAACGCCGGGTCCCGCTGGGGGCGCATCCAGCTGCGCTCCGGCTCCACGGCCACCGACAAGGACGGCACGGACACGCTGACCGTCGAGGCGGTCGTGGACGGCGTGGAGACGGTGCTGAACGGCACCGGCAACGGTCCGATCTCCGCCTTCTTCGACGCGCTGGCCGCCATCGGCATCGACGCCCGCCTGCTGGACTACACCGAGCACACCATGAGCGAGGGCGCCTCCGCCGTCGCCGCCTCCTACATCGAGTGCGCGATCGACGGCCGGGTCCTGTGGGGCATCGGCATCGACGCCAACACCACCCGCGCCTCCCTGAAGGCGGTCATCTCGGCCGTCAACCGGGCCGGCCGCTGATCCACCCCGCCGGCACCCGGATCCCGCGTCACCCCCACGGGCGGCGCGGGATCCGCCGTCTCCGCCCCGTACCGGCCCGATCGGGCGGGGGCGCAGATCGGCCAACTCCGCGCGGCGGGGCATGTTGTCTTGTCACACGACTGACGCCCGGTCACGGATGTGGCTAACATCACGCCAGCGCGGCGATGTTGCCGCGGTGTTACGGAGGTGGGACGTGCTGCCAGTTCGGGGTGGGACCAGCCGGAAACTACGTGTCTGGGGCATCCGTACCGCCTGGAACACCGTGAGCGACGGGGAGTTCTTCTGCCCGGACTGCGGAGGCGACCGCAACTACCGCCGCCGGACCGGCCGCCGCCGGTTCACCGTGCTCGGGGTCCCGGTGCTCTCCCGGGGCCGGGTCGGGCCGGTCGTCGAATGCGCGGCCTGCCGCGAGCGGTTCGCCACCGACGTCCTGGACCACCCCACCACCGCCCGGCTCTCCGCACTGCTGCGCGACGGGGTGCACACGGTCGCCCTGGCCGTCCTGACGGCCGGCGGGGCCTCCTCCCGCAGCGCCCTAGAGGCCGCCGCGGGCGGGGTCCGCGCCGCCGGCTTCCAGGACTGTACGGAGGACCAGCTCGCCGAGCTGGTCGAGACCCTGACCTCCGAGGCGGGCCGGCTGCCCGGCCTGTACGACGGCCCCGAGTGCTGCGGGGCCGCGCTCTCCATCGAACTGCACGAGGCGCTGGAGCCGCTGGGCCCGCACCTGGCCTCGGCCGGCCGCGAGTCCGTCCTCCTCCAGGGCGCCCGGATCGCGCTCGCCGACGGCCCCTACACGCCCGCCGAGCGCGAGGTGCTCGCCACCGTGGGCGCCGCGCTGCGACTGGACTCCGACGAGGTCTCCCGGCTGCTGGCCTCGGCCCGCACCCCCCGCTGAGCACCCCCCCCGCTGAGCCCTCCGCGCTCCGCGCGTCCGGGCGTACCGGTTTCGGCCGGTGCGCCCCCTCGGCATGCCGTCCGGCAGCCGGGACCGGGGCGGCCGCGCGTATAACGATCCGGCCCGCCGGGGCTTGTGGAGCCCTGGTGAACACCCTGTGGAGCCGGTGGAGGAGATCGTTCCGTGCCGGCTCGGGCTGTCCGGAACCCATCGGCCCTCTGTGCGCAATCGAACCGGTGTCCAGGGCGTTCCCACAGTTCAGGGCCTGTCTGATGCGCAGGCGTGTGGCTCGAAACCGCTCATCCGGCGGACCCCGTCATACTCCCGGCGAAGCGGGGGCACCAGTGGAGGAAGCGACAGTTCTGGGATCCCCAGAACTCAACACTTTGTAGAAGTCGACGATATCTGTGGCGCCCTTCACAGGCGTTCAATTCCGGTCACACGAAGAGTCGCCCGCTGTAACACGGTGGGGCTTCGATCCACGTGAACGCACTGAAACCCTGGCGGAACCACGCACCACGATCCGCGCCTTGCCAGGGATAACCAGATCTCCTCTCATTTACCTCCCCGAAGGGCAAGGCAGAGATGGCACGTGTCGCCGCCCGGCTTTCCGATGACGGAAAGCAGAGCACGCACCCGGTCGACGAGGTGCTCCCCCTCCCCAAGCTCGCGCTGTACGGCTTCCAGCACGTACTCGCCTTCTACGCCGGTGCGGTGATCGTCCCGATCATCGTCGGCAGCGCCCTGGGCCTCAGCCCCGAGCAGCTCGTCTACCTGATCAACGCCGACCTCTTCACCTGCGGCATCGCCTCGATCATCCAGGCCTGGGGCATAGGCCGGATCGGAGCCCGGCTGCCCCTCATCCAGGGCGTCACCTTCACCGCGGTCTCCCCGATGATCGCCATCGGCCTCGGCGCCGGCGGCGGCACCGCCGCCCTGCTGGTGATCTACGGCGCCGTGATCACCGCGGGCATCGCCACCTTCGCCTTCGCCTGGCTGCCCCCCAAGGCCTTCCGGGCCGTGATGCGGCTGTTCCCGCCGGTGGTCACCGGCACCGTCATCACCGTGCTCGGCATCGTCCTCATCCCGGTCGGGCTCAAGGACGCGGCGGGCGGCGCCACCACCATCGGCGAGGGCGGGGTCCCGGTCCAGCTCGCCTACGCGGCCGGCACCATGGCCTTCATCCTGCTGCTGATGAAGTTCGGCGGACCGTTCCTGCGCAGCATCAGCATCCTGGTCGGCCTGGTCGGCGGCAGCCTGCTGGCCTTCGCCCTCGGCGACGCCAAGTTCGCCGGGGTCGGCGACGCCGACTGGATCGGCGTCACCACCCCCTTCCACTTCGGCGCCCCCAAGTTCGAGTGGTTCCCGATCCTGCTGATGCTCATCGTCATGCTGATCACCATGGTGGAGACCACCGGCGACACCTACGCCGTCGGCGACATCGTCGGCAAGGAGGTCGACAGCGAGACCGTGGCCCGCGCCCTGCGCGCCGACGGAGCCGCCACCGCCCTCGGCGGCGTGCTCAACTCCTTCCCGTACGTGGCCTTCGCCGAGAACGTCGGCCTGGTCCGGATGACCAAGGTCAAGAGCCGCTTCGTGGTCGTCGCCGCCGGTCTGTTCATGATCATCCTGGGTCTGCTGCCCAAGGCCGGCGCCATCGTGGCCGCCGTCCCGCACGGGGTCCTCGGCGGAGCCGCCACCGTGATGTTCGGCATGGTCGCCCTGGCCGGCATCCAGACCCTGGCCAAGGTGGACCTCAAGGAGGAGAAGAACGCCCTGATCGTCGGCGTCTCCATCGCCCTCGCGCTCTTCCCCGCCACCGTCCCGCTCTACTTCGAGAAGCACGTCGACGCCGACCTCTCCTCGCTCCTCAACAGCGGCGTCACCCTCGGCGCCACCGCCGCCATCCTCCTCAACCTGCTCTTCAACGGCCTGGGCGGCAAGAACGACCCCCACGCCACCGACATCCCGGCCCCGGCCACCGCCCCCGTCGGCCAGCCGGCCGCCGCGGTGCCCGCCCAGCCCGCCCAGCCCGCCCAGTCCGCCCAGTCCGCCGCCGGCGGCACGGCGGACGAGGCGCCCACCCCGGCCACCCCGGCCACCTGACCCTCCCAAGGGGTGACGGCCCCCGACCGGACCCACGTCCGGCCGGGGGCCGTCGCCGCCGGTACCGGGCTGTCGGCGGCACGGGCGACAATGGGCCCATGAGCCTGTTCCGCGACGACGGCATCGTGCTGCGCACCCAGAAGCTGGGCGAGGCGGACCGCATCATCACCCTGCTCACCCGCGGCCACGGACGGGTCCGGGCGGTGGCCCGCGGGGTCCGCCGCACCAAGTCCAAGTTCGGCGCCGGACTGGAACCCTTCTCCCACGCCGACGTGCAGTTCTTCGCCCGCGGCAGCGAGCTGATCGGCCGCAGCCTGCCCCTCTGCACCCAGACCCAGATCATCGCCCCGTACGGCAACGGCATCGTCACCGACTACGCCCGCTACACCGCCGGCACCGCCATGCTGGAGACCGCCGAACGCTTCACCGAGAACGAGGGCGAGCCCGCCGTGCAGCAGTACCTGCTGCTGGTCGGCGCGCTGCGCACGCTCGCCCGCGGCGAACACCAGCCCCATCTCGTGCTCGACGCCTTCCTGCTGCGCTCGCTGGCCGTCAACGGCTACGCCCCCAGCTTCCGGGACTGCGCCAAGTGCGGCATCCACGGCCCCAACCGGCACTTCTCCGTCGCCGCGGGCGGAGTGATATGCGGGGACTGCCGGGTGCCCGGCAGCGTCGTACCCTCGACGGAGGCCATCGCACTGCTCAGCGCCCTGCTGACCGGCGACTGGGCCCACGCGGACGCGTGCGAGGCGCGCCATGTGCGGGAGGGCAGCGGCCTGGTCTCCGCCTACTTGCACTGGCATCTGGAGCGCGGGCTACGCTCCCTGCGTTACGTCGAGAAATAGGAGCTGGGCACATGGCACGACGCGGGATCCTGGGACGCCGCCGCGACGACTACAAGCTTCCCGAGCCGCACCCCTCCGGTGAGCGCCCGCCGAAGATCCCGGGCGAGCTGGTCCCCAACCACGTGGCCATCGTCATGGACGGCAATGGCCGCTGGGCCAAGGAGCGCGGACTGCCCCGCACCGAGGGCCACAAGGTCGGCGAGGGCGTGGTCCTCGACGTCCTCAAGGGCTGCCTGGAGATGGGCGTCAAGAACCTCTCCCTCTACGCCTTCTCGACGGAGAATTGGAAGCGCTCGCCCGACGAGGTCCGCTTCCTGATGAACTTCAACCGCGACGTCATCCGGCGCCGCCGGGACGAGATGAACGAGCTGGGCATCCGGATCCGCTGGGTCGGCCGGATGCCGAAGATGTGGAAGTCCGTCGTCCAGGAGCTCCAGGTCGCTCAGGAGCAGACCGTCGGCAACGACGCCATGACCCTGTACTTCTGCGTCAACTACGGCGGCCGCGCGGAGATCGCGGACGCCGCCCAGGCCATCGCCCGCGATGTCGCGGCCGGCCGGCTGGACCCCTCGAAGGTGAACGAGAAGACCTTCGCCAAGTACATGTACTACCCGGACATGCCCGACGTGGACCTCTTCCTGCGCCCCAGCGGCGAGCAGCGCACCTCGAACTACCTGCTCTGGCAGAGCGCGTACGCCGAGATGGTCTTCCAGGACGTGCTGTGGCCGGACTTCGACCGCCGCAACCTCTGGGCGGCCTGCCTGGAGTACGCCCAGCGCGACCGCCGCTTCGGCGGCGCCGTCCCCAACCAGCCCGAGGGCCCGACCGGCTGACCCGCCGGTTGCGCTCTGCCCCCACCGGGGGCCGAGCGCGGCGCGGCCGGTCCGGCGCATCCGGACCGGCCGCGGGACATGCTCGACGGGCGGCTGGAACGCCTCTAGACGGCCTGGGCGCTGCCGGCGGCTGCGGTGCCGCCGGAGCAGTCGGCGCAGGTGCCGAAGATCTCCACGGTGTGGGCCACGTTCACGAAGCCGTGTTCGGCGGCGATGGACTCGGCCCACTTCTCCACGGCCGGGCCCTCCACCTCGACGGCCTTGCCGCACTTGCGGCAGACCAGATGGTGGTGGTGGTCGCCGGTGGAGCAGCGGCGGTAGACGGACTCGCCGTCGCTGGTGCGCAGCACGTCGACCTCGCCGGCGTCGGCGAGGGACTGGAGGGTGCGGTACACGGTGGTCAGGCCCACGGAGGCGCCGCGGTGCTTGAGCATGTCGTGCAGCTCCTGGGCGCTGCGGAACTCGTCCACCTCGTCCAGGGCGGCCGCGACGGCGGCCCGCTGCCGGGTGGACCGTCCTCGTACTGGCGCGGCATTCGTCTCGCCAGGGGCAGTCGCCACCGGTTCCTCCTCGTCTCGGCCTCGGCCCCCATTGTGCCAGTCATCGGAGGCCGCGACCCGGGTCACTGCCCCTTCACGTCAGTGCACCTTCACGTCGTCCCGGGTGCAGAGCTGCTCGGCCTCGCGGGCCGCGCGGGCACGGCGCCGGGCCAGCGGGGTGGACACCGCCGCCATGACGGCGAACACGGCGATGGCGAGCAGCACGATGGTGGCGCCGGAGGGCGCGTCGATGTAGTACGTGGTCACGGTGCCGCTCAGCGAGACGATCACGCCGATGGCCATGGCCAGGGTCAGGGTGGCGGTGAACCCGCGGGTGACCCGCTGGGCGGCCGCGACCGGGATCACCATCATGGCGCTGACCAGCAGCAGGCCCACGATGCGCATGGCGACGGTGATGGTGACCGCGGCGGTGACCGCGATCAGCAGGTTCAGGGCCCGTACGGGCAGGCCGGTGACGCGGGCGAACTCCTCGTCCTGGCAGACGGCAAAGAGCTGTTTGCGCAGCCCCAGGGTGACGGCGACGACGAGGGCAGCGAGGATGACCACGGCGGTGATGTCCTCGTCGGAGACGGCGGTGATGGCGCCGAAGAGGTAGCTGCTCAGGCTGGCGTTGGAGCCGCTGGGCGACAGGTTGATGATCAGGACGCCGCCGGCCAGGCCGCCGTAGAAGAGCATGGCGAGCGCGATGTCGCCGGTGGTCTTGCCGCGGGAGCGGATCAGTTCCATGCCGACGGCGCCGATGACGGCGACCAGGGTGGCCGTCCACACCGGGCTGGTGTTGAGGAGGAAGCCGAGGGCGACGCCGGTGAGGGCGACATGGCCGATGCCGTCGCCCATGACCGCCTGCCGGCGCTGGACCAGGTATGTGCCGATGGCGGGGGCGGTGATGCCGACCAGGGCGGCGGCGATCAGGGCCCGCTGCATGAAGGCGTAGTCGAGGATGTCCATCAGCTCAGCAGTCCCGTCCGCAGGGGTTCGGCGTCGTGTGCCGAGTGGGGGTGGACATGGTCGTGGCCGGGCAGCGCGTGCTGGCCCACGGCCTCGGGGGGAGGTCCGTCGTGGACGACGCAGCCGTCGCGGAGCACCACGGCGCGGTCGATCAGGGGCTCCAGCGGGCCGAGTTCGTGCAGCACCAGCAGGACGGTGGCTCCGGCGGCGACCTGCTCGCGGAGGGCGTTCGCGAGGACTTCCTGGTTGGCGAGGTCCACGCCGGCCATCGGCTCGTCCATGATCAGGAGTTCGGGTTCCACGGCGAGCGCGCGGGCGATCAGGACCCGCTGGTGCTGGCCGCCGGAGAGGGCGTTCACGGAGGTGGCGGCGTGGCCGTCCATGTCGACCAGGGCCAGGGCGCGGTCCACGGCCTCCCGGTCCGCCTTGCGGATCAGGCCGAAGCGGGTGCGTGCCAGCCGGCCGGCGGTGACCACCTCGCGGACCGTGGCGGGGACCCCGCTGGCGGCGGTGGTGCGCTGCGGCACGTATCCGATGCGGGACCAGCCACGGAAGGAGCGGAAGGGCTCGCCGAAGAGCGAGAGGGTGCCGTTGACCAGCGGGACCTGGCCGACGACCGCGCGGACGGCGGTCGACTTGCCGGAGCCGTTGGCGCCGAGCAGGGCGACGACCTCGCCGCGCTCGACGGTGAGGTCGACCCCGCGCAGCACGGGGCGGGAGCCGAGCGAGGCGGTGGCCCCGCGGAGCGATATGACGGGTCGGTCGGCCGGGGTGTCCGTCGTGGGCTGCATGGCTCGCGCCTCCGTGACTGCCATTACTTGCTCCCGAGTGCCTTCTGGAGGTTCTTCAGGTTGGACCGCATGACCTCGAAGTAGTCGGCGCCCTGGGACTTGTCGGTGATGCCTTCGAGGGGGTCGAGGACATCGGTCTTCAGGCCCGTGTCACCGGCGAGGGTCTTGGCGGTCTTGTCGCTGGCCAGGGTCTCGAAGAACACGGTGGAGACATTGTCCTTCTTCGCCAGGGCCTGGAGCTCCTTCAGCCGGGCCGGGCTGGGCTCGGACTCGGGGTCCACCCCGGAGATGCCCTCCTGGTCGAGGCCGTAGCGCTCGGCGAGATAGCCGAAGGCGGAGTGGGTGGTGATGAAGGTCCTGGTGGCGGTGTTCTTCAGGCCGTCCTTGAACTGGGTGTCCAGGGCGTTCAGTTCGGTGACCAGGTCGGCGGCGTTCTTGGTGTAGTCGGCCGCGTGGGCGGGGTCGGCCTTGGCGAGGGCGGCGCCGACCCCCTTGGCGACCTCGGCGTACTTCACCGGGTCCAGCCAGATGTGCGGGTCCTCGCCGGCCTCGCCGTGGCTGTGGCCGTGCTCCTCGCCCGCGGCGTGGTCCTCGTGGCCGGAGGTGCCGTGGGTCTCCAGGGTGGTCAGGGTGGCGGCGTCGACCTTGGTCTTCGCGCCGGACTGGGCGACGGCCTTGTCCACGGCGGGCTGGAGGTGCGCCAGATAGAGGACCACGTCGGACTCGTCGAGCCGGGCGGTCTGCTTGGGGGTGATCTCCAGGTCGTGCGGCTCGACTCCCGGCTTGGTCAGGGAGGAGACCTGCACGTGGTCCTTGCCGATCCGCTCGGCGAGGAACTGCATCGGATAGAACGAGGCGACGACGTCGAGCTTGCCGTCCTTGCCGGGACCCGCGGCGTCCGCGCCGGAGCAGGCGGTCAGGGCCGCGCCGCCGAGGACGACGGAGGCGGTGAGGGCGGTCGCGGGTATGAGGCGTCGTACGTTCATGACATCCATTTTCATCAAAGATGGAAACGATTGTCAAAAAGCCTGGTGGGGGGCGGCGAGCGGGACCGGGAACCGATTTGAAAGGGGAGGGGAGGGCGCCGGTAACCTAAAGGCTTCGCCGTTCGTCCTCGTAATGAAGAGAGCACCGTGGCCGCCGACAAGATCGACACCATCGTCAGCCTCAGCAAGCGCCGTGGCTTCGTCTACCCGTGCAGTGAGATCTACGGCGGCTCCAGGGCCGCCTGGGACTACGGCCCGCTGGGTGTCGAGCTCAAGGAGAACATCAAGCGCCAGTGGTGGAAGGCGATGGTCACCGGCCGTGAGGACGTCGTCGGTCTCGACTCCTCGGTGATCCTGGCCCCCGAGGTGTGGGTGGCCTCCGGCCACGTCGCCACCTTCTCGGACCCGCTGACCGAGTGCACCTCCTGCCACAAGCGGCAGCGCGCCGACCACCTGGAAGAGGCGTACGAGGCCAAGCACGGCCGCCTCCCCGCGAACGGCCTGGCCGACGTCAACTGCCCCCACTGCGGCGTGAAGGGCCAGTTCACCGAGCCCAAGCAGTTCTCCGGCATGCTGGAGACCCACCTCGGCCCCACCCAGGACACCGGCTCCAAGGCGTACCTGCGCCCGGAGACCGCCCAGGGCATCTTCACCAACTTCGCCCTGGTGCAGACCAGCTCGCGCAAGAAGCCGCCGTTCGGCATCGCGCAGATGGGCAAGTCCTTCCGGAACGAGATCACTCCGGGCAACTTCATCTTCCGCACCCGCGAGTTCGAGCAGATGGAGATGGAGTTCTTCGTCAAGCCCGGCGAGGACGAGCAGTGGCACGAGTACTGGATGGAGCAGCGCTGGAACTGGTACCGCGGCCTCGGCATCCGCGAGGAGAACATCCGCTGGTACGAGCACCCGAAGGAGAAGCTGTCCCACTACTCGAAGCGCACCACTGACATCGAGTACCGCTTCAACTTCGGCGGCAACGAGTTCTCCGAGCTGGAGGGCGTGGCCAACCGCACCGACTTCGACCTGAAGGCCCACTCCGCTGCCTCGGGCCAGGACCTCACCTTCTTCGACCAGGAGTCCGGTGAGCGCTGGACCCCTTACGTCATCGAGCCGGCGGCCGGTGTGAACCGGGCCATGCTCGCCTTCATGCTCGACGCCTACATCGAGGACGAGGCCCCCAACGCCAAGGGCGTCATGGAGAAGCGCACCGTGATGCGCCTCGACCCGCGACTGGCCCCGGTCAAGGTCGCGGTGCTGCCGCTGTCCCGCAACGCCCAGCTCTCCCCGAAGGCCAAGGGCCTCGCGGACGACCTGCGGCGCAACTGGAACATCGAGTTCGACGACGCGGGCGCCATCGGCCGCCGCTACCGCCGCCAGGACGAGATCGGCACGCCGTTCTGCGTGACCGTCGACTTCGACACCCTGGACGACAACGCGGTGACCGTGCGCGAGCGCGACACCATGCAGCAGGAGCGCGTCTCCCTGGACCAGATCCAGGCCTACCTGGGCGCCCGTCTGCTGGGCTGCTAGTCCCGCCGGGAACGAGACGAGGACCGCCGTCCCGGTGCGCCGCCCGCGCACCGGACGGCGGTCCTTCCGCGTTCCCAGGCCCCAGCCCCGCGGCCCTCGGCTCGGGAGCCCCCAGCTCCGCGGGCCGCAGCCCGGCAGCTCTCAGCTAGGGAGCCCTCTGCTCCGCGGGCCTCGGCTCCGCAGGGCCGGAGCCCCGGAGATCTGCGGGCCGTCAGGCCCGTAGGCCACGGATCACCAGGGAGCTGACGGCCTCGAACTCGGCGGTGATGGACGGCGACAGCCAGTCCGCGGCGAACTGCGGGTCATGGAACCGGGCCGTCGCGTCGAAGACGGCGCGGGCCGCCCCCGGCACGTCCGGCGCGACCAGGGTGCCGGAGTCCACGCCCTCCCCGATGATCCGCGCCAACTGCCCGATCAGTTCGACCAGATGGGCCTCCACCACCCCGCTGTTCTCGGTGAGCAGCACGGTGTAGGTGGCGAACAGCTCCGGGTCGTCGCCCGCCTTGTGCCGCTTGGCCTCGAACAGGCCCTCCAGCCAGGCCTCCAGCCGGCCGGCCGCGGGCCGGCCGTCGGCCGCCACGATCTCCTCCAGCCGCTCCGCGGTGCGGCTGAGCCAGCGGTCGGTGACCGCCTCGCGCAGGGCGGCCTTGGACGGGAAGTGCCGGTAGACGCTTCCGTGGCTCACCCCCAGGGCGCGTGCCACGTCCACCACGGTGGCCTTCGCCGGGCCGTAGCGGCGCAGCACCTCCTCGGTGGCTTCGAGGATGCGCTCGGGGGTCAGGGGTTCGGCGGCTGCGGGTGGCATGTGTCGACCGTACAGCCGGGTCAGTGCTCGCTGTCCAGGTGGGCCATCTGCGCCTGGGGGTAGCGGTCGCCGGCGGCGGCCCCGGCCGGCACGGCCTCCTCGATGGCCGCGAGGTCCGCGGGCTCCAGGGTGGTCTCCAGGGCCCCCAGTGCCTCGGCCAGCCGGTCCCGGCGGCGCGCGCCGATCAGCGGCACGATGTCCTCGCCCCGGGAGAGCACCCAGGCGATCGCGGCCTGGGCCACGGTGATCCCCTTGTCCCCGGCCACCTTGCGCAGGGCCTCGACCAGATCGAGGTTGTGGTCGAGGTTGGCGCCCTGGAAGCGCGGGCTCATGCCCCGGAAGTCGCCGGGGGCCAGCTGGCGGTCCCGGCTGAAGTGCCCGCTGATCAGACCGCGGGACAGCACCCCGTACGCCGTCACGCCGATGCCCAGCTCACGGGCGGTGGGCAGGATCTCCGCCTCGATGCCCCGGGAGACCAGCGAGTACTCGATCTGGAGGTCGGCGATCGGGGCGACGGCCGCGGCCCGCCGCAGGGTGTCCGCACCGACCTCGGAGAGCCCGATGTGCCGGACGTGCCCGGCCCGCACGGCGTCGGCGATCGCCCCGACGGTCTCCTCGATCGGGACGTCCGGGTCGACCCGGGCGATCCGGTAGATGTCGATGTGGTCCCGGCCGAGGCGCTGCAGGGAGTAGGCCAGGAAGTTCTTCACGGCGTCCGGACGGCCGTCGTACCCGGTGAACCCGCCCTCGACGGTGCGCAGCGCGCCGAACTTGACGCTGGTCAGAGCACGCTCGCGGGCCGCCGCCGGGGCGGTCCGCAGGGCTTCGCCGATCAGCAGTTCGTTGTGCCCCATGCCGTAGAAGTCGCCGGTGTCGAGCAGGGTGACGCCGGCGTCCAGGGCGGCATGCAGGGTGGCGATCGACTCGGCCCGGTCGGCCTCGCCGTAGAGCGCGGACATGCCCATGCAGCCGAGGCCGAGCGGGAAGACGGCCGGACCGGTGCGGCCGAGGGGGCGGTGTGCGGGGACGGGGACGTTCTCGTATGAGGTCATGGAAGAACCATGGCATGACGGGTGACAGATTTCAATATCTGTCACTCCATCGAGTCCCGGGCCGGCCGGTGGGCGGGAGGTCCGGTTGGTCCGGTGGGTCCGGTGGGTCTTGCGGGGCCGGCGGGTCTGGCGGGCTCCAGTTCGGCCGCCGTGCGGGCCGCCGTCTCGCGCGCCCAGCGGCCGCTGCTCAGCAGCCCCAGCACCAGCACGGCCAGCCCGCAGCCCGAGATGATCCACCAGCCGGGCCGGGCCGCCGCCGCGTAGCCGCCGCCTCCGGACAGGCCGGCCGCCAGCACCGCCCCGACCACCGCCACGCCCAGGGTGCCGCCGGTCTGCCGGCTGGTGGAGGCGATGGCCGCCGCCACTCCCGCCTGGCTGCGCGGCATCCCCGACACCGCCGTGTAGGTGACCGGGGCGTTCACCATGCCGAAGCCCACCCCGAACATCAGGTACGCGGTGAACAGCAGCGGATCGGAGGTCTCGGCGGACAGGACGGCGAACATCAGCCCGCTGCCGCCCATCGCCACCCCGGCCACCACCAGCGGCAGCCGCGGCCCCCGGGTGCCCACCAGCCGCCCCGACAGGGGGGCGAACAGCAGGGTCGGCGCGGCCAGCGGGATCATGTACAGCCCGGCGTGCAGCGCGGACAGCCCGCGCACCTCCTGGAGGTACAGGGTGTTCAGGAACAGGAACCCGGCCAGCCCGGCGAAGGTGCAGATGGCGATCACGTTCGCGCCGCTGAACGGCACGCTGCGGAAGAACCGCAGGTCGATCAGCGGCTCCTCGCGGCGCGGCTCGTACCAGAGCAGTCCGGCCAGCGAGGCCACCGCGACCAGCGCGCACCCCAGGATCAGCGGGGAGGTCGCCCCGGCGGCCGGGGCCTCGATGATCCCGTAGGTCAGCGAGCCCAGCATGGCCATGATCAGCAGCTGTCCGACCGGGTCCGGCCGGCGGGGCCGCTCGGCCCGCGACTCCGGGACGTACCGCAGGGTGAGCAGCAGGGCGGCCAGTCCGATCGGGATGTTGATCCAGAAGATGGACCGCCAGCCCACCGTGTCGACCAGCACCCCGCCGATCAGCGGTCCGGCCGCCATCGAGATGCCCGCCACCGCACCCCAGACCCCGATCGCGCGGGCCCGTTCCCGGGGGTCGGTGAAGGTGTTGGTGATGATCGACATGGCCACCGGGTTGAGCATCGCCCCGCCCACCGCCTGGACCATCCGGAACACGATCAGCCAGTCCAGGCTCGGGGCCATCGAGCAGAGCAGCGAACCCGCCGAGAACAGCACCAGCCCGGTCAGGAACACCTTGCGGCGGCCGATCCGGTCCGCGGTGGAGCCCGCCAGCATCAGCAGCGAGCCGAGCACCAGCGTGTAGGAGTCGACCGTCCACTGCATGCCCGCCACCGAGGCGTGCAGCTCGCGCCGCATCTCGGGCAGCGCGACGTTCAGGACGGTGTTGTCGAGGCTGACGATCAGCAGGCTGATGCAGCAGATCGACAGGATGAGCATGCGACGCCGGGGACTCAGCTCGTGCATGCGGCCGACTCTAAGGCCGACCGCCCCCCGGGGCATGCGCGACAATAGGGGGATGACCACGCTGCCCCCCGCCCTCGCGATCGGCCCGCACACCGTGCAGCCGCCGGTGGTGCTCGCCCCCATGGCCGGCATCACCAATGCCCCGTTCCGCACCCTCTGCCGCGAGTTCAGTGGCGGCAAGGGGCTGTTCGTGAGCGAGATGATCACGACGCGTGCGCTGGTCGAGCGCAACGAGAAGACCATGCAGATGATCCACTTCGACGCGACCGAGAAGCCGCGCTCGATTCAGCTGTACGGGGTGGACCCGGCCACCGTGGGCAAGGCGGTCCGGATGATCGTCGAGGAGGACCGGGCCGACCACATCGACCTGAACTTCGGCTGCCCGGTCCCCAAGGTCACCCGCAAGGGCGGCGGCTCGGCCCTCCCGTACAAGCGGAACCTGCTGCGCGCCATCCTCAAGGAGGCGGTCGCCGGGGCCGGGGACCTGCCGGTCACCATGAAGATGCGCAAGGGCATCGACGACGACCACCTGACCTATCTGGACGCCGGCCGGATCGCCGTGGAGGAGGGCGTCACCGCCATAGCCCTGCACGGCCGCACCACCGCCCAGCACTACGGCGGCACCGCCGACTGGGAGGCCATCGCCCGGCTGAAGGAGCACGTCCCGGAGATCCCGGTGCTCGGCAACGGGGACATCTGGTGCGCCGAGGACGCCCTGCGGATGGTCCGGGAGACCGGCTGTGACGGCGTGGTCGTCGGCCGGGGCTGCCTGGGCCGTCCGTGGCTGTTCAACGACCTGGTGGCGGCCTTCGAGGGCCGTCCGCAGGACTACTACGCCCCGGCGCTGCGCGAGGTCGCGGCGGTCATGGTGCGGCACGCGACCCTGCTGGGGGAGTGGATCGGCGACGAGGCCCGCGGGGTGATCGACTTCCGTAAGCACGTGGCCTGGTACCTCAAGGGCTTCTCGGTGGGTTCCGAGATGCGGAAGAAGCTGGCGGTGACCTCCTCCCTGGCCGAGCTCGATGCTCATCTGAGCGAGCTCGACCTGGACCAGCCCTGGCCCGAGGGGGCCGACGGCCCGCGCGGCCGGACCTCCGGAAACAACCGGGTGGTCCTGCCCGAGGGCTGGCTGAAGGACCCGTACGACTGCGCGGGCGTCAGCGAGGACGCCGAGCTGGATACGTCCGGCGGCTGAGAATCCGACCCGCGGGCGGCGTGAGATACGCCACGCATGGGTGGGGTTGCGCTCAGATGAGCGGCGAAATCACGGCTAAGACCCTTCAAGGGGTGGCACTGGGTGCCACCCCTTGTTCGTTCAAGAGTTGAACGCAAATGTATCGATGATCGCTCATCCGAGCGTGAACAAGCCTCAATCGAGGGTTTCATCTTCGGGATCTGAAGGCTGTTCGTAGGTTTTGGCTACTCATCAGTTACTTTCGATCTGGTGGCGCACGGGTGGTTACGGCCGTATGACGACCAAGTGGACGTACCCAGAAGCCTTCGATCTGGGTATGTTCCTCGCCGTCAGGGCAGCCACCGAGTCCTCGAGGAGTCGAGACCCGTGTCGGAAAACAAAGATCAGAAGTTCGTCTACGACTTCACCGAGGGCAACCGGGACCTCAAGGACCTTCTCGGCGGCAAGGGGGCCAACCTCGCCGAGATGACCAACCTGGGTCTCCCCGTCCCTCCCGGCTTCACCATCACCACCGAGGCCTGCAAGGTCTACCTGGAGAGCGGCGAGGCCCCGGCCGAGCTGCGCGAGGAGGTGTCCGCGCACCTGGTCGCCCTTGAGGCGAAGATGGGCAAGAAGCTCGGCCAGTCCGACGACCCGCTGCTGGTCTCCGTCCGGTCCGGCGCCAAGTTCTCCATGCCCGGCATGATGGACACGGTCCTCAACATCGGCCTCTCCGACGCCTCGGTGAAGGGCCTGGCCAAGCAGGCCGGCGACGAGCGCTTCGCCTGGGACTCCTACCGCCGCCTCATCCAGATGTTCGGCAAGACCGTCCTCGGGGTGGAGGGCGAGCTCTTCGAGGAGGCCCTCGAAGAGGCCAAGGCCGCCAAGAAGGTCACCGTCGACACCGACCTCGACGCCGCCGACCTCAAGAAGCTGGTCACCCGCTTCAAGAAGATCGTCGCCAAGGAGGCCGGCCGGGAGTTCCCGCAGGAGCCCCGCGAGCAGCTCGACCTCGCCGTCTACGCCGTCTTCGACTCCTGGAACGGCGACCGCGCCAAGCTCTACCGCCGCCAGGAGCGCATCCCCGGCGACCTGGGCACCGCCGTCAACATCTGCTCCATGGTCTTCGGCAACCTGGGCCCCGACTCGGGCACCGGTGTCGCCTTCACCCGCGACCCGGCCAGCGGGCACCAGGGCGTCTACGGGGACTACCTGCAGAACGCGCAGGGCGAGGACGTGGTCGCGGGCATCCGCAACACCGTGCCGCTCGCCGATCTGGAGGGCCTCGACAAGAAGTCCTACGACCAGCTCATGAGCATCATGGAGACCCTCGAAACGCACTACAAGGACCTGTGCGACATCGAGTTCACCATCGAGCGCGGCCAGCTGTGGATGCTGCAGACCCGGGTCGGCAAGCGCACCGCCGGTGCCGCCTTCCGGATCGCCACCCAGCTCGTGGACCAGGGCCTGATCGACGAGGCGGAGGCCCTCCAGCGGGTCAACGGCCACCAGCTGGCCCAGCTGATGTTCCCCCGGTTCGACGAGGACGCGGCCGTCCGGCTGCTGGGCCGCGGCATCGCCGCCTCCCCGGGCGCGGCCGTCGGCAAGGCCGTCTTCGACTCCTACACGGCCGTCAAGTGGTCCCGGTCCGGCGAGAAGGTCATCCTGATCCGCCGCGAGACCAACCCGGACGACCTGGACGGCATGATCGCCTCCGAGGGCATCCTGACCTCCCGCGGCGGCAAGACCTCGCACGCGGCCGTGGTCGCCCGCGGCATGGGCAAGACCTGTGTCTGCGGTGCCGAGGAGCTCGACGTCGACACCAAGCGCCGCCGGATGACCACCTCCGACGGCACGGTGATCGAGGAGGGCGACGTCGTCTCCGTGGACGGCTCCACCGGCAAGGTGTACCTCGGCGAGGTACCGGTCGTACCCTCCCCGGTCGTCGAGTACTTCGAGGGCCGGATGCACGCGGGCGCCGACGACGCCGACGAGCTGGTCGCCGCCGTGCACCGGATCATGGC
The DNA here is from genome assembly GCF_055576225.1 of Streptomyces sp. NPDC033845. NCBI lineage: Bacteria > Bacillati > Actinomycetota > Actinomycetes > Kitasatosporales > Streptomycetaceae > Streptomyces > Streptomyces sp. NPDC033845. Next base: position 700,819 of record NZ_JBVIRI010000001.1, on the reverse strand, counting down.
CTACGCGGACCGGGTCCGCCGGCTGCGGGTGCGCGCCAACGCCGACAACGCCGAGGACGCGCTGCGCGCCCGCCGGTTCGGCGCCCAGGGCATCGGCCTGTGCCGCACCGAGCACATGTTCCTCGGCGAGCGCCGGGAGATGGTGGAGCGGCTGATCCTCGCCGACACCGACTCCGAGCGCGAGGAGGCACTCAGTGCCCTCCTGCCGCTGCAGAAGAAGGACTTCATCGAGCTGTTCGAGGCGATGGACGGGCTGCCCGTCACCGTCCGGCTGCTCGACCCGCCGCTGCACGAGTTCCTCCCCGACATCACCGAGCTGTCGGTCCGGGTCGCGCTCGCCGAGTCCCGCAAGGACCCCAACGAGAACGACCTGCGACTGCTCCAGGCGGTGCACAAGCTGCACGAGCAGAACCCGATGCTCGGTCTGCGCGGGGTCCGTCTCGGCCTGGTCATCCCCGGTCTGTTCGCCATGCAGGTCCGGGCGATCGCCGAGGCCGCGGCCGAGCGGAAGAACGCCAAGGGCGACCCGCGGGCCGAGATCATGATCCCGCTGGTGGGCACCGTCCAGGAGCTGGAGATCGTCCGCGAGGAGGCCGACCAGGTCATCGCCGAGGTGGAGGCCGCCACCGGCACCACCCTCAAGCTGTCCATCGGCACGATGATCGAGCTGCCCCGGGCCGCGCTGACCGCCGGCCAGATCGCCGAGGCCGCGCAGTTCTTCTCCTTCGGCACCAACGACCTGACCCAGACGGTGTGGGGCTTCTCCCGCGACGACGTCGAGGCCAGCTTCTTCACCGCCTACCTGGAGAAGGGCATCTTCGGGGTCTCCCCGTTCGAGACCATCGACAAGGACGGGGTCGGCTCCCTGGTCCGCAGCGCCGTCCAGGCCGGCCGGGCCACCCGCCCCGACCTCAAGCTCGGCGTCTGCGGCGAGCACGGCGGCGACCCGGAGTCCGTCCACTTCTTCCACGAGGCGGGTCTGGACTACGTCTCCTGCTCCCCGTTCCGGATCCCCGTGGCCCGGCTGGAGGCCGGCCGCGCCGCCGCCGAGGCGAAGGGCTCCGACAGCCGCTGAGTGCCGCCGACAGGCACCTGGCGCCCGTTGACCGCGCCCGCCCCCGGGATCCCTGACACCCGGCGGCGGGCGCGTCCCCATTCGCGGACTTGTTTGTCACCGGTTCACGCAGCAGGCGGCGGACGGATCCCCACCCGTCCACCGCCTGCTGTCAAACTGCCGGGCACGTCGGCGCTTCCCGGTGCGACCGACCGCCAGGCCCCGCAAAGCCCCCCACGGCCTTCGCGGAGCGTTTCGGTCGCGCCGGAGTGTGCCCGGCGGAGTACAGGATTTCGGTTGTCACGCCTTCGCCGAAAGGGGTTTCAACTGTGGCCGAAAGGGCGTGGTGACGTCGTGTGACGGCATGCATACTCATGGGGCGGGGGGATTGCGGTTGCACAGGTGGGGGTTCGGTGCTGCGTATCCATTTCACTGGAGTGGACCTGGCACGCGTAAGGATGGCAGGGCGTCCCGATGCGTTGTGGGAAACGATTCTCAGTTTTCACCGCTTAAGAGACCGGAGGGATGCCCGGCTGTTCGGTGAATGGCGCACGGAAACGCGAAGCAGGTTGAATGGTGAAACACGTCTGCTGGGCGCGCTGATACCGGGTCGCGGCTATTTCCCCGATTTCCTGACCCCTTCCGAGGGGCAGTACGGGTGGGATGTCGGACTCGACGCGCTGCGCGGGATCCGGGCGGACCGGCTGCGCCGCGAGCTGGCGCTGGTCGGCGGTGGAGCGGGGGCCCAACGGCCCACGAGGCTAAGGGAGTTCGCGGAGGCGGGCAGTTCCCACCTGCCCCGGCTGCTGGGGGAGCTGCGGGGGTACCACCGGGCTGCCGTGGAGCCGTACTGGCCGCACATACAGGCCCAGATAGAGGCCGAGCGGGCGGCCCGCGGCCGCGCATTGCTGGACGGCGGGGCCGATGAACTCCTGGCCTCGCTGCCGCCGATGCTGCGCTGGCGGGCGCCGGTCCTGGAATGCGACTACCCGGTGGACCGGGACGTCCGGCTGCGCGGCCGGGGGCTGCTGTTGCAGCCCTCGTTCTTCTGCCGGCGCACCGCGGTCACCCTGCACGATCCGGAACTGCCGCCGGTGCTGGTCTATCCGGCGGCCGCCCAGCTGGCCTCCGCGCCGGCCGGGGTGGACACGGTCGGCCGGCCGGCCGGGCCGGAGGAGCGGCGGGTGCGGACCCTGGGCAAACTCGTCGGGCACACCCGGTCGGTGGTGCTCCGGGCGATCGGCGACGGTGCCACCACCAGCGAGCTGGCCCGGCGGGCCGGGGTCTCGCTGGCCTCGGCCAGCCAGCACGCCTGTGTGATGCGGGAGGCCGGTCTGGTGACCACCCTCCGGCACGGCAACGCGGTGCTGCACACCGTCACCCCGCTCGGCGCGGCCCTGCTGAACGGGGGCGCGGTGGCCTCCTGAGCGCGGGACTCCGGAACACGGCCGCACCCCGGCGGGCCCGGGCCCGCCGGGGTGCGGCCGTCCGCCGGGTCAGACCCGGAACGGGCCGGTGACCTCGTAGGTGATGCCGGCCGAGGAGCTGCCGCTGGTGCCGCGCTGGCTGGAGAAGTACAGCCGGTTGCCGGCCGGGGAGAAGGCCGGGCCGGTGATCTCCGAGGAGGACTGGCCGTTGATCCGCAGGAACGGCGCGACCACGTCGTCCGGGGTGATCATGCAGATCTCCATGTTGCCGCCGTCCTCGGCGATGTACAGGTCGCCGAAGGTGGAGCCGGTGACGTTGTCGACCCCGGTCAGCGGGGCGCTCCCGCCGGGGACCAGGGAGTCGTCGTAGGCGAGCTCGTAGGTGTTGGTGAGCAGGTTGAGCTGCCAGACCCGGTTGTCGCCCTTGGTGGTGAACCAGACGGTGTCGTTGGCGTAGTGGCAGCCCTCGCCGCCGTTGAACTTCTTGGAGCCGGAGACCTGGCTGCGGGTGGCGGTCGGCGAGCCGTCCGGGTCCGGGACGTTGGCCCAGGTGAAGGAGCCGGAGGTGGCGGTGCCGGCCTTGAGGACCTGGAGGGTGCCGGCGGAGAGGTTGCCCCAGGTGGTGGGGACGAAGCGGTAGAAGCAGCCGCTGGTCTCGTCCTCGGTGAGGTAGACCACCTTGCGGACCGGGTCGGCGGCCGCGGCCTCGTGCTTGAAGCGGCCCATCGCGGGACGCTGCACGGCGGCGTTCACCCCGTACGGGTCGGTCTCGTAGACGAAGCCGCGGTCGACCTCCTCGCAGGACAGCCAGGTGTTCCAGGGGGTCTTGCCGCCGGCGCAGTTCTGCCGGGTGCTGCCCAGGATGCGGTAGGCGCCGGTGACGGTGCCCGAGGAGTTGAACTTCACCGCGCTGGCGCCGCCGCCAGGGTTGATCTCCGAGTTGGAGACGTAGATCCATCCGGTGCCGTCGGCGTAGCAGGCGCCGCCGTCGGGGGCGTTGTGCCAGGTGTACGAGGTGCCGGCGACGGTCTGGCCGGAGCGGGCGATGATCCGGCTGGTGAACCCGGCGGGCAGCATGATGCCGTTGGCGTCGGCCGCGCCGAGGGCCCCGTACGGGCCGGTGCCGGGCTGGGCCGGGGCCGCGTAGGCGGCACCCCGGGCCAGGGTCCCGCCGAAGGCGGCGGCCGAGGAGCCGATGACGGCACCGCGCAGGAAGGTACGACGTTCCACGGTCACTCCTGTGGGAGGAAGGCCCCGGGGCCGGTCGGCCGCACGGGGTCGCACGCGTCGAGGAACCTAGGAGCCCAGAATTGACTGGACGTCAATTCCTCATTACGCCCGGGCGACCGGCCGGGGTTCAATCCCGCGTTCGGCCGTCGGACCGGGCATTTCCGGACACGGCCGGGACGCCTTGGCCGAAAGGCCCGGCATTTCGGGACCTTCCGCCCTGGGGCGGCCGGACGGCGGGGAGGAGGGTGGAGGCATGGACCAGCCCCGTGCCGTCACCGGCCCGCGCGCCGACATCGCCGGGCGCGCCGATCTCGACGCCCTGCTGCGCCGCTTCTACACGGTGGCCTTCGCCGATCCCCGGATCGGGCCGTTCTTCACCCGGATCGCCGGCACGGACCTGGAGGTCCATCTGCCGCGGATCACCGACTTCTGGGAGCGGGCGCTGTTCCGCACCGCCGACTACCGGCGGAACGCCTTCGCGCCGCACGCCGCCCTGCACTCGGCCCGGCAGCTGACCGCCGAGGACTTCGGCCGCTGGGTGCAGCTGTGGCACGCCGCGGTCGACGGACTGCACCGGGGGCCGAACGCCGAGCGGGCCAAGGCCCAGGGGGAGCGGATCGCGGTGGCCCTCTACCGGCGGCTGGCCGGCCAGGATGCCCCGCTGACCGGCCCGGGCCCCGGGTTCATCCCCCTTTCGGCCCTGGAGCTGCGCGCCCCCGCACTCCGCTGACCGCTCTGACCTGCGGTTTCCTCGGCCGGAAAAAATTCTCGCGAGCGGCGATGAGTTTTCCCGGGGCCGCCGGTCTACCTCTCAGAAGCGGCGCACGGAGCGCGGCGTCCGAGAGAAGAGAGAGACCGAGATGTCCCAGCCCCAGACGATCTTCGTGAACCTGCCGGTCAAGGACCTGGACGCGGCCAAGGCCTTCTGGGCCGCCCTCGGCTACGCCACCAACCCGCAGTTCACCGACGAGAACGCCGCCTGCGTGGTGATCAGCGAGACCATCTGCACGATGCTGCTCACCGAAGGCCACTTCAAGCAGTTCGCCACCAAGCCGATCGCCGACGCCTCCCAGAGCACCGAGGTGATGCTGGCGCTGAGCGCCGAGAGCCGCGAGAAGGTCGACTCCGTGATGGCGGCGGCGCTGGCGGCGGGCGGCACCGAGCCCCGCCCCGCCATGGACCTCGGCTTCATGTACGGCCGGGCCTTCGAGGACCTCGACCACCACGTCTGGGAGCTGGTCTGGATGGACCCGGCGGCCCTCCAGGGCTGAACCGCACCGGGGGCCGGCCCTGCCCGGGCCCGCTCAGTACCCGATCAGCGCCCGGAGGTCGCGGCGGTCCGTACCGGATACGTCCGGACCGCCACCTCCGCGTCGTCCAGACAGCGCCCCGACTCCAGGTCGAACCGCTGCTTGAGCAGCGGGGACGCCACGAAGGGGCGGCCCGCCGAGGTCCCCAGCAGCCCCCGGGAGAGCACCTGTGCCCCGGTGAACGGATCCCGGTTGGCGATCGCGTACGGCCGGCCGGACCGGTCCAGGAACACCGCGGCCTGTGTCCCGTCGGGCAGCAGCGCCGCCACCCCCCGGCCCGGGATCAGGGCGGCCAGCTCGCAGACGGTCAGCCAGCCCTCGTCCGAGCGCAGTTCCACGGTCATCGGGTGGCTCCCAGGGTGAGGACGGTGAGATCGGGCTTGACCTGGTCGCGTTCGGGCACGAACCGGACGGTGGGATCGGGGGCGCCGGGCGCGTTGACGAAGGACACGAACCTGCGCAGCCGCTCCGGATCGTCCAGGGTCTCGGCCCATTCGTCCCGGTAGTGCGCCACGTGCTCGGCCATCAGGGCCTCCAGCTCCGCGCACAGCCCCAGCGAGTCCCGGACGACCACCTCCCGCAGGTGCTCCAGGCCGCCCTCCATCCGCTCCAGCCAGGTGGAGGTCCGCTCCAGCCGGTCCGCGGTGCGGATGTAGAACATCAGGAACCGGTCGATCAGCCGGACCAGTTCGGCGTCGGAGAGGTCCTGGGCGAGCAGGTCGGCGTGGCGCGGGGAGGCCCCGCCGTTGCCGCCCACGTAGAGGTTCCAGCCGCCGGCCGTGGCGATCACCCCGAAGTCCTTGCTCTGCGCCTCGGCGCACTCGCGGGCGCAGCCGGACACCGCCGACTTCAGCTTGTGCGGGGCGCGCAGGCCCCGGTAGCGGAGCTCCAGGTCGATGGCCATCCGGACGCTGTCCTGCACCCCGTAGCGGCACCAGGTCTGCCCCACGCAGGACTTCACGGTCCGCAGGGCCTTGCCGTAGGCGTGCCCGGACTCGAACCCGGCCTCGACCAGCCGGGCCCAGATCCGGGGGAGCTGGTCGACGGCGGCCCCGAACAGGTCGATCCGCTGACCGCCGGTGATCTTCGTGTAGAGCCCGAAGTCCCGGGCCACCTCGCCGATCACGATCAGCTTCTCCGGGGTGATCTCACCGCCGGGGATCCGGGGCACCACCGAATAGGAGCCGTTGCGCTGGAGGTTGGCGAGGAAGTGGTCGTTGGTGTCCTGGAGGGCGGCCTGCTCGCCGGCCAGGACATAGCCGCTGGCGCCGATGGCGGGGGCCAGCGAGGCGATGATCGAGCCGACGGCCGGCTTGCAGACCTCGCAGCCCTCGCCGCCGCGCGCGCCCTCCCGGCCGTGGCCGTCGAGGAGCGGGGCGAAGGAGGTCAGCCGGCGGGTGCGGACGATCTCGTAGAGCTCGGCCCGGGTGTGGGCGAAGCAGCCGCACAGCCCCTGGTCGGTCTTCTCGGGCAGCAGCCGTTCGATCACCTTGACGCAGGAGCCGCAGCCGGTGCCGGCCCGGGTGCACTTCTTCACCTCGGCGAGGGTGTCGCAGGCGGCGATCGCCTTCTTGGTCACGTTGTGGCAGGAGCAGACCACCGCCTCGTCGGGCAGCGCCGCCGGACCGAACGCGGCCGGCGCCCCCGCCCCGGCCGGCAGCACCAGCCGCTCGGGGGAGACCGGCGGCACCGTGCCGGTCAGCGGCCGCAGCAGGCCGTACGAGTCGGCCTCGCCGACCAGCACCCCGCCGAGGAGCACTCCGTCGGGGGCCACCACCAGCTTCTTGTACACCCCCGAGCGGGAGTCGGAGTAGACCACGTCCAGGCTGTCCGGGGTGGTGCCGTGCGCGTCGCCGAAGGAGGCCACGTCCACCCCGAGCAGCTTCAGCTTGGTGGACAGGTCGGCGCCGGTGAACTCCCGCCCGCCCGGCCCGTCCGGTCCGTCGGCCAGATCCGCCGCCGCGGTCTCGGCCATCTCGTAGCCGGGGGCGACCAGGCCGTAGACCCGGCCGTCCGCGGCCAGCGCGCACTCGCCGATGGCGTACACCCGCGGGTCGGAGGTGCGGCAGCGGGAGTCCACGGTGATCCCGCCGCGCTCCCCGACGGCCAGTCCGCAGTCCCGGGCCAGCTGGTCGCGGGGCCGGACCCCGGCCGAGAACACCACGAGCTCGGTGTCCACGGCCGTTCCGTCGGACAGCAGCATCCCGCTGACCGCCCCGTCCTGCCCGGTGAGCACCTCCTGGGTGCCCACCCCGGTGTGCACGGTCAGCCCCATGGACCCGATGGTGCGCAGCAGGGCCGCGCCGCCGCCCTCGTCCACCTGGGCGGGCATCAGCCGGGGCGCGAACTCCACGATCCGGGTGGTCAGGCCCAGTCCCTGGAGCGCGCCGGCCGCCTCCAGGCCGAGGAGTCCGCCGCCGACCACGGCGCCGAGGGTCCGCTCCCCGGCGTACTCCTCGATGGCGAGGAGGTCCTCGACGGTGCGGTAGACGAAGCAGCCGGGCGCGTCCCGGCCGGGCACCGGCGGGACGAACGGGTAGGAGCCGGTGGCCAGCACCAGCACGTCGTACGGGAAGACCCGGCCGGAGCGGGCGGTGACCGTGCGGGCCGCCCGGTCGACGGCGGTGGCCGGGTCGTCGAGGTGGAGTTCGATGCCGTGTCCGGCCATGAAGTCCGCGGGGGTGAGGGAGAGGTCCTCGGGGGTGCTGCCGGTGAAGTAGGAGCTGAGGTGGACGCGGTCGTAGGCGGGGCGGGGCTCCTCGCACAGCACGGTGATCCGGTGCGTGGCGGTGGTCCCGTGTTCGGCGAGCGCTTCGAGGTAGCGCTGGCCGACCATGCCGTGCCCGATGAGCACGATCGAGGGCTTGGGGGGCCGGTGGTCGGTCATGGTCAGGAGCCTCCGTCGTCGGTGAGCAGGTGGATCAGCGGGTGCGCGGCCTTCAGGGGTTCGTCGCCGGCCCAGGCGCGGGCCAGGGTGCCCACGGCGGAGAGCTCGCCGAGGAGCACCCCGCCGACCAGCCGGTCGCCGCGGACGACGACCTTGCGGTAGGTCCGGCGGGTGGCGTCGGTGAGTCGCACCACGTCGTCCCCGGGGCGTGCGGTGGGTTCGCCGAAGGCGGCGAGGTCGAGGCCGGTGGGCAGGGTGAGGCGGGTGAGGGCCCTGGTGCCGGTGTAGCGGCGCGGGGGGTTGACGGTCACGGCGGGCGCGAGAGCGGGCACGGGCGCGAGCGCGAGAGCCGGGTCGGCGTAGGCATCGGCGGCTGTGGCTGGATCGGGGTCCGGTGCCGGTTCGCTCAGCAGGGTGGCCAGCACCTCCGCCTGCTCCAGGGCCGGCCCGGCCAGCCCGTAGACCCGTCCGGCGTGCTCGGCGCAGTCGCCGACGGCATGGACGCGGGGGTCGCTGGTGCGCAGCTCGTCGTCGACCAGCACCCCGGTGCCCACCGCCAGCCCGGCGGCCCGCGCCAGCCCGGTCCGCGGCCGCACCCCGCAGGCGAGCACCACCAGTTCGGTGTCCAGCCGGTAGCCGTCGGCGAGCTCCACCCCGGTGACCCGCCGCCGCCCCCCGCCGGCCGGGGCGCAGCCGACCCCGCGGACCCGGCAGTCGGTGTGGACCTCGACCCCGAGGCCGACCAGATGGGAGTGCAGCAGGGCGGAGGCCTCCACGTCCAACTGGCGTTCCATCAGCCGCTCGCCCTGCTGGGTCAGCACCACCCGGACGCCCCGGGCGGCCAGCGCCCGGGCCGCCGAGACGCCGAGCAGCCCGCCGCCGACCACCACGGCGCGCAGCCCGGGCCGGACCGCCCCGGCCAGCGCCAGGCAGTCGTCCATGGTGCGGAACGGGTGCACCCCGTCCGGCAGGTCCCGGCCGGCCGGCTCGAACAGCCCGCGCAGCGGCGGCAGCACCGGGTTGGAGCCGGTGGCCAGCACCAGCGTGCCGTAGGGCTCGACCGAGCCGTCGTCGCAGTGCACCCGCCGCTCGGCCCGGTCGATCCGGACCGCCCGCACCCCCCGGCGCAGCTCCGGTCCGGCCGCCGGGAGGTCGATGACCTCGGGCGGGTAGCGGCCGGCGAGGACCTCGGCGAGCAGCACCCGGTTGTAGGGGTGGTGGCGTTCCTCGCCGAGCACGGTCACGGGGGCCGGGTCGGGGCCGGTGGTGAGGCGCTGGGCGAGACGGAGGCCGGCGAGGCCGCCGCCGATCACCAGCACCCGCTGTCGGGAGGTCATGGCAGGAGCCTGCGCCCCCGCTGTTTCCCCGCCGCATCGCCGTGGTTACCCGGACGGAACGCCGGTCTCCCCGCCCGGGTTAAGGGCCGGTGAGGCCTTCCTCAAGCCGGGCTTAAGGATCTTCCGGTAGGGCTCGGAGCGGGTGCGGGGCCGCCTAGCGTGCCCGGTATGCGCGATGCGGTGGGGCTGGTCAGGGGCGGGATCCTCGGGGGTGCGGGGGCCGTGGCCCTGCTGTGGGCGGTCCAGGTGCGGCCCTCCGCCCGGCTCGACGCGCTGTTCGCCACCGCCGCCCACCTCACCGGCCTCCTCGCCGGGTACGGGGTGCTGGTCCTGCTCTTCCTGATGGCCCGGGTGCCCGCCGTGGAGCACGGGGTGGGCGCCGACCGGCTGGCCCGCTGGCACGCCGCCGCCGGCCGGTACGTCCTGCTGCTCTGCTTCGGGCACGGCCTGTTCGCCCTCCTCGGATACGCCGTGCACGAGCGGGTCGACGTGCTCACCGCCGCCCGCGGGCTCCTCGGCTATCCGGCGCTGGCCGCCGCCGCGGCCGGGACCGCGCTGCTGGCCGCCGTCGGCCTCAGCTCGGTGCGCGCCGTGCGCCGCCGGGTCTCCCACGAGACCTGGCGCGGCATCCACCTCACCGTCTACGCGGCCGCCGCCCTCGGGTTCGCGCACCAGCTCGCCGGGCCCGACCTGGCCGCCCTCGGCTGGTTCTGGGCCCTCGCCCACACGGCGGTCGCCGTGCTGCTGCTCTGGTACCGGGCGGTTGTCCCGGTCCGGCAGGCCCTGCGGCACGGACTGCGGGTGGCGGCGGTCCGCGACGAGGGGCCCGGGGTGGTGTCCGTCCTCGTATACGGCGCCCACCTCGCGGAACTGCGCGCCGAGCCGGGACAGTTCCTGCGCTGGCGGTTCCTGCACCGGCGGCTCTGGCACACCGCCCTGCCGTTCTCGCTGTCCGCGCCGGTCCGCGGCGACACCCTGCGGATCACCGTGAAGGCCCTCGGCGGCCACTCCCGGCGGATCCGCCGGCTCCGGCCCGGCACCCGGGTGATCGCCACCGGCCCGTTCGGGGCGCTCACCGCCGCCCGCCGGACCCGCCCCAAGGTGCTCCTCATCGCGGGCGGGGTCGGCATCACCCCGCTGCGCGCCCTGTTCGAGACCCTGCCGGGCGGCCCCGGCGACCTCACCCTGCTCTACCGGGCGGGCGCCGAGGAGCACCTGGTGCTGCGGTCCGAACTGGAGGAGATCGCGGCAGGCCGGCAGGCCGGACTGCACTATCTGCTGGGCCCCTCGGACGGCGCCTACGATCCGCTGGCCCCGCAGGCGCTGCGCGCCCTGCTCCCGGACCTGGCCGAGCACGACGTCTATCTGTGCGGGCCGCCCGGGATGGCCGGGGCCACCCGGTCCGCGCTGCTGCGGGCCGGGGTGCCGGCCGCCCGTGTCCACTCCGAATGCTTCAGCGTCTGACCCGTCTGACCCGTCTGACCCGTCTGAGCCGTCCGGCGCGTCCGAACCCGAGAGGCCCCCGATCCATGCCCGACCCGCGCCACCCCCTGCACGTCTCCCTCGCGGGCCCCGCCCCGGTGTACGCCCCCGTGGTCGCCGCGGCCGGGCGGCCGTCCCGGCACCGCAGGCCGTCCGCCCGGGAGGCCGCGCTGGCCCGTGCGGCGGGCTCGGCCCGGACGGCCCGGACCGCGGTCGCCGCCGCGCTGGCCTCCGTACCCCCGGCACGCCGGCTGGCCGCCGGGCTGGGGCTGGCCAGCGTGCTCGCGGCCAGTGCGCTGACCTCGCTGGTCGATCCGGCGGCACCGGCCGCGCCGGACCGGGTGCCGGCCGGAAGCTCAAGCCTTGCGCAGGAATCCCGGGATTGATGGATCATGCACCCATCCGTTCCCTAGGGTCTTCCCCGTGCCCGACATATCCCTGACGATGATCATCGTGCTGTGCCTCGCCGCGGCCGCCGCCGGCTGGATCGACGCCGTGGTCGGCGGCGGCGGCCTGCTGCTCCTGCCCGCCCTGCTGCTGGGCCTGCCCGCCGAGGTCCCGCTGACCCACGCCCTGGGCACCAACAAGGCGGTGGCCATCGTCGGCACCACCGGGGCGGCCGTGACCTATGCGCGCAAGGCCCCGGTGGACGTGGGGGTGGCCGCCCGGATCGGGCTGGCCGCGATGGCGGGAGCGGCCGGCGGCGCGCTGCTGGCCGGGGCCTTCCGCAAGGAGACCATGACCCCGGTGATCATGGTGGTGCTGCTGCTGGTCGCCGCCTTCGTGATCTTCCGGCCCTCGTTCGGCGCGGCTCCCGCCGGCGGCCCGGTCACCCGGCAGCGGATCGTCGCCGCGATCCTCCTCGCCGGGGTCGGCATCGGCTTCTACGACGGCCTGATCGGCCCGGGCACCGGCACCTTCCTGGTCCTCGCCCTCACCGGACTGCTCCGGCTCGACCTGCTGACCGCCTCCGCCACCGCCAAGATCGTGAACGTCGGCACCAACGGCGGCGCCCTGCTGGTCTTCTCCCTCCACGGCGCGGTGATGTGGCGGCTGGCCGCGCTGATGGCCGTCTTCAACCTGCTGGGCGGCACCGCCGGGGCCCGGCTGGCCCTGAAGAAGGGCAGCGGATTCGTCCGCGCGGTGCTGCTGACCGTGGTCTGCGCGCTGGTGCTGAAGCTCGGCATGGAGCAGTGGGGCTGAGGGGGCCGGCCGACCGGACGGCGGACGGCGCCGACGGATCGGTGGCCGTCGCCCGGCCCCGCGAACGGGGGGACCTCGCGGGGCGGGCGACGGGGGCGGTACCGGACGGTTCCGCGGCCGGGGCCGCGGCGGGCGCCCGTCAGTCCTGCGTGCCGCTCGCCCGGCGACGCAGGATCCTGGTACCGCCGACGGCGGTCGCGGCCAGCACTGCCGCTCCCGCCGTGATCGTGGCCGGGCCGGCGGAGGTGTCCGCACCACCGCCCGCTCCGGTCGAGCGGCCGCCGGTACGGGTGCGCGGCCCGGCCGCCGGGACCCCGACCCCGACCGCGCCCGCGACCGGCCCGGCGAACGCGTCGGCGGCCGGTGTGGCGGCGGGGTGCGGGTGGGCGGTGCGGCGGCGCATGGGTTCCTCGCTCCGGTGGCGGCGGGCTCGTGGGTCGATCACACCCCGCCGCCACCCCGTCCGCCTGCTGATGCCCCGTCACATTCCCGGCGGCAGCCCCCGATCCCGCAAGTCCGCCCAGGTCAGCCCCGGGAAGGGGGTGCGGTGGCGGCCCCGTCCGTCCGGGTGAGCGGCTCCGCCGTCGGAGGCAGCACCACCAGCGCCAGGGCACCGCCGGACGGCGGGTTCGACAGCTCCACGGACGCGCCGATCACCGCCGCCTGGCCCAGCGCGATGGTCAGCCCCAGCCCGGTGCCCTGGCCCCGCTCCACCGCCCCGGTCAGGAACCGCTGGGGCCCGTCCCGCAGCAGCCTCTCCGGATAGCCCGGCCCCCGGTCCCGGACGGCGACGGTCCGACCGGACACCGACACCGACACCGTCCCACCGCCGTGCCGCCGGGCGTTGACGATCAGATTGGCCAGGATCCGCTCCAGCCGCCGCGCGTCCGTCCGCACGTACACCTCCCCGGACTCCTCACCGGAGACCGGCACCGGCACCGGCCCCCTCTCCGTCCGGGTCTCCGTCACCGTCACCGACGGATCGGACCGGCGCACGATCGACTCCACCAGCGGCCGCAGCGGATGAGCCGACAGCGCCGGCTCCTCCCGGTCGGCATCCAGCCGGGCCACCTCCAGAAGGTCCTCGGTCAGCGTCCGCAGGGCCGCCACCCGGTCCCGCACCAGCTCCGTCGGGCGGCCCGGCGGCAGCAGCTCGGCCGCCGTGTGCAGACCCGTCAGCGGGGTCCGCAGCTCGTGCGCCACATCGGCGGTGAACCGCTGCTCGGCCTCCAGCCGCCGCTGCAGGCTCGCCGCCATCGTGTCCACGGCGGAGGCCAGATCGGCGACCTCGTTCCGGGTCCCCGGCACCCCCGAGGGCCCGATCCGCGCGTCCAGATCGCCCGCGCTGATCCGCCGCGCGGTCTCCGCCGCCGTCCGCAGGTCCTTGCTCAGCCGGCTGGCCAGCAGCGCCCCGCCGACCGCGGACAGGGCCACCACCGCGGCCCCGGAAGCCATCAGCTGCCGGTCCGTCTCCACCAGCTCGTCCCGCTCCTCCCGCAGCGACTGCCGTACGGACAGCACGTGCTCCCCGCCGATCGGCCGGGCCGCCCACACCACCGGGTCGGACCCGTCCATGTCCAGGAAGGTGGTCCGGCGGCCGGACAGCGCCGCCTCCCGCAGCTCGGGCGGCAGCCCCGGGCAGTCGATCCCGGCGTCCGTCTCGCCGACCTTCGCCGCGTCCAGCTGACCGGTCAGCTCGTACACCTGCCGGACCCGCATCAGCTGGGCGACCGCGCCGGCCCGGGCCCCGTCGGCGACCTGCCGGGCCCGCACCTCGTGGATCAGCACACCGATGGTGACGGCCACCAGGGAGCAGCCGACCGCCAGCAGCACCGCGATCTTCCAGCGCAGCCCCAGCGACCGCAGCAGGGCCCGCAGCGGCGGGACCGTCCCGGTCACCGGCCCGCCCGCCCCTCGGCGAGCGAGGAGGAGGGCGAGGGCAGCGGGAGCTCCTCGTCGGCCCGGGCCGCCGCCCGGTCCCGGCCGGCCGCCGGTGCCGCCCCGGGCAGGTCCTTGCTGTAGCGCATCTCATCGCTGACCACGGCCATCCGGCGGCCGTCCCAGCGGTAGCGGACGGCCTGTTCGGCACCGGTGTTCGCGGCCGTCCGCACCAGCAGGTCGCGGCCCAGCGACTCCACCGCCATCCGGCGGCCCAGGGTGAACAGCACCGGCACCACCCGTCCGCGCACCGCCGTGTACACGGCCAGCGCGGACCGCCCGCTCGGCAGATCGGCGGCGGCGATCAGCTCGGGCCGGCCGTCCCCCGTCACGTCCTGGTAGACCACCGGCCGGATCCCGGCCTTCCCGGGGCCGTCGATCCAGCCCTTCCCGGCGACCATCCGCATCGCGTTGTCCGCGCACAGGATCTTCAGCGGATCCATCGCCGGCAGGCCCTCCGCCGGCACCGCGAGGTCCGCCCGGAGCGGCCCGGGGGCCGGCTGCCGGGTGGACACGTCCGCGCCGGGAGCCTCCGGCGAGGGGTCCGTCCAGGCCGCCCACAGCGGTTCCGGGCGGGGCTGGGCGGACACCGTGGGCACCGGCTCGCCCTCCGCCAGCCCGCCGGGCGCGGCGCAGCCGCCCAGCAGGAAGGCGCCGACGGCGAGGACGACGAGGACGACGAGCGCGGGGGCGGCGGCGGCACGGCGGGGCAGGGGCATGGGCATGGGGGCGGAACGGTCCGGTCCGGGGGAAGGGGTGGGGCCGGCGGGAGTGCCGGGGGAGAATCTCCCTACCGTTCTAATCCCAGGGAGGACCCCGTGACATCGGTCGATCGGCCAGTACCGGCCGCTCCGGCGGTGGCGCTCGTCACCGTGCTGACCACCGTGGACTCGGCCGCCGCCGCCGAGGCGCTCGCCCGGGAAGCGGTGGAGACCCGGACCGCCGCCTGCGCGCAGATCTCCGGCCCGGTCACCTCGGTGTACCGGTGGCGGGGCACGGTCGAGACCGTCCGGGAATGGCAGGTGCTGTTCAAGACCACGGAGTCCGGGTACCCGGCCCTGGAAGCCGTGCTGACGGCCGCCCACCCCTACGAGACCCCGGAGATCGTCGCCACCCCGGTGCTCCGCGCCGCCCCCGGCTACGCGGCCTGGATCGTCGCCGAGACCGGCCCGGAGGGCACCCCGTGACCGGTCCGGACCCTGGGCGGGCCGTGCACCCGGAGCCGGAACTGCCCTTCTTCGTCTACGGGACCCTCCGCCCCGGGGAGTACAACCACACCCTGTTCCTGCGCGGCCGCACCGCCGCCGAGGAGCCGGCCCGGCTGCCGGACGCCCGGCTCTACGCCGGCCCCGGCTACCCGTACGCCGTCCACCACCCCGGCGGCTGGATCACCGGCGAGCTGCTCACCGCCGCCCCCGGCACCTACCGGGAGCTGCTGGCCGAGCTGGACCGGCTGGAGGAGTACCACGGCCCCGGCCGCCCCCGGAACGTCTACGACCGGATGTCCCGGGAGGCCCGGCGCCCGGACGGCACCCCGGTCCGCGCCTGGGTCTACCTGGCGGCCCCGGACGTGGCCCGCCGGCTGGCCGAGACCGGCACGGTGATCCCCGGCGGCGACTGGCTCCGCCCCCGCTAGGAAGGCCGCTACAGCCCGGCCGCGCCCTGGGCGCGCAGCCGCAGCCCGTACTGCCGGAGCACCCACAGCTCCTGGTTGACGGCCTGGTGCTGCTCCGCCTGGGTGTGCGGGTTCAGCCGGGCGATCGAGCTGTTGAGCTCGTTGACCCGGCGTTCCACGGCCCGCAGCCGGACCGCCACCAGCTGCTCCCCGGCATAGACCTCGTCCACCGTCTTGCTGAGGACCGCCTCCACCGCCAGCTCGGTGACCATCGCCCGCACGGTGTCGTCGGGGGCCGCCTCCCGCACCCGGGCGAGATAGCCCTCCCCGGCCTGGGTGGTGCCGCCCGCGTCGAGGACGGCCTGCCGGACCGCCGCGTACGGCGGGGCGGTGAACTCGTCCGCCCCGTAGGCGTCGAAGGCGGGGGAGACCAGCTCCGGCCGCTGCAGGGCCAGCTTCAGGAGCTCCCGCTCGGTGCGGTGCGCCGGGCTGCGCAGGTTCAGCGCCGGGCCCGCCGGGGCGGCGGGGGCCGGCGGCCCCTGCTCGTACGCGGGTCCGCGCTGCTGCCGGTCGCCGCGGCCGGGCGGGGCGACCGCGCCGCCGCGCTCGCGCGCCCAGCGGGCCAGCTGGGCGACCCGCTTGACCACGAACTGCTCGTCGCGGACCCCCAGCATCCCGGCGAGCTGCACCGCGGACTCGTGCTGGATGGCGATGTTCTTGATGTGGGCGACCACCGGGGCGGCCTCGTCCAGCGCGGCCGCCCGCCCGGCCGGGTTGTCCAGGTTGTGCCGGGCCACGATGTGCCGCAGCGCGAACTCGAACAGCGGGGTGCGCGAGTCCACCAGCCCGGCCACCGCCGCGTCCCCCTGCGCGAGCCGCAGCTCGCAGGGGTCCATGCCGCCGGGGGTGATCGCGATGGAGGTCTCGGCGGCGAACTTCTGGTCGTCCTCGAAGGCCCGCAGCGCGGCCTTCTGGCCGGCCGCGTCCCCGTCGAAGGTGAAGATCACCTCGGCGGTGGCGTTGTCCATCAGCAGCCGGCGGAGGATCTTGATGTGGTCCCCGCCGAAGGCGGTGCCGCAGGTGGCGATGGCGGTGGTCACCCCGGCCAGATGGCAGGCCATGACATCGGTGTAGCCCTCGACCACCACCGCCCGGGAGGTCTTCGCGATCTCCTTCTTGGCCAGGTCGATGCCGTACAGCACCTGGGACTTCTTGTAGATCGCCGTCTCGGGGGTGTTCAGGTACTTCGGGCCGTTGTCGTCCTCGCGGAGCTTGCGGGCGCCGAAGCCGACCACCTCGCCGCTGATGTCGCGGATGGGCCACATCAGCCGGCCGCGGAACCGGTCGATGGGCTTGCCGCTGCGGCTGTCCTGGGCGAGCCCGGAGGTGATCAGCTCCTTGTCGGTGAAGCCCCGGCCGCGCAGGAACCGGGTCAGGTGGTCCCAGCCGGCCGGGCTGTAGCCCACGCTGAAGTGGGCGGCCGCGGCCTGGTCGAAGCCGCGCTCGGCCAGGAACTTGCGGCCGATCTCCGCCTCGGGGGACTCCAGCTGCTCCACGTAGAACTGGGCGGCCGCCTTGTGCGCCTCGACCAGCCGGATCCGCTCGCCGCGGCCGCTGGTGCCCGCGGTGTAGCCGCCCTCCTCGTACCGGAGGGTGATGCCGGCCTGGCCGGCCAGCCGCTCCACCGCCTCCGAGAAGGAGAGGTGGTCGATCTTCATGATGAAGTCGAGGGTGTCCCCGCCCGCCTGGCAGCCGAAGCAGTGGTAGAGCCCCTTGCCGGGGCTGACCTGGAAGGACGGGGACTTCTCGTCGTGGAAGGGGCAGAGGCCCTTGAGGTTGCCGCCACCCGCGTTGCGGAGCTGGAGGTACTCGGAAACGACGGCGTCGATCGGGACCGCGTCCCGTACCGCCTTCACGTCGTCGTCGTTGATCCTGCCGGCCACGCGTGAATTCTACGGCCGGGTCAGGACATTCCCGCCCCGAGGCCCTCCGCCCGCCGCCCGCTACCCGGCCGGGACCAGCGAGGACAGGGAGGTACCGGCGTCCGCGAGGGCGTGCGGGTCCACCGCGGCCCCCGAGCGGATCAGCCGCTGGATGTCCTCGGTGACGTCCCACACGTTCACGTTCATCCCGGCGAGCACCCGGCCCTCGGACAGCCAGAAGGCGATGAACTCCCGGCGGGCGGCGTCCCCGCGGAGCACGATCTGGTCGTAGGCGCCGGGCGGGGCGTACCCCGAGTACTCCAGGCCCACGTCGTACTGGTCGGAGAAGAAGTACGGCACCCGGTCGTAGGACACCTCCTGGCCGAGCATCGCGCGGGCCGCGGCCGGGCCGCCGTTCAGGGCGTTCGCCCAGTGCTCCACCCGCAGCCGGGTGCCGAGCAGCGGGTGGTGGGCGGCCGCCACGTCGCCGGCCGCGAAGACGTCCGGGTCGGAGGTGCGCAGCGAGGCGTCCACCGCGATGCCGCCGCCGTGCGCCCGGTCGACCAGGGCCAGGCCGGAGGTCTCGGCGAGCGCGGTGCGCGGGGCGGCGCCGATCGCGGCGAGCACCGCGTGCGCCGGGTGCTCCTCGCCGTCGTCGGTGCGGGCGGCGAAGACCATGCCGTCCTGGCCGGTGATCTCGGTCAGCCGGGCGCCGAAGTGGAAGCGGACCCCGTGCTCGGCGTGCAGGTCCCGGAAGACCGCGCCGATCTCCGGGCCGAGGACCGAGTGCAGCGGGCCGGCCTCCGGTTCGACCACGGTCACCTCCACCCCGTACCCGCGGGCGGCGGCCGCGACCTCCAGGCCGATCCAGCCGGCGCCCGCGATCAGCAGGTGGCCGTTGTCCCGGCCCAGCGAGGACAGCACCCCGCGCAGCCGCTCGGCGTGCGCCAGCCGGCGCAGGTGGTGCACCCCGGCCAGGTCGGTGCCGGGGATGTCCAGCCGGTGCGGTTCGGCGCCGGTGGCCAGCAGCAGCTTGTCGTAGTGCAGGGCGGTGCCGTCGCCCAGCACCACCTTCCGGGCCTCCCGGTCCAGGTGGACGGCCGGCTGCCCCAGGTGCAGCTCCACGTCCTCGCGGGCGTACCAGCCGGGCTCGTGCACGAAGACGCTGTCCCGTTCCTCCTTGCCCAGCAGATAGCCCTTGGACAGCGGAGGGCGTTCGTACGGGTGGTCGCGCTCGTCACCGATCAGGATCACCCGGCCGGTGAACCCCTCCGCCCTGAGTGTTTCCGCCGCCTTTGCCCCGGCGAGACCTCCGCCGACGATGACGAACGTCCGGTGTGCGTCGACCACCTGATGCCTCCTCATAACCTCTGTGTCACATGCGGGCCCCAGCGAGCGTCCCGCACGGATCCTGTCGCGTGAAGGGGGAATGGCCCGATCGGCTCACCCCGCGGCGCGCCGCCCGCGGCGGGTGAGACGGGTGTGCAGGGAGCGGGCGGAGGCGTCGGTGAGGGAGGCGATCTGGTCGATGACCGCGCGTTTCCTGGCCCGGTCGTCGGGCGCGTCGTCGAACAGGGCCCGGAACTGGGGGTCCAGCCCCTCGGGCGCGCGGGCGTACAGCGCCTCCGCCAGTTCGGCCAGGACGATGCGCTGGTCGGCCCGGACCCGCTCCTGTGCGGCGCGCTGCATCACGTACAGATCGGCGACCGCCTTGAGTACGGCGCATTCCTCGCGGGTCTCCCGGGGTACCACCAGCTCCGCCGCGTACCGGGTGAGCCGGCCGGGGCCGTGGGCCTCCCGGGTGGCGGACTCGGCGGCCAGGCAGAACCGGCCGATGAGCTGGCTGGTGGCGTCCTTGAGGCGGGCCTGGGCGACGGCCGAGCCGTCGTATCCGTGCGGCCACCACTCCTGTTCCATCAGCCGGTCCAGGGCCTCGCGCAGCTGCTCGGGATCGGTGTCGGCCGGGACGTAGCGGCCGATGGCCACCCGCCAGATGGCCTCCCGCTCCGGCTCGGCGAACAGCAGGTTGGGATCCAGGTGGCCGGCGTGCAGACCGTCCTCGAAGTCGTGCACGGAGTAGGCCACGTCGTCGGCCCAGTCCATCACCTGGGCCTCGAAGCACTTGCGGTCCGCGGGCGCGCCGGCCCGCAGCCATGCGAACACCGGCAGGTCGTCCTCGTACGCCCCGAACTTCACCGAACCGGGATCGGTGGGGTGGCCGCCGCGCGGCCAGGGGTACTTGGTGGCGGCGTCCAGGCAGGCCCGGGTGAGGTTGAGGCCCACGCTGACCGGTTCGCCGGTGCGCGGGTCGGGGACGAACCGCTTGGGCTCCAGCCGGGTCAGCAGGCGCAGCGACTGGGCGTTGCCCTCGAAGCCGCCGCAGTCCGCGGCGAACTCGTTGAGCACCTCCTCGCCGTTGTGCCCGAAGGGCGGGTGGCCCATGTCGTGGGAGAGGCAGGCGGCCTCCACCAGATCGGGGTCGCAGCCCAGCGCCCAGCCCAGTTCGCGGCCCACCTGGGCGCATTCCAGGGAGTGGGTGAGCCGGGTGCGGGGGCTGGCGTCCCAGTCGTAGGAGCGGGTGCCGGGGGTGACCACCTGGGTCTTCCCGGCCAGC
The DNA here is from genome assembly GCF_055576225.1 of Streptomyces sp. NPDC033845. Lineage (NCBI taxonomy): Bacteria > Bacillati > Actinomycetota > Actinomycetes > Kitasatosporales > Streptomycetaceae > Streptomyces > Streptomyces sp. NPDC033845. The sequence continues at coordinate 680,800 of NZ_JBVIRI010000001.1, read as the reverse complement.
CGGCGCAGCGCGCCGGAGTGCAGCACTCGGGCCCGGTCGCGTTGGAAGGCGGTCCGGCCGGGTCGTTTGTCGGGCTCGGCGGCCCAGCGTTCGGTGGCGGACGGGTCGTACGGGTCGTGCAGGGTGCCTTCCATGCCTCGACGTTAACCGGAAGGAACGACAAACCGGGATCAGGCGGTGGCGAGTTCCCGCCCGGTGGGGGCCGTGGCGGGGCCGCCGGGGGCGGTGTGCCGGGCCCGGTCGAAGCGGTGCAGCAGCAGCCGGGCCAGGGCCGGGTGGTCGCCGAGCGGTGCGGCGGCCGGCCCGGATCCGGCCGCGGCGGCGGCCCGGGCGGCGAAGAGGCCGGGGGCGGCGAAGCAGGAGGCGACGGCGACCCGGTGGCCGCGGGCGGTGAGGGAGCGGACGGCCTCGCGCACGGTGGGGGCGGCGGCGGAGGCGTAGCCGGGCAGCACCGGCACCCCGCCGAGGCGTTCGGCGAGCAGGGCGGCCGTACGGGCGGTGCCGCGGGCCGAACCGGGGTCCAGGGACCCGGCGGCGGCGAGCACCACGGCGGTGCCGGGGGTCCAGCCGGCCTCCAGCAGCCGGTCCCGCAGGGCCTCCACCAGCAGCGGGTGCGGGCCGAGCGGGCGGGCGAGGGCGGGGCGCGGTCCGGGGGCGCGGCCGGCGGCCAGCGGGAGGTCGTGCCGGACGTGGTGGCCGGGGGAGAAGAGCAGCGGCACCAGCACGGCCTCGCCGTGGAGTTCCCGCAGGGTGTCGTCGAGCAGCGGGGAGGTCAGCCCGAGGTGGCCGAGCCGGACGTCGAGGCGGGGGCGGAGTTCGCGGACCCGGTCGAGCAGGGCGAGGGTGCTGTCGAGGGCGCGCGGGTCACGGCTGCCGTGGGCGACGGCGACGAGGGTGGGCATGCGGGGTCTCCGTGGTGCCGGGCTCCGGGCGGGCGCAGGCCGCTGAGCTGGGTGCCGAGCTGGGCGGTGATCCGGCCCAGCAGCTCGGCCGCACTGCCGAAGGGGAGGGAGGGGAGGGAGGGGAGGGCGGGGAGGGCGGACAGCGGAGGGTGCACCGGCTCTGTCATGGACCGATCCTGGCGGGTGCAGGTTGCCGGGCCGTTGCGCCGGGGTGACGGGTCTTTGCCGGAACCTCACTCGGTCATTCGTACGGGTGAAAGGGGGTGGTGGGGGAACTGGGGTGCGGGTCCCGCTCGTCGGGATCTATGCAGGCCGAAGGTGATGGCGATGACGATGGCGATGGCGCGGGACACGGGGGACGGGCATGGGGCTGGGCACGAGCGGGCGGGGGAAGGAACGGCCCGGGACCGGGTGGCGCGGGACCGGATGGCCCAGGATCGGGCGGCGGGGGACCGGGTGGCGCGGGACCGGGCGGCGCGGGACGGGATGGCTCAGGACGGTCGCCGGGCGGCGGCGGGCGGTCCAGGCGGTGGTGCTGGGCTGCGTGCTGATGCTGCTGCCCTCGGCCTGGACCCACGCGGTGGCCGAGGACCGGCTGCACACCACGGCCGACGTGCCCGCCACCGATGTGGCGGTGGTGTTCGGGGCGGGCCTGCTGGGCGAGCGCCCCACCCCGTATCTGGCCCGCCGGCTGGACGCGGCCGCCGAGCTCTACCGGACCGGCCGGGTCAAGGTGGTCCTGGTCACCGGGGACAACAGCCGCGAGGAGTATGACGAGCCCGACGCCATGCGGGCCTACCTCCGCTCCCAGGGGGTGCCGGACGCCCGCATCGTCAGCGACTACGCGGGCTTCGACAGCTGGGACTCCTGCGTCCGGGCCAAGGAGATCTTCGGGGTGGACCGGGCCGTGCTGATCAGTCAGGGCTTCCACATACGCCGGGCGGTCGCCCTCTGCCAGGCGGCCGGTATCGACTCGTACGGCGTCGGGGTCTCCGATGTGCACGACGCGACCTGGTACTACGGCGGGGCCCGGGAGGTGCTCGCCGCGGGCAAGGCCGCGCTGGACGCGGTGTTCACCCCCGATCCGACCTTCCTCGGACCGAAGGAGCAGGGGGTGTCGCGGGCCCTGGGCACTCTGGCAGACTGACAGGACTATTCCGAATAGTCATATGACTTTCTGTCGTGTGGTCGTCTCGAACGGTAGAGGTGGATTCCCGTGGCTGTGGTGGATCTGACCGGCAAGGTCGTCGTCATCACCGGTGGCGCCCGAGGGCTGGGGGCGGCGGCCGCGCAGGCCGTGGTGGACGGCGGCGGCAAGGTGCTCATCACCGACGTGCTGGAGGAGGAGGGCGCGGCCACCGCCGCCAAGCTCGGCGACTCCGCCCGCTTCCTGAAGCACGACGTCACCAGCGAGGCCGACTGGCAGGCCGCGCTGGACCACGCGGTCGCCGAGTTCGGCCGGCTCGACGGCCTGGTCAACAACGCGGGCATAGCCACCGGCCAGTTCCTGGAACACGAGAGCGTCGAGCACTTCCGCCGCTGCCTGGAGATCAACCTGCTGGGGGTGTTCATCGGCATCAAGACCGCCGTCCCGCTGCTCCGGGCCTCCGGCGGCGGATCCATCGTCAACATCTCCTCGGCGGCCGGACTCACCGGCCTCGCCCTCACCGCCGGGTACGGCGCCTCCAAGTGGGGGGTCCGCGGCCTGTCGAAGATCGGCGCGGTGGAGCTCGCCGAGGACCGGATCCGGGTGAACTCGGTGCACCCCGGCATGACCCTCACCCCGATGACCGCCCCGGTCGGCATCCAGACCGGCGAGGGCAACTACCCGGGAGCCCCGATGGGCCGGGTCGGCGTCCCCGAGGAGATCGCCGCCGCCGTGGCCTTCCTGCTCTCCGACGCCGCCGGCTACATGACCGGCTCCGAACTGGCCGTGGACGGCGGCTGGACCGCCGGCCTCACCGTCCGCCACCTCACCGGCCAGGACGCCCCGCGCTGAGGCGGAGCACCCCCGCCCTTAACGCGGGACGCGGACCGGCGTAACACCCGGGACGCAGCCTGGACCCATGCACACCACCGCGACCCACTGCCCGTACTGCGCGCTCCAGTGCGGGATGAACCTCCGAGCCGCCGCCGGGGACCAGGCGGTCGAGGTGGTGGAGCGCGAGGACTTCCCGGTCAACCGGGGAGCCCTGTGCGGCAAGGGGCGCACCGCCCCCGCGCTGCTCGCCCCCGGGCTGCGGCTCACCGAACCGCTGGTCCGCCGCAGGACGGGGCGGCTGGAGCCGGCCGGCTGGGAGGAGGCCCTCGACACCGTCGCCGAGGGCCTCGCCCGGACCCGGCGGGCCCACGGCCCGGACGCCGTCGGGGTGTTCGGCGGCGGCGGGCTCACCAACGAGAAGGCCTACGCCCTGGGCAAGTTCGCCCGGACCGTGCTCGGCACCTCGCAGATCGACTACAACGGCCGCTTCTGCATGTCCTCGGCCGCCGCCGCCCACCAGCGGGCCTTCGGCCTGGACCGCGGGCTGCCCTTCCCGCTCGCCGACATCCCCCGCACCGGCTGTGTGATCCTCGTCGGCTCCAACCCGGCCGACACGATGCCGCCCGCACTCCGCTACTTCACCGAACTGAGGGAGAACGGCGGCACCCTGATCGTCGTCGACCCGCGCCGCACCCGCACCGCCGAACAGGCCGACCTGCACCTCGCCCCCCGCCCCGGCACCGATCTGGCCCTCGCCCTCGGCCTGCTCCACCTGGTGGTCGCCGAGGGCCGCACCGACGAGGAGTTCATCGCCGCCCGCACCACCGGCTGGCCCCAGGCCCGGGCCGCCGCCATGGCCCACTGGCCCGAACAGGTGGAACGGATCACCGGGATCCCGGTGCCCCGGCTCCGCGAGGCCGTCGCCCTGTTCTGCGCCCCCGACACCGGCATGGTGCTCACCGCCCGGGGCCCCGAGCAGCAGTCCAAGGGCACCGACACCGTCTCCGCCTGGATCAACCTCTGCCTGGCCACCGGCCGGGCCGGCCGCCCCCGCTCCGGCTACGGCTGCCTCACCGGCCAGGGCAACGGCCAGGGCGGCCGGGAGCACGGCCAGAAGGCCGACCAACTCCCCGGCTACCGCAAACTCACCGATCCGGCCGCCCGCGCCCATGTGGCCGCCGTCTGGGGAGTCGACCCCGACTCCCTGCCCGGCCCCGGCCGCAGCGCCTACGAACTCCTCGACGCCCTCGGACAGGACGTCCGCGCCCTGCTGCTGATGGGCTCCAACCCGGTCGTCTCCGCCCCGCACGCCTCCCGGGTCGAGGACCGCATCCGCTCCCTGGACTTCCTGGCCGTCGCCGACGTGGTGCTCTCCGAGACCGCCGCCCTCGCCGACGTGGTCCTCCCGGTCACCCAGTGGGCCGAGGAGACCGGCACCACCACCAACCTCGAAGGCCGGGTGCTGCTCCGCCGCCGGGCCCTCGACCCGCCCCCCGGGGTCCGCGGCGACCTCCGGGTGCTGCACGGCCTCGCCGCCCGGCTCGGCCCGCCCGGGGCGGCGGACAAGGCCTTCCCCGAGGACCCCGAGGAGGTCTTCGAGGAGCTCCGCCGCGCCTCGGCCGGCGGCCCCGCCGACTACTCCGGCATCTCCTACCGCGCCATCGAGGAACACCAGGGCGTCTTCTGGCCCTGCCCGGACGGCACCCCGGCCCCCGGCACCCCGCGGCTCTTCCTGGACCGGTTCGCCACCGAGGACGGCCGGGCCCGGTTCGTCCCCGTCGCCCACCGCGAGGCGGCCGAGGTCACCGACGCCGACTACCCGTTGCTGCTGACCACCGGCAGGGTCCTGGCCCAGTACCAGTCCGGGGCCCAGACCCGCCGGGTCGCGGACCTCAACTCCGCGGCCCCCGGCCCCTTCGTGGAACTCCACCCCCGGCTCGCCGAGCGGATCGGCGCCACCGAGGGCCTTCCGCTGGCCGTCACCTCCCGCCGGGGTCGCGCGGTGGCCCCTGCCCGGATCACCGACGCCATCCGCCCCGACACGGTCTTCATGCCTTTCCACTGGCCGGGGGAGGGCCGCGCCAACTCCCTCACCAACCCGGCCCTGGACCCGGTCTCCAAGATGCCCGAGTTCAAGTCCTGCGCCGTCCGCGTCGAACCCGCCTAGCCGGCCCGGGGTGGACCGGACCGGACCGGACCGGAGCGGACCGGGGCGGACCGGCCCGGGCCCGGCGGGTCCGCCCCTTCCGGATCCCGTCGGACATGTGTGCGGTATGCGTCGGAGTTCCGGTCGGGGGGTAACCATGCGGTCACGCACCGGACTCAGAAAGTGCCCGCACGCCCCTCGTGGCGGCGGCGCGCCGTGCCCCACACTGAGTCGCGGTGCTTGAGTCCTCGGAGCCCTGGAGGTCGCCCCCGTGCAGGCCCAGACCCAGACCCTGACCGAAACCGCAGCGCACCCGGAACCCGCAGAAGCCGTCGAGGACGAGGCGGAGGCGGAGGCCGTGGGAGACGAGCCCGAGTCCTCGGATCCGGCCGAACGGCTGCCCGCGCAGCGCCGGCGGACGGAGAGCGCGGGCGGGGGGCCGTCCGCCGACCTGTTCCGGCAGTACCTGCGCGAGATAGGCAGGATCCCGCTGCTCACCGCGGCGGAGGAAGTGGACCTGGCCCGGCGGGTGGAGGCCGGACTGTTCGCCGAGGAGAAGCTCGGCAGCACCCCCGACCTCGACTCCCAGCTGGCCGTGGACCTCGACCGGCTGGTGGTCATGGGCCGGATGGCCAAACGCCGGCTGATCGAGGCCAACCTGCGGCTCGTGGTGTCCGTCGCCAAACGCTACGTCGGCCGCGGCCTGACCATGCTCGACCTGGTCCAGGAGGGCAACCTCGGACTGATCCGGGCGGTCGAGAAGTTCGACTACGCCCGCGGCTACAAGTTCTCCACCTATGCCACCTGGTGGATACGCCAGGCCATGTCCCGGGCGCTCGCCGACCAGGCCCGCACCATCCGGGTGCCGGTCCACGTGGTGGAGCTGATCAACCGGGTCATCCGGGTCCAGCGCCGCATGCTCCAGGAGCGCGGCTACGAGCCCACCGCCGAAGAGGTCGCCCACCAGCTGGAACTGACCCCCGAGCGGGTCAGCGAGGTGCTCCGGCTCGCCCAGGAACCGGTGTCCCTGCACGCCCCGGTCGGCGAGGAGGACGATGTCGCCCTCGGCGACCTCATCGAGGACGGCGACGCCGCCTCACCGGTGGAGTCCGCGGCCTTCTTCCTGCTCCGTGAACACCTGGAAGCGGTCCTCTCCACCCTCGGCGAACGCGAACGCAAGGTGGTCCAGCTGCGCTACGGACTCGCCGACGGCCGTCCCCGCACCCTGGAGGAGATCGGGCGGATCTTCGGGGTGACCCGGGAGCGGATCCGGCAGATCGAGTCCAAGACCCTCAACAAGCTCCGCGACCACGCCTTCGCCGACCAGCTCCGCGGCTACCTGGACTGACCCCGGGAACGGGAACGGGATCGGGAACGGGATCGGGAACGGGATCGGGAACGGGCCGGGAGCCGCGTACGCGACCACCCGCCCCGGCCCCGATCCCGGTCCGCCCCCCGGCTCAGTCGACCTCGGCGACCGCCTGCGCGAACTGCGCCGCGTACAGCCGGGAGTAGGACCCGCCCGAGGTCAGCAGCTCCTCGTGGCCGCCCTGCTCCACGATCGACCCGTTCTCCATCACCAGGATCACGTCCGCGTCGCGGATCGTGGACAGCCGGTGCGCGATCACGAACGAGGTCCGGCCGGCCGACAGCCGCGCCATCGCCTTCTGGATCAGCACCTCGGTCCGGGTGTCCACCGAACTCGTCGCCTCGTCCAGCACCAGGATCACCGGATCGGACAGGAACGCCCGGGCGATGGTGATCAGCTGCTTCTCGCCCGCGCTGACCCCGGCGCCCTCGTCGTCCAGCACCGTGTCGTAGCCCTCCGGCAGGGTGCGGACGAACCGGTCCGCGTGCGCCGCCCGCGCCGCCGCCTCGATCTCCGCCCGGGTCACCTCGCGGGAGGCGCCGTAGGCGATGTTCTCCGCGATGGTGCCGCCGAACAGCCAGGTGTCCTGGAGCACCATCCCGATCGCCCCGCGCAGTTCCTCGCGGGTCATCCGGGCGATGTCCACCCCGTCCAGGGCGATCCGGCCGCCGGTCACCTCGTAGAACCGCATCAGCAGGTTGACCAGGGTGGTCTTGCCCGCCCCGGTCGGGCCGACGATCGCGACCGTCTGCCCCGGCTCCACCTTCAGCGTCAGGTCCTCGATCAGTGGCCGGTCCGGCTCGTACCGGAAGGCCACCTTGTCCAGGGTGACCTGGCCGCGGACCGACTCCGGCCGCTCCGGGACCTCCGCGTCCGGTTCCTGCTCGGGCGCGTCCAGCAGCTCGTACACCCGCTCCGCCGAAGCCACCCCGGACTGCACCAGGTTGGCCATCGACGCCATCTGCGACAGCGGCATCGAGAACTGCCGCGAGTACTGGATGAACGCCTGCACATCACCGATCGACAGGGTGCCGGAGGCCACCCGCAGCCCGCCGACCACCGCCACCAGCACGTAGTTGACGTTCGATATGAACAGCATCACCGGCTGCATGATCCCGCTGACGAACTGGGCCTTGAAGCCCGCCCGGTACAGCGCCTCGTTCTGCTCGGCGAACACCGCCGCGGACTCCCGCTGCCGGCCGAACACCTTCACCAGGGTGTGCCCCGAGTACATCTCCTCCACATGGGCGTTCAGGGCGCCGGTGCTCTTCCACTGCGCCACGAACTCCGGCTGCGACCGCTTCCCGATCCTCGCCGCGATCACGATGGACAGCGGCACCGTCACCAGCGCGACCAGCGCCAGCAGCGGGGAGATCCAGAACATCATCGCGAGCACGCCCACGATGGTCAGCAGGGAGTTCAGCAGCTGCCCCATCGTCTGCTGGAGGGTCTGCCCGATGTTGTCGATGTCGTTGGTGGCCCGGCTCAGCACCTCGCCGCGCTTCTGCTGGTCGAAGTACGACAGCGGCAGCCGCGACAGCTTCGCCTGGAGCTCCTCGCGCAGCCGGTAGACGGTGCCGTTGGTCACCTGGTTGGTCAGCCGGGTCGCCACCAGCATCAGCAGACCGGCCAGCACGAACACCACCAGGGCCCAGACCGCCACCGTGCCCACGGCACCGAAGTCGATGCCCCGGCCCGGGGTGAAGTCGGTGCCCTTGAGCATGTCGGCCATGCCGCCGTGGCCGTCGGCCCGCAGCCGGTTCAGCGCCTGTTCCTTGGTCAGCCCGGCCGGCATCTCCCGGCCCACGATCCCCGAGAACACCAGGTCGGTGGCCTGTCCCAGGATCTTCGGGCCTATCACCGTCAGGGCCACGCTGCCGACCACGGCCAGCACCATGCCCCAGAGCCTGCCCCGGTCCTTGCCGATCTGCCGCAGCAGCCGCTTCCCCGAGTTCCTGAAGTCGAGGGCCCCCTGGCCCGAGGACCCCATCATCATCCGTCCGCCGGGCCCGCTCACGCCGCTTCCGCCTCCGTCAGCTGGGAGAGCACGATCTCCCGGTAGGTCTCGTTGCCGGCCATCAGCTCGTGGTGCCGGCCGACGCCGACCACCTGGCCCTCGTCCAGGACCACGATCCGGTCGGCGTCCCGGATGGTCGACACCCGCTGGGCGACGATCACCACGGTCGCGTCCTCCGTCTCCCGGGACAGGGCCGAGCGCAGCGCCGCGTCCGTGGCGTAGTCCAGGGCCGAGAAGGAGTCGTCGAACAGATAGATCTCCGGCCGCTGCACCAGGGTCCGGGCGATCGCCAGCCGCTGCCGCTGCCCGCCGGACACATTGGTGCCGCCCTGGGTGACCGGGGCCTCCAGACCGCCCTCCAGCCGCTCCACGAACTCCTTGGCCTGGGCGACCTCCAGGGCCCGCCACAGCTCCTCGTCGGTGGCGTCCGGACGGCCGTAGCGCAGGTTGGAGGCCACCGTCCCGGAGAACAGGTACGGCTTCTGCGGGACCATGCCCACCGTCCGCGCCAGCAGCTCCGGATCGAGCCGCCGGACGTCCTCCCCGTCGACCAGCACCTCCCCGCCGGTCGCGTCGAACAGCCGGGGCACCAGACCCAGCAGGGTGGACTTCCCGCTGCCGGTGGAGCCGATCACCGCGGTGGTCTCACCGGGCCGGGCCAGCAGGTCCACCCCGCGGAGCACCGGGGCCTCGGCCCCCGGATAGCGGAAGTCGGCGCCGCGCAGCTCCAGCAGCCCGCGCCGGGACAGCGTACGGACCGGGTCGGCGGGCGGGACCACGCTGGAGGAGGTGTCCAGCACCTCGGTGATCCGCTCGGCGCACACCTCGGCCCGCGGCACCATCATGAACATGAAGGTGGCCATCATCACGGACATGACGATCTGCAGCAGATAGGCCAGGAACGCCGTCAGCTGGCCGATCTCCATGCCGCCGCTGTCGATGCGCATCGCACCGAACCAGACCACCGCCACGCTGGACACGTTCACCACCACGATGACCACCGGGAACATCAGCGCCAGCCAGCGGCCGGCCGCCAGCGACACGTCGGTGAGCTCCGCGTTGGCCTTCCGGAACCGCTCCTTCTCGTAGTCGTCGCGGACGAAGGCCCGGATCACCCGGTTGCCGGTGATCTGCTCGCGCAGCACCCGGTTCACGGTGTCCAGCCGCTGCTGCATCAGCCGGAACAGCGGCCGGGTCCGCATCACGATCGCACCGACCGAGACGCCGAGCACCGGCACCACCGCGATCAGCACGCTCGACAGCTTCACGTCCAGGGACAGGGCCATCACGATGCCGCCCACGCACATGATCGGCGCCGACACCATCAGGGTGAATGCCATCAGCACCAGCATCTGGACCTGCTGGACGTCATTGGTGGTGCGGGTGATCAGCGTCGGGGCGCCGAACTGGCCGAGCTCCCGCGCGGAGAAGCTCTGCACCCGGTCGAAGACGGCCGCGCGGACGTCCCGGCCGAGGGCCGCGGCGGTCCGGGCCCCGTAGTAGACGGCACCGGTGTTGCACACCAGCTGCACCAGCGACACCGCCAGCATCAGGGCGCCGAAGCCCAGGATGTAGCCGGTGTCGCCGTTGACGACACCGTTGTCGATGATGTCGGCGTTCAGCGTGGGCAGATAGAGGCTGGCACTGGTCTGGAACAGCTGGAGCAGCACCAGCAGTCCGATGGGTTTCCGGTACGGACCGAGATGGGTCCGCAGAAGTCGTATGAGCACGCGCAGGCTCCGGGTCGGCAAGATCGGGGGTCACCCCATCTTCGACCACCCGGTCTCCCGATCCCCACTGTTTTTCGCAAAGCCGGTCCAAAAGGAGGACCGGCTCCGCGAAGGGCCTCGGTCGCGCTGCCTAGGCCTGCGCGTGCCCGTGCGCCGGGCCCTGCGCGTGGCCCTGGGCCTGGACCTGCTCCGGGGTGCCGAAGGCCCCCGGGTGCACCGACTCCCTGGTGGCCGCGTACTGCTGGCGCACCGCCTGCCAGGCCGGCAGCAGCTCCTCGTCCGGGTCGAACACCTGGGCCGCCGCCTCCGGCCAGGCCGGCGGGGTGTGCGGGGCCAGCGTGCCCTGCGCCACACCCAGCGCCCAGGCCGCCTGCCGGGCCGCGCCCAGCGCCGCGTAGTCCGCCGGCTCCGGCACCACGATCCTGGTGCCGAACAGCCCCGGCGCCGCGGCCTGCACGGCCGGCAGCTCGGCCGCCGCCCCCAGCAGGAACACCCGCCGGATCTCCACTCCGCGGCCGCGCAGCACGTCCAGCGCGTCCACCAGACCGCACAACATGCCCTCGAAGGCCGCCTGCGCCAGGTGCTCGGGCTTCATGGAGTCCCGGCGCAGCCCCGACAGGGTGCCGGCGGTGTGCGGCAGGTTCGGGGTCCGCTCGCCCTCCAGGTACGGGAGCAGTACGAGGCCGTGGGCGCCCGGAGTCGACTTCAGCGCGAGCTCGCTCAGCCCGGCCAGATCGGTGCCCAGCAGCTCGGCGGTGCCGCGCAGGGTCCGTACCGCGTTGGAGGTGTTCACCACCGGCAGGTGCATGCCGGCCGCGTCGGCCAGCGAGGTGATCAGCCCGCCCGGCTCCGCCAGCGCCTCGTGGTGCACGGCCATCACCGAACCGGAGGCGCCCAGCGACACCACCGCGTCCCCCGGGCCCAGCCCCAGCCCCAGGGCCGCGGCCATGGTCTCGCCGGTGCCCGCCGAGATCAGCAGCCCCTCCGGGGTGGTGCCGGCCGCGTCGGCCGGACCGAGCACCTCCGGCAGCACCGCACGGTGGCCGAGCGCCAGCTCGACCAGATCGGGGCGGTAGGAGCCGGTGGCCGCCGACCACCAGCCGGTGCCGGAGGCCCCGCCCCGGTCGGTGGTCCGCCGGGCCGGGCGGCCCAGCAGCTGCCACACCAGCCAGTCGTGCGGCTGCATCAGCACCGCCACCCGGGCGGCCGCCTCGGGCTCGCTGCGCGCCAGCCAGGCCAGCTTCGCCAGCGGCTGCGCGTACTGCGGAACGGAACCGACCGCCTCCACCCAGCCCGCACGGCCCCCGAACCGCTCCACCAGATCGGCCGCGGCCACCTGCGCCCGCTTGTCGTTGCCGACCAGCGCCGGGCGGACCAGCGCGCCCTGGGCGTCCAGCGGCAGCAGCCCGTGCCCCTGCGCCGACACGCCGATGGCCTGGACCCCTTCGAGGAGCCCGCCGCCGGCCGCCTCGCCCAGCGAGAGCAGCCAGGCCTGCGGATCGATCTCGTACGGACCCGGGCCGTCGGGGTCGTCCGCGGGCACCGGATGGGGCGCGTACCCCTGACGGAGCACGGCCCCGGTGTCCGTGTCGCAGACGACGATGCGAGTGAAGGCGGAAGAGCTGTCCAGCCCGGCGACTATCCCCATGCGGAGGATTCTGCCGCACCCGGCACCCGCTCAGGTGTCTCAGGTGTTGCTGGTTCCCCAATCGTCCTCGGAGACCGACCCCCGCTCGCGCAGCGACCTGATCCGCCCCGACACCGACTCCGGCAGGACATCTCCCACCTTGTCGCCCACCGCGGCGAAGGCCTTCCCGGCGAACTCCCTGGAGGTCTGGCCGGCCTGCTCGGCCGCGTTCCGCACCGCCGGGTTCTGCGCGACCTGCCGCGCGGACTTCTTCAACTGCTCGTACCGCTCCCGTCCGGCGCGCGTCCCGAGGACGTAGCCGAGGCCCAGCCCGACGACGAACGTGACCTTGTACCGCATGCCTGCCACCCTTCGTTGAGTCGGTGCCCGGCCCGCAGTCGATACCGATTGGCGGAGCACCCCCCTGCTTGCGCTAATCTATGTCTCGCAGCGAGCGACCGCCCCCCGGCGAGGCCGGAGGTGGGTCTGTTCGGTGCAACGCAGCAATCCCCTGTAGCTCAATTGGCAGAGCAGCCGACTGTTAATCGGCAGGTTACTGGTTCGAGTCCAGTCGGGGGAGCGCGATCCCCTGTAGCTCAATTGGCAGAGCAGCCGACTGTTAATCGGCAGGTTACTGGTTCGAGTCCAGTCGGGGGAGCGATGCGGACGAGGACCCCCTGTGGGGTCCTCTTCTCGTTTCCGGCCCCGCCCCCCGCCCGAAAATTTTCGGTCCGCCCGGGAACCGGGCAGCCCTCGGAGCGGTCTCTCTGGGCAGGCGAAGCCGATCATGCGAGACACCCGAGGCAGGAGATCGTATGAGCGGCTATGCTGCGGCAGACGGCGCGCACACTTGTACGCGCCACGCCGTGGAGGGGCGGTAGCTCAGCCGGTTAGAGCAGCGGACTCATAATCCGTCGGCCGTGGGTTCGAGTCCCACCCGCCCCACCGCAAGCCTGGTGAGCAGAAACGTTGCAACCAGCACCCGAGGTGCCCCGCCCGACTTGTCCGGGCCGGGGCACCTTCGCGTTTCCGGGCCGCTGGAAAGGGGCGGTCGGGCCGACCGGCCGACTGCTATGGGCCGAGCCGGGGGAGCCGACGGTGCGGTCATATACTCGCGGCCCATGAGCGAGCACCCCCCGGACCCGTCTGCCGGTTCCTGGTCCCCGCCGGCCGGCTCCTGGGCCTCCTCGGCCGCGAACCGGCGCAGCATGCTCGGAAACCGGAGCCGCGACACCACTCCGGAGCGCGCCCTGCGCTCACTCGTTCACGCGGCCGGACTCCGCTACCGGGTCGCGGCCAAGCCGTTGCCGGGCATGCGCCGCACAGCCGACCTGCTCTTCCGTCCCACCCGCGTGGCGGTTTTCGTCGACGGCTGCTTCTGGCACGGCTGTCCCGAGCACTTCGTACCGCCCAAGACCAACCCGGACTACTGGCGGGAGAAGATCGGGAGGAACGTGCAGCGCGATAGGGACACCGACGCGCGCCTCGCGGACGCCGGATGGCTGGTCCTGCGGTTCTGGGAGCACGAACCGGCTGACGAGAGCTCGGCGGCCGTCTGCGCCGCCGTCAGGTCGCGGCGTGCGGAGGCGGCTCCTCCCCGCCCAGTGGACTAGTAATGCTTCGTGACGTCGGGTGATCTTGCCTGCTCGTGGGCAGTCTGCGCATGAGGTTGGGAGAGGTGGAACGGCTCCGGGGCGAGTTGGCGGAGTTCGTTGCCGATGTCTTTGGGTCCTTGCCGCGGCGGGATCAGCGCCGGTGGGGCGAGTGTTATCTGCGGGGATTGATGCTCGACGGCCGGCGCAAGTCGATCCAGCCGATGGCCGATCGTCTTCCGGACGGCAACATGCAAGCGCTGCAGCAGTTCGTGAACCAGTAGCCGTGGGATCCGCTGCCGGTGCGGCAGCGGATCGCCGAGCGTCTGTGCGAGGTGATTCAGCCCGAGGTGTGGGTCGTCGACGACGTGTCGTTCCCCAAGTGCGGCACCGAGTCGGCGGGGGTGGCCCGACAGTACTGCGGAGCACTGGGGCGGATGCCGGCTACGGCCGCAGCGTCTCCTTCAGGCTCGCTCTGGAGGAACGCGGCTGGTCCTATGTCGTGGCCGTTGACCCCAAGGAGGTCGCTCGGCCCGCGGCGGCTGAGCCTCATCAGCCTGTCTACAGCGGGCTGGGGCCGCCCACGCTGCCCCGCTACCGCGAGGCGGCCCGGCCCCTGCCCTGCCTTGTCGAGACCGGCACCCGGTTCGAGGAGGTCACCTGGCGGCAGGGCAGCAAAGGCGCGATGACCTCGCACTTCGCCGTGATCGAAGTACGGCCCTCGGGGAAGGAGGCCACCCGCTCGGCTCAGGAGCAGGCTGGCGGACGCAGTCGTTGGGACGGGCTGCTGCCCCTGCGGACCATGCTCGTCGAGCAGCCCGCGGAAGCAGCCGAACCGACCGGCTACTGGATGACGAACCTGCCCCCGACTACTCCGGTCACTGATCTGCTGCGGTGGGCGAAGATGCGCTGGAGGATCGAGCACGACTACCGCGAGCTCAAGCACGGCCTGGGCCTGGACCACTTCGAAGGCCGCACCTGGCGCGGCTGGCATCACCACGTCACCCTCGTCACCGCCGCCCAGGCCTTCCTCACCCTGCGACGGCTCGACCCAAAAGTCCGGATGCCGGCCTGAGCCTCTACCAGGTCCTCGATGCCCTCCAGGACCTGCTTCGGTGCTGGGCCGGCACCTGCACCACCTGCGGCCGAACCCTGCCGACCAGCAGAACCAGAACCTAACGAAGCACTACTAGGCCGTTTCCTTCGGATCATCTCGCTGACCAGATGAAGATGGCGGCGAGGTGGAGTCCGGCGAGGTAGCTGGTGGCGGTCTCGTCGTACCTGGTGGCCAGGCCGCGCCACTGCTTCAGCTTGTTGATGCACCGCTCGACAGTGTTTCGCTGCTTGCAGGCCTCACGGTCGAAGGCCGGCGGGCGGCCGCCGAGGCGGCCGAGCCGTTTGCGGTTGGCCGCCTGGTCGGCAGGCTGCGGGATCACCGCCCGGATCCCACGTCGCCGCAGGTGCCGGCGGATTGCCCGGGACGAGTAGGCCTTGTCGGCCAGGACCACGTCTGGCCTGAGCCTTGGGCGGCCGATCCGGCGTGGTACTCGTAATCGGGCCATGACCTGCGGGAACGCCGGTGCGTCGCCGGCCTGGCCGGGGCTGATGACGAACGCGAGTGATCGGCAGCGGCTGTCGGCGGCGAGGTGGATTTTGGTGGTCAGCCCGCCGCGGGAGCGTCCGATGGCATGGTCGACGGGCTCGCTGGCCGGGGCCCCTTTTGACGGGCCCCGGCAGCGTGCTGATGTGCCCGCACGATCGTGGAGTCGACCGCGACGACCCAGTCGAGGTCGCCTTCGGCGTCGGCCTGGGCGAGGGGGGGGGCGGTGAACACCTTCTCCCAGGTGCCGCCGGCAGCCCACATCCGCAGCCGGTTGTGGGCGCCCTTCCACGAGCCGAAGTGCTCGGGAAGGTCCATCCACGGCGTGCCGGTGCGGTACTTGAACGCGATCGCGTCGATCACCTGCCGGTGATCCCGCCACCGACCACCCCTCCAGGTGTCCGGTCCGGCAGCAACGGCTCAACACGGGCCCACTGGGCGTCAGTCAACGACACTACATCAACCAACGATCCGATGATCTGAAAGGAACGGCCTAGCCGTACATCTGAGGGTTCTGCTGGCACGGAGTGCAACAGCGCCCCTTCGTCTAACGTATCGACCAGCGCAGATGCGGTCGCGCCGGACTGGACGATGCGCGGCCGAACCAGAACAGCAAGGTGGGGGGCACCTACGCATGGCGGTCGAACGCACGAACAGGGATGTCAAGACGCTCATCCGCCAGATTGCTGGCGGGGAGATCATGCTTCCGGAGATCCAGCGGGGCTACGTCTGGCGTGCCTCGCAGGTCGCGAAGCTCATCGAATCGATGTACCTCGGGTACCCGGCCGGGACGCTCCTCTTGTGGAGGACGGCCGAGGGGACCGAGACCCGCGCACCTGCGATAGGCCGGGGGCAGGGGCTGCCGAGCGTCATGCCGCTATACCTCTTGGACGGCCAGCAGCGCCTCACCTCGCTGTACCGGGTGTTCAACGACCACCCCACCGCCCAGATCGTCTTCAACATTGAGACGGAGGCGTTCCAGAACCAGAGCAACGCCACGCTCAAGAGCCCGAAATGGGTCAAGGTCCATGACGTCATCGGGCCGGGCGCCGACCCGTTCGCGCTCCAGCTGCAGCTCCGGTCGGCCGGTCTCGCCATCGACGGCGCCGAGATCGGGCGCCGCCTCGCAGCACTCGAATCGATCTCGCAGCGCGACTTCCACATGGAGGTCCTCCACGGCTTCAGCTACGAGGAGGTCACCCAGATCTTCGTCCGGGTCAACAGCGGCGGCCGCGCGCTGAAGACTACCGACCTGGCGATGGCGACGCTCTCCGCGCGGACGCCCGGATTCCTCGGTGAACTGGAGGACGAGTCGGCACGCTGGGCCGATCGCGGCTACCGCGCGGTCGATGCGAACTTCCTTATCAAGGCGATCACGCTGAGCCTGTCCATCTCCGGCAAGCGGACGTCCTCCGTGTCCAGGCTGACCACGGCCAGCCCGGGGTCGGTGGCGGAGGGCTGGGAGCGGGTGCGTCGCGGCCTGGAGCGCGTCGTCCCTCTGCTCTGCGAGCAGCTCCTGCTCCCGAACACCGTGCTCATCTCGTCCGTCACGGCTCTGCACCCGCTGATCGTCTTCTACGGCCGCCTGCCCGCCGGATCGAGGGTGGAACCCGAAGTGGAGAAAGGCCTGCTCTACTGGTTCTTGGCCGCGATCGGCAGCAATCGCTATGCGGGAGCGACCGACAGCGCCCTGACCCAGGACGTCAACGCCCTCGACTCGCACGAACCGGTCCGCGCCCTCCTGGCCAACCTCCGCTTGGACGAGAAGGGGTTCAGGGTGACCGCCCGCGACCTGTCCGGGCGCAACATCCAAAGCCCCTACATCATGCTTTCCTACCTGGCGGCAGCCCATTCTGGTGCCGAGGACTGGTGGTCCGGGGGGCCGATCTCCATCACGGGAGAGGGCAGCGAGAAGCTCCAATACAGCATGCTGCACCCGGCCGCACAGCTTCGCAACCACCGGAACAAGTACTCGTCCGCTGAGATCAACGAACTGGCGAACATCGCCTTCGTCTCGCAGCAGACGGCGAAGAACATCATCGGCAACCGGTCTCCGGCCGAGTACATCAAGGACGTCCAAGCAGGGGACCTCGTCGCCCATGCCGTCCCCGCAGGGCCGCACGTACTGGAGGCCGACGGGTTCCGGGACTTCCTCGCTGCCCGCCGAACGCTCCTGGCGGAGCGGATCTCCGCGCTCCTGGAGCGCTTCCGGCCCTCCTTCATCGACCCTGTCGGCAGCGGCAGCTTCTCAGCAGACGCTCCCCACCGTGTTCTCGTGCTCACTGGCTTCGCCGCAGGGAGCCGCACCCTTCTGCTGGCTGAGGCGCAGGTCGGCGCACGGCACTGGGCCGGGCGGATCGACACTGCCGAACTCGACGGCGCGCTCGACGCCGCTGACAGCGGACTCGACGGTGACGTGACCGTGGCCGGCGAGGCGTCGCCGTTGAAGGTCGACGAAGACGGGGCGACCCTGCTGGTCGGCCCCTTCCGGCTCCGAGGGACAGTGCAGCAGTGGCGGGCCGCGTTGAAGGACGCCTTCACAGACGCTCTGCCTGCGGCTGACTGCCCGGAGGGTCAGTCGCCGGCATGGGCCGACGAGACCGATGAGTTCCTGCTCGCGGACGTCAGTATCCAGACGGCTTAGCCGGTCGTACCCGCTCAACGGGTCGGAAGCGTACGCCGGGTGGCAGGTGCTCCCGCCCTCAGCCGCCCGGCGGGGGCGGCCGGAGGAGCCCGGGGGCCCCGGGAACGAGCAGGGGGGCGAGCCGAGGGATGCCCGGGTCGAGGAAATCGGGTGGAATGTCGAGTCGGCAGGTCTCCCACTGCCCGAAGGCACCGCTGTCTTGAGGCACCTGCCTTCTGATCCACTCGGCCGGGACGGAGGCGACCGCCGCGACCGTCCCGAGGTCGGCGGTGAGCTGGACGACTACGAGCTGCCATGCCGGATCGCCGCACATCGTCCTGTACTCGTGCCGGGACAGGTAGACGGCAACCCTTCCGCGGCGGGCGGTGCTCTTCGCTTCGATGTGCAGGGGGTGCTGCCGGGAGCGCACGGCTATGTCGTAGCCGAAACTGTCGGTGTACCCGGCCACGTGGTCGATCCGGGCACCGGTGGCGCTTTCCAGGAGGGCGACGAGGGCTAGCTCGCCGGCGTTTCCGATCCGGTTCCGCGCGTCCATGTCCACCTTGCCCCAGACCGCGCCGACTTGCTCGAACGCGGCGTGGGCGGGGATGCCCAGGGCCTCCGCGGCCCGGAGGGCGTCCTCCGGGAGCTCGTCCGGCCCCCTCACGAGGACATCGGCATCCGGCAGCCAGGCGGCACCGCTGGAGGTGAGCGCGGCACGGAAGACGCGCTCGCCCGCAGGGGTGCTGCTGTGCAGGTCCTCGAGCAGCCCATTCTCCGTGAGCCACGAGTACGCGGCTTCGAACTGGGTGGGAGTGAGCTCGCTGAAGTCGTCGTGGTTCGCGAACAGGGCCCGGCACCGCGCGGGGCTTGAGGCCGGAAGCCGCTCAAGCCACCACACGGCGGCGCGAAGGACCGGGCTAGGAAGGCTGGGCATGGAGGTGGCCCATCAGAGCCTGGAGGTCCTGTTGGTCCAAGCCGCCGCCGACGGAGGGCTCCTCGTCGAGGTCGGCGAGCTCCTGCACCGCGGAGTCGTCCAGGATCCGCCCCATGAAGAGCAGCTTGTCTCCCAGGCGCTGGTCGACCACCTCGTCGATGGTCCCCTCGGAGGCCAGCACGGTGACACGGGTCTCCGTCCCCGGCCCGAGCCCGAGGCGGTGGATCCGGTCGAGGCTCTGGAGGAAGCGCCCGGCCGCGAAGTCGCGGTCGACGTAGACGGCGTCGTGGCAGTTGTGGTGCAGGCTGATCCCCTCGCCGAGGGTGGCGGGGTTGGACAGCAGCACCATGCAGGCCGGATCACTGCGGAAGCGCTCGAGCTCCGCTTGGCGGTCCTCGGTCCCTCCATGCACCATGGCCGGGCGGAACTCCCTGAGGATCCTGTCCAGTGTGTTCAGACTGCGGATGAACGTGGACCACACCAGGGTCTTGCGGCCTTCGGCGGCGTTCTGCGCGACGATGGCCAGTACCTCCCGGTACTTCGGCGACATCTCGTAGCTGGGCAGGTCGCGCATCAGGTCGAAGAGGGGGCTGCCTTCGGGGACGGCCAGCGGGGGGACCCGGTAGGCGAGCGGTTCGTGTCGGGTGGTGCCGACCGCGAGCAGAGCCGGGCTGGTGGCCGCCATGAGCATGTAGACGATGATCTTGCCGAGTGCCTGGAAGTCGTCCTCAGCACCGGAAGCCCTGGCCGAGAACCGGCCGATCAGGGCCTCGTACACCTCCTGGTGGAGCGGAGGCAGTGGCAGGGTCCGAACGGTGGTCCGAACGGGAGGCAGCCCGAGCTCGCCCTTGGTGGTTCGGGTGAACAGCGGCCGCAAGACCTTGCTTGCCTTGGCGAGGTCCCCGCCTGCCACGGCATGCGTCACCTTCTGCCGCCCGTGCCCGGGCCAGACGAACCCGAAGAGGTTCTCGATGTCCTTGACGCCGTTCGGAGCCGGGGTGCCGGTCAGGACCAGCCGGTGGCGGGCCCGGGGCCCGAGGGCGAGGCAGGCGGCCCCGTACGTCCCTTCAGCACCGAGCTTCATCCGGTGCGCCTCATCGAGGAGGATCATCGACGGCCGGTCCGTCAGCCACCGGCCGAGCGCGTCGACGGACGGGCTGAGGCGCTCGTAGTTGACGATGAGCACCTCGGCGGCCGGGTCGACGTCCCGAGACAGGACCTCCATGCGCAGCGGCTCGCCGAGGCACTGGGCGTTCTCCTCGTGCCAGGCCTCGTAGCAGGACTTCGGGCCGACGATCAGCAGGCGCTCGATGCCCTTGGTGAGGCGCAGTGCCTGGAATACGGCGAGCCCGACGCGGGTCTTGCCCGCTCCCGGCACGGAGAAGTTGGCGCCGTGGCGTAGTGAGAGGAGTTTGGCGAGGTCGCGGCGCTGGAAGGGGGTGAGGGGTGCGGTCCAGTCGGTACCCAGCAGCCCGTCGATGTCCTCCTCGCGGACTTCGCGGGCACCCGGTGACGCGGGGTCCAGCCGCTCGGCCACGGTCTGGGCGTCCACTGCAGAGTCGGTCGCGAGGGCTGCGAGCTGGCTGTCCCAGGACACACTCGATGGCGCAGGCCATGTCGTCAGGGCCACGAGGTTCGTCAGCAGGTCGTCGATGTCCACGTCGACGCTCCCAGGTGTGCGCTGCACACTGGTGCTGAAGCGCAGGGCGAGGCGGCGGAGCTCGCCCTCCAGGCCGCTGCCGGCCTGCATCCGGGCCTGTGTCACGCTGTCGCCGAAGCCGATCTGGAGGCTCGGGGCCTCCGGAGGCGCTGCCATCAGCCCTCCCGGGTGGCGTTGAGCAGCCATTCAACGCCGTCACCGGGCGAGCTGAACGTACGGCTGGCCTGCCTGGCCAGCCGTGCGAGGCTCCTGCGGAGGGCGATTAGGGCGTCGTCGAAGGCATCTTCGTCGAGGGCACGCTTCGACTTCGCCTCGGCGAACTCGGCCGCGCACTGGTTCACGTAGTCCGCCGCGTCGGTCAGGCGGTCCGGTACCGCGATCTTCCGCTTCTGGAGGGAGGCGTCCTGGCCGGCCAGCTTCACGGCGACGTCGAACGTACCGCGGGCCGACTTGATCTTCGCTGCTGCCCGCGCCACCTCGGCCGGGGTGAGCTTGCTGACGGCGAGGGATGCCGCCTTGGCCCGCAGCAGGTCGTCGGTGAGCGCCCGGGTCGTCTTCACGGTGGCGGTGGCGTCCGGGACCGAGACCCCCGGCAGGCCCGGGATGGAGACGGGGGCGGACGCCTGTGCGGCCGGGCGCAGGTCTTCCGGCAGCCGCTCGTCGAGGTAGCGGGTGTGGAAGTCCGCCTCTGCCAGGCGTACCGAGGTCTTGGGGTAGTTCAGCACGACCATCGCCAGCCGGGTCTCCTTCAACTGCTCGGCCGCATCCGTGTCCGTCTTCGCGAGCTTGCTGTAGTCGCGCTGCAGTTCGCGGAGCTTCTCCTGCTGCTCCTCGAAGTCCACCAGGCGGAGGCCGGTGCCGCTGTCCGGGTCCTTGCTGCGCTCGATGGCGCTGCTGACCAGCTGGTAGACCCAGCGGTCCTGGTGCAGCGTCGGGGTCTTGATGTTGAAGTCCCGGGCCACGTCCTCCGGGCGGCGCCCGTTGGTCAGCTCCTCCTCGATCGCGATGAGCCGGTTGATGTAGGAGTACTCGCGCCGCTTGTCGCGCCGCAGTTGGAGCGCCAGCTCGACGCTGTTGATGTCGCCCCGCGAGGTGTCCGCGGGAAGGACGCCCACGCGGATGTCCTTGGTGCCGAGCTTGCGGAGGGCGGCACAGCGGGTGTTCCCGTCGACGAGGATGCCGTCGGGGCTGATGATGCCGGGTTCCTTCTGCCCGAAGTCGTCCAACTCGTCCATCAGCGCGGTGAAGTCCGGGTCGACCTGGGTCGGGTTGGACGGGCTGCGGCTGAGGAGCAGAGCGAGGTAGGACTGGGCTACCTCGCTCCAGGGCTGGTCCTGGAGCACGAGGTTCTTGTCGGGTTCCAGGTCCCGCTGGGCGCGGATGCGGTGGGTGTCCGGGTTCAAGTAGAGCAGGTCCACCGGCATGGAGATGACACTCAAGTGCTTCTGCTCGCCGCGCCATTCCACCGTCACCTTGGCGCCGTTTTCCGCCATGGCCTGCTTGAGCCGATCCTCGACGATGGAGCGGATCCGCTCGCCTTCGGGCGGAACACCGAACTTCGCAGCCATATCCAGAACCTCTCCCCTATACCAGTCGCACTCGCTCGTCAGGAATAATGTCAGCAATCACCGACAACCGAACTGCGATCATCCAGTCCCGGACACCACAGGACCTGACGAATGGAGCAGAGGTGGCACTCCCCAGCTGGGACGACCCGGACCTCAAGGGCGGGACCATGATCAGGGGCGCGCTGTGGCTGGTGCAGGTAGTCGGCGAGGGCAATACCTTCACCAAGGAGCAGCTCCGCGAAGCGTTCCCCGGAGTGGCGCAGGCCGATCGCCGGATCCGGGACCTCCGGACCTACAAGTGGGTCATCCACACCAATACCGAAGATGCCGCTCTGCTGGCTGAGGACCAGCGGTTCGTGGAGGCGGGCGTGCCCGTGTGGGACCGGGCGGCACGGCGGGCGGCTGCCCCGCAGAAGGCGGTCACGGCCAAGGAGCTGCAGGCTGTGCTGGCGCGTGACGGCTATATGTGCACGGTGTGCGGGATCGGGGGCGCAGAGCCTTATCTCGACGACTCGAACCAGACGGCAGTGCTGTCGGTCACCCGCCGCCCCACGGTCCTTCTCGACGGACGCGAGGAGGTGCTCCTCGTCACCGAGTGCAAGCGGTGCCGCGCCGGAGGCGGCGGCCCGGTCGCACGCGCAGACGAGGTCGCAGCGGAGATCAGGGCCCTGGAAGCGGCCGATCAGCGGCGGCTGGTGCGCTGGGTAGAGCGGGGGCGCAGGGGCTCGACGCCGCTGGAGCGGGCCTGGAACGCCTACCGGCGCCTCCCCGCCGATGCGAGGGACGAGGTCCGGGGCGCCCTGGAGCCCTGACCTCGTATGCTGGTGGACCGCGCTGCGGAGCGTGACGGCGCTGGTGTCACTCCCGCCCCGTAGACTTCGGTTCTTGTCCGGTTCCGCAGAGGTGGACGCCGTCGTGCGGTCCTGTACACACAGGGTGGTACAGCGATGCCTGTGCGGCCGGATACGAGTGTGCCACCACGGCGGGCCCGTCGGCCCCGCCTGCTCAGCGCTGGAAGGTCTGGCGTGCCTGGAGGGAGATCGCTATGTCGGCTGTCGGGTCCGGAGAGCCGCTAGAGGTCGTTGAGATCTGCGCGGGCGCGGGCGGCCAGTCGCTGGGCCTGGAGCGCGCCGGGTTCCGCCACCGCCTTGCTGTAGAACTCGACCACCATGCGGCCGAGACGCTTCGCTGCAATCTGGTCGAGTTCCTCGGCTACTCCGAGGAGGAGGCTGCGGCTTCGGTCAAGGTCGGCGACGTCGCGGACCCGGAGACCTTCAACCCCGGCGACCACATCGGCATCGACCTCCTCGCCGGCGGTGTGCCCTGCCCTCCGTTCAGCATCGCGGGCAAGCAACTGGGCAGCAGCGATGAGCGGGACCTCTTCGCCTGGGCCATCGAGCTCTGCGGTGAGATGCGGCCCAAGGCCCTCCTTCTCGAGAATGTCAAAGGGCTCAGTGCCAACCGCTTCGCCGGCTACCGCCAGCATGTGCTCGACCGCCTGAAGGGCTACGGGTACATCGCGGAGTGGCAGCTCCTCAACGCGGACGACTTCGGTGTGTCGCAGCTGCGTCCGCGCTTCGTGCTTGTGGCGCTGCAGGAGGAGTTCGCCCCGTACTTCCACTGGCCGGAGCGGAAGCCGGGCAGCGCACCGACAGTCGGCGAACTGCTCAAGGACCTCATGGGGGAGAAGGGCTGGGACGGGGTCGACAGCTGGGTCAAGCAGGCGAAGGACATCGCGCCCACGATCGTGGGCGGCTCCAAGAAGCATGGCGGCGCCGACCTCGGCCCCACACGCGCCAAGCGTGCTTGGGCTGCTCTGGGCGTGGACGCCATGGGCGTCGCGGACGGACCTCCGTCGCCCGCGCTGCCCCCGGCCGTAGAGGCACCCGGTCCGAAGCTCACCACTGCCATGGTCGCCCGGATCCAGGGCTGGCACGACGCTGACAGTGCCCGCAACGGCGGGGAGGACGAGGACTTCCGCTGGAGGTTCCACGGTCGGAAGACCAGCGTGTACCGTCAGATCGGCAATGCCTTCCCGCCTCCGGTGGCGAAGGCGCTCGGGGTCTCGATCAAGAACGCCCTGGACAAGAACTCCCCGCGCCGCGACCTCGTCGAGGCGGGGGACGTCGTTGCCGACCCCGTCTACAAGGTGCTGCGCAGCAGTCCGCGGGCGCTGTCGGTCGACCAGATCATCGCCAAGCTCGAGTCGGCGGGGACGGTGATGGACCAGCCCGGGGTCGAGAGGCACCTCAACCATCTGAAGCACGACTTCGAAGTGGAGGCGGTGACCCGCTCGAACGGGGCGGCCGCCTACCGGCTGGGTGAGTTCAAGGCGTTCGTGGGCCAGGACGACCACCAGCGCCATGATCTCTTCAACCAGCACCGATCCAAAATCAGCTGATCCTCGGTGATCCGGCGGCCCTGCCGGGGTTGCGGGATCACGCCCGGAGTGCGGCTACCAGTTCCTCCTGCTCGGTTTCGGACAGGGAGGACTTCTTGATCGCTTTGACGACGAGCGAGTGCAGCTGGGCAAGGTCGAGGTCGAGGGAAGCCAGCCTGTAGTGGCCGACGCCCTCGTGCTTCACGGCGTCGATGCGCAGGCCGAGCTCGCGGAGCTCGCGGATGCGCCGCTCCGTGTGGATGTCGTCCGCGTTGATCGCACGAAGGACGGCCGTCTCGACGGGTGTGCCCAGGTGTGCGTGGAGAAGCCCGTAGAGGTCTTGGTTCGCGGTGCTGTCGTAGGGGACGGACAGGTACTTCTCGGGTACGCGTCCGCCGAACCGCTCCAACAGGGCTCGGCGGACCTGCTCGCGCATCTCGTGGAAGGCCTGCCGGGACGGAGGCAGGGTCGATCGGAGGAGCTCCTGCATGGAGCGGGCCAGGTCCCGCTTCGCGGCCAGGTAGGCGCCGAAGATTGCGTCTGCTGACTCCGTGCCCTCACTGAGCAGGCTGGCCAGCTGCCCCACTGCGAACTGGGTGTTGGGCTTGCGGCGCTGCCAGTCTGCGTGCGCTTCCTGGTTCCTCATGGCTCCTCTTCGTGTGGATCCGGTGCGGCAGCCCCGGAGGTCAGCCGAGTTCGTTCCTGTTCGCCTCGGCCTGCTGTGCGGCGAGGCTCCGCAGGACGGCGTGGTCGGCCTGGGGCAGGTCCTTCAGCAGCCGGACGAACCATGACGCGATCCACGACGACTCGCGGTAGACCCAGTCGCCGTGCCGGAACACGGTTGCCGATTCCCAGGCTCCCGGCGGGGCCTCGGCACTCCGTGAAGCGGCCGCGATGTCCACTCCGCGCTCGCCCGCTGAAGGAGTGCGCCGACCCAGCTGCTCGGTGACGCCGATCAGCCACCACTGGAACACCCGGAAGGCCGGTGCTGAAGATTCCAGCGCCGACCGCGCCCCGGCCGTGGTGAGGCCGACCGAGCGGGACGCGCTGGCGGCGAGTCCCGGAGGAGGCGCGATGTGCGCGGCGTTGTGGAGGCGCACTACTCCGCCCTCTTCCTCCAGCAGCTCCTCCTGGACGGTGGAGATCCGCTCGATCTCCTCGTATGTGGTCGCGTTCAAGCCGGTGTGGAGGAACTGCTTGATCCCGCCGAAGAAGAGCGGGGGCGTCTCAATACGGAGCTCGGCGCCCGCCCGGGCCCGTACTTCGTCGAAGAGCCTCGGCCACGGGCGCTGGGTGCCGCCCGGTGCCCGCCCGGTCTCGTACCAGTCCTCCTTGGTGTCATTGGAGACGAAGAGGATGCGGCGGGAGTCGGCAGGCAGGTCCTTCGCGTGCTCAACGAGCTCCTCCCACAGGAGGAAGTCCGCCGCGGCCTTCATCGGGGTGTCCTTGCCTATGTCCCGGTAGCCCGGAGGGATCTCATTCGGGAAGCGGAAGTTGACGGCTTCCTCGACGCGTGCGCGAAGCAGTGCGTCATCGGGCGGGGTCCCGATGCGGTCGCCGTACATGCGGGCCACGCGCAGGAGGACGGGGTCCTTGTCCTCGGAGAGGTCGGCCGGCAGGCCGTGCTGGGACTTCAGGGTGTCGAGACGCTCCTTCAGGACGGCCTGGTACTCCTCCAGCTGCCCTTTGACTCCCGGTTCGCTGATGAGCTGCGTCAGCTCCGCTGCTGCCTCTGGTGACGCGCCGTACTTCGTGATCTGCCTGCTC
This sequence comes from Streptomyces sp. NPDC033845, assembly GCF_055576225.1. NCBI lineage: Bacteria > Bacillati > Actinomycetota > Actinomycetes > Kitasatosporales > Streptomycetaceae > Streptomyces > Streptomyces sp. NPDC033845. Next base: position 654,901 of record NZ_JBVIRI010000001.1, on the reverse strand, counting down.
ACGGTGTTGCGGGCCGCGATGACCGACTTCACGGCCTGCATCAGGTGCTGGTTGACTTCTTTGGCCGCGCCGATGAGGGCCGTCTTGCGGGACTTCAGCGTGCTCCGTCGTCCGCGTACGAACTCCAGGCCCACCTGGTGCGGCATCCAGAGCCGTTCTGACACGGACTCCAGCGCCGTGAGCACATCCTCGCGTGCGGACTCCGTGTACTCGTACAGGCTGAGCAGGATGTTCGTGTCGAGGACGATGAGCCCGTCCGTGAAGAACCTCTCCCGGGCAGCGTCCTCGGCCGATGGAGCCGACTGCAGCCAGGATCGGAATCGCTGGAGCAGCAGAGGTTCGCTGTGGTCCACGTGCTCTCCTGCGGTTCGTCCGGCCATGGCTCGGAGATCATGCTGCCATGAGCCCGGTAGGGACGGAAATGAGTTCGAACACACAGGGAAGCCGCAGGTGCGGAACGGATCGCGCCTGCGGCTCCGTGTTTTCTCGGGCGTACGGGAACCGGGGAGCGGGCCGGGTCAGAAGGACTCGGTGGTGTCGGCCAGGTGGTGCAGGACGTCCTTCAGGTCGCCCCGGCGGGCGAAGGCGGTGCGCTGGAGGTGGGCGCCCGAGCCGTCGCGGAGCAGGGCGGTGAGGGTGGCCGCCGCGTGGTCCAGGTCGCCGGCCGCGGAGAGTTCCGGGGCGAGGTGCTCCAGCAGGGTCTCCGCGAGTTCGGCGGCCGGCAGCTCGGCCCCCGTGTAGGGGTCCAGGCCGAAGCCCTCCAGGCCGTCGCGGGCGGCCCGCCAGCGGGCCAGTCGCAGCAGCTCGTCCCGGGGTTGGGGGGCGGGCCGGAACTCGGCGATCTCGCGGAGTGCGGTGGCCACCAGCGCGCGGGCCAGCTCGGCCTGCAGCACGGCGGTGTCCAGGTCCGGGGACATGTCGGGGGCCCGGATTTCGAGGGTGGGCCAGTTCCCGGAGGGCCGGAGGTCCCAGTAGACCATCTTGGTGTCGAGCGCCGCCCCGCTGCCGAGGAGGGTCGCCACCGTGCGCCGGTAGTGGGCCGTGGAGGTGAAGTGCGGGGGGAGGCCCGCCGAGGGCCAGCTCGACCAGGCCATGGCGCGCCAGCTGGCGTGGCCGGTGTCACGGCCCTGCCAGAAGGGCGAGTTGGCGGCCAGCGCGATCAGCGTCGGCAGCCACGGCCGGACCCGGTTGGCCACGGCCACGGCGGTGTCCGTGTCGAGGGTGCCGACGTGGATGTGCCGGCCGCAGCCCACCAGGGTGTCGGTGAGCGCGCCGAACCGGCGGTGCTGCTCCCGCTGCCGGGGTTCGTCGTCGGTCAGGTGCAGCGGCCCCTCCAGGGCCATCACGGGAGACGGGCTGGCGAGCAGCCGGCAGCCGTGCGTACGGGCGGCCTTCGCGAGCGAGCGGCGCAGCGCGCCGAGCTCCGCGCGGAGGGCGGCGGCCGAATCGGCCACCGGGGTGGAGATCTCCACCTGGTACCGGGTGCCCTCGGGGTGCAGCCGGTGCGGGTCGAGGCCCGCGGTGGCGAGGACCTGCGGGGCGGCCGGGACCACCCGGAGGGTGCGTTCGTCGACGAGGAGGAACTCCTCCTCGACCCCGAGGGTGAGGGGGACCGGTCCGGTGCGTCCGGCGGGGTCCTCCCCGGGGAGCCTTCCGTGGAGCTCCCGGTGGAGCGTCTTGCTCGTGGTTCCTTTGCCAGGTTCGATCACTACGCCTCCCTGGACATACGAGTCGTTTCATCATGGGCGGAGGCCTGCGGTCCAGACCCCGGCGATTCGGTCAAATGTCCGGGGAAAATGGCGGGTTACCGGTACGGAACGGTCACCTCTGCGGCCCAGGAGCCGGCTGGGGTGACTGGTGCCGGTGAGGGGCCCGGACCGGGGGCCCGCGAGAAAAACCCGAGGGGGCCGGGAGGGGGCGCCGGTTAGCATCCCCTGTGACCCGTACGCCCTCCGAAACCCGGCCCGCCCCGCCCCGCCGGCGAATATTCGCCGACCTGACCCCGCTGCGCACCTCGCCCCACTACCGGCGCGTGTGGGTGGGCAACACCATCTCCTGGACGGGTGCGGCGATGACCGTGCTGGCGGTCCAGCTCCAGGTGTACGACATCACGGGATCCAGCTTCTCGGTGGGCCTGGTCGGACTGTTCTCCCTGGTCCCCCTGGTGGCCTTCGGCCTCTACGGCGGCGCGATCGCCGACTCGGTGGACCGCCGCAAACTGGGTCTGGTCAGCTCCGGCGGGCTCGGGGTCCTCTCGGTGGCGCTGGCCGCCGCCGCGCTGCTCGACTACCACCGGGTCTGGCTGCTCTACACGGTGGTCGCCCTCCAGGCGGTGTGCGGGGCGATCAGCTCGCCCGCCCGGTCGGCGATGATCCCGCGCCTGGTGCCGCCCGAGCAGCTGCCCGCCGCCAACGCCCTCCAGTCGATGACCACCACCTTCGGCTTCCTGGCCGGTCCGATGCTGGGCGGGCTGGTCGTGGGCCTGTGGGGGTACCAGGCCGCCTATCTGATCGACGCGGTCGCCTTCACCGCGGCCTTCTACGCGATGTGGCGGCTGCCCGCGATGCGGCCGGAACGGGCGGACGGCAAGCGGGGCCGGGCCTCGGTGCTGGACGGGCTGCGGTTCCTCGCCACCCGCCCGAACGTCCGGATGACCTTCTTCACCGATCTGAGCGCGATGGTGCTGGCCCAGCCCAAGGCGCTGTTCCCGGCCATCGCCGTGCTCTGGTACGGCGGGGACGCGTTCACCGTCGGCCTGCTGGGGGCGGCCACCGCCGTCGGCGCCCTGCTGGGCGGGGTGTTCTCCGGCTGGCAGGGCCGGATCCGCCGGCACGGGCTGGCGATCCTGCTGTCGGTGGGCGCCTGGGGGCTGGCCGTCGCCGTGTTCGGACTCACCCGGAACCTGTGGCTGGGGCTGTTCTTCCTGGCGCTGGCGGGCTGGATGGACACCATCTCGATGGTGTTCCGGACCACCATGCTCCAGGCCGCCACCCCCGACGACATGCGCGGCCGGCTCCAGGGCGTGTTCATCGTGGTGGTCGCCGGCGGGCCCCGGCTGGGCGACTTCCTGGCCGGTACGGCCGCCGACCTCACCTCCCCGGGCGCGGCCGTCACCGGCGGCGGGCTGGCCTGCGTCGTGGTCCTGGTCCTGCTGGCCGCCCGCTGGCGGAACTTCGCCCGCTACGACGCGCGGCACCCGCAGGCGTAGGGCGGCCGGCGTCCTGATGTGAACGATTTCGAATCACCATATGACAGTTCGGAAGTCCGTCGATCACGCCCTTCTCCCAGGGCGGCCGGGGGCGAGGGACCCCTCGCCGGGGACGGCACGGACTCCGGGGGCCGCACCCTCCAGCGGGTCCAGACCTGGAGCGGCAGCGCGACGGCCGGTTCGCGCTCGGCCGGCAGTACGCCTACGCGGTGGACCCCGGGCACGGCCTGGTCGAGCTGGCACCCACCCGGGACGGCCGGCTGATCGTCCTGGAGCGCGGCTTCACCCGGGAGTTCGCCATCACCGTCCGGCTGTACCTGGCCGACCCGCTGCGCGCCACCGACACCCGGAACGTGGAGCGGCTCGCCGGGGCCCCCGGCTGCGGACCGCCCGCAAGACCCTGCTGGGCGACTTCGGCACCTGCCCGACGCTGGGCGCCCCCTCGAAGCTGCCGCAGAATCATCCGCTGGTCGACAACGCCGAGGCCATGGTGGTGACCGGCTGCGAGGGCGACCGCCGGGTGCGGCTGCTGCTGCCCAGCGACGACAACGAACTGCCGCAGCAGACCACCCGCCTCTGCACCGCCGAGGTGCGGCTGCCGGCCCGTACCCGGCACTGACCGCGCCCGCCGCACCGTCCCCGGGAACGGGACCGGTCAGGCGGGCGGCTCGCCGTCCGCGGTGACGATGCCCCGGGCCACCCCCAGGTCCACCAGGTCCTGGGGGCGCAGCCGCAGCTGGCCGGCGGTGGCCGGGGCCTGGTCGGCGGGCCGCTTGAGGATGGCCGCGGCCAGTTCGGGGGCGATCACCGAGAAGTAGCTGTCCGGGGTGACCCAGGTGTTGCCCGGTGCGGCCAGCGCGAGGGCCCCGCCGGAGCCGCCCTCCCCGATCAGCAGGGTGGTGACCGGGACGGTGGCCGCGGCCAGCGCGGCGAAGGCGTCGGCGATGGCCGCCCCGGCCCCGGCGTGCTCGGCGGCCGCGTCGTTGGCCGCGCCCGGGGTGTCGACCAGGGTGAGGACCGGGACACCGAGCCGGTCGGCGAGCCGGACCAGCCGGGCGGCGGTCCGGTAGCCGGCCGGGCGGGTGGCGGTGCCGCACTGGGCGGCGTACGCGACCGGGCGGCCCTTCCGCAGGCCGAAGCCGCAGAGGATGCCGGGGTCGGTGCCGCCGGCGCGGTCCCCGGAGAGCGGCAGCCGGGACTCGAAGTAGGCGTCCAGATAGGCGCGGGCGCGCGGCCGGTCCGGATGGCGGGCGCGCAGCACGGCCTCCCAGCCGGTGGCCGGTGCCGGGTCCTCGCCGGACCGGCCCAGCGCGGCGGGCGGTTCGGCGGCCGGTATCCCGGAGGGTCCGGCGGGGCCCGGGGCGGCCAGCAGGGCCAGCCAGCCGCCGACGGTGGCGCGGAGCTCCGCCGGGGGGACCACGGCGTCCACGTGCCCGGCCGCGTACTGGCCCTCGGCGGTGTACGCGGCCGGGTCGGCGTCGGCCGGCCGGACCCGGGACCCGGCGAAGCCCACCTGGGCGCCGGGCAGGGCGAGCACCACGTCCGCGCCCGCGCCGAGGGTGGCCCAGCCGCCCCCGGTGGTGGGGTCGCGGAGCACCGCGATCTGTGCCAGGCCGGCCGCCCGGGTGAGGACCGACTGGCGTGCCACCCGCTGGAGTTGGGTCAGCGCGAGCATGCCCTCCTGCATTCGGGAGCCGCCGGTGGCGATCAGCGAGACCAGGGGCAACCGGTGGTCCCGGGCGTGCCCGTAGGCGGCCTCCAGCCGGTCGCCGGTGCGCTGCCCCAGCGAGCCGCCGAGGAAGCCGAACTCGAAGGAGACCAGCACGGTTTGGCGTCCGCCGACCCGGGCGGTCCCCACGACCACGGACTCCTGCTCGCCGGTACGCTCCCGCGCACGCTCCACCGAACCGCCGTACCCGGCCCAGCCGATGGGGCCGTCCGGGTCGGACTTCCTTGTGGGGGAGGGCAGTTCGTCGAAACTTCCCGGATCGGCCACGGATTCGAGGGCCGCGCGGGCGGACAGGCGGGTCACGGTCTCGGTCACGGGCCCAGCCTAGGGGGTGACCGGTGGATCAAGACTGGACCGGCCACCCGGGCCGGGGCCCGGGCCCCGGCCACCCGGGCCGTACCGGCAGGCCCGGGCCATCGGCCGCGACCGGGGGCCCGGGTCCGACCCGGCGGTCGGTGCGGGCTAGCCGAGGCCGGGCAGGGGTGTGGCGATCTTCAGGGCGTAGGCGGCGATCAGGCCGTGGCCGAGGCGGAAGGTCCAGGTGCGGACGGTGGGGGAGATGCGGGCGCCGGCGAAGGAGCCCAGGGCGGCGAGGGAGTGCTGCCAGAGCAGGGAGGCGAGGAGCACCCCGGCCGCGAAGGCCCCGGCGGCGGCGGGGCCGTCCAGCCGGGCGCCCTGGGCGGTGGTGAGCGCGGCGAAGTAGAGGGCGGTGGTGGGGTTCACGGCGGTCAGGGCGACGTACCGCCAGAAGGTCCGGCCCGCCGAGGAGGAGCCGGACGCGGGCCCGACGTCCGCCGGGGAGGCCGGCGCGGCCGGCGCGGCCGTTCGGGAGTCGAGGAGGCCGCGGGTGGCGATGGTGAGGAGGACGACGGCGGCCGCCAGCCGGACCCAGGCCTCCACCGGGGCCACATGGGAGGCCACCCAGGGGCCCACGGCCACGGCCAGCCCGGCGTACGCGAAGTCCACCACCGCGATGCCGGTGGCTCCGGCCATGGCCGCCCGCCGTGACCGGATCGCCTCCTGCAGCAGCAGGACGCTCATGGCGCCCATCGGCATCGCCACGCCCAGCCCGGCGGCCGCGCCGGCCAGCGACGGCCCCATCCACGCGCCGGGAGCCGCCAGCGCGGCCAGCTCGGTCAGTCCGGTGAGCTCAGTCAGGTCGGTCATGGCGGGCAGCCTGCGCCCGGGGCCGGGAAACGCGCGGGCCATTACCGGGCCGGACTGCGAGAATCGCGGTATGGACGCACTGGACAGGGAGATTCTCGGCATCCTCCAGCAGGATGCGCGGATCTCGTACCGTGATCTCGGGGTCCGGGTGGGCCTCAGCGCCAATGCGGCGGCCGACCGGGTGCGCCGGATGCGCCGGGACGGGGTGATCCGCGGGTTCACCACGCTGGTCGACCCGGCCGCCGACACCCGGGGCGGGCTGGTGGTCTTCATCGACCTCACGCTGCGCCAGGACACCACGAACGACGCCTTCGAGCAGGCCATCACCCGGCTGCCGGGGATCACCGAGGCGGTGCACGTCACCGGGGCGTACGACTATCTGGTGCGGGCCAGGGCCGCGGATCCGGCCGCCCTGGACACTCTGCTGCGGCGGCTGAAGGCGGAGGCCGGGGTCGCCCAGTCCAGCACCCGGATCGCGCTGCGCGCCGCGAACCGTCCGGGCGGACCCGCGCCCACCCCTGGCTAGTCCGTCTCTTCCGGATCTTGCCGGGCGGCGCGGGCCCGGCAAGATCCGGAAGAGACGGACTAGACCCCCGGTCCGCTGCCCGCCGGTTCCCGGGTGGCGGCCGGAGCCCCTTCCAGGGCGGACCGCCAGGCCAGGGTGGTGCCCCGGGTGCCGGATTCGGTGTGGCCGTCGTCGGTGACGGTGAGCCGGACGGAGTCCGGGTCGGCGTCCACCGACACGTTCACCGAGCCGACCCCGGGCCTGCGGTGCGCGGCCGCCAGGGCACCCCGCAGCACGGCCAGCAGGTCGGCCGCGACCGGGTCCGCGACCAGCGCGTCCACCGCGCCGGTGAAGTGCACGGACGGCTGGAAGCCGAGGAGGACCCCGGCCCCGCCGGTCTCCCGCAGGACCCGGCCGCGGAAGGTGGTCGGGGCGTCGGTGGGCGGCTGCTGGAGGGCGAAGATGGCCGTCCGGACCTCCTGGATGGTGGAGTCCAGCTCGTCCACGGCCCGGGCGAGTTCCTCGCCCACGGTGTCCCCGGCGGGGGCCGCCGAGGAGCGGCGCCGGGTGCTCTCCAGCATCATCTCGGTGGCGAAGAGCCGCTGGACCACCAGGTCGTGCAGATCGCGGGCGATCCGGTCGCGGTCCTCGTAGACGGCGAGCTGTTCGCGGTCGTGCTGGGCGTCGGCCAGGACGAGCGCCAGCGCGGCCTGGGAGGCGAACTGGGAGGCCAGCAGCCGGTCCACCGCGTCGTAGGGGCGGCCGTCGCGGTGCCGGGGGAGGGCCAGGGTGCCGATCAGCTGCCCGCCGCTCTGCAGCGGCAGCATCATGCTGGGGCCGAACCGCTCGCGGACCCGGGTGGTCATCCGTGGGTCGGTGGCGGAGTCCTCGACGAAGACCGGTTCGCCGCCGAGGAGCTGTTCCAGGACGGCGCTGCCGGGGGCGATGGCGGTGCCGACCAGATCGCCGGGATCGCCGTCGGTGGAGGCGGCCACGATCTCCATGCCGCCCTCCGGGGTGGGCTGGAGCACCACCCCGGCGGCCGCGTCGGCCAGCAGTCTGGCCCGTTCGGCCACGCACCGCAGCGCGTCCGCGGCCGGCCGGCCCGCCAGCAGGGTGGTGGTGACGGCGGCCGCGCCCTCGATCCAGCGCTCCCGGCGGCGGGCGGTCTCGTACAGCCGGGCGTTGCCGATGGCCGTGCCCGCCTGGGAGGCGAGGACCCGCAGCAGGGCCAGGTCCTGGTCGGTGAAGGGGGCGCCGGTGAGCTTGTCGGTGAGGTAGAGGTTGCCGAAGACCTCGGTGTGCACCCGGATCGGGACCCCGAGGAAGGACTCCATGGAGGGGTGTCCGGGCGGGAACCCGGCCGACCGCGGGTCCTCGGGGATCCGCTCGACCTTCAGCGGGCGCGGATCGTGGATGAGGGTGCCGAGCAGCCCGGAGCGGCCGTCCGGGAGGCGGGCGATCCGGGCCCGGCCGGCCTCGTCGAGCCCGGTGGTGAACAGTTCGGCGATCCGGCCGCGCTCGGGGTCGAGGACCCCGAGCGCCCCGTACCGGGCTCCGCAGAGTTCGGCCGCGGACTCCACCACGTGCTGGAGGGTGGAGTGCAGTCCGAGCTCCGAGCCGACACTCAGGACGGCTTCCAGCAGCACCGGGAGCCGGGGCGGCGGGTCCGCGGGGCCGCCGGGCGGCGGTGGTGCGTCATTCATACCGTCGGGCCGTTCGGTCGGTCGGTGGTCCGGGTCATCCGGTGCCCTGTCCGGTCTGTCCGGTCTGTCCGGCCTGTCGGCCTCCGGGCAGGCGGGCCGTGGGGTCGGCCGGGTCAGTCGGGTCAGCCGGCCAGCGGGTTGAGGACCATGGGGGCGATCTTCCCCTCCAGCATCGCACCGAGGCCCAGGATCGCGCACACGTCCGGGCGTTCGGCGATGGCCACCGGCATTCCGGTGGAGTCCCGCAGCATCTGGTCCAGGCCTGGGAGCAGCGCGCTGCCGCCCACCATCATGATCCCCCGGTCCGTCAGGTCGGCGACCAGGTCGGGCGGGCAGTCCCGGAGCACCTTGCCGATGCCGTCGAGGACGGCGGTCAGCGGGGTGTGGATGGCGTCGCGCACCGCGGCGGTGTCCACGTGTACGGACCGGGCCAGCCCGGTGGCCACGTCCCGGCCGTGGATCAGGGTGGAGGAGGGGCCCTCCCCGGTGATCCCGGTGCCGTGCAGGGCCAGCTGGAGCGGCCGGACGGCCTGGCTGGGCAGCATCAGCTCGTGGGCGTGCCGGAGGTGCTGGACCACGGCGTGGTCGATGGCCTCGCCGCCCACCGGGATCCGCTGGGCGGTCACGATGGAGCCGAGGGAGAGCACCGCCACCTGGGTGGCGGCCGCCCCGCACACCATGATCATGGTCGCGGTCGGCTGCTCCACGGGGAGTCCGCAGCCGACGGCCGCCGCGATCAGGGTGTCGACGAGTTCGACCCGGCGGGCGCCGAGGCCGACCAGGGTCTCCACGGTGGCGCGCTGGGCGAGCGGGTCGGCGTCGTGCGGGGTGCAGGCGGCGGCGCGCAGCCGGGGCTTGCGGCGCAGGGCGCGCCGGAGCTTCTCGCCGAGGAGGTGGCGCAGCATCCGCTGGGCCATCTCGATGTCGACCACGGTGCCGCCGGAGACGGGGCGGACCACCCGGATGTAGTCGGGGGTCCGGCCGGTCATCCGTTCGGCGAAGGTGCCGACGGCGATGAGTGCGCCGGTGCGCGTGTTGACCGCGGCGACGCTGGGCTCGTCGACGACCAGTCCGGCGCCCTTGACGTAGACGCGGGTGCGGGCGGCCCCCAGGTCGACGGCGACGTGGCACCGGCGCAGCTGCTCAAGGCTGACGGTCACGGCGGATCCTCCCGAGTGCGCTGACACAAGGTGACCGGCGTCCTGCCCGTCACATATCCCATCATTTCGGGCAAAACGGGCTGATGGCTCGTTGGGTTGCTCCGGTCGGGGTGCTGCGCAGGGGTGGATTTCTGTACCGACAGGCCGCAGCATGCCCTCACCAACCGCGCTACTCGTGCGTAACAAGGTAGGGGAGAGCCGATGCTGACGACCCGCCAGGGACTGGCCGCGCCGCTGACACGCTGTCTGGCGCTGCTCGCCCTGCTCGTCCTGACCGTGGCGCTCGCGCCGCGGCCCGCCCAGGCGGCCGCACCCGCGGCCGCCCGGAACCCGGTGGTCCTGGTCCACGGCTACAACGCCGACCCGGGGGTCTGGGGCTCGCTGCGCGAGGACCTGCGCGCCGCCGGATACGCCGAGTCCGAGCTGTTCTCCTGGGGCTACGACACCCACCAGTCCGTCAACGAAGTGCTCTCCGGCCGGTTCGCCGGCTACGTCGAGGAGGTCCGCCGGCAGACCGGCGCCGCCCGGGTCGACGTGGTCTCCCACTCCTTCGGCTCGCTGGTCACCCGCTGGTACGTGAAGTTCGGCGGCGGGACAGCCACCGTGGGCCGCTGGGTCTCGCTGGCCGGCCCCAACCACGGCACCTCCACCGCATGGGCCTGCGCCTTGTGGGACCAGGCCTGCCGCGACATGACCCCGAACTCCTACGTGCAGAAGAACCTGGCCTCGGGCGACGAGACCCCGGGCGAGGTCCGCTACGCCACCTTCTGGTCGAACTGTGACGAGGTGGTCAACCCCGACAACAGCGTCCCGCTGACCGGGGCCCTCAACACCGGCGTCGGCTGCCTGAAGCACAACGACCTGCTCGGCGACGACCCCACCTCGGCCGGCGTCCGCGCCTTCCTGGCCGCCCCCTAGAAGCCGGGGCGCCCCCCGGGGGACCCCGGCTCAGGTGGTCTCCACCCGCTGGAGCAGCCCATGGGTGAACTCGGCCACGCAGGTCCGGCCGTCCGCCTCGAAGGCCAGCCGCCAGCGGGTGGGCGCGGTCCCCTCCAGCGGGCGCACCGGCGCGAACGCCCGCGCCACCTCGTCCACCGTGGCCGACCAGGGCAGCAGATCGGCCGGTCCGTCCAGTACGGGTCCGGGCGCACCCGGCGCCCGGACCAGCCATTCGTTCCACACCGCCCCGTCGGGCGCGGCCAGCACCTCGAACCGCAGGTCGGGCCAGAGCGGCACCGGCCACAGCAGGGCCTCGCACTCCAGGTCCCCGATCCGGCGCCGGTCGGTGGACTCCGGCGGACCGAGGACCGACCGGTAGCGGGCCAGCGCGCCGCGCGAGCGCGGCGACCGGACCATCGCCTGCCAGTGCCGGTTGGCCTCCCGCTGCTCCGCGAGCGAGGCGCCGAGCCGGAGCCGGGCCTGCTCGGCGAGATCGGGCTGGAAGTCCGCCATCCTGCGCAGAAGCACCAGCTGGAAGGCGGTGGGACCGAACTTCAACACAGGATCCTTACGTCGTCGGGATACGGATGTTGCCGAACAGCGCATAGCCTGCGGGCGCCATGGATTACTGCCACGCCTGCCACAGATACCTCAACGGCGCACTGGCGTGCGCGGGATGCGGAACCCCGGTCGAACACCTTCCGGCCGCGCCGCCCGCCCCGTACGCGACGCACAGCGCCCCGGCTCCGGCCGAGGAGCTCTCCGTCGTCCTCGGCGGCGCCCATCTCGGGGGGCGGGCCGGGGCCCGCCGCCGGGCGGGCCACCGCAGGCGGCGCCGGACCGCCCTCACCCTGGCGCTCGGTCTGACCGTGGCCGTGGGCGGCTCGCTGGCGCTGGCGCGGATGGCGGTCGACGGCGAGCAGCGCGACCGGACCTCGACCGTGCTGCTCCAGGAGGACATGCGGCAGCCGGAGCCCGAGCTGTCGCCGGGGCCGGCGGAGGCCACCACCGGGGCGCCCGCACCCGTACGGAGCGCCAAGGGCGCCGGCCGGACCGTCCGGGCGACGGCGACCGCGACCGCGACGGTCACCGGCGCGGCCCCGTCCCGGTCCGCCCCGCCGGTCTCCGATCCGGAGCCGCCGGTGGGCCCGGAGGCCTCGGCCGATCCCGGGCCGGAGGACAGCGGGGAGCCGGAGGAGTCCGGGACCCCTTCGCGGTCCGCCTCGCACAGTGCGGGCCCGTCCGCCTCCTCGAAGCCGGGCAAGGGGAAGCCGGGGAAGACCTCCAATCCGCCGAAGCCGTCCGCCCCCGCCTCCACCAGGCCGGCCCCCGAGCCCGAGCCCGAGCCGGAGCCCACGGAGGAGCCGGAGTGCGAGTGGTGGGACTGGACCTGCTGGTAGCGGTCGGCGGCCGGTTCCGGCCGGTCAGTCCAGCATCCGCCGGAGCAGGTCCCGCAGCAGCACCCGCTCCTCCGGGGACAGTCCCGCCAGGGGCTCGCGGGCGAAGCCGAGCGAGGTGCGCAGCTGCTCGGCGGTGACCAGGCCGGCCTCGGTGGGCGCGGCCATCTTGACCCGGCGGTCGGCCGGGTCGGGTCTGCGTTCGACCAGGCCGCGGCCCTCCAGCCGGTCCACGATGCCGGTCACGTTCGAGGGCTCGCACTTGAGCCGCTCCGCGATCCGTCGCATCGGCAGCGGCTCCAGGGAGAGCAGGCCGAGCAGTTTGGCCTGGGCGCCGGTGAGCTGGTGGCTGGCGGCCGCGCGTTCGTACTCCTCGTGGTACCTGGCCACCACGGAGGCGATGAGGTCCACGACTTCGGTGGTGACCGGGTCCATTCGGCTACTGGGCATGGCTCCAGCCTACCCATTTACTTGACAACATGAAATATCCAGGAGCATGGTTGTTTCATCACCTGAAGCAATTTCTCCGATCGGGAGTCCCGCCATGACCGACCTTTCCGCGATCCCCGCCGTCAGCCGCGAGTGGCACCTGGTGGCCCGTCCGCAGGGCTGGCCGACCGCCGCCGACTTCGCGCTGCGCGAGGTGCCGGTCACCGAGCCCGCCCCGGGCCGGATCCTGGTGCGCAACCTGCACATGTCGGTGGACCCCTACATGCGCGGCCGGATGAACGACACCAAGTCCTACGTACCCCCCTTCCGCCTGGACCACCCGATGGAGGGCGGCGCGGTCGGCGAGGTCGTGGCCTCCGCCGCCGAGGGCTTCGCGGTCGGCGACCACGTCCTGCACGGCCTGGGCTGGCGCGAGTACGCCGACGTGGACGCGGCCCACGCCACCAAGGTGGACGCCTCCCTCGCCCCGCTCTCCGCCTACCTCGGCGTGCTCGGCATGCCGGGCCTGACCGCCTACGCCGGCCTCTTCGAGACCGCCTCCTTCAAGGAGGGCGACGCGGTGTTCGTCTCCGGCGCCGCCGGTGCCGTCGGCAGCCTGGTCGGCCAGTTCGCGAAGATCAAGGGCGCCTCCCGGGTGATCGGCTCGGCCGGCTCCGCCGCCAAGGTCGACCTGCTCACCGGGAAGTACGGCTTCGACGCCGCCTTCAACTACAAGGACGGCCCGGTGGCCGGCCAGCTCCGCGAGGCCGCCCCCGAGGGCATCGACGTGTACTTCGACAACGTCGGCGGCGACCACCTGGAAGCCGCCATCGGCGCCCTCAACCCGCACGGCCGGGCCACCCTCTGCGGGGCCATCGCCCAGTACAACGACACCGAGCCGGCCCCCGGCCCGCGGAACCTGGTCCAGGTGATCGGCAAGCGGCTGCGGCTCCAGGGCATCCTGGTCAGCGACCACTACGGGATCCAGCAGAAGTTCGTGAAGGACGTGGCCGGCTGGCTGGCCTCCGGCGAGCTCCAGGCCGACGAGACGGTGGTCGAGGGCATCGAGAACGGGGTGGAGGCGTTCCTCGGAATGCTCCGCGGCGAGAACACCGGAAAGATGATCGTTTCTTTCACCGGTTAGGCTCTCACCACACCGCCACGACCGTGGGCGCGAGTCGCGGCGCACACCAGGAGGATCTTTCTACATGTCCATCCAGCAGTCCGACGTTCTGTACACCGCCGTCGCCACCGCCGAGAACGGCCGTGACGGCCGCGTCTCCTCCGACGACGGCCAGCTCGACGTGGTCGTGAACCCGCCGAAGGAGATGGGCGGCAGCGGCGCCGGCACCAACCCGGAGCAGCTGTTCGCCGCCGGCTACAGCGCCTGCTTCCAGGGCGCCCTCGGCGTCGTCGCCCGCAACGAGAACGCCGACATCACCGGCGCCACCGTCACCGCCGAGGTCGGCATCGGCAAGAACGACGACGGCTTCGGCATCATCGTCAAGATCGTCGCTTCCATCCCGACCGTGGACCAGGAGCGCGCCAAGGACCTGGTCGAGAAGGCCCACCAGGTGTGCCCGTACTCCAAGGCCACCCGCGGCAACATCACCGTCGAGCTCGCCGTCGCCTGACGCCTGCCCGCACGGAACAGCACGACCCGCACGGAACAGCACGACCGGAGGCCGCACCGCCCGCGAGGGGGTGCGGCCTCCGCCGTAAGCTGCCGTCATGCGTGATTTCGGTGGGGGATTCGGCTATCTGCTGGCCGGACAGAAGTGGGTGTTCCGGCACGGCCGGTGGTTCGGATTCGGGCTGCTGCCCGGTCTGGTGGCGTTCGTCCTCTATGCGGCGGCGCTGATCGGGCTCGGCTTCGGCGCCGACGACCTGGTCGCCTGGGCCACCCCCTTCGCGGACGACTGGTCCTCGCCCTGGAACGGCCTCTTCCGCAGCTTCCTCACCGCCCTGCTGTTCTGTCTGGGCCTCTTCCTCGCGGTGATCACCTTCACCGCGGTGACCCTGCTGATCGGCGAACCCTTCTACGAGTCGCTGTCCGAGCAGGTCGAGCGCAGCGAGGGCGGCAGCGTCCCGGAGTCCGGCCGCTCGCTGGCCCAGGAGCTGTGGATCTCGCTCCGGGACAGCCTGCGGGTCCTGGGCCGGGTCCTGCTCTACGGGGTGCTCCTCTTCGCCCTCGGGTTCGTCCCGCTGATCGGCCAGACCGTGGTCCCGGTCATCGGCTTCTGCGTCTCCGGGTTCTTCCTCACCCTGGAGCTCACCGCGGTCGCCCTCCAGCGCCGCGACATCCCCCTGGAACGCCGGCTGGGCCTGCTGCGCGCCCGGCGGGGCCTGGCCCTGGGCTTCGGGGTGCCGCTGGTGCTGTCCTTCCTGGTGCCGCTGGTCGCCGTCTTCCTGATGCCCGGCGCGGTGGCCGGCGCCACCCTGCTGGCCCGCGACCTGCTCCCGGACGAGGACCGCGCCGAGGACCCTTCCCGGCAGGCGGACGCGGACGACACCGCCACCGGGACCGACACCGGCACCGGGGCCCCGACCGGGTTCGGCCCGCCGCCGCCCGGCTACGGGCCGCCGCCCACCCTCTGACGGGCGGGCCCGACCCGGTGTCGGAGCGCCGTGCGATGGTGGACGGGTGACCGATCTGGAAGACCTCGTCCGGCTGCGCCGGGCCCGCGACCTGATGGACCGCGCCTACGCCGAGCCGCTGGACGTGGCCGCGCTCGCCCGGGTGGCCCTGATGTCCTCGGGCCACTTCTCCCGGAGCTTCCGGGCCGCCTTCGGCGAGACCCCGTACAGCTATCTGATGACCCGCCGGATCGAGCGGGCCAAGGCGCTGCTGAGGATGGGCGAGCTGTCGGTGACCGAGGTCTGCTTCGCGGTGGGCTGCACCTCGCTGGGCTCCTTCAGCTCCCGGTTCACCGAGCTCGTCGGCGAGAGCCCCAGCGCCTACCGGGCCCGCGGCCACGAGGAGGGCGCCGCCGTCCCCGCCTGCATCGCCAAGATCCACACCAGACCGGTCAGGAACGGAGAAGCGCGGTCCGGGCGGCGCGCCTAGCGTGGAGGGCATGGAAATCAACCTCTCCCAGTGCTTCATCGCCGTCGACGACCACGACAAGGCCCTCGGCTTCTACCGGGACGCCCTCGGTCTGGAGGTCCGCAAGGACGTGGGCTTCGAGGGGATGCGATGGGTCACCGTCGGCTCCCCGGCCCAGCCGGACGTGGAGATCGTCCTGGAACCGCCGCTCGCCGACCCGAACGCCCCCGAGGCCGACCGGAAGGCGGTCGCCGAGCTGCTCGCCAAGGGCATGCTGCGCGGAGTGATCTTCACGACCGACGACTGCGACGCCGCCTTCGAACGGATCCGCGCCGCGGGCGCCGAGGTCCTCCAGGAGCCGATCGACCAGCCCTACGGGGTCCGCGACTGCGCCTTCCGGGACCCGGCGGGCAACATGGTCCGGCTCACCCAGTCCCGGACCGCGTAGCCGTCGGCGTTCCCGGTCGGCTCAGCCGATGCCCACCGTGTACGAGGCCCGGTAGCCGGTGCCCGCCGAGACCGGGGCCAGGGTCATGGCGCGGCCGTTCTCCCGGTAGCGGCTGTCCCGGGCGTTGGGCCGGTCCGGGGCCTCCCGGTCGGAGTACGGCGGGCGCGCGTACACCTTCAGCAGGAGGTCCTCCGGGAGGTAGAACACCGAGGTGCTCCGGGTCCCGCCGTCCGGGCGGACCTTGAAGTGGATGTGCGGGGCCAGCCCCGAGTACCAGCCGGGCACGATCGTCTCGAACACCAGCCGGCCGTCCGGGCCGGTGACCTGGGTGCCGCGCAGCCAGCCGGCCGATCCGGTGGAGTAGACCCCGGCCGCGTCGGCCTGCCAGAGGTCGACCGACACCCCGGGCATCGGCCGGCAGCCCGAGGCGACCCCGACCACGGTCAGCTCCAGCCGCAGCGGAACCCCGGGCCGCCCCTCGGTGATGTCCGAGCGGACCCGTTCCCGGCTGGTGTAGTACGGACCCTCGCCGGCCTCCGGGACCAGTACGCAGCCGGGGGTGCTGCCGCCGGAGGGCAGGGCCGCGGGGGCGGCCGGCCGCCGGGCCTGCCCGCCCTCGGTGTCCGGCCGCCCGGCGCAGCCGGTGGCCAGGGCGGCCAGCCCGGCCGCTCCGGCCGAACCGGCGGCGGCCCGCAGCAGCGTACGGCGGCTGGTCGGGGAGGTGGTGCCGTGCTGCTCGGTCATGCGAACCCCTCACGCGTGCTCCGGGGGCCGTCGCCCGTGGACGGCCGCCCACCGCGCCCACCGTGCCGCAACCGCACCGCCCAGGCCGCGACCGACACGGCCGGGCCACACGGCCGGGCCACACGCCCCGGTCGGGGCCGTCGGCTCAGACCTCCCGGCCGGGCCCGTCCCCGCTCCCGGCCCCGTCCCCGCCCCCGTCCGTGCCTCCGTGCAGCAGGGTGAGGAAGGCCCGGAAGGAGCCCGCCATGTCCACCGCGCCCGGATCCAGCAGCCACTGGTACTGGAGTCCGTCCATCACGGCCGTCAGCAGCGGGGCCGCCGCCTCCGGGGTCAGCCCCGAGGGCAGCCGGTCGCCGAACTCGGCCCGCAGCACCTGGGCCATCTCCGTCCGCACCTGCGCGTAGCGCTCGGTGAAGAACTCCCGTGCCGGGTGCCCCTCCGTGACGGACTCGCCGAGCAGGGCCGAGAAGGTCTGCACGATCCCGGGCCGCATCGCGTTGTAGTCCACCAGCGAGGCCAGCAGGTCCAGCCGCCAGGCCCCGGCCGAGGCCCGGGAGCCGCCCCCGGTGTCCCACCGGTCGCGCTCCTCCAGCACCGCGACGAGCAGTGCCTCCTTGGACGGGAAGTGGTGCAGCAGCCCCTGCTGGGTCAGGCCCGCCCGTTCGGCGACCGTGCTCAGCGAGGCGCCCCGGTAGCCCCGTTCGGCGATCACTTCCACGGCCGCGCGCAGGATCTCGCCGCGCCGCTCCTCGCTCCTGGCCCGCGCCATCCGGATCGGTTCCCCTTCCGCCCCTGCCGGTGTCCTGCCGGTGGCCCGCCCGTCCGGGGGGCCGTACGAGGACCGTACGGCATCCATACATCACGAATAGATCACGAACCCTACCGTTCACCAGGTGTCGGGTCCACCATGGGGGCGACCGCACCGCTCTCGATGAGGAGGACCGGCCGTGACCGACGCCGACCAGATCCGTACGGACGCCGTAGAGGCCGCCCTCGGCAAACTCGACCTCGACACCAAGGCCCGGCTGCTGGCCGGCCAGGACATGTGGACCCTGCCCGCGCTCCCCGAGATCGGGCTGCGGTCCCTGGTGATGTCCGACGGCCCGATCGGCGTCCGGGGGGTCCGCTGGACCGCCGACGACCCCTCGGTGGCCCTGCCCTCCCCGACCGCCCTGGCCGCCGCCTGGGACCCGGAGGGCGCCCGCCGGGCCGGCCGGCTGCTCGCCCAGGAGGCCCGCCGCAAGGGCGTGCACGTGGTGCTGGCCCCGACCGTCAACCTGCACCGCTCCCCGCTCGGCGGCCGGCACTTCGAGTGCTACTCGGAGGACCCGCTGCTCACCGGCGCCATCGGCACCGGGTATGTGGCCGGGGTCCAGGAAGGCGGAGTGGGCACCACCGTCAAGCACTTCGTCGGCAACGACGCCGAGACCGAGCGGTTCACCGTGGACAGCGTCATCGCCCCGCGACCGCTGCGCGAGCTCTACCTGGCCCCCTTCGAGGCGATCGTCCGGGGCGCCCGCCCGTGGGGGATCATGACGGCCTACAACCGGGTCAACGGCATCACCATGACCGAGCACGGCCGGCTGGTGAACGAGGTGCTGCGCGGGGAATGGGGCTTCGACGGCTTCAACGTCTCCGACTGGATGGCCGCCCGCTCCACCACCGGGGACATCCTCGGCGGCATGGACGTGGCCATGCCCGGGCCGCAGACCGTCTACGGTCCGGCCCTGGCCGCCGCCGTCCGGGCCGGGGAGGTCCCGGAGAGCGCCGTGGACGAGTCCGTCCGCAACGTGCTGCGACTGGCCGCCCGGGTCGGCCTGCTGGACGGGGCCCCGCCGGTGGTCGCCGAGCCCCCGGCCGGCATCGACGGCCCGGCCCTGGCCCGCGAGCTCGCCGCCCGCGGCGCCGTCCTGGTCCGCAACGAGGGCGCCGTGCTGCCCCTCGCCCCCGCCCCGGGCCGCACCGTCGCCCTGATCGGCGCGGCCGCCCGGGACGCCCGGGTGCTCGGCGGCGGCTCCGCCACGGTCTTCCCCGAGCGGACGGTCTCCCCGCTCGACGGCCTCACCGAAGCCCTCCCGGACGGCACCCTGGTCTACGCCGTCGGCGCCGACCCCAGCGAGGAACTGGTGCCGGCCGGCCAGGGCTTCACCCTGCGCGCCGTCTGCCGGGACGCCTCCGGCACCGTCGTCGGCGAGGGCAGCCTGCCCTCCGGACAGGTCCAGTGGATCGGCGACGACCTGCCCGCCGGGGTCACCTACGAGAACCTGGCCTCCGTCGAGGTCACCGGCACCTTCACCCCCCGGGAGACCGGCGAGCACGCCTTCGGCACCCGCGGGCTCGGCGCCTTCGCCCTCACCGTGGACGGCACCCTCCTCTGGGAGGGCGTCCAGCCGATGGGCGACGAGGCCGACCCCTTCGAGGCCTTCTTCGGCGCGCCCAGCGAACGCGGCCGGGCCGCGCTCACCGCCGGCCGGCCCGTCGAGGTCTCGCTGCGCTTCCAGGTCCCCGACATGACCGGGCTGCCGCTGCGGGCCCTGATGTTCTCCTTCCTGCACCTCGGACCGCGGCGCGATCCGGACGAGCTGATCGCCGAGGCGGTGGAGGCCGCCCGGGCCGCCGACACCGCCGTGGTGGTGGTCGCCACCACGGAGCGGGTGGAGTCCGAGGGCTTCGACCGCAAGGACCTGCGGCTGCCCGGCCGCCAGGACGACCTGGTGCGGGCCGTGGCCGCCGTCAACCCCCGCACCGTGGTGGTCGTCAACGCCGGCTCCCCGGTCGAACTGCCCTGGCGCGAGGAGGTCGCCGCGATCCTGCTCAGCTGGTTCCCCGGCCAGGAGGGCGGCGCCGCCCTCGCCGACCTCCTCCTGGGACACGCCGAGCCGGGCGGCCGGCTGCCGACCACCTGGCCGGCCCTGCTCGCCGACGCGCCGGTCACCGAGGTGGTCCCGACCGACGGCCGGCTGGAGTACCGGGAGGGCCTCTTCATCGGCTACCGGGCCTACGAACGGGAGGGCGTCACCCCCGCCTACGCCTTCGGTCACGGCCTCGGCTACACCGACTGGACCTACGAGTCCCTGGAGGTCGACGGCGGCACCGCCCGGGTCCGGCTCGCCAACACCGGCGGCCGCCCCGGCCGCGAGGTGGTCCAGGTCTACCTGGCCCCGGCCGGGGACGGCCCCGACCCGGACCCGCACGGCCGCCCGGACAGCTGGCTGGCCGGATTCGCCGCGGTGACCGCCGGTCCCGGGGAGACCGTGGAGGTGGAGATCGAGCTGCCCGCCCGTGCCTTCGAGGTCTGGGACGAGGCGGCCGACGGCTGGCGGCGGATCGAGGGCCGCTACCAGGTGCGGGCGAGCCACGCGCACGACGACACCCGGCTCCGGGCCGATCTGGAGATCTGACCCGACACGCCGTATGGCCGGAAATCACCCATGAACCGGACCGGGGGAGGCCCCTGACAGCCTCCCCCGGTCCTCGGGGTCTCCCCCGGAACCTCAGATCGGCGGTTCGACCGCCGTCACCTGCCGGTGCGCCAGCTCGGCCAGCCGGGCCTGCCCGTCCTTCCCCGGATGGAACCAGTCCCACCGGCTCAACTGCTCCACGCTGAACGGGTACTGGAACACCGCGCCGCCGTCGTACCGGCACAGCCCGTCCCGCGCGCACACCTCGCGCAGCACCTCGTTGTAGGCCACCACCCGGGCCCGCACCCGCTCGCGCCGGGCCACCGAGGCGGCGGACACCGAGCCCGGGTCCGCCAGCATCGACGGGCAGATCCCCAGCTTCCAGATCTGCCGCCCCAGCGGGCTGTCCTTGCCCGTCTCCCACAGCCGCAGCAGGTCCGGCACGCTGGACACGTACACCTGGGTCTTCGGGGCCGTCCGGCGCAGTTCGGCCAGTGCCCGGCGGAAGTCCGCGCGGAACTCCGACACCGGGGTCATCGCCGAAGCCGTGGTGCGGCAGGCGTCGTTCGACCCGACCATCACCGTGACCAGCTCCGGCCGGTGCCCGGCGGCGGCGGCCAGCTGGCCGGGCAGATCCGCCATCCGGGAGCCGGTGGCCGCGTAGTTCCAGCTTCTGGCGGGCGCCGCGGCGCTGCCCAGCAGCCGGCTGGCGAGGGAGCGGACCTCCGGGTCGTCGCCGGTGGCCCAGGAGGCCTCCGGGCAGTCCGCCAGGACCGAACAGGCATCGAAACCACGGGTGATGGAGTCACCCACAGCGGCGATGGAGTCCGGGGCCGTGTTCCACCGCGGGGCGTGCGCCGGCGAGGGGCGCGCACCGCTGCGCGCGCCCTGCTTCGCGCCGGACCCGTCGCCCTCCGCGGTGCAGCCGGTCAGGCCCCCGACCAGGAACAGCGAGGCGGCCGCCGTGACCGCGAGGGCGGCCCGCGCACGCCGGCGCCCGGTCGTGATGCGCATCGCGTGCTCCCCTCCCTCGTCGCTCCCGGTCCGCCCGGGACGTCCCGCCGAGTGAATGCTCTGTGTTTCCCTGGTTCAGGACCGACGGTACGTCACACCGGGACCCCCGGCGCACGGTAGCTTTTTCCCGTGGCGTTTCGGCCGCGGGGCCCGTGACGCAATGTCTGATCATTTCCGGTAAATTACATCACGTCACATACTGTCCGTTTTCAGGAGATTCTTCCCGACCTCGTCCCACACTGGAGGTCCCGGTGACGACACGTGGAGTTCTGTACGTGCATTCCGCACCGCGCGCGCTCTGCCCGCACGTGGAATGGGCGGTCGCGGGCGTGCTCGGAGTACGGGTGAACCTCGACTGGATCAGGCAGCCCGCCTCGCCGGGCACCTGGAGAGCCGAGTTCTCCTGGCAGGCCGAGCCCGGCACCGCCTCCAAACTCGCCTCCGCACTGCGCGGCTGGCACCTGCTGCGCTTCGAGGTCACCGCGGAGCCCTGCGCCACCGCCGAGGGGGAGCGCTACAGCTCCACCCCCGAACTGGGCATCTTCCACGCGGTCACCGGTATGCACGGCGACATCCTGATCCCCGAGGACCGGCTGCGCGCCGCCCTCGCCCGCTCGGTGCGGGGCGAGACCGAGCTGGAGGCGGAGATCGCCAAGCTGCTCGGCAAGCCATGGGACGACGAGCTGGAGCCCTTCCGGTACGCCGGCGAGGGCGCCCCCGTCCGCTGGCTCCACCAGGTGGTCTGACGCGCCGTCAGCCTCCGGGCCCGCGCTCACGTCCCCCCGTCGCACGCGTGTCGTACGCGCTGCGCGGACAGGACACGACGGTGCCCCCGCCCGGATCCCGGGCGGGGGCACCATGCGTGTGCGACGGGGCGTCAGACCGACCGGAAGGCCAGGGTCACGTTGTGGCCGCCGAAGCCGAAGGAGTTGTTGATCGCGGTGATCGAGCCCTCGGCGGGCAGCTTGCGCGGCTCGCCGACGACGATGTCCGCGTCGATGTCCTCGTCCAGCTCCTCGACGTTGATCGTCGGCGGGGCGAGCCGGTGGTACAGCGCCAGCACGGTCGCGACCGTCTCGATGCCGCCCGCGCCGCCCAGCAGATGACCCGTCATCGACTTGGTGGCGGAGATCGCCACGTGGTCGAGGTCCTCGCCCAGGACCTTGCGGAGCGCCTTGATCTCGGCGATGTCACCCTGCGGGGTGGACGTGGCGTGCGCGTTGAGGTGGACCACCTCGGCCGGGTCCAGACCCGTGTTGTCCAGCAGGTTCTGCACCGCCGCGGCGACACCGCGGCCGGTCGGCTCGGGCTGCGCGATGTGGTGCGAGTCGGCCGACAGGCCCTGGCCCAGCACCTCGCAGTAGACCCGGGCACCGCGCGCGGCGGCGTGCTCGGCGGACTCCAGCACCACGACGCCCGCGCCCTCGCCGAGGACGAAGCCGTCCCGGTTCTTGTCGTAGGGGCGGGAGGCCTTGGTGGGCTCCTCGTTGTTCTTGGACATCGCCATCATGTTGGCGAACGCGGCGATCGGCAGCGGGTGGATCGCCGCCTCGGTGCCGCCCGCGACGACCACGTCGGCCCGGCCGGTACGGATCATCTCGACGGCGTAGCCGATGGCCTCGGCGCCGGAGGCGCAGGCGCTGACCGGGGTGTGCACGCCCGCCTGGGCGTTCACCTCCAGGCCCACGTTGGCCGAGGGGCCGTTCGGCATGAGCATGGGGACGGTGTGCGGGGAGACCCGGCGCACACCCTTTTCCTTCAGTACGTCGTACTGGTCCAGCAGCGTGGTGACACCGCCGATGCCGGAGGCGATCACGGTGCCCAGACGCTCCGGGGCGATGGCGGGGTCCTCGCCCGCGGGAGCGGTGTATCCGGCGTCCGCCCAGGCCTCGCGGGCCGCGATCACGGCGAACTGCGCCGAGCGGTCCAGCTTGCGGGCGAGCGGCCGGGGAAGTACCTCGCTCGGGTCGACGGCGACCGGCGCGGCGATCTTGACCGGGAGTTCCGCGAAGCGCTCGCCCTCCAGGGGCTTCACTCCGGAACGACCGGCGAGCAGACCTTCCCAGGTCGATGCGCTGTCGCCACCCAGCGGAGTGGTTGCGCCGATACCGGTGACGACCACGGTGCGATTGGTCGGGCTCACAGGAATTCTTTCTCCACGTGTAGAGGGTGCTGAATTGTCACGGCGCCACCGCCAGGTGGCGACAAGCGATCGTCAGACTCAGGCCTGGTTCTTCAGGATGTAGTTCGCGGCGTCGCCGACGGTCTTGAGGTTCTTGACGTCCTCGTCCGGGATCTTCACCTCGAAGCGCTCTTCGGCGGCGACGACGACCTCGACCATGGACAGGGAGTCGACGTCCAGGTCGTCGGTGAAGGACTTGTCGAGCTGAACGTCCTCGGTGGGGATACCGGCGATCTCGTTGACGATGTCGGCGAGGCCCTCGACGATCTCTTCCAGCGTGGCGGCCATGTTGGCACTCCTTCTCTAGCTATCTGGGGTGGAACCGGGAGGGGAAGGATCCCCAGCCCTAAGGGAGGGTAACGACCGTCGCGGCGTAGACGAGTCCCGCCCCGAAGCCGATGACGAGCGCGGTGTCGCCGCTCTTCGCCGCACCGGTCGCCAGGAGCCGCTCCATAGCGAGCGGGATCGAGGCGGCCGAGGTGTTGCCGGTGGTCTCCACGTCACGGGCGACCGTGACGTGCTCCGGCAGCTTCAAAGTCTTCACCATCGAGTCGATGATCCGCATGTTTGCCTGGTGCGGGATGAAGACGTCCAGGTCGTCCGCGGTGATCCCGGCCGCGTCGAGCGCCTGCTGGGCCACCTTGGCCATCTCGAAGACGGCCCAGCGGAACACCGCCTGGCCCTCCTGGGTGATGGCCGGGAACTTCTCGCCGCCGTCGGCTCCGCGGTACTCGTCCCACGGCACGGTCTGCTTGATGGTCTCGGACTTGTCGCCCTCCGAACCCCACACGGTGGGGCCGATGGCCGGCTCCTCCGAGGGGCCGACGACCACGGCCCCGGCACCGTCGCCGAACAGGAAGGCCGTCGCACGGTCCTCCAGGTCGGTGAGGTCCGAGAGCCGCTCCACGCCGATGACCAGGACGTACTCCGCCGAACCCTCGACGACGATGCCCTTGGCCAGGGTCAGGCCGTAGCCGAAGCCCGCGCAGCCCGCCGAGATGTCGAAGGCGGCGGGCTTCACGGCCCCGATCCGGTCGGCGATCTCGGTGGCCACGGCCGGGGTCTGCTTGAAGTGCGAGACCGTCGAGACGATCACCGCACCGATCTGCTCCGGGGAGATCCCGGCGTCCGCCAGGGCCTTCCCCGAGGCCTCCACCGACATCATCGCCACGGTCTCCTGGTCGGAGGCCCAGTGACGGCTGGCGATGCCGGAACGGGAGCGGATCCACTCGTCGGAGGAGTCGATCGTCTCCAGGATCACGTCGTTGGGCACCACCCGGACCGGCCGGTAGCCGCCGACGCCGAGGATGCGGGCATAGGGGGAGCCCTTGGCAGGCTTGATCTTCGACATGCTGTGTGGGCTCCTTGTTCTCAGACCGCGAGTTCGGCGGCGAGCGTCGCGGCCTTCTCGAGGTCGTCCGGAGTCTTCAGGGCCACGGACGGGACGCCCTTGAGTGCGCGCTTGGCCAGACCGGTCAGGGTGCCGCCGGGGCAGAGCTCGATCATCCCGGTGACGCCGAGGTCGGTGAAGGTCTCCATGCACAGGTCCCAGCGGACCGGGTTGGCGACCTGGCCGACCAGCCGGGCGACGACCTCGGCGCCCGTGGCGACGGTCCGGCCGTCCTTGTTCGACACGTACGTCACGGTCGGGTCGGCGACGGTGAGGGCCTGGGCGGCCGTCTCCAGCCGGGCCACCGCGGGAGCCATGTGCTCGGTGTGGAAGGCGCCCGCGACCTTGAGGGCGACGACCTTCATGGCACCCTCGGGCTTGTCCTCCGCGAGGGCGGCCAACTGCTCCAGGGTGCCGGCGGCGACGATCTGTCCGGCGCCGTTGATGTTCGCCGGGGTCAGCCCCAGCTTCTCCAGGTGCGCCACGACCACGTCCTGGTCGCCGCCGAGCACCGCGGACATGCCGGTCGGGGTGACCGCGGCGGCCTCGGCCATGCCCAGACCGCGGGTGCGGACGAAGGAGAGCGCCTCGGTCTCGGACAGGACGCCCGCGTACGCGGCCGCCGTGATCTCGCCGACGGAGTGGCCGGCGACGGCGCCGGGCACCACGCCTGCCAGCTGGGACGCCGCGAGCAGACCGGCCGCCACGAGCAGCGGCTGGGCCACGGCGGTGTCGCGGATCGCGTCCGCGTCGGCCTCGGTGCCGTAGTGGACGAGGTCGAGGCCGATGGCCTCGGACCAGGCGGCGACGCGGTCCGCGGCACCGGGAATCTCAAGCCAGGGGGTCAGGAAGCCGGGCGTCTGAGCGCCTTGGCCGGGAGCGACGAGTACGAGCACCCTCACACTCTCTCTTGTCTACGGTCCGCCCCGCCCGTGGGGACAGGGACGAAGAACGGTCGGGGTAATTGTTGATGTCCGACAAAAGTCTAGGACTGGCCATCCCCGTCGGCCAGACGCCCGAGGATCAGCGCGATCCGCAGAGTGAACGCGGAACGGACATCGGAGGGTGACCAGCCGGTGACGTCGGTCACACGTCGCAGCCGGTAGCGCACGGTGTTGGGGTGCACGAAGAGCATCCGAGCTGCGCCTTCGAGACTGCTCGCCTGCTCCAGGTACACGCTGAGCGTCTCAAGCAAAGCTGAGCCCGCTTCTTCAAGCGGTCTGTAGATCTCCTCCACCAACTGCTCGCGCGCCGCAGGGTCGGAGGCGATCGCCCGCTCCGGCAGCAGATCGTCCGCGAGCACCGGACGGGGCGCGTCCTGCCATGCCGAGCAGGCCTTCAGCCCGGCCGTCGCGGCCTGCGCGGAACGGGTGGCCGCCAGCAGGTCCGGCACCACCGGTCCGGCCACCACCGGACCGGCCGCGAACGGGCCGATCAGTGACTTCGCCACCTGGAGCGGGTTGTCGCTGCCGCCCGCGATGACCACCAGCCGGTCGCCCAGCACCCCGGTCAGCACCTGGAGCTTGGAATGCCGCGAGGCCCGCCGGATCGCCTCCACCGTCAGCTCGCTGTCCCCGTCCGGCGCGGTGCCCAGCACCACGCACACGTGCTCCGGGGAGTTCCAGCCCAGCGCGGCGGCCCGGGAGAGGGCGCCCTCGTCGGCCTCCCCGGACAGCACCGCGTTGACCACCAGGGACTCCAGCCGGGCGTCCCAGGCGCCCCGGGCCTCGGCCGCCTGGGCGTACACCTGGGCGGTGGCGAACGCGATCTCCCGGGCGTACACCAGCAGCGCCTCGCGGAGCACCGACTCGTCGCCGGGCGCGGCCACCTCGTCGATGGCGGTCTCCATGACCTCGATGGTGGTGCGCACCATCTCCACGGTCTGCCGCAGGGTGATGGCCCGGGTCAGTTCGCGCGGGGCCGTCCCGAACACGTCGGTGGAGATCGCCTGTGGGGTCTCCGGGTGCCGGAACCACTCGGTGAACGCGGCGATGCCGGCCTGGGCGACCAGACCGATCCACGACCGGTTCTCCGGTGGCATCGCCCGGTACCACGGCAGCGTCTCGTCCATCCGGGCGATCGCGTTCGCGGCGAGCCGCCCGGAGGACTTCTCCAGCCTGCGCAGCGTCGCGGTGTGCGGATGGGCGGGCTGCGTGGCGGCTCGCGCGGGCACGTGCTCGGGGAAATGCTCACGTTCGGGTTGGGGCACGGCACAAGACTGCCTTATCCGGACGGCCTGACGCTGTCCCGGGGCCCGCTACCGTGGCGGTCATGATGGATGTACGCCGTGGCGGGGACCGCTACCGGGGCGGGGACGAGAGCGCCGGCATCGACACCCGGCACGCCTTCAGCTTCGGGAGTTTCTACGACCCGGACAACCTCGGGTTCGGCCCGCTGCGCGCGGTCAACGAGGAGATCCTGGCCCCGGGCGCGGGTTTCGACGAGCACCCGCACAGCCACACCGAGATCGTGACCTGGGTGGTCGAGGGCCGGCTCGGCCACAAGGACGACGCCGGTCACACCGGCACCGTCGAGGCCGGGGACCTCCAGCACCTGAGCGCGGCGTCCGGGGTGCGGCACGTGGAGCGCAACGACGCCACCGAGCGGCTGCGCTTCGTCCAGACCTGGCTGGCGCCGGTGGCCGCGGACCCGGGGGCCGCCGCGGAGCCCTCGTACCGGGTGGTGCGGGCGCTGCCGGACGGGGCCCGTTACGAGGTGCCGGCGGCGGCCGCGGTGCTGCACGTGCGGCGGCCGGGGGCGGGCGAGCGGATCCCGCTGCCGTCCGCGCCCCGGGTGTACGTGCACGTGGTGCGCGGGGACGTGCGGCTGGGCGGGGAGGAGCTGGGTCCCGGGGACTCGGCGCGGATCACCGGCGCGGAGGGCGCGGAGGTGCTGGCCGGGTCCCCGGGGGAGCTGCTGATCTGGGAGCTCGCCGATCCGGGAGCCCCCTGACGGGGGGTCAGTCCTTGAGGTGGACCAGCCCGTCGGTGGTGATCGCCGGGCGTCCCGGGGTGCCCTCGACGACGATCTTGACGGTGTGCTTGCCCTGGGTGGGCCAGGAGGTGGTCCAGAGGGCGTCGCGGTACTTCACGGTGTCCGACTTCAGGTCCACGGTGGCCTTCTTCACCCCGTCCACGTAGACGTGGGCCCGGCCGGAGCCGCTCGCCCGGGAGACCACCCAGGCCGCCGAGCGGCCGGTGAAGGTCCAGGTCAGGCTGGCGTTCGCGGTGGAGCTGGTGAGGGAGGCCCCGCCGAGGTAGCTGCTGGCGGACTTGCTGGTCCAGGTGCCCGTCCGGGTCGCGGCGGTCTCCTGGACGATCACCGGGGTGCCCCAGGCGCCCGCGTACTTGAGGTTGCCGGCGAAGTCGACGGCCTTCAGGTCCCAGAGGGCGGCGGTGTTGGCCTTGGCGGTGTGGGCGGCGGTGGTGACGGTGGGGCCGTAGGTCGCGGTGACCGGCTTCATCAGCTGGACCTGGCGCAGCGCGTGGCTGTCGGCGGCCTTCCAGTTGACGCTGATCGGGACGGCGCCGAGGTCGACGGTGCCGGTCCGCAGGGCCAGCGAGGTCGGGGCGGTGAAGGTGGGCGCGGTCTGGTCGGCGACCACGGTCACGGCCGGGGAGAGGGTGGTCCGGCCGCCCCGGTGGGTGGCGCGCACCTGCACCTGGTGGCTGCCGGGGGCGAGGGTGGTGGTGGGGGCGGAGGTGGCGGTCCCGGCGGTGGTGGCCACCGTCCTCCCGTCCACGAGGACCTCGAACCGGCTGATGAACTCGGCCGGGGTGGCGGAGGTCCAGCCCACCGTGGCCTTGCCCTTGGTGTACCAGGTGGAGCCGGAGAGGGCCGCGTCCCTGACGGTGCCGACGGTCAGTCCGGTGACCGGGCCGGCGGCCCAGGCGCGGATCTGCGGGAGCTGCCCGTAGAGCAGGGTGCCGGGGCACTCGGTGGCGAATCCGTCGCGGTGGCCGGAGATCCGCTGGAAGGCGACCTTCTGGCCGGGCTTGAACTTGCCGTTGTCGGTGGCGGCGGTGAGGGTGACGGTGCCCGCCGGGTCGTAGGCGTACTGGCCGAGCTTCCAGGCCGCGATCCGGGCGACGGAGGCCTTGGCGACGGCGCTCGCGTCCGCCGCGGAGTAGCTGCCGATGACGGCGATGCCGGCCGTGTCGGTGTTCCAGCCCAGGGTGTGGGCACCGGTCACCGGCAGGTCGGCGCCGCCCTTGCGGCCCTCGAAGATCGTGCCGCACTTGTCGACCACGAAGTTGTAGCCGAGGTCCTTCCAGCCGTTGGTCTTCACGTGCAGGGTGTGCAGGGCGCGCATGATGGCGGCGGACTGGGCGCAGTCGTAGGTGTTGGTCTGCGCGGTGTGGTGCACGTAGACGACCTTGACCTCCTTGCCGTAGGTCGCGGCCTCGGAGTTGATGCTCTCGTCGGCGCCCCACTGGGCCCGGGTGACGATCTGCGGGCGCGGTGCGGTGGAGGGCGGGCCGGTGGGGCTCGCGGTCGGCGAGGGCGCCGTGGGGGAGGCCGAGGGGACCGGCGGGGTGGGGGAGGCCGGGGCGCTGGGGGAACCGCTGGCGGTGGTCGGCGCGCTGGGGGTGCCGGTCGGGTCGCCGGGGGTGCCGGAGGGGCTGCCGGTCGGGCCGGCGGAGTCGCTCGGGCTGCCGGCGGGGGCGCTGGGGGAGGGCGTGGTGTCCACGCCGAAGGCGGCCGGTTCGGCGCGCAGCACGGTGGCGGTGCCCGGGTCGACCAGGTCCACCCGGAGGCCGGCCGGGAGGGTGCCGCGGCCGGTGACCGCGACCTCCACGCCCTCGGAGGGGCCGGCCCAGACGGGTTCGGAGACCCCGCGCAGATGGGGCCGGTCCGCGCCGTCGTTGGCGGAGTTGTTCTCGGAGCCCAGGGTGGTCCAGCCGGACCAGGTGCCGGACTTCGCGGCCTTGGTGCGGACCCGGATCTCACCGTCGACCCTGCGGTCCGGCTCGTCCCAGGAGACGGCGAGCATGCTGAAGGGCTCGGTGTCCGCGTCCTTGAAGCCGGCGCCGGAGCCGCGGACGGCGAGCGCCGCCGTGCGGACCTCGGAGCTGACCGGGCCGGTGACCACCGGGGCGGGGGCTGCCTTGGCGTCGCTGCCCGCGGTCCCGCCGGGGCCGCCCGTGCCGGGGCCGGTGGTGCCGGTCACGCCCTGGACGGCGAGCACGCCGACGACGCCTGCGGTGACGGTCGCGGCCGTCAGCCAGATTCTGCGGGTCCGCAACCGGATCCCCCCGATGATTCAACGGTTGATGAGAACCGGAATCTACCGAGCGGTTTTCGGGCACCAACCGGGGCGATCCGGCCGGAACGGAGCAGATCGCCGAAGCCGGTGGTGTGAAGTACGTCTCAGACGGTGCGGGCGAGTTCGGCCAGGACGGCGTCGGTGAACACCGGCCACGCCTCCACGGCCCAGGGGCCGAAGGCCCGGTCGGTCAGCGCCACGCAGGCGGCGCCCGCCACCGGGTCCACCCACAGGAAGGTGCCGGACTGGCCGAAGTGCCCGAAGGTGCGCGGGGAGGAGCCGGCGCCGGTCCAGTGCGGGGACTTGCCGTCGCGGATCTCCATCCCGAGGCCCCAGTCGTTCGGGGACTGGTGGCCGTAGCCCGGCAGGACCCCCTTGAGGCCGGGGTGGACCACCGTGGTGGCCTCGGCCAGCGTGGAGGGGTCCAGCAGCCGGGGGGCCTGGAGTTCGGCGGCGAACCGCAGCAGGTCGGTGACGGTGGAGACGCCGTCCTTGGCGGGCGACCCCTCCAGCGCCGTCGAGGTCATGCCCAGCGGCTGGAACACGGCCTGGTGCAGGTACTCGGCGAAGGGGATGCCGGTGGCCTTGGCCAGGTGGTCGCCGAGCACCTCGAAACCCGCGTTGGAGTACAGCCGGCGCTGTCCGGCCGGGGCCATCACCCGGTGCTCGTCGAAGGCCAGACCGCTGGTGTGGGCCAGCAGATGACGGACCGTCGAGCCCTCGGGCCCGGCCGGCTCGTCGAGCTCGACCGCGCCCTCCTCGTACGCGACCAGGGCGGCGTACGCGGTCAGCGGCTTGGTGACGGAGGCCAGCGGGAACCGGTGGTGCAGCGGGCCGTGGGCCCCGGCGAGGGTGCCGTCGGCGCGGACCACCGCGGCGGCCGCGGTCGGCACCGGCCAGGTCTCGACGAGGCGCAGGCTGTCCAGGCCCGACGGACCGGCCGGGTTCACGGGGTTCTGAGGGCTCTCCATGCCGCCGAGCCTACTTGCTTGGAGTGTGCTCCAAGGTTTTAGCGTGTGGTCATGAGCCTGACGGAGACGCGGTACACGATCAGCGAGGTCGAGGCCCGGACCGGGCTGACCCAGCACACCCTGCGCTGGTACGAACGGATCGGACTGCTGCCGCAGGTGGACCGCTCGCACTCCGGACAGCGCCGGTTCACCGACCGCGACCTGGACTGGCTGGCCTTCGTGGGCAAGCTGCGGGCCACCGGGATGTCGGTGGCGGACATGGTCCGGTACGCCGAGCTGGTCCGGGCCGGCGAGCACACCTCCCGGGAGCGCCGGGAGCTGCTGGAGCGGACCCGGGCCGAGGTGCGGGCGCGGATCGCGGAACTCGGCGACGCGCTCGCGGTGCTGGACCGCAAGATCGGGGCCTACGCGGGGCGCGGCTGCGGGGAGCACTAGGCCGCCTCTAGCCGGTCATTCGCGGCCCGGCCCGGCCCGGCCTCGAAGCCGGGTCGGGCCGCGTCGGGTCGGGCCGCCGTCTCAGCTCGTCTCGGCAGCGAAACGATCCCGCAGGGCGGCGTACTCGGCGTCCGTCAGCAGACCGGCGCCGTGCAGCTCGCTCAGGTGCCGCATCCGGTCCGACTCCTCCGGGGACAGCCGGGCCGGCGGCACCGAGGCGACCGGGGTCCGGGCCCGGGCGGCCGCCAGGACCGCCGCGGCGAACGGCAGCGACTCGTGGACCGCGCCGTAGCCGAGGGCGAACACCACCGCCGCCGGATCCTGGTCCGGCGCCGGATCGGAAAGCCCCTCCCGGCCCCGCAGCCGCAGCCGCAGATGCCCGCCGGGACCCTCCGGCGAACTCCACTCCACCCCGCAGACACCGGCCAGCGGGTACTCCCGGTCGCCGGTCTTCCACTTGGTGCTGCTGGCGCCCGTACGGGACCAGCGGAACGTGACGGCGGAGCCGTCGAACGCGGCCCGCGCGTCGTACGCCTTGAGCGCCAGCGGCGGCTCGGGCACCCCGACCAGGAAGGCCGGCGCCTCCTCGGCGGGCCCGAGCAGCGGCCTGAGCTCCTCCAGCAGCGAGGCGGTCGGCTGCGCCCGGTCGCCCGGCAGCACCAGCCGGTACGGGTCGCAGACCTCCTTGAGCTGCCCGTCGGCGGCTTCCATCAGCGGATCGGCGCCCGGTCTCGGCACCCCCCGCAGGATCACGGTGTCCCGCTTTCCAGGAGTCAGGCTCAGCCCGGACAGCGCCTCGTACGGGATACGCCGCTCACCGAGCGCGTTCCACAGCCGCCGTGTCCTGATCCCCCGTACGAAGCGGATGACCACCGAGTCCGAGTCGAACTCCCAGACGGCGTGATTTCCGGCCAGTACGTCACCCATGCGGGCCATCGTAAGGGGCGTCGGCCCCGGCCGTCTGCCTCGATGCGGAGACCGCTTTCCTGCGGATTCTCCGGTCTCGCCCCGGCTCAGTGGTCTTCGGTGGCGGAAATGCCCCGGAGACACGACTCGTCCTCCGGTGCGCAGCGCACGGAACCGAACGAACCGGTTCCGATTCCGGCGAGGTTCGCGACCGACTCGGTGCCTGGCTCGAAATAGCCCGTATGACTTCCGGCCCCGGCCGAGGAGATCCGGCGCGCGCCGAATCCGTCGCCCATCGGGTCCGCCCCGTGGCCCAGTCCGCCGACCTCCAGGTGCGGGACGTCGGCGATCCAGTCCCCGGAGTCCCGCATCGCCCAGATCCGGGCCGTGGACCCGAGCTCGTCGGCGTTCCCGGCCCGCATCCCGGGGCTGCCCGCCACCACGATGTCGGTCACCCGCTCGGGCAGGCCGGCCGCGGCCAGCCCGCACACCACGGAGCCGTAGCTGTGGCAGAACAGGGCGGTGGTCGCCGTCGGGGGCAGCGAGGCGGTCAGTGCCTTCAGCCGGACCGCGCCCTCCACGGCCAGCCGTCCGGTGGCCGCGTCCACGCCGACGCCGGCGGGGGCCGTGTAGTCGGCCCAGGCGATGACCGCGCTCGGCACGGTCGGGGCGGCCGCGCGCTCGGCGGCGTAGAGGGAGAGGGCCATGCCCACCGGGGCGGTGTAGCGGCGGGCGGTCCGCTGGAAGGTGAGCAGGTTGGTGTCCACCCCCGGCACCACCACGGAGATCCGGCGGGCCCGGTCGAGGTCCCCGAGGACCTCGGCGGCCCGGCCGCCACCGGTGGGGTCGAAGGACAGGATCTGCCGGCCGCGGGAGGACAGCGAGCCGAACCGGTGCATCCGCCGCACGGCCTCGCCGCGGTCGGCGGGCGACAGCCGCACGTCCTCGGCGCGGACCCGCTCCACCTCCCGGAAGGTGACCAGCGACCGGCGGTTCGCCCGGTAGCGCAGCTGCGCGGGCACCCCGGCGAGGTTGCCGACCACGAGCGGATAGCCGTCCGCGAGCCGGGTCCGCTGGGCCGGGTCCAGGCCGGCGAAGAACCGGGCGACGGTCCGGACCGGGGCGTCCGCGGGCGGTACCGGACGGCCGCCGACCCGGGCTCCGGCCCAGGCGGCGAGGGCCGCGGCGCGCGGGGAGACCCCGCGGTCCGGCCGGTGCACGGCGGTCCACCCGGTGGTGGCCAGCATGACGAAGACCACCGCCAGCGCCAGCAGTGCGCGCATGGCGGTGGGGGAGGTCTGGAGGGAGGCGGCGGGGCCGGACAGGTTCACTGGGAAACAGCGTAGGAGACGAGTTCCGGGGTTGGTGCGCGGGGTGACGGGGGTCACGTTTGAGGCCCGTCACAGCATCCCGCCGGGCGCGGGCCGGGGCCGCTCAGCGGTCCGGGGAGGGCTCGGCCAGGGCCGGTGCCAGCCGGTCCAGGAACTCCTCGGTCATCCGCCGGATCGAGGCCACGCTCTCGTCCTGGCCCCGCCCCCACAGCCGGCCGGTCAGCCGCAGCACCCCGAAGACGGCGGCCACGGTCACCCGCGGCCCCGGATCGGCGTCCACGTCCAGGCCCTCGCGGCGGGCGATCAGCCGGGAGATCCGTTCCTCCAGCTCGGCGGAGCGCCTCAGGTGCACGGCGAGCAGCGTCGGGGTGGACTCGATCAGCCGGCAGGCGCGCATGTGCAGGTCCACCGGGACCACCTCGGAGACCGCCGGGCCCAGGGTGTCCCAGCCGTCGAGGACCGCGTTCCGCAGCGCCTCCACCGGGCCCTCGGCGGCCGGCCGGGCGGCCAGCGCGGCCAGCAGGCGGGACTCCACCAGGTCCTGGACCGCGAAGGCGGCCTCCTCCTTGTTCGCGAAGTAGCGGAAGAAGGTCCGCTGGGACACCTCGGCGGCCTCGGTGATCTCGTCGACGGTGGTCCGCTCGTAGCCCTGGGAGGTGAAGAGCAGCAGGGCGGCACGGAGCAGGGCGTCGCGGGTGCGCCGCTTCTTCCGCTCGCGCAGCCCGGCCGGGGCCGGGGGCGCGGACCGCTGGTCGGTGATCACGGTGGTCCTCCTCCGTGTGCGCGGCCAGGCTACCTGGGCACACCCCGGATTCCCGGGGGGTCGGGCCCCGGGGCGTCCCTCTTTCGGGTAGCCGCCGCCGGCCGGGGCGCGGGGCGCGGAAGCCGTGCGGCAGCGGCCCCGAGGGTGTCCGGCAGCCATCCGGAGGAGTCAACTCCGTGTGATCGGGGCGGCCTCCGGGGGGGGTTCCCGCGCACTGTCCCCTATCTGTGCGGTTCCCTCGCGGAGCTCTTCCGGTCCGGCGTCCGCGCAGGTCAGCGTGGGGTCACGGCGATCCGTACGGGCCCCCGGCCGACCCCGGCCACCTGTACGGGCCCTTCGCCGTGCGAGGAGTTGACCCCCATGCGCGTGATTTCCGTGGTCCTGGCCGCCGCCGTCCTGGCCGGCACCGCCCTCGTCCCCTCGGCCTCCGGGGCTCCCGCCGTCCCGGGCGCCCCGGCCGGCCGCGCCGCCCCCGGCGCACGGGCCGGCGCGCCGCCCGCCACCCTGGGGCCCTGCGCGGCCGGCCAGCTCTGCCTGTGGGCCAAGCCCGACTTCACCGGCGGCCGGCAGGTCCACGAGCTCAGCGGGCTCGACGTGGACTCCTGCACCCCGCTGCCCGCCGGGAAGACCGCCCAGGCCCTCGCCAACCGCACCGGCCGCCCGGTGACCACCTACCAGTCGGCCGAGTGCGCCGAGACCGGGGAGTTCCAGACCTACCCGGGCGACGGGGTCTGGGTGCCCCGGGCCCCGTACCAGATCCGGGCCTTCAAGGTCTGGGAGAACTGAGGTGGGACGGCCCGGCCGGCACGGCCGTCCCCTCGGGAGCGGCCCCGGCGCCGCCGTCCGGGCCGGCGCCGCCGTCCGGGCCGGCCGCACCGGACGGGCCGGCGTTCAGCCGGGCCAGGTCGGTGCGCAGCGCCAGCACCTCCGCCCGGAGTTCCCGGATCGCGGCCAGCTGCTCGCGCTCCACCCGGTCGTCGCGTTCGAACCGGGAGATGAACCAGGCCGCGATGTTCGCGGTGACCACACCCAGCAGGGCGATCCCGGACAGCATCAGCCCCACCGCCAGCACCCGGCCCAGGCCGGTGGTCGGCGAGTGGTCCCCGTACCCCACCGTGGTCATCGTGGTGAAGGACCACCACACCGCGTCGCCCAGGTTCTTGATGTTGCCGTCCGGGGCGTCCCGCTCCACGCTCAGCACGGCCAGCGAGCCGAACATCATCAGCCCGACCACCGCACCCGCCACATAGGTGGTCAGCTGGATCTGCGGAGCCATCCGGGCCCGCCGGCCGATCAGCACCAGCGTGGACACCAGCCGCAGCAGCCGCAGCGGCCTGAGCAGCGGCAGCAGCACCGCCGCCAGGTCCAGCCAGTGCGTCCGGACGAACAGCCGCCGGTCACGGGCCAGCCCCAGCCGCACGCAGTAGTCCGCGGCGAAGGCCCCCCACACCGCCCACTCCACCCACAGACAGGCGCGGTGGACGGCGGGACGGGCGTCGGGGGCCACGATCGGCACGGCGTAGGCGGCGGCGAACGCCACGGCGAGCACCAGCAGCACCGGCTGGCCGCGGCGTTCCCAGCGCACCTGGGGGGAGAGTTCCTTCACCCGCGCATCGTACGGAGTACGACGGAGCGGGCCCCGGCCGCGCCGGGACCCGCTCCGTCACCGCGTGGGGAACCGCTACGCGTCGCCGCCCGCCGCACCCGGGTCGGCCGCCGCCACGTC
Source organism: Streptomyces sp. NPDC033845 (assembly GCF_055576225.1). Classification (NCBI taxonomy): domain Bacteria; kingdom Bacillati; phylum Actinomycetota; class Actinomycetes; order Kitasatosporales; family Streptomycetaceae; genus Streptomyces; species Streptomyces sp. NPDC033845. The sequence continues at coordinate 619,038 of NZ_JBVIRI010000001.1, read as the reverse complement.
CAGCAGCCGGTACCGGTCGATGGCCTGCTTCAGCGCGGAACGGTCGATCCGGCCCTCCTTGGCGAGCTCGGTGAGCACCGCCAGCACCACCGACTGCGCGTCGATGTGGAAGAACCGGCGGGCCGCGCCCCGGGTGTCGGCGAAGCCGAACCCGTCCGCGCCCAGCGAGGTGTAGGTGCCCGGCACCCAGCGGGAGATCTGGTCGGGCACGGACCGCATCCAGTCCGAGACCGCCACGAACGGGCCCTGGGCCGAGGACAGCTTCCGGGTGACGTACGGCACCCGCTGCTCCTCCTCCGGGTGGAGCAGGTTGTGCTCCTCCACGGCCACGGCCTCCCGGCGCAGCTCGTTCCAGGAGGTCGCCGACCACACGTCCGCCCGGACGTCCCACTCCTCGGCGAGGATCCGCTGGGCCTCCAGGGCCCACGGCACGGCCACGCCGGAGGCCATGATCTGGGCCGGGACGCTGCCCGAGCTCCCCTCGGACACCCGGTGGATGCCCTTGAGGATGCCGTCCACGTCCACGCCGGCGGGCTCCGCCGGGTGCTGGATCGGCTCGTTGTAGACGGTCAGGTAGTAGAAGACGTCCTCACCGGGGCCGCCCTCCTCGGTGGGGCCGTACATCCGCCGCAGACCGTCCTGGACGATGTGCGCGATCTCGTAGCCGTACGCCGGGTCGTAGGCCACGCAGCCCGGGTTGGTGGACGCCAGCAGCTGGGAGTGACCGTCGGCGTGCTGGAGGCCTTCACCCGTCAGGGTGGTCCGGCCGGCGGTGGCGCCGAGGACGAAACCGCGGGACAGCTGGTCCGCCATCTGCCAGAACTGGTCACCCGTTCGCTGGAACCCGAACATCGAGTAGAAGACGTAGACGGGGATCAGCGGCTCGCCGTGCGTGGCGTAGGCCGAGCCGGCGGCGATCAGCGAGGCCGTGCAGCCCGCCTCCGAGATGCCGTCGTGCAGCATCTGGCCGGTCGGCGACTCCTTGTACGCGAGCAGCAGCTCGCGGTCCACCGCCTCGTACTGCTGGCCCAGCGGGTTGTAGATCTTGGCGCTCGGGAAGAAGGCGTCCATGCCGAAGGTGCGGTACTCGTCGGGCGCGATCAGCACGAACCGCTTGCCGATCTCCTTGTCCCGCATCAGGTCCTTCAGGATCCGGACGAAGGCCATGGTGGTGGCGATCGACTGCTGACCGGAGCCCTTCTTGGCGGCCGCGTACGCCGTGTCGCCCGGCAGCTGCAGCGGCTCGGCGCGCACCACCCGGGTCGGCACGTAGCCGCCCAGCGCGCTGCGCCGGTCGTGCATGTACTGGATCTCCTCGGAGTCCCGGCCGGGGTGGTAGTACGGCGGGAGCCCGGAGTCCAGCTGGGCGTCCGTGATCGGGATGTGCAGCCGGTCCCGGAAGCCCTTGAGGTCGTCGACCGTCAGCTTCTTCATCTGGTGGGTCGCGTTGCGGCCCTCGAAGTTCGGGCCCAGCGTCCAGCCCTTGATGGTGTGCGCCAGGATCACCGTCGGCTGGCCCTTGTGGGCCTTGGCCGCCGCATAGGCCGCGTAGATCTTCTTGTGGTCGTGGCCGCCGCGGCCCAGGTGCAGCAGCTGGTCGTCGGTCATGCCCTCGGCCATCGCCCGCAGCCGGTGGTCCCCGCCGAAGAAGTGGTCCCGGATGTAGGAGCCGGTCTCCGTGGCGTACGTCTGGAACTGGCCGTCCGGGGTGGTGTTCATCTTGTTGACCAGGATGCCGTCCCGGTCCTGGGCCAGCAGAGGGTCCCAGGAGCGGTCCCAGATGAGCTTGATGACGTTCCAGCCGGCCCCGCGGAACTGGGACTCCAGCTCCTGGATGATCTTGCCGTTGCCGCGCACCGGGCCGTCGAGCCGCTGGAGGTTGCAGTTGACCACGAAGGTCAGGTTGTCCAGGCCCTCACGGGCGGCCAGGGACAGCTGGCCGAGCGACTCCGGCTCGTCCATCTCGCCGTCGCCGAGATACGCCCAGACGTGTGACTTGGAGGTGTCCGCGATCCCGCGCGCCTCCATGTACCGGTTCATCCGGGCCTGGTAGATCGCACCGATCGGACCGAGGCCCATCGAGACGGTCGGGAACTCCCAGAAGTCCGGCATCAGCCGCGGGTGCGGATAGCTGGACAGGCCGTACGGGGCCTTCGACTTCTCCTGCCGGAACGCGTCGAGCTGCTGCTCGGAGAGCCGGTCCAGGAGGTAGGCGCGGGCGTACACACCGGGGGAGGCATGGCCCTGGAAGAAGATCTGGTCCCCGCCGTCCCCCTCGTCCTTGCCCCGGAAGAAGTGGTTGAAACCCACGTCGTAGAGGGAGGCGGAGGAGGCGAAGGTGGCGATGTGGCCGCCGACCCCGATGCCCGGACGCTGCGCCCGGGAGACCATCACGGCCGCGTTCCAGCGGGTGGCGTTCAGGACCTTCCGCTCGATCTCCTCGTTGCCGGGGAAGAACGGCTCGTCCTTGGTGGCGATGGTGTTGACGTAGTCCGTGCTGCGCATCTCCGGCACGGCCACGCGCTTCTCGCGGGCCCGCTCGATCAGCCGCAGCATCAGGTACCGGGCCCGCTCACGGCCCCGCTCGTCGACGGCCGCGTCCAGGGAGTCGAGCCACTCCCGGGTCTCTTCGGGATCGAAGTCCGGGACCTGGCTCGGCAGGCCGCCAATGATGATCGGGTTGCGATCGGATGCGGAAGCCACGCTGTTCCTTCGCTGTCGGGGGAGTCGTGCCTTGTGTCACACCGCCTCCCATCGTGTACCGCCAGGCCGCAATCGTCACCTTTACCGCTAGGTAACCCCTGGAACTTGGGGAGACTGGTCCTGGTGCGGGGGACACTGGGGGCGATCGCAACCTTACGCCCCAGGCATTCCCCGGGTCCGTAAGGCCGTTCGTCCCTCAAACAGGTAGGAAAGTCCTCATCTTGTGCCGAATACGCTCCAATGGTGTGGGATGAGTCACCAGAGTGCGTCGAGACGGCCGTAATCGTCACCGTTTCGACGGTCTCGACCGCCGGGTACTTGCGCGATCCGCCGAGCCCGTGTGGACTACGCCCAATGCTGCGCGTACGCGCGGCCCGAAAGACATTCACCGAACATGAGCAGGAGGCACCCCGTGAGCGCGACCGCGGACCACGCGGAGAACCTGGCCGCCCGGCTGGGTTTCCAGTCCGAACAGGTGGTCCAGGAGATCGGCTACGACGACGACGTCGATCAGGATTTCCGTGACGTCGTCGAGGAGTTCGTCGAGGAGCTCGTCGACGAGGACTACGACGACGTCGCCGACGCGGTGCTGCTGTGGTTCCGGGAGGACGACGGCGACCTGACGGACACCTTGGTCGACGCCACCGAGCTCGTCGAGGACGACGCCCTGATCCTGCTGGTCACCCCGAAGACCGGCAAGCCCGGCTTCGTCGAGGTCAGCGACATCAGCGAGGCGGCCGAGACCGCGGGCCTCTCGCTGGCCAAGGGTCTCCCCATCGGCAAGGAGTGGACGGCCACCAAGCTGGCCACCCCCAAGGTGGCCAAGTCCAAGCGCTGAGCCGCGCCCCGCACGCATGCGGAACCACGCCCCGCCCCGGAGGATCCGGTCGGCGGGGCGTTGCGTTCCCGCTCCCGCGGGCGGCACCCCTAAGGTGGGGTGCACCCGAACAGCCCAACGCGGGGATGCGGGAACGAAGGGATGCGAGAGATGGCGGTCCAGGTCGGCGAAAAGGCCCCTGACTTCGAGCTCAAGGACAACCACGGCGCCACGGTCCGGCTCTCGGACTTCCGCGGCGAGAAGAACGTGGTCCTGCTCTTCTACCCGTTCGCGTTCACCGGCGTCTGCACCGGGGAGCTCTGCGAGCTCCGCGACCAGCTGCCGCGCTTCCAGAACGACGAGGTCCAGCTCCTCGCCGTGTCCAACGACTCGGTGCCCACCCTGCGCGTCTTCGGCGAGCAGGAGGGCCTGGAGTACCCGCTGCTGTCCGACTTCTGGCCGCACGGCGCGACCTCCCGGGCCTACGGGGTCTTCGACGAGGACAAGGGCTGCGCGGTCCGCGGCACCTTCGTCATCGACAAGGAGGGCGTGGTGCGCTGGAGCGTGGTCAACGGCCTGCCCGACGCCCGCGACCTGAACGACTACGCCAAGGCCCTCGAAGCGCTCTGAGGCGCTTTCCGGCACTTCCGGCACAAAGGGTGCCCCCGACGGGAACCCGTCACTAGGATCCAAGCGTTGATCCGGTAGCAACCGCACGACGGGGCCCCGCCCCACACCAACCCTATGGAGGACCCGTGGGAGTCAGCCTCAGCAAGGGCGGCAACGTCTCGCTGACCAAGGCCGCCCCCAACCTGACGGCGATCATCGTCGGTCTGGGCTGGGACGCTCGCACCACCACCGGCACCGAGTTCGACCTCGACGCCAGCGCGCTGCTCACCAACGACCAGGGCAAGGTCGCCCTGGACGGAAACTTCGTCTTCTTCAACAACCTGAAGAGCCCCGACGGCTCCGTGGAGCACACCGGTGACAACATCACCGGTGAGGGCGAGGGCGACGACGAGCAGATCAAGGTCAACCTGGCCGGTGTGCCCGCCGATGTGCACCGCATCGTCTTCCCGGTCTCGATCTACGACGCCGAGACCCGCCAGCAGAGCTTCGGCCAGGTCCGCAACGCGTTCATCCGCGTGGTGAACCAGGCCGACAACACCGAGCTCGCCCGCTACGACCTCTCCGAGGACGCCTCCACCGAGACCGCCATGGTCTTCGGCGAGCTGTACCGCAACGGGGCGGAGTGGAAGTTCCGCGCCATCGGCCAGGGGTACGCCTCGGGCCTGCGCGGTATCGCCCAGGACTTCGGCGTCAACGTCTGAGCGGCGCCAGCCACCCCTGCTTCACCCGTCCGGCGCCGCGCACCTCACCCGTGCGCGGCGCCGGACGGCGTTGCCACATCACCACCTCGACCGGGGAGGACACATCATGGGCGTCACACTCGCCAAGGGGGGCAATGTCTCCCTCTCCAAGGCCGCACCGAACCTGACCCGGGTGCTGGTGGGCCTCGGCTGGGACGCGCGCTCGACCACGGGGGCGGACTTCGACCTCGACGCCAGCGCGCTGCTGTGCAACGGCGGCCGGGTGCTGGGCGACCAGTACTTCGTCTTCTACAACAACCTGAAGAGCCCCGAGGGGTCGGTGGAGCACACCGGGGACAACCTGACCGGTGAGGGCGACGGCGACGACGAGTCGCTGATCATCGACCTGACCCGGGTGCCGGCCGAGGTCGACAAGATCGTCTTCCCGGTCTCGATCCATGACGCCGACAACCGGGGGCAGACCTTCGGGCAGGTCACCAATGCCTTCATCCGCGTGGTGAACGAGGCGGACGGCCAGGAACTCGCGCGCTACGACCTCTCCGAGGACGCCTCCAGCGAAACCGCGATGATCTTCGGCGAGGTCTACCGGTACGGCGGCGAATGGAAGTTCCGGGCGGTAGGGCAGGGGTACGCGTCGGGCCTTCGGGGCATCGCTCTAGACTTCGGGGTCAACGTTTCGTAAAGCCGTACAAGAGCATGGGGTGCCAGTGGTTCTGAAAACCTTCGGCTGGTCGTTCGCCGTCACGGCGCTCGGCCTCGCCTTCGCCGCCTGGCAGTGGGGGTGGGAGGCGTTCGGGATCGTACTGATCCTGTCGATCCTCGAAATCTCGCTGTCCTTCGACAACGCGGTCGTCAACGCCGGAATCCTGAAGAAGATGAATGCCTTCTGGCAGAAGATCTTCCTCACCATCGGCATCCTCATCGCCGTGTTCGGTATGCGTCTGGTCTTCCCGGTGGCCATCGTCGCGATCAGCGCCAAGGTCGGGCCCATCGAAGCCGTCCAGCTGGCCCTGGACGAGCCCGCCCGGTACGAGGCGCTGGTCACCGACGCCCACCCGGCCATCGCCGCCTTCGGTGGCATGTTCCTTCTGATGATCTTCCTCGACTTCATCTTCGAGGACCGTGACCACAAGTGGCTGGCCTGGCTGGAGCGGCCGCTGGCCAAGCTCGGCAAGGTCGACATGCTGTCGGTCTGCATCGCCCTGATCGCCCTGCTGGTCACCGCGATGACCTTCGCGACCGAGGCGCACACCAGCACCGGCCACGCGGACAAGTCCGGCACCGTGCTGCTGGCCGGGGTCGCCGGTCTGATCACCTATCTGATCGTCGGCGGTCTCTCCGCCTACTTCGAGGACAAACTCGAAGAGGAGGAGGAGCGCGAGCACGAGGAGGAGGAGAAGGCCAAGGCGGCGGGCAAGCCCGTCTCCGCGGTCGGCCTGGCCGGCAAGGCGGCGTTCTTCCTCTTCCTGTACCTGGAAGTCCTGGACGCCTCCTTCTCCTTCGACGGGGTCATCGGCGCGTTCGCCATCACCAACCACATCTTCTGGATGGCCCTCGGCCTCGGTATCGGCGCCATGTACGTCCGGTCCCTCACGGTCTACCTGGTCCGCGAGGGCACCCTGGACGACTACGTCTACCTGGAGCACGGCGCGCACTACGCGATCGGCGCGCTCGCGGTCATCCTGCTGATCACCATCCAGCACGAGATCACCGAGATCATCACCGGCTCCATCGGCATCCTGCTGATCGCCGCCTCGTTCTGGTCCTCGGTTCGCCGCAACAAGCGGCTGGAACTGGAGGAGGCGGCCGGCGCCAAGGCATGAGCCGGCCGCTGATGCGGAACCATTGACAGGGGCGGCCCTCCGGCCGCCCCTGTCGTGGTCTTCCGACCAGTGGGGGGTAGGGCATGGGGTTCTTCGACGGACTCAGGGGCGGCCGGGCCGCGCAGTTCCAGTCGGGCAGTGCCGGGTCGAACGCGATCGAGCTGACCCGGCGGCACCCGTCGGTCTCCCTGACCAAACAGGGCGCGGTCACCGGAAACCTCCGGGTCAACCTGTCCTGGCGGATGCGGACCTCCGACTTCGACAGCGGATCCGGCCGGAACGGGCAGTTCTTCCGCCATCCGTTCAAACTCTTCAAACCCGACATGGTCCAGGCCCACACCCAGGGCATGGTCAACGTCGACCTGGACCTCGGCTGCCTGTACGAGCTGGCCGACGGCAGCCGGGGCGTGGTCCAGCCGCTCGGCGACTTCCTCGGGGACATCAACGATCCGCCGTACGTGAAGCTCAGCGGCGACGACCGCTTCGGCTCCGGCTCCGGCGAGACCCTCTACGTGAACCTGGACCACGCCGAGGAGATCAAACGGCTGCTGGTCTTCGTCTACATCTACGACCAGACCCCGGCCTTCGACCGGACCCACGCCATGGTGACCCTCTACCCGGGCACCGGCCCGCGGATCGAGGTGGCCCTGGACGAGCGGGCCCCCGAGGCCCGCTCCTGCGCGGTGGTCTCCCTGGAGAACGTCAAGGGCGAACTGATCGTCCGGCGCGAGGTGCGCTTCGTCTACGGCTTCCAGGCCGAGCTGGACCGCCTCTACGGCTGGGGCCTCCAGTGGGGCCGGGGCTACAAGACCGCCAAGAAGTAGCCCCGCCGCCGGGGCGGCCGGGGCCGCCCCGGCCCCGGGTGCGCCGCCCGGCTACCGGCGGAGGAACTGGGGGCCCTGCAGCGGCAGCCGGAAGGACGGGTCGCCGCCCGGCCCCGGGACCGGCACGGGGGCCGGGGACACCGGCTGCGGGTAGCCGTACGCGGGCTGTGCGGCCGGCGGGGCCTGGGTGGGGGGCGCCGGCGGCACCGGGGGCGCGGCGGGCGTGCCCGGGCCGGGGGTGGGCGGCCGCATGGCCGTGGTGGCCTCGGCGGCCCCCGGGCCGCCCGCCCCCTCGCCGCCGTCCTCGGCCTGCTCGTCCACCGAGATGCCGTGGTCGGTGGCCAGGCCCACCAGCCCGTTGGAGTAGCCCTCGCCGAGCGCCCGGAACTTCCACCCCTCGCCCCGCCGGTACAGCTCCCCGCAGATCAGCGCGGTCTCGGCGCCGGTCTCGGGCCGCACGTCGAAGTAGGCCAGCGGCTCGGAGCCGCCGGTGCCGGTGGCGTCGTACAGCAGGATGCGCAGATCACGGACCTGCTCGAAGGGCACGTCCTCGGCCGAGGCGACCACCAGGATCCGGTCCACCACCGGGGTGACCGCCGGCAGGTCGGCCTGCACCGCGTCGGTGACCGCCTCGCCGATCTGCTTCTTGCCCAGCCGCCACACCGCGCCCGAGGGGTGCCGGGGCTGGTTGTAGAAGACGAAGTCCTCGTCCGAACGCACCCGGCCGTCCGCGCCCACCAGGAGCGCCGAGGCGTCGACGTCGGGCACCTCCGGGCCGCCGGTCCAGCGCAACACCGCCCGGACCGCCGAGGCGGTCACCGGAATGTTGGAGCCCTTCTGCATCGCGTGCGTCATGCCCGTCATCCTGCCCTCCCGGGGCGGAGCGGGACAATGCGGCCCCCCGTAGCGGCCCGTGGCGACCGCATTTCGGACGGCCCGTCCGCGCCCCGCTTGCCGGGCGGCCGGGGTCCGTGCATGGTGCAGAGGGGTTACCTGGATTTCATGTGCTCGGGGAACTCTGGATTCTCATTCATACGTACTATTACCGGCCATGCCAGTAGGGCCGCCGCCGAAGCAGTACGGGGGAAGCACATGCGTCATTTCGGGCACATACCGCCCGCGGTCCGTCAGGGCCTCTTCCACCGGGAGCCCGGCGAGTTCACCGCGGCCTCCCCGGTGCGCACCCTCGCGGCCGCGCTCGGAGCCACCCTGTACAGCCCGGCCACCCGCCCCCGGCTGGCCGCCGACATCCGCAAACAGGCGGCCCGCGGTGTCGTTTCCATGGTCCTCTGCCTGGAGGATTCCATCGGCGACGCCGAGGTGGAGGGCGGCGAGGAGAACCTGATCCGGCAGTTCGCCGAGCTCGACGCGACCGCCGGCGGCCTGCCGGACACCACCGCCGACGGCGCCGAGCTCCCCCTGCTCTTCATCCGGATCCGCACCCCCGAGCAGATCCCCGACCTGGTGGCCCGGCTCGGCGGGAGCGTCCGGCATCTGGCCGGATTCGTCCTTCCCAAATTCACCGAGGAGCGGGGCCTCGCCTTCCTGGACGCCGTCACCGCCGCCGAGGAGCTCTGCGGGCAGCGGCTCTACGCCATGCCGGTCCTCGAATCCCCGGAGCTGCTCCACCTGGAGACCCGGGTGGAGGCCCTCGCCGGCATCTCCCGCACGGTCAACCTGCACCGGGACCGGGTCCTCGCCCTGCGCCTCGGGGTCACCGACTTCTGCTCCGCCTACGGACTGCGCCGCACCCCCGACATGACCGCCTACGACGTCCAGATCGTGGCCGGGGTCATCGCCGACGTGGTGAACGTGCTGAGCCGGGCCGACGGCACCGGGTTCACCGTCACCGGCCCGGTCTGGGAGTACTTCCGGCACCAGGAGCGCATGTTCAAGCCCCAGCTGCGCCGCAGCCCCTTCCTGGAGGGGCAGGCCGAGGAGCTGCGCACCGCCCTGATCGAGCACGACCTGGACGGCCTGCTCCGCGAGATCGAGCTCGACCGGGCCAACGGACTGCTCGGCAAGACCTGCATCCACCCCTCGCACACCACCCCGGTGCACGCCCTCTCGGTGGTCTCCCACGAGGAGTACAGCGACGCCCAGGACATCCTGCGGCCGGAGCGGGGCGGCGGCGGGGTGCTGCGCTCCGCCTACACGAACAAGATGAACGAGGTGAAGCCCCACCGGGCCTGGGCCGAGCGCACCATGCTGCGCGCCGAGGTGTTCGGGGTGGCGCGGGAGGAGATCGGCTTCGTCGACCTCCTCACCGCCGGGCTCCAGTACTGATGAAGGGCAAGAAGATCGACGAGATCGACACGGTGTGGTCGGGTGCCTGGGTCGCGGAGCGGCTCGGCGTACGGCTGGAGGGCGCGGGCGACCGCCCCGGCGACTGTTCGGGCGACGGATCCGGCGACGGCTCCGCGGGAGAGCTGGCCGGGCTGCTCGGGCTGGCGCTGCGCCGCAACCCCAAGCGGGCCCATCTGCTGGTCTCCCGGGTGCTGGGCAAGCACGTGCCACAGTCCCCGTCGGTGGTCCGGGCCGCCGGGTACGGGCTCGGCGTACGGGTGCGGGAACTGCTCGGCGCGGACGCCGGGCGGGCCGTGGTCCTCGGCTACGCCGAGACCGCCACCGGCCTCGGCCACTGCGTGGCCGACGGCCTCGGGACGGCCCCCTATCTGCACTCCACCCGCCGCCCGGTGCCGGGGGTGACCCCGGCCGGCGGTTTCGAGGAGTCCCACTCCCACGCCACCTCGCACCTGCTGCTGCCCGAGGACCCCGGGCTGCTGGCCGGGACCGGACCGCTGGTCCTGGTGGACGACGAGTTCTCCACCGGCCAGACCGTCCTCAACACCATCCGCGACCTGCACTCCCGCCATCCGCGCGGGCACTACGTGGTGGTCGCCCTGGTCGACATGCGGTCCCCGGCCGACCGGGAGCGGCTGACCGGCTTCGCCGCCGAGCTCGGCGCCCGGGTCGATCTGATCGCCCTGGCCGGCGGCACCGTGCACCTCCCCGAGGGGATCCTGGAACGCGGCCAGGCCCTGGTCGCCGAGTACGAGGCCCGGGCGGCCGCCCGGCGCGACCGGCCACGGGAAGGGGCCGCTGCGGTGTCCGCCGGCCCCGCCGAGCGGATCGCCCTGGACTGGCCCGCCGGAGTCCCCGACGGCGGCCGGCACGGCTTCACCGCCGACCACCGCCGCCGCCTGGACGAGGCCCTGCCCCGGCTGGGCGCACAGCTCGCGGAGGCCCTGGCGGCGGACCCGGGCGGCGCCGGACGGGTGCTCGTGCTCGGCAACGAGGAGCTGATGTACGCGCCGCTGCGGCTGGCCGGCGCCCTGGAGGAGGCCGGCGCGGCCGAGGAGGTCCGGTTCTCCACCACCACCCGCTCGCCGGTGCTGGCCGTGGACGACCCCGGATACGCGATCCGCACCCGGCTGGAGTTCCCGGCCCACGACGCCCCGGCCGACGGCCCGGGCCCCCGCTTCGCCTACAACGTCGCCGGGGCCGGCTTCGACACCGTGGTCGCGGTGGTGGACTCGGCCGGCGACACCCCCGAGCTGCACACCGGCCTGCTGGAGCGGCTGCGCCCGCACACCGGCCGGGTGCTGCTCGCGGTGATCCCCTCGTACGTCCCCCTGCCCGACCCCGTTCCCGACGCGTCCGACCGGCAGGAGCCGACCATGCTGCCCGAGCCGCTGCGCGGCCCCGCCTTCTCCTCCTACGCCCCCGAGGACGTCGGCTGGCTGCTCCAGGACCTGTCCGAGGTACGGCTGGAGGCCCCCACCGAGGAGCGCGAGGAGGCCATCCAGGCCGGCGGCGCGCACTACGCCGAGTCGCTGCCCGTGGAGTACCAGCCCAGCGACCGGTACCAGGAGCTGTACCAGGCCGCGCTGACCGCCTCAGCGAGCCGGATCGCCCGCGCGGTCGGCACCGTCACCGAGACCGTGCTCGCCGAGCGCGGCCCGTCCCCGGTGCTGGTCTCGCTGGCCCGGGCCGGCACCCCGGTCGGGGTGCTGATGCGCCGCTGGGCCCGGTACCGGCACGGGCTGGACCTGCCGCACTACGCGGTGTCCATCGTCCGCGGCCGCGGCATCGACGCCAACGCGCTGCGCTGGCTGGCCGCCCACCACGACCCGGCCGACGTGGTCTTCGTCGACGGCTGGACCGGCAAGGGCGCCATCACCCGGGAACTCCGCGACGCCTTGGCCGCCCACCAGGAGGAGCACGGCGGGACCGCCTTCGACCCGCGGGTCGTGGTCCTCGCCGACCCGGGCGGCTGCGTGGCCACCTACGGCACCCGCGAGGACTTCCTGATCCCCTCCGCCTGCCTCAACTCCACCGTGTCCGGGCTGATATCCCGCACCGTGCTGCGCGCCGACCTGGTCGGACCGCAGGACTTCCACGGCGCCAAGTTCTACCGGGAGCTGGCCGGGGCCGATGTCTCGGTCGCCTTCGTCGACACGGTGGCCGCACGGTTCGCCGAGGTCGCCGAGGCGGTGGACGAGGAAGTGAAGGAACTCCTGGCCGCGGACCGGGCGCCCACCTGGGAGGGCTGGGCGGCGGTGGAACGCATCAGCGAGGAGTACGGCATCCACGACGTCAACCTGGTCAAGCCGGGCGTCGGCGAGACCACCCGGGTGCTGCTGCGCCGGGTGCCGTGGAAGATCCTGGCGCAGCGCGGCGCCGGAGCCGACCTGGACCACGTCCGGCTGCTCGCCGAGCAGCGCGGTGTCCCGGTCGAGGAGGTCGACGGACTGCCGTACACCTGTGTAGGACTCATCCACCCCCGCTTCACTCGCGGCGCCACCGGCGCCGACGGAAAGGCCGTGGCCAGCTCGTGACCGTCCTGATTGCAAGCGATCTCGACCGTACGCTCATCTACTCGGCGGCGGCCCTCGGGCTGACCATGCCGGACCCGGTGGCCCCCCGGCTGCTGTGCGTGGAGATCCACGAGGGGCGGCCGCTGTCGTTCATGACGGAGACCGCGGCCGGGCTGTTCACCGAACTGACCGAGGACCCCTCGGTGGTGTTCGTGCCCACCACCACCCGAACCCGCAAGCAGTACCAGCGGATCTCCTTCCCCGGCCGCCCGGCCGAGTACGCGATCTGCGCCAACGGCGGACAGCTGCTGGTGGACGGGGTCCCGGACCGGGACTGGCGGCGGGCCGTCGACGCCCGGCTGGCCAGCGAATGCGCCCCGCTGGAGGAGGTCCGGGCCCATCTGGCGGCCGTCGCCGACCCGGCATGGTTGCGCAAGTCCCGGGTGGCGGAAGACCTGTTCGCCTATCTGGTGGTGGAACGCGCCCTCGTCCCCGGGGAATGGCTGAAGGCGCTCACCGAGTGGGCGGAGGCCCGCGGCTGGACCGTCTCCCTCCAGGGCCGCAAGATCTACGCGGTGCCGCGGCCGCTCACCAAGAGCGCGGCGATGCGCGAGGTGGCCCGGCGCACCGGCGCCGCCCACACCCTGGCCGCCGGGGACTCGCTGCTCGACGCGGACCTGCTGCTCGCGGCGGACCGGGCCTGGCGGCCCGGGCACGGCGAGCTGGCGGAGGCCGCCTGGACGGCCCCGGCGGTCACGGCACTGGCCGAGGCCGGGGTGCTGGCCGGGGAGCGGATCATCAGGGAGTTCGGCCGGACGGTTGGCACACTGGGCGCATGACCAAGGGCAACAGCACAAGAATCACCGATGAGTTGTACGCCTACATGCTGGCGCAGAACCCGCCGCTGGACGAGGTGCGGCGCAAGCTGATCGCCACCACCTGGGAGCGGTTCCCGGACTGGGCGGACATGCAGTCGGCGGAGGAGCAGGGGCCGCTGCTGGCCTTCCTGGTCCGGCTGACGGGCGCCCGGCACATCGTGGAGGTGGGCACCTTCACCGGCTTCTCCACCCTGTCGATGGCCCAGGCCCTGCCGTCCGGCGGGCAGATCGTGGCCTGCGACTTCTCGGAGAAGTTCACCGAGGTCGCCCGCGAGGCCTGGGCGGCGGCCGGGGTCGCGGACCGCATCGACCTGCGGATCGCCCCGGCCCTGGACACGCTGCGGGCCCTGCCGGCCGAACCGCACGTGGACATGGCGTACCTGGACGCGGACAAGGAGAACCAGATCGCCTACTGGGAGGAGCTGGTTCCCCGGCTCCGCCCGGGCGGCCTGATCGTCACCGACAACACGCTGTTCCACGGCCGGGTGATCGACGAATCGGCGACCGGATCGGTGGCCGGGGTCCGCGCCTTCAACGAGCACGTCCGCCAGGACGAGCGGATGGAGAGCGTCCTGCTGGCCATCTCCGACGGCCTGACCCTCTCCCGCCGCCGCACCGCCACCGGCTGAGGTCAGCCGCAGCCGCCGCCACCGCAGCAGCCGCCCCCGCCGCCCCCGCCACGGGGTGCGGCGGGGGCCGCGGAGGTGCCGCCGACGGCGACGGCGGAGAGCAGCTTGACGGTGTCGGGGTGCCCGGCGGGGCAGTCGGCGGGCGCACCCGACTCGGCCATCGGCCGGTTCAGCTCGAAGGTGTCGTCGCAGGTGCGGCAGCGGTATTCATAGCGAGGCATGCGGGCATGGTAGCCCCGCCTCCCGGATTCCGGAGGCGGTCCTCACGGCCCTGGCCAGCCGGCCGGCGGTGTCCTCGCCGTCCAGCAGCGCGGACAGATAGCCGGCCACGAAGCCGCCGTGGGCGGGGGCGGGGGACGGCGGTGCTTCGCCGTGCACCGGGGGGCCGAACTCCGGGTAGACGGTCGCGGCGGCCGGGCCCCGCTTCACGACGACCTCGCCGATGCCCAGTCCCCGGAGCTCCGCCGCCAACCGCTCGGGACCGGCGCCCGCCTCCGCCCCGCCCTCCGGCAGGCACAGCGGGAGCTCGTCGGCCGAGGCGATCAGCAGGTCCACGGACGGCGCCCACTCCCGCAGGACGGCCGCGGCCTCCTCCCGGCTCCACAGCCCGGGCCGATGGCGGACCTCCAGACAGACCAGCGCCGAGTGCTCACCGGCGAGCCGCAGCGCCAGCGAGGCCGCCGAGCGGGCGGAGCGGGACAGCGCCGGGGTGATCCCGGTCAGATGCAGTACGGCGGGCGGGGCGGCGCTGAACGCCCGCTCCACCTGACAGGCCCGCAGCCGGGACCCGGCGGATCCGGGGAATCGGAGGGATCCGGGGAATCGGGGGGATCCGGGGGTCCTTCGCGTTCCGGGCCGCCGGTGGCGGGCCCGGCGCGGCTCCGGTGCGGGCCGCGGGCCCGGCAGGGCAACGGCGGTCGGGGCGCCCCCCTCGTCACGGGAGGCCCCGGACACGTCCACCCCGGCGGCCCGGAGCGTACGCAGGACCAGCTCGCCGGCCGCGTCCTCGCCGACGGCCCCGGCCCAGCGCACCGGATGCCCGAGCCGGGCCAGCCCGATCGCCACGTCCGACTCGGCACCCGACACGGTGCCCGCGACGGCGTCTGCGACGACGTCCGCGACGCCCCCCGACACGCTGCTGCCCGACACGACGTCCGTCGTGGTCCCCTCCGGCCCGCCGTCCGGCCGGAGCGCGACCACGGTCTCGCCGAACGTGAGCACGGCCCGGCGGCCACGGAACCCGCGCCCCGTACCGTAGGCGGCGCTCATGCGCAGACCGCCCGGAACTCGGCGGCCCGCCTGCGCAGCCCGGCCAGGTCCCCGCCGTCGGCGGCGTCCCCGACCAGCGGGGCGCCCACCCCGACGGCGACGGCCCCGGAGGCCAGGTACTCCGCCGCGGAGGCCGCGTCCACCCCGCCGGCCGGCACGAACGGCAGGCCGGGGAAGGGGCTGCGCAGGGCCCGCAGATAGGCGGGTCCGCCCACCGTGCCGGGGAACAGCTTGAGGGCGGCCGCGCCGGCTTCGCCGGCCGCGATGACCTCGGTCGGGGTGATCACCCCGGCGAGGACCGGCAGGCCCTGCCGTACCGATTCGTCCACTCCTGCGCCCAGCCCGGGGGTGGCCATCAGATTGGCGCCCGCCTCGGCGGCCCGCTGGGCGTCCTCCGCCGTCAGCACCGCACCCGCGCCCAGCCAGGCCGTCGCGCCGAGTTCCCGGCGGGCCCGCCCGATCACCCCGAGGGCATCGGTTCCGCTGAGCGACACCTCGACCAGCGGGACGCCCTCCTCGGCGAGGGTCATCACGGTACGGAAGGACGCCTCCGCGTCCCTGCCGCGCACGATGGCGATCAGCCGCTCCTGCCGCAGCGCTGCGCCGAACTCCATGGGGTTCCTGCTTCCTGATCAGAGGGGTGTCCCTCGGTGAGGCGGCAGGAGGAGGGTTGCGGGGCAACCCCACGATTTCACGATTGCTAATCGAATAGCAATTATCGGGTGGTGGTTCCGGGCTGCCCCGCCCGTGCGCGTGCCCTGGCCCGGGCCCGCTGCTCCCGGGCCCATTCCTCGGGATGGCGGGCCTGCCAGTACGGGTTGTCGTGCGGGAGCGCGCTCCCCACCCGCCCGTACATCCCGAACCACATCAGCATCACGCCCACCACGAAGCTGAAGAGGACGTTCGGGATCCGGAACGCCAGCACATTGAGTCCGGTGTCCAGCAGGGCCAGGTTCACGAACCCGCTGGCGATGAACAGCAGCCCCAGCACGATGTTCAGGGTGGAGGCGAAGTTCCCGCCGATCACCATCCCGGCGAACAGCAGCAGTCCCACGACGATCGACAGCACGCTCAGCGCGCCGTTGGTGTTCAGCCCGAGCACCCGGTCCCCACCGGTGTCGAAGAACCCGATGTTCCCGGTCAGGCCCAGGATCCCGAAGGCGAGCAGCAGCAGACCGGTCAGCCCGGCGCCGACCCGGTACACCTTGCTCAGCCGATGGTCCACGGGCAGGTGCTCGTCCAACCGGGCCCCCACCGGCCGCCGCAACCGCGTTCCCACATGGGCAACCATGCCTCCAGCCTGCGCCGCCCCGGGGCTCGGGACAACTCGGCGACCGGGGCGCGGGCGGGGGCCCTGGCCGAGGCCGTGGCCGGTCCGCTCAGCGGGGCCCGCGGTGGGCACGCATCTCGTTCACCACCCGCCCCACCGCCTCCCGGACCGCCTCGGTCTCCAGCAGGAAGTGCCAGTAGTCCGGATGCCGGGCCTCCAGACCCGCGATCGCCCGGTCCAGCCGGGCCACCGCCTCGTCCAGAGGACGGGCGTGCCGCGGATCGGGGACGCTGCGGCCCTCCATCGCCAGCCGCTGGGCGTCCCGGATCGCGAACCGGGTCCGCGACACCTCCACCTCCGGGTCCCGGGCCACCGCCTCCAGCCGCTCCAGCCGGTCCTGCGCCGCCGACACCGCCCCGTCCACCGAGTCCAGCAGCGCCCGTACCGTCCCGAACAGGGCGGTGGCATCCGCCCAGCGCTGCTCCTCACGCGCCTTCCCCGCCTCCCGCAGCCGCTCCTCGGCCTGCCCCACATCGCGGGCGGCCTGGTCCGGCACCGGCTGGAGATCCTGCCAGCAGGCGGCACTGAACCGCCGCCGCAGCTCGCTCAGCACCGGATCCACCCGCTCCGCCCGGTTGCGCAGCGCCTGCGCCCGGGTCCGCAGGCTCACCAGCCGGCGGTCCATCTCCGCGGCCAGCTCCGGCAGTCGCGCGGCCTCCGCACGTATCCCTTCGGCATCCCGGAGGATCCGGTCGGCCCGCCGCAGGGTTTCCGGTACGCCGTGCTGCCCGGCGCCCTGTGTCAGCTTGGTCAGCTCGGGGCCCAGCGCGGCCAGCCGTGCCGCCAGGTCATCGGCCCGCATCCCGCCCGCCCGCGCCGCGTCCAGCGCGTCACTCGCGGCCAGCAGCGCGGCCCGCGCCCGCTCCCGGGCCGGAGCCACCTGCGCCAGCTGGCTCTCCGCCCGGTCCAGCAGCGGCCGCAGCCCCTCCGCGAACCGCTCCAGCTCCCCCTGGACCCGGACCAGTTCCTCCCGCGCCCGCACCAGCTCCTGCTTCGCCCGCGCGGCGGTCCCGCCGTCCAGGTCGTCCCGGTCCAGATCGTGCGCGTCGACGGCCTGGATATAGGTGTGACTGACCTCGTCGATCCGCCGCCCCAGCGCCCCGAACCCCTCGACGGCCTGCCGTCCGGCCGGACTCCCGTCCGCCGCGGCGATCGCCTCGATGGAGATCCGCAGGTCCCGCTGCGCGGTGTCCAGCTCGTAGAACGCGGCGGCGGCGGCATCCTTCGCCGCCTGCGCCTCCGCCCGCCGGCTCTCGTCCCGCCCACCGAACCACCGCCGGGATGCCGTCGTCACAATCCCTCTCCCGTACGCGTCCGCCGTGCCCCACCTGCCTGGCCCCATTCTCTCGCACCGTTGAGCGTTTGTGTCGGGACCAGGCAGTCCATGTAGGCTGTCCACTCATCCACGGGTGCGTAGCTCAGGGGTAGAGCGCCGCTCTTACAAAGCGGATGTCGGCGGTTCGAAACCGTCCGCGCCCACCACCACGAAGGCCCCCAACCGACCACGGTTGGGGGCCTTCGTGCTCGCTCCCGCCGCCGAGCCGGGGGCCACCGGTTACCGTCGCTTGAATTCGACGGGCCCCGCGTTCATCTCGATGGTGCCGTCCGCGTGGAGGACCGGGCGGCGTTCTGTCATACGGGCGCTGTAGGCCTCGATGTGGTGGATCACCGCTCCGTCAGCCGTGGTGAAGTCCACGAGGGCGATGGCCACCCAATAGCGGGTTTTGGTGTTCTCGAAGAGCGGGACGGTGACGGTGGAACCCCGTCCGTCCGTGATGACGACCTTCGCGCCGAAACTGCGGAATGATCCGATGCCGTTGCTGACCGCGGAGTAGGCGCAGAAGAGGACGTAGCCCTGCTCGTCGGGGCGGACGATGCGCAGTGATTCCCGCCCGGGAACGCGTGAATCGCCGTCGAGGCGGATGTAGGGGCGGTTGCTGACCGAGCCCAAGCGTCTGTAGTAGACGACATCTCCGCCCTTGGCCTTTTTCGCGTGCCCCGGAGTGGTCGACTTCGCAGCCCCTCCGGGCCGCAGCGGTTCTCCCTGTGCCACATGCCTGGATCTGGCGAGGGTGCCGGGCGCGTCCCTTCCGCGCAAGGCCTTCGACGCGGGCACGAACAGGGCGTAGAGATCGAGGTCGGCGCCCTGCCGACGGCGTCGGTCGCTTCCCCCGTCCCACTCCAGGGCGGCGGTGACCACCAACCCGCGGTCGTTCTTGTCCAGGCTCATGGAGACCTGGCTGCCCTTGGCAAGGCTGATCCTGCCAAGTGGGGGCTTGCGCAGGCTCGTCGGACTCACGGGGGCGGCCACGCGTGTGACCGGCTCGGGCGGCGGCACCGCTGCACTGGCGATGTCCGGCATGAAGCCGACCTCTCCCGCGTCGGGCTGGTCCAGCACGGGGGATTCCTGTGGCTCCTCGACCTGAATCCCGAAGTCGGTGGCCAGGCCGGCCAGGCCGTTCGCGTAGCCCTGCCCGATGGCGCGGAGCTTCCACACCGGCCCCCGGCGGTACAGCTCCATCAGGAGCACGGCCCGTTCACCGCCGGTCAGGGGAGGTGGGCGGAAGCGGATGGGATCAGCACCCTGCTGGACGGCGTGCACCGCCGCTTCCTCGACCTCGCGAAAAGTGCGAGTCGCATCGTCGGGATCGCAGCTACCGACGAGAACGACCCGATCGATGTCCGTGGGAAGTGCGCACGGGTCCAACTCGATGCGCTCAGGCACTCCGGCTTCCGCGGCGAAGTGCAGGACGGCGCCGGACTCGGCGGAGGGCTGGTTGTAGAAGACCAGGTCATCGTCGGACCTGACCTTGCCGTCCGCGGTGACCAGCAGCGCACTGAGGTCGACCGGAACACCCACGGTGTGCAGCTCGGCCGTAATGCGCCCTGAGCCCACTTCCCTGTTCTCGCCCTTACGGAGCTCTGCCATGCCGTCCACCCCCGTCGCGGAATCTCCACGTCCGATTCCGGGTACCTTGCCACACGGGATCCGGAGAGTCAGGGGCTTCGCGAAGGTCCCGTTCCGCAGGAGGCCACCATCGAGGGCCCCCGACCGATCCCGGTTGGGGGCCCTCGATGGTGGCGGCGGCGGTGTCGGTGGGCGGGGGCATAGTGGAGGTATGTGCCGGAGCATCAAGACCTTGCGTCCGCCCGCCCTTCCCGAGAAGGCCACGGAGGAGGAGATTCGGGCCGCCGCCTTGCAGTACGTGCGGAAGGTGTCGGGGTTCCACCACCCCGCGGCCCACAACCGGGAGGTGTTCGACGCCGCCGTGGAGGCGGTCGCCGACGCGACTCGGGAGCTGTTGGGGAGCCTTCAGGTGCGGGGGCGGGCGGCCGCCGCCGACTGAGCTGCCTGCGGGCCCGGTGGCCGGTGGCCAGTGGTCAGTGGTTGGTGAGGGTGCGGCGGCGGAGCAGCCAGATCGCGGTGGCCAGGGCGCCTGCGGCCAGGGAGCCGCCCACGGCGATCTCGGCCGGGCTCATGCCGTCGATGCTGCCGCCGGTGCCGCCGCGGGCCGCGCCCGGGGTGACCTGGAGGGACAGGGTGACCCGCTGGCCGCCGCTGCCGCCGCACTCGAAGACGACCTGGTGGACGCCGGCCCGGGCGTCGCCGTAGATGACGGCGGTGCCGAACAGGTTGGTGGCCTGGAGATTGCCCGGGGTGAGCCACAGGTCGCCGAAGGCGGTCGAGGAGGCCTTGCCGGTCTTGATGCCGCTGCCGCAGCCCTGGAGGTCGAGACCGATCCGCCCGCCCGGGGCCACCGTGGTCGCGGACATGGAGGCGGTCGGCGCGGCGAACGCGGGGGCGGGCGCGGCGAGCACGATCAGAGCCGCCGCGGCGACGGCGGGCAGGCGGCGGATGCGGTGTGTGGCGGGCATGGCGGAACTCCTCTGAACCCTGGCGACGCGGCGCGGCCGTCCGGTCGCGCACCGTGCTCAGGACGCTAGGAGCAGGGACCCCGTTCGGCGATCGGGGCCGGGTGAACGGGTGAGTTCGTCGGGCCGTCCGGGGGATCCACCCGGAGTGGCGCCGCCCCATTCGGTGTCCGGGCTACCCGCCGGGTGTCCGCCGGAGCAGGGCGGGCGGATGCGGGCCGACAGGGCAGGACCCTGGCCCTGACGGCTACGGGCCGTGGGGGCGGGCGGGCCTCGGACTAGGGGGTGGTGGGGGTGGGGTGGGGGTGGCGGTGGATTAGGTAGGCGGCTAGGGCGCCGGCGGCGAAGAGGGCTACGAGGGAGACGGCGGTGCCCAGCCAGGTGGTGCCCAGCCATTGGGTGCCGAAGTAGCCGAGGGCCACGCTGTAGCCGGCCCAGGCCATGCCGGCCAGGGCCGACCAGGGCAGGAACTCCTTGACCTTGCGGCGGGTCTTGCCGGCGCCCAGGGAGACCACGGACCGGCCGGCCGGTGCGAAGCGGGCGATGACCACCAGGGCGCCGCCGCCCCGGGCCAGGGCCGTGCCCAGGCGTTCCTGGGCACGGGTCAGACGGCGGGAGCGGGCGATGGCCCGGTCCAGCCGGGCGCCGCCGCGCCAGGCCAGCCGGTAGGCGGCCAGGTCGCCCAGGACCGAAGCGGTGGACGCGATGACCAGCAGTGCCAGGATGTCCGGCACCTGGTCCGGAACGGCCGTGGTGGAACCGGCGGCACCCGCGGCCGCGGCCGCCGCCGCGGCGGTGATCACCAGGACCCCGCTCGGCAGCACCGGCAGGAACACGTCCAGCACCACGGACAGGGCCACGAGGGCGTAGATCCAGGGGCTCGTGGTCAGCGACCCCACAGTCTCGAACACAGCAGGACTCCCCGGTCCGGTTGACGTGCCTCGGCAGAAGCGCCGCGACGTCGCGGGGGAGCGGCAGGGGCGGCTGACAGCCACACAGCGTACGCCGGGAGTGACGGCCGGACGGCGGCGGGGCAGGTGGTGCGTCCGGACATCGGACACACCCCTCCTGACCCGGCCGTTCCGGACGAATTCATTCCGGCGTGGTGAGGGAGCGGTCCAGCACGGTGACCAGCTTCGCGCCCTTCCCGGACCGTCGCGCCTGGTCCAGGCTCACCCGTGCGGTTCGGCCGGAAAGCACCAGCGTCATCAGCTGGTTCCCGAACCAGGGGCCGCCCGTCCGCCGCCAGGCCAGCGGCGGCCGCCCGGTCCGCCCGTGCTTCGCGAACAGCCGCCCCAGCCAGCGGCCCACTCCCGACCAGCCGAGTCGGAACCCCCACTTCACCGTGGTGTGAATCGAGTTGTGGACCGGAGAACATGTCAACTGCAGCACTTGGGAGGTGGTCGGTATCACGGGTTCCGCCACATAGGCGTGGTGCACGTCTCCGGAGAGGACCGCGACCGTGGCGGGCGCCCGAGGGCCGGTCGCCACTTCCTCGATCAGATCGCTGAGCGCCGCGAACGAGGCGGGGAACGCCGCCCAGTGCTCCAGATCGCTGCGCCGCCGCAGGTTCTCCCCGATCCGAGCCCAGCGTTCGCCCCGCTCCCCGCGGCACAGCGCGGCGTTCCAGCCCTCGGCGTCATGGACCAGTGGCGGCAGCAGCCAGGGCAGCGAGGAGCCGATCAGCAGGTGGTCGTACTGGCCGTGCAGGTCAAGGGCGTTCTCCCGCAGCCATTGTTGTTCGGACGGGTCGAGCATGGCCCGCCCGCCCTCGGCGAGCACCCGGGCCGCCCGGGTGTCCACCATCAGCAGCCGGACCCGGCCGAAGTCCCGCCGGTAACTCCAGCGCACCGCGCCCGGATCGGCGTCGGCGGCCGCGGCGAACGCCCGCAGCGGGTCCGTCCCGTCCGGGGTTTCCCGGACGGCCCGGAACAGTTCGTCGGCGGCCAGCTCGGCCGGGGAGAGATTGCCCAGGTGCTGGTACACCCAGTACGACATCAGTCCGCTGAGCACCCGCTCCTGCCACCAGGGCGTGGCCCGCATCTCGGCCAGCCAGGCGGCGCTGGTGTTCCAGTCGTCGATCACGTCGTGGTCGTCGAAGATCTGGAGGCTGGGGACCGTGGACAGCAGCCAGCGGATCTCCGGGTCGAGCCAGGACTCGTAGTAGAGCCGGGTGTACTCCTCGTAGTCCGCGACCTGGGCCCCGGGGGGTTCGCGGAGGTCCCGGCGGGCCGCGAGCCACCGCTTGGTGTCCCGGGACAGCCGGTCCGCGTACACCTGGTCGCCGAGGAGCAGCAGCAGATCGGGCCGGACCGCCTCCGGTTCGGCGGCCAGCCGGGCGGCGAGGGTGTCCAGGGCGTCCGGTCCGTGCGGTCCCCGGGAGTCGGCGGGCGGCGCCGCCTGACGGCAGGACCCGAACGAGACCCGCAGCTCCTGACCCGGCCGGCCCGGACCGGCCGGGACCGGGGTGCTGATGGTGCTCGGCGGGAACCGGCTCTCCGGCAGCGGCCACACCGGGACCTCGTCGAGCAGCACCTCATAGGACGTGGTGCTGCCCGGGGTCAGGCCGGTGACCGGCACCAGGGCGTAGTGATGGCCCGCTATCTGGAACGTGCGCGCGCTGCCGCCCGACCCGTCGGCGCACTGCACCCGCGCCGTGCACGGCCGGTCGGCCTCCACCCACACCGTGGCGGTGTCGCCGGTGTTCCGGTCGATGTGTCGCAGCAGTGGTCCCAGACGCAGCACCGGCATGCAACTCCCCCTCCTCAGTCGCCCCTTGATCCCAAGGATCACGTTACGGCTCGGAGGGGGAGTGTGGCTTCCCCTGCGCGGGGGAGAGATCCTCCCCCGAGCGGGGGGAATCCCGTCCCCCCGTGTGGGGGAGACCCGTCCTCCCGTGTGGGGGAGACCCGTCCTCCCGTGCGGGGGAGCGCGCGGGAGGACGGGGCGGGGTTCAGCAGCCGTTCAGGACGTTCAGCAGGGCGGTCTTCTCGGCCGAGTCGATGGTCAGGCCCCAGTACTGCTTCACGTGGACCCAGCTGCGCGCGTACGTACAGCGGTAGGCGGTGCGGGAGGGCAGCCATTCGGCCGGGTCGAGGTCGCCCTTGGCCTGGTTGACGTTGTCGGTGACGGCGATGAGCTGCGGCCGGGTGAGGTCGTTGGCGAACTGCTGGCGCTTGCTGGTGGTCCAGGAGTTGGCGCCCGAGCGCCAGGCCTCGGAGAGCGCGACCACGTGGTCGATGTCGAGGTCGGAGGCGGCGGTCCAGGTGGCGCCGTCGTACTCGGAGTACCAACTGCCGCTGACCGAGGCGCAGGCGGAGTCGGTGACCACGTTCACGCCGTCGCGCTTGAGGACGTGCTCGCGGGTGTTGCAGCTGCCGGAGACGGTGCTCCAGTGGGGGAACAGGTCGCGGCTGTAGCCGCTGGAGGAACCTTCCGCCTGGGGGGTGACCGTGGCCAGGTAGGAGCGGGCCGCGGCGGCGCTGATCGGGGCCGGCGGGGCGGCCTGGGCGGCCGGGGCGGTGATCAGGGCCGTGACGCCGAGGGCGGCAACTGAGGCGAGCACGCCAGCGCGACGCGCGTAGACCTTGGAGCTGAGGGTCATGGGGAACTCCCTGGTGCGGGGGGTGGGCGGCCGTGCGGCCCCGGTGGGGCCCGGCCATGCTGTCGGCGCCAGGTGTCATGAGGGTGGGCGCCAGATGACAGCGTGGCGACATGGGCACGTCACATCAAGGCATGCAACTGGCTCTACTCAAATGGAAGTTGAGATTCCGGTGGGACGGGTGTCCGGAGATTCCGGGAGGGAGCGGGGCGAGAGGGTCGAAAGACCGTTCCGGGGGTGGCCGGGCGTCCGGTACGCTGGAAGCGCAGAAGGGGAGTAGCTCTTCGCCGGACCGTCGACATACTGCTGGGTCACTCCAGCCGGCGCCCGGAGGCAGGCCGCGTCAGCGGCAGGCCAGCGAGACCTTCGGCCGCAGAGTCCTTGTTACGTACAGGACGCTGTCGAGCCGAAGCGACCCCTGGAACACCAGGTCTCTCGGAACGGCGGCATCCTGCCCGACCGATTGAGGTTTCACCCCGTGATCAGCTTCAGCATCCTGGCGATCGCCTTCGGCGTCGTCTTCCTCGCGGAGCTCCCCGACAAGACGGCCCTCGCCGGCCTGATGCTCGGCACCCGCTACCGCGCCTCGTACGTGTTCGTCGGCGTCGCCGCCGCCTTCGCCGTGCACGTCGGACTGGCGATCGCCGCGGGCAGCGTCCTCACCCTGCTGCCGCAGCGGCTCGTGCAGGCCGTGGTCGGCGTGCTGTTCCTGGCCGGTGCCGCGATGCTGCTGCTCAAGAAGGACGGCGGCGAGGACGAGGTCAAGCCGCCCGCCGACCAGTCCTTCTGGAAGGTCTCGGGCGCCGGCTTCATGCTGATCCTGGTCGCCGAGTTCGGAGACCTGACCCAGATCATGACCGCCAACCTGGCGGCACGCTACGACGACCCCGTCTCGGTGGGCCTGGGCGCGGTCCTGGCGCTCTGGGCGGTGGCCGGCATCGGGATCCTGGGCGGGCGCACCCTGATGAAGTACGTGCCGCTGCGGCTGATTACGAAGATCGCGGCGGCCGTGATGGCGGCGCTGGCCGTCTTCTCGCTGTACGAGGCCATTGCGGGCTGAGCCGTGGGGTGAGTGCGGGCGCGGGGTGGCCGGGCCGCCCCGCCCGGGCCCCCTGCCCGGGCCCCCTGCCCGGGCCGCCCGGCCACGGCGCTGGGCGCGCTCGCCGCGTCCGCTTGCCCTGCCGCCATGCCCGGCGCACCTCGTTCACCAGGCGTGCCGCGGCACCCGGCGCACCGCGTTCATCTGCCGGGCCGCCGCGCCCGCCGTACCTGCGTACGCGGCGCACCGCCGTGCCTGGCGTACCGCCGTACCCGGCGTGCCTGGCGTACCGCCGTACCCGGCGTGCCTGGCTTGCTCGGAGTGGCCGGGTTGTCGGTGGGGCGTGGACCGGCTCGGCGGTGGTCGCTGTGGGTTAGGCGGGGGTGTGGAGGGTCAGGCGGATCGAGCCGTCGGGGGTCGGGGTCACCCGGACCGTGGTGAGGTCGGGGACGTGGGCGGTGGGGGAGTGTTCGCCGGCCCTCGGGCCTACGCCGATCACTCGCATGCCCGCCGCGCGGCCTGCGGTGATGCCGGCGGCCGAGTCCTCGAACACGATGCAGTCGGCCGGGTCGACGCCCAGCTCGGCCGCGCCCTTCAGGAAGCCCTCCGGGTGCGGCTTGCTCGCCGACACCAACTCCGCCGTCACGCGCACCCGCGGCATCGGCAGGGCGGAGGCGGACATCCGGGCGGTGGCCAGGGCCTCGTCGGCGGAGGTCACCAGGGCGTGCGGGAGGTCGCTCAGGGCCGCCATGAACGCGGGGGCGCCCTCGACCGGCACCACGCCGTCCGTGTCGGCGGTCTCCCGGGCGAGCATCACCGCGTTGTCCGCGTGGTTGAGCTCCATCGGGCGCTCGGGCAGCAGGATGGCCATCGTGGCGTAGCCCTGGCGGCCGTGGACCACCTTGAGGGCCTCCTGCGGGTCCAGGCCGTGGGACTCGGCCCACTCGCGCCAGCAGCGCTCCACCACGGCGTCCGAGTTCACGATGGTGCCGTCCATGTCCAGGAGCAGCGCCTTGGCGGTGAGGACGACGGGTGCGGGAGTGGTGGTGGCCGACATCGGCGGGGCTCCAGAGGCGCGGGAAAAGAGAACAAGTGGCTCCGCACGCCGGTCAGGGGGTGCGGGCGGAGCCACTTTGTTTCTTCACGATACAAAATCGGAGGGGTGGAGCGCCAGCGGAGGCGGTGTGATGTCCGTCGGGGCGGCCACCGGGCGGGCCGTGGAGGCTCAGCCGTAGTAGCTGATGACCTCGTCCAGCTTGCGGCGGGTCGCCGGGCCGTACACGCCGCGGGGGTCCTCCGTGACCCCCATCGCCAGCTGGAAGTCGCGAACCGACTGCTCGGTGTGCCGGTCGTAGCGGCCGGTGATCCGGTGCCAGTACATGCCGGCCCGGTCCAGCCGCTCCTGGAGCTCCTCCACGGCCGGGCCGGAATCGCCGCGCCGCAGGGTCTGCGGGGTCGGAGGCGGGGGTGGGGTCGGCTTCGTCGAGCGGGTGGGTGTGGGGGTGGGTGTGGGGGGAGGGGTGGTGCGGGTCGTGGTCGGGGTCGGGGTCGGCTGGGTGGAGGTGGTGGGTGTTGCGTCGGAGGACGGTGAGGCCATGGGGGACGTGGATGCCGAGGGCTGGTCGGATGCTGTGGGGGAGGGTGATCGGGGGCCGGTCCGCTCGGGGTGCGGGTCGGTGGCCGTGGCGGAGGGGGTGGCCGGGGCCAGACTGATCGCCGGGGCCGACAGGACGGGGTCGGGCAGCGCCCGGTCCCCGTTGTCGTCCCCGTCGGGGCCCGCGCCCAGGAGGAGGGTGCCGCCGCCGATCACGAGGACTGCGGCCGCGCCGGCCAGAAGGGGGAGCAGGCGGCGGGCGCCGGGGGCCTTGGGGGTGTGTGCGGAGTTCCTGGCCCCGGGGCCATCGGATGTGCCGGGGGTCGGTCGTACGGCGGCCAGTTGGACGGTCGCGTCGGACAGCGCTCCGGACGGACGGACCCCGGCCGTGCCCGACTGCCAGGGCTGTCCCACCTCCCCGGGCCATGGGCCGGGCGCGCCCATGCCAGTGGCTGCGCCCGTGCCCGTGTTCGTGCCCGCGCCCGTGTTCGTGGTGCCGGGCTGGTTGTCGGCCCCGATCCGGCCGGTGGGGATTCCCGGCCACGGGCCGGTGGGCGTACCGTGCCGGGCTCCGCCGGCTGAGCCCGGCACGGGGGCGGGTACGGGGTGCGGTGACGGGATCGGCGCCAACTGAATGGTGTCGTCGGAGAGCGGCCCGGCGGCCGTACGGGCCCCCGGCGCCACTGCCGCCCGTCCCGGGCCCGGTCCCGGCGAGGACGCCTGTCCCGGTCCCGGCGTGGACGCCGGGCCGGACGTCGGCCCGAGCGCGGGCCCGGATGCCGGCCCGGTCGCGGGTCCGGGCGTCGGCCCAAGCGCCGGACCGGATGTCGGCCCGAGCGCCGGGCCGGATGCCTGTCCCGGTCCCGGCGGACGCCTGTCCCCGTCGCGGCGCGCGGGCGCCGATCCCGGTCCCGGCGTGGACCCCGGGCCGGACGTCGGTCCGAGCACAGGCCCGGACGTCGGCCCTAGCACAGGCCCGGACGTCGGCCCGAACGCCGCACCGGGCGCCGGCCCGAACGCCGGCCCGAACGCCGCACCGGACGCCGGACCGGACGCCGCACCGGTCGCGGGTCCGGGCGTCGGCCCAAGCGCCGGACCGGATGCCGGACCCGAGGCCGACCCGGGTGACGCCCCGGGGGTCGCCTCCGGGCCCGTCGGCCGGCCCGGATCCGGGGCCAGCGTGAGGTATGGGCGGATGCGGAGGGGGCTGAAGGGGGTGGGGGTGGGGCAGGGGTCACCCGGATGGGCTATGGCTTCGCAGTCTGGGCAGCGTTCGGTGCTCATCGGGTCCCCTCCCTGGCAACTGCGGGTGATTATCCAGGCCGTGCCGGCGGCCCTCGGGGGCGCCCACCCCTCCCGACAGGCCGTAACCGGGCGCACCGCTCAGGATGGGGGGATGGACCGGCCCCTAGGAGGAGTCCATGGCTCAGGAAGCGACCAAGCCGGCCGTGGGACCCGGCCCCGGCGCGGAGCACGCGTCACGCGGGGTCCTCGTCTCGATCGGGGCCCTGTTGCTGGGGCTGTTGATCGCCTCGCTCGACCAGACCATCGTCTCCACGGCGCTGCCCACGATCGTCAGCGAGCTGGGCGGCATGGACCACCTCTCCTGGGTGGTGACCGCCTACATGCTGGCCTCGACCGCGGCCACCCCGCTGTGGGGCAAGCTCGGTGACCAGTACGGCCGCAAGCGGCTCTACCAGGCGGCCATCGTCATCTTCCTGATCGGGTCCGCGCTCTGCGGACTGGCCCAGAACATGCCCCAGCTGATCGGCTACCGGGCCCTCCAGGGGCTGGGCGGCGGCGGTCTGATGGTGCTGTCCATGGCGATCGTGGGGGACATCGTGCCGCCGCGGGAGCGCGGCAAGTACCAGGGCCTGTTCGGTGCCGTGTTCGGGGCGACCAGTGTGCTGGGGCCGCTGCTCGGCGGGCTGTTCGTGGACCATCTGTCCTGGCGCTGGGTCTTCTACATCAACCTGCCCATCGGTGTGGTCGCCCTGGCGGTCATCGCGACCGCCCTGCACATCCCGGCGCGCTCCGAGAAGCACACGATCGACTACCTCGGCACCTTCCTGATCGCCTCGGTGGCCACCTGCCTGGTGCTGGTCGCCTCGCTCGGCGGGACCTGGGGCTGGGGGTCGGCGCGGATCGTCGGGCTGGCCGTACTGGGCGCGGTGCTGCTCGTCGCGTTCGTGATGGTGGAGCGGAAGGCCGCCGAACCGGTGCTGCCGCTCAAGCTGTTCCGGATCCGGACCTTCACCCTCTGCTCGCTGATCAGCTTCGTGGTCGGCTTCGCGATGTTCGGCGCCATGGTCTATCTGCCGACCTTCCTCCAGGTCGTCCAGGGAGTGTCGCCGACCATGTCCGGGGTGCACATGCTGCCCATGGTGCTCGGTCTGCTGATCTCCTCCACCGTCTCCGGGCAGATCGTGTCCCGGACCGGCCGCTGGAAGGTCTTCCCGATCCTCGGCACCGCCGTCACCGCCGTCGGCCTGCTCCTGCTGCACCAGCTCCACCGCACCAGCTCCACCTGGGAGATGAGCGTCTACTTCTTCGTCTTCGGCACCGGTCTGGGCCTGGTGATGCAGGTGCTGGTGCTGGTGGTGCAGAACGCCGTCAGCTACGCGGACCTGGGGGTGGCCACCTCCGGGGCCACCTTCTTCCGCTCCATCGGCGCCTCCTTCGGTGTCGCCGTCTTCGGGACCGTCTTCACCAACCTCCTCGACGACCGGCTCACCTCCGCCCTCGCGGGGTTCCCGCTGCCGCCGGGCGCGGACGCCGGCCGGCTGGAGGCGGATCCCCGGGCCGTCGCGGAGCTTCCCGCCGCCCTCCGGGACCGGGTCCTCGACGCGTACTCCGACTCGATCACCGACGTGTTCCTCTACGCGGTGCCGATCGTGCTGGTCGCCTTCGTCGTCGCCTGGTTCCTGAAGGAGGACAAGCTGCGCGCCTCGGTGACGGCCCCCGACGTGACCGAGACCCTGGCCTCCAACCCGGTCGAGCGCACCTCCCGGGAGGAGGTGGCCCGGGCGCTGTCGGTGCTCGGCACCCTCCAGGGCCGCAAGCACGTCTACGAGAAGATCATCGCGAAGGCGGGCTACGACCTGCTGCCCGCGGCCGGCTGGATGCTGCTCCGCATCGCCAAGTACGGCTCGGTGGAGCCGGCCGTGCTGGCCGAGCGCACCGCGGTGCCGCTGCGGGCCGTCACCGACGCCTCCCGGCAGATCGAGGAACGGGGGCTGGCCGTGCGCGACGGCCTCCCGCTGGTCCTGACCCCGGCCGGGACCGAGGTGGCCCGGCGGCTGTCCGACGCGCGCCAGGAGTCCCTCGCGGAGCTGCTGGGCGACTGGTGGGGGCCGGACCGGCCGACCGACCTGGTCAAACTGGTCGAGGAGATCAACCGGGAGCTGTGCGGCTCGGACGCGGAGGAGCCTTACGACACCCTGCCCCGGCGGGACCACGCGGCCCCCTGAGGGGCCGGGTGGACCAGGGG
The DNA here is from genome assembly GCF_055576225.1 of Streptomyces sp. NPDC033845. NCBI lineage: Bacteria > Bacillati > Actinomycetota > Actinomycetes > Kitasatosporales > Streptomycetaceae > Streptomyces > Streptomyces sp. NPDC033845. The sequence continues at coordinate 589,017 of NZ_JBVIRI010000001.1, read as the reverse complement.
CGGTCGGGGCCGGTCGGGGTCGGTCAGGACTCCTTCGGGGAGGCCTGCTGGACCACCTCGAAGGACCACAGGGTGGATCCCGAGGCGGCCGGCGCCGGCCGCTCACCGGCACCCGCACCGGCGCCGTGCGCCGCACCGCCCGCACCCGAGCCGCTACCCGAGCCGCCGCCCTGGTGGGCGGCCTTCATCGGGCCCTCCATCCAGGCCTGGAAGGCGGCCTCGTCCCGCCACCGGGTGTAGACCAGGTACTGGTCCGTGCCCTCGACCGGCCGGAGCAGCTCGAACCACTCGAAACCGTCCGAGTTCTCCACCGAGCCGGCCCGCGAGGCGAACCGCTTCTCCAGGATCTCCCGCTGCTCCGCCGGGACCGTCAACGCGTTGATCTTCACGATGCTCATGCGGCCATCCTAGGGACGCCCGCCCCGGGGGAAGGGCGAGGGGACGGACGCGCCCGGGATATCGTCGACCCGGGCAAGTCGACGCGACGGCCCGGCGAAGACGAGGTTGCGGGCGACAGGACGACAGCACGGCACGGCGGGAGGCCGGCAGGGCGTGGCTAATGCGGCGGAGCACAGGAACGCGAACGGTCATGCCGGGGTCATAGGCCGTGGCGGTGCGGGCGGGCCGGGCGGCCCGGCCGGCGGAGGCGGTCGGCTCGGAGCCGCGCGGGTCCTGCTGTGGGGCCTGGCCGCCGTGCTGGCCGTCCGGCAGGCGGCGTCGGTGCTCCGGGTGCCGCCCGCAGAGTGGCTCACGAGTGTCAGACCGCCCGCCCTGACGGGCTCGCTCTACGAGGCGGTCCCCGGTGGGAGCGGTTCCGGATCGGGTGCCTTCACCGGCAGTCCCTTCGCCGGGATGCTCCTGAAGCCGCTGGCCGGCCTGGGCGACCAGTCCTTGGAGATCGCCTGGACCTTGGTGACCCTGCTGCTGGTGGCGGCGGTCGGCCTGGTGGCCGCGCGCGGGCTGCCCGATCCGGTGCCCCGTCGGACGGCGCTGCTGGCCGCGCCGGTGCTGGTCGCCCTGATGATGGTCTCGCTGCCGGTCCGGGAGGCGGCCTTCCCCGGGCAGACCGCCGTGCTCCCGGTGCTGCTGGTGCTGTTCGCCCTGTTCCGGGTGGACGGCGAGCGGGCGGCCGGGTTCCTGGTCGGTCTCGCCGCGGCCCTGCAGCCCGCGCTGCTGCTGTTCGCCCCGCTGCTGTGGGTGACCGGCCGCCGGTCCACGGCCAAGGCCACCGCGGTTGCCTTCGGCGGCGCCTCGCTGCTCGCCCTCGCCGTGCTGCCCCGCGACTCCTGGGCGTACTGGGCGCACCATCTGGCCGGTACCGGGCTGGGCGGCAGCCCGGACGATCCGGCCAACCAGTCCCTGCACGGCGCCCTGTTGCGGCTGGGCCTGACCGGTCCGGCCGAGATCGGCCTGTATCTGCTGCTGGCGGCCGGGGTCGGCTGGTTCGGCATGCGGCGGGCCGTCCGCTACGCGCGGGACGGGCAGTTGCTGCTGGCGGTGGCCGTCACCGGCTGTGTGGCGGTCGCGGTGTCCCCGGCCGGCTGGCGCCACCAACTGCTGTGGGTGCTGCTCGCGGTGGCCGGGAAGGTCGGGCGGCGGGCCGCCGACCGGCCGGTGTGGCCGGTGGCCGTGGTACTGGTGATGACCCTGCCCAGCTCGGTGCTGCTGCCGAACATGGCCCCGCTGGCCCCGGTCCGGGACAACGTGCTGCTGCTGGCCGCGCTGGCGGCGGCCTGCTGGGTGCCGTTCCTGCCGCGCAGTTCCCCGTACTGGCGGGAGCCGGTCCCCACCTCCTACGGGCGGCCCGCCGCGTCCCGCTGGGCGCGGATCCCGCTGCTGCCGTTCTGGCGGCGGGTGCTCAGCCGTCCCAACCTGCTGCTGGAGCTGCTGCTGATCCGGGTCGGGTACTCGATCTACTCGCACATCCGGGCGGCCGCGCCGACCAACCGGCCGCTGGCCGAGGGGAACGCGCGGGAGGTCCTCGCCGTCGAGCGGGCCCTGGGCATCGACATCGAGTACGCGGTGAACCACCTGGTGACCGGATCCGGTCTGCCGGAGGCCTTCTTCAACTTCTACTACACCTCCTTCCACTTCGTGGTGCCGCTGAGCATCCTGGCGGTGCTGTACTGGCGGCGGCCCGCCGACTACCGCTGGGCCCGGGCCTCGCTGGGGCTGGCCACGGTGCTGGCGCTGCTCGGCTTCTGGCTGTTCCCGCTGGCGCCGCCGCGCCTGATGCCCGGTCTCGGCTTCGTCGACACCGTGCACGGCCCGCAGGATCTGGCCGATCCGCAGTACGGGGCGATGACCGCGATCTCCAACCAGTACGCGGCGATGCCCTCGCTGCACTTCGGCTGGTCGCTGTGGTGCGGGATCGTGGTGGTGGTCCTGGCGCCCAGGGGCTGGCAGAAGCTGCTGGGCGCGCTGCACCCGCTGATCACGGTGTGCGCCATCGTGGCCACCGCCAACCACTGGGTGCTGGACGCGGTGGGCGGGGCGCTGGTGGTGGGCGCCGGGTTCGGGCTGGTGCACCTGCTGGCGGGGCCGCGCCGGCTGCGGTTGCGGGTGCCGGGGCCACGGGCCGTGGCCGGGCAGGAGGCCATGGCCCCGGCCCGGACCTGAGGTCATGGCCCCGGCCCGGACCTGAGTTCCGGAGCGGGGCCCGGGGGTTCGTTCCCCGGGGCCCCGGCGGCGGTCGCGTGGGGCCGTGAACGGCAGGGGCGGGGCGTGGGAGTGGTGGCCCCTGCCGTCCCGGACGTCCAGATCAGCCGTGGGTGACCTGGAGTTCCTTGATGCCGTTGAGCCAGGCCGCGCGCAGCCGCCGCGGGCCGTCGCCGGTCAGCCGGAGGTCGGGGAGGGCGTCCGCCAGCGCGTTGAAGATGAGGTCGATCTCCAGCACGGCGAGGGACTTGCCCAGGCAGAAGTGCGGGCCGCCGCCGCCGAATCCCAGGTGGGGGTTGGGGTCCCGGGTGATGTCGAAGACGTCCGGGTTCTCGAAGACCTCGGGGTCGTGGTTGGCGGAGGAGTAGAACATCCCCACCCGGTCGCCCGCCTTGATCTTCTGCCCGCCCAGTTCGGTGTCCTGGGTGGCGGTCCGCTGGAAGGAGACCACCGGGGTGGCCCAGCGGACGATCTCCTCGGCGGCGGTGGACGGCCGGTCCCGCTTGTAGAGCTCCCACTGCTCGGGGTGGGTGAGGAAGGCGTGCATGCCGTGGCTGATCGCGTTGCGGGTGGTCTCGTTGCCGGCGACCGCGAGGAGCAGCACGAAGAAGCCGAACTCGTCCGATCCCAGGTTGCCCTCGCCCTCGGCGGCGACGAGCTGGGTGACGATGTCCTTGGCCGGGCACTCCTTGCGTTCGGCCGCCAGGTTCATGGCGTAGCCGATGAGTTCCATCGCCGCCTCGGAGCCGACCTCCTCGGTGATGGCGTACTCCGGGTCGTCGTAGGCGACCATCTTGTTCGACCAGTCGAAGATCTTGGCCCGGTCCTTCTGCGGGACGCCGATCAGCTCGGCGATGGCCTGCAGGGGGAGTTCGCAGGCGATCCGGGTGACGAAGTCGAAACTGCCGTCCCCCGCCTCGGCCTTGGCCTCGTCGACGATCTGCCGGGCCCGGTCGCGCAGGGCCTGTTCCAGACCGCGGATGGAGCGCGGGGTGAACCCGCGCTGCACGATCTGGCGGACCCGGGTGTGCTCCGGCGGGTCCATGTTCAGCATGATCAGGCGCTGGGCGTCGATCTGTTCACGCTGGATGTGCTCGTTGAAGCGGATGATCGCGGTGTTGGTGGTGGAGGAGAAGAGCTCCGGGTGCGTGGAGACGTATTTGACGTCCGCGTGCCGGGTGACGGCCCAGTAGCCCTCGTCGTCGAATCCGGTGATGCCGCGTCGCTGGGGACACCACCACACCGGGGCGGTCTGCCGCAGCCGCGCGAACTCCGGGAACGGGACGCGGGCCTGGAGGAGATCGGGGTCCGTGGCATCGAAGCCGTCGGGCAGCGCGGGGCAGGTCATCGGGCGACTCCAAGTCTGACGGACCATCAGAAGGTGTCCTGAAGGTAATAACGAGTTCTAGAAGTGACAAGGGTCGACGCGCCATCTGTTGGCCGCGCCGAGGGTGCGCCGGGGCTGGTCGGGGGCATGTCTACCGCCACCGTGCGCGACGGAACCGCGACCGGGCGTGTGGAATCCGTGCAAGTCGCGTGCAAGACCCTTGCGTGCCGGGGCTCCTGGCCACTAAGACTGCGGAGAGAACTAGAACGCGTACTAGTTAAGCGCCGAGTTCAGGTCGGAGCGGGACGCCGGGACGGCCCGCCGCCGGATGTGCAGGAGAGGACGAGCTCATGGCCGCGGAACCCGTCATCGTCGAAGCCGTACGGACCCCCATCGGCAAGCGCGGCGGCGCGCTCGCCAACCTCCATCCCGCCTACCTGCTGGGCGAGACCTACCGCGAACTGCTGGCCCGTACGGGCATCCGCCCCGACTGCGTGGAGCAGATCGTCGGCGGCACCGTCACCCATGCCGGCGAGCAGTCCATGAACCCGGCCCGCAACGCCTGGCTGGCCATGGGCCTGCCCTACGAGACCGCGGCGACCACCGTGGACTGCCAGTGCGGCTCCAGCCAGCAGGCCAACCACATGGTCGCGAACATGATCTCCAGCGGGGTCATGGACATCGGCATCGCCTGCGGGGTCGAGGCGATGAGCCGGGTCCCGCTCGGCTCCGGCTCCAAGCACGGCCCGGGCAAGCCCTTCCCGGACGAGTGGAACGTCGACCTGCCCAACCAGTTCGAGGCCGCCGAGCGGATCGCCCGCAACCGCGGGCTGACCCGCGCCGACGTGGACGGGCTCGGGGTCCTCTCCCAGGAGCGGGCCGCCGTCGCCTGGGCCGAGGAGCGGTTCAAGCGGGAGACCTTCGCCGTGCAGGTCCCGACCACCGAGGAGGAGCAGGCGGCGGGCCAGGGCATGTGGCGGCTGGTCGACCGGGACGAGGGCCTGCGGGACACCTCGCCGGAGGCGCTGGCCCGGCTGAAGCCGGTCATGCCGACCGCCGTCCACACCGCCGGGAATTCCTCCCAGATATCCGACGGGGCCGCCGCCGTGATGTGGGCCTCGCGCAAGATGGCCCGGGCGCTCAAACTCCGGCCGCGGGCCCGGATCGTCGCCCAGACCCTGGTCGGCGCGGACCCGCACTACCACCTCGACGGGCCGATCGACGCGACCCGGGCGGTGCTGGGCAAGGCCGGGATGTCCCTCAAGGACATCGACCTGGTCGAGATCAACGAGGCCTTCGCCTCCGTGGTGCTCAGCTGGGCCAAGGTCTTCGACCAGGACCTGGAGAAGGTCAACGTGAACGGCGGTGCCATCGCGCTGGGCCACCCGGTCGGCGCCACCGGCGCCCGGCTGATCACCACCGCCCTGCACGAACTGGAGCGCCGCGACAAGGAGTTCGCCCTGATCACCATGTGTGCCGGCGGGGGCCTCGCCACCGGCACCATCATCCAGCGCCTGTAGGCGCTCCCGCGCCCGTGGGCGCCGTAGACCCTGTGGGATGGGATGCGGAAGGCCCCGGTGGCCGGACCTGGGGAGGTCGGCCACCGGGGCCCTCGTGTGCGCGGGTGCCGGGCCGAAGGGCCTAGTACCAGTGGTTGGCCTGCCAGAAGTTCCAGGCGCCGACCGGGGAGCCGTAGCGGGAGTTCATGTAGTCCAGGCCCCACTTGATCTGGGTGGCCGGGTTGGTCTTCCAGTCGGAACCGGCCGAGGCCATCTTTGAGGCCGGCAGGGCCTGGACCAGGCCGTAGGCGCCCGAGGAGGAGTTGGTCGCCCGGTAGTTCCAGCCGCTCTCGTGCGACACGATCTTGCTGAACGCCGCGAACTGGGCCGGGTCCTTGATCATCTGCTGGGCGATCGCCTGGGCGCTGGTCGGCGCGGCCTGGGCGGGCGCGGCGGCGAGCAGGGAACCGGCGGCGACGAGGCCGACAGCGGTACCGGCCAGAGTCTTCTTCGAAGCGGCGATGCGGCGGATGACGGAGGAGGACACGGGGAACCTTCCATGGGCGACGGGGACGGTCGCGGGCACGCCGGGGACGGGTCGGGGACACGTCGAAGGCATGCGTGAGCCACTCACGCGGTGGAGAGGGGTTCGTACGTCGGGCGGGGGCGGGTGATCCGCTCCTGCCGTCTCGGCGACATCTCCAGTTAGCCAGGCCGCCGAGCCCCTGGCAACGCCCCCTGTTACTAGTGGCGGTCGCAGGCCGGGTGCAAGGTCCCGGCCCCGACCCGGCCGATGTCCGTGCAGGTGGGAGCGGGTGCGGTCGGGGATAAGGAACCTGTCGGGGGACTACTAGTCCCGCTCGTATGTGACCAGGGTCCTGTGTGCCGGCTCACCACCGGGAGCCCTTTTTGTGACGGTGCGTAGCGGACTATCGCCGGTTTTCGTGCGGGTTCCGGGGCGGTTCGGGGACCGGATCGAAGGTGACGGCGGCGTCGAACGACGCTTTCCGGGTCGCCCGGCGCAGCGCCTTCAGCAGGGTGCCGCCCAGGGTCAGGGTGAGCACCACGGTCAGCGCCGCCCGGCCCAGGTCCCAGCCGACCGAGGTGGCCAGGCAGTAGGCCAGGAAGCGGGCCAGGTTCGCGGGCACCGGGTCGCCGGGATGGAAGGACACCCCCTCGCCCATGCCCTGGAGGATCACCCACCCCTGGAGGTTCATCACCGTGCCGTACGCGAACGAGCCCAGGAAGCCGTACGCGGCCAGCATCCACAGCTCGGCCCGGCCGCGGAGCCGGTCCGGAGCGGGCAGCAGGCCCGCGCCGAGCGCGAACCAGCCCAGGGCGAGCATCTGGAACGGCATCCACGGACCGACCCCGCCGGTCAGCAGCGCCGAGGCGAACATGGTGACGGCGCCCAGCACGAACCCGAAGCCCGGGCCCAGCACCCGGGCGCTGAGCACCATCAGGAAGAACATCGGCTCCAGGCCGGCCGTGCCCGCGCCCAGCGGGCGCAGGGCCGCCCCGACGGCCGCGAGTACCCCCAGCATGGCCACGGCCTTGGCGTCCATGCCGTTGTCGGCGATGGTCGCGACGACCACGGCGACCAGCAGCGGCAGCAGTGCGGCGAACAGCCAGGGGGCGTCCTGGGAGTGCGCCAGACCGGACTGCCGGTCGGCGAGCAGGGGCCAGCCGAAGGCGGCGATCCCGATCAGGGTGAGCAGGACCAGCGCGGCGGCGGCCCGGGGGCCGATCCGGACCGGGCGGGCGGCGGGCCCGCCGTTCCCGGACTCCGCCTTCCTCGTCGTCCCCGTCACGGGGCGGGCTCCCCGGGGGTGGCGGGGCCGCTGCGGTAGCTGCGGCCGGGGCGGGGCGGGGACGGCGGGGCGGGCTCGGACGGCGGGCCGGTGCGGCCCAGGGCCGCGGCGACCTGGGGGACGGTCAGCCACGGGGCCGGGGCGAGGATCTTGGCCACCTGGGGGGCGAAGGCCGGTGAGGACACCACCACCTCGGCGGTGGGCCCGTCCGCGACCACCTCCCCGCCGGCCAGGATCACCACCCGGTGAGCCAGCTCGGCCGCCAGCTCCACGTCGTGGGTGGCCAGCACGATGGCGTGGCCCTCGGCCGCCAGGCCGCGCAGTACCTCGATCAGCCGGGCCTTCGCCGCGTAGTCCAGACCGCGGGTGGGCTCGTCCAGCAGCAGCAGGGCGGGACGCCCGGTCAGCACCAGGGCGAGGGCCAGGGCCAGCCGCTGCCCCTCGGAGAGGTCCCGCGGATGGGTGTCGTCCGGTACGTCCGGCAGCAGCTCGGACACCAGGGCCCGGCAGCTGCCGGGCGCCGCGCCCGCGTCCGCGTCGGCGGCCGCGCACTCGGCGCCGACCGTGTCCGCGTACAGCAGGTCCCGGGGCTCCTGGGGGACCAGGCCGACCCGCCGGACCATCTCGGCGGGCGCGGTCCGGTGCGGGACGGCACCGCCCACGGTCAGCGAGCCGGAGGCCGGCTCCAGCATCCCGACCAGGGTGGCGAGCAGGGTGGACTTGCCGGCGCCGTTGCGGCCCATGAGGGCGACCGTCTCGCCGGGGCGGACGGTCAGCGAGATGTTCCGGAGGGTTTCGGCGCGGCCTCGGCGGACGCTGAGGCCGGAGGTGCGGACGGCGGCCGAACGGTCGCTTCCGGTGCCCGTGCCCGTGCCCGTGTCGGTGCCTGTGCCGGTGTCGGTGCCCGTGCTCGTGCCGGTGTCGGGCGGTGGGGTGGTGGGAGCGGTGCGACGGAGGCGGCCGAACAGGCCGGGGCTGCGGCGCCCGCGCGGGGCCGACCGGTCCGCCCGGTCCGGGCCGGGAGCGGTGGCGTCGGGCGCCGGGTGCGGGGCGGGCGGGGGCGGCGGGGCCGCGGGGAGCCGGCCGAGCAGTTCGGGGGCCGAGCGGCGGGCGTCGCGGACCGAGAGGGGGAGGGGGGTCCAGCCGGCCAGCCGGCCGAGGGCCACGACCGGCGGGTGGACGGGGGAGACGGCCATGATCTCGGCGGGGGTGCCCAGCACGGGGGCGGCGCCGGGTCCGGGGAGGAGCAGCACCCGGTCCGCGTACTGGACCACGCGCTCCAGCCGGTGCTCGGCCATCAGGACGGTGGTGCCGAGGTCGTGCACCAGGCGCTGGAGCACGGCCAGGACCTCCTCCGCGGCCGCCGGGTCCAGGGCGGAGGTCGGTTCGTCCAGGACCAGGACCCGGGGGTGCGGGGTGAGGACCGATCCGATCGCGACCCGCTGCTGCTGGCCGCCGGAGAGGGTGGCGATCGGGCGGTCGCGGAGCTCGTTCAGACCGAGCAGGTCCAGGGTCTCCTCCACCCGGCGCCGCATCACGGCGGGCGGCAGACCCAGCGACTCCATGCCGTACGCCAGCTCGTCCTCCACCACGTCCGTGACGAAGTGGGCCAGGGGGTCCTGGCCGACGGTGCCGACCACGTCCGCGAGCTCCCGCGGCTTGTGGGTGCGGGTGTCGCGGCCGGCCACCGTGACCCGGCCGCCCAGGTGCCCGCCGGTGAAGTGCGGGACCAGCCCGGAGACCGCGCCCAGCAGGGTGGACTTGCCGACTCCCGAGGGGCCCACGAGCAGGGTCAGTTCCCCCTCCGGGACGGTCAGGTCCACCGCGCGGAGGGTGGGTGCGGCGGCGTCCTCGTAGGTGACGGACATCTGCTCGAAGCGGATCATCGTCCGGACGCCTCCTTCGGCGGTGCGGGCGGTACGTGCGGTACGTGCTGTGCGTGCGGTACGTGCTGTGGGGGCGGTACGGAGAGGGTGGGCGGTACGGGGGCCACCACGGCCGGGAGCAGGCCGATCAGGACGGCCGCGGCCGGCCAGAGCGGCAGACCGGGGGCGAGCAGCGGGACCACGCCGGGGCGCAGGCCCTCGGGGTCCACCGAGGCGGCGTGGATCATCAGGGCGGCGACGGCCGCGCCCGAGCCGGCGACCAGCCAGGCGCGGACCCCCCAGCGGTCGGGCCGGTAGCGGGTGCGCAGGCTGCGCCGTCCGCCGAGGCGCAGCCCGGCCAGGGCGAGGGCCAGCCCGATGAGGAGGACGGGGAGGCCGTAGCGGGCGCCTTCGGCGGCCAGCAGTCCGTAGGTGCCGGCGCACATGCCGAGCAGACCGCCGAGGGTGAGGGCGTTGGTGGTGTGCCGGACGGCGTCCGGGACGCTGGCGGTCCGGCCGTAGCCGCGGGCGTCCATGGAGGCGGCCACCGCCACGGACCGTTCCAGGGCGCCTTCGAGCACCGGCAGACCGATCTGGAGCACGGCCAGGACCCCGCCGGTGGGGCGGCCCCGGAGCCGGCGGGCGGTGCGGAGCCGGACCACGTCCGCGACCATGTTCGGCGCGAAGGTCATGGCGACGACCACGGCGACCCCCGCCTCGTAGAGGGCGGCCGGCAGGGACTTCAGCAGCCGGGCCGGGTTGGCGAGGGCGTTGGCCGCGCCCACGCAGATGAGGAGGGTGGCGAGCTTGGCGCCGTCGTAGAAGGCGAAGACCAGTTGTTCGGCGGTGACCCGGCCGCCGAACCGGATGCCCTGGGCCCAGGCGGGGAGCGGGATCTCGGGGAGGGTGAAGAGGAGGTGGGTGCCGGGGATGGCGGAGCCGAGGACCACGGAGAAGAGCAGCCGCAGGGCGATCACGAACAGGCCCAGCTTGACGAAGGCCCCGTAGGAGCGGGCCCAGGGGGCGTCGGTGCGGCGGGCGGCCACCACGTAGCCGGCGACGCCGACGATCAGGCCGAGGAGCAGCGGGTTGGTGGTGCGGGAGGCGGCGGTGGCCAGCCCGAGGGCCCACAGCCACCAGGCACCGGCGTGCAGGGCGTTGCCCCGGGTCGCCTCCGGCGCCCGCATCCGCCGCCCGAGACGCGCCGCGAATCCCGCGGCGGTGCGCGCGGCCGGCGGCTCCGGCGTGCGTGCGGCGCCGTCGCCGGTGCGGTACGCCCGGCGGGCGGGGCGGGGGGCGGCCGTCCCGTCGCCGAGGGTCCGCCCCGGCCGGGCCGGTCGCGCGCCTACGGGCCGGGCCCCGGCCGGGTGCGGAGGTTCGGGTTCGCCGGGGTCGGGCCGCGCCGGTTCGCTCGCGCGGCCGGCCGGGCCCTCCGGGCCGGCCACCGGGTGTCCGGTGGCTTCCGGACCGGCCGAGGAGCCGGCTGAGCGGGTGGGTTCGGCGGGGCCGACCGGCCGGCCGGGCCGGACCGGTTCGCTCCCGGGTCCGGTGAGGCCCTCCGGGCCGGCCGCATGGCGTCCGGTGGCTCCCGAATCGGCCGGGAAGACGTCCGCGGAGCGGGCCGGGCGGGGCGGTCCGGCCGGGCCCTCCGGGTCGGCCGCCGGGTCGGCCGCATGGCGGTCGGTGGCTCCCGGGCCGGCCGGGGATGCGTTCGCGCGGCCGGTCGGGCGGGGCGATCCGGTGGGGCCCTGCGCGCCGGTCGACGCGGCGGCTCCCGGACCGGCCGGGGAGCCGCCCGGGGAGCCCGACGGGCGGGGTGGTTCGGTGGGGCGGTTCATCGGGGGCGTCGGCGGCGGGACTGCCAGAGGGCGGCGCCGGCCAGGGCGAGGACGGCGGCGATGCCGGCCAGCAGTCCGGCCGAGGGGCCGGCGCCGGAGCCTTCGGAGCCGTCGGTCCCGGCCGCCCGGTCGGGGGCGGCGGAGTCGGCGGGCCCGGTGGCGGGGGTGTCACCGGTGGTCTTCGACACCTGGTCCCCGCAGCCCTGGCGGGGGTAGCCGGAGATCGCGCAGAGCAGGGCAGCGCTGTTGTAGCGCAGCGGCTTCGCCACCGCCGCCAGGGCCTCGGCGGAGCTGGCCGCCGGGTCCAGTACGGCACAGGCCGTGCGCGGGGCGGTCTGCGGCGGCCGCTCGCCCGAGGGGGCGTCCGCCGGGACGCCGAAGTCGACCACCAGGGCGATCCGCTTCCGGCCGGGCACCGCCGGGGTGGATCCGCAGATCGCGGTGAAGTCGGCGGGGCTCCGCGGCTTCGCCGCCTCGCTGGAGGCGTCCTCGCTCACCGCGAAGCGGAACCCCTGGACCTCGCCGTCCGCCGGGCGGGCCAGCGAGGGCCCGAGGGTGGCGTACTTCCAGCCGCCGCCCGCTGCCCCGTCCCAGAAGGACCAGTACCGGTAGCCGGCCGCGGCCGCCGGGGAGGCGGCGAGCAGCGGGAGGACCGCGAGGAGCGGGACGAGCAGCGCGAGCAGCAGGGCCCCGGTGCGTCCGGTCACGCCCGTTCCCGGGGCGCGCCCGGGCCCGGCCACCGGGTGGTTCACAGCTGCTGCTTCTTGCGGCGGCCGCTGAGCATGATGCCGATGCCGGCGCCGGCGGCGGCGCCGGCGCCGATCATCCACCAGACCGAGGAAGAGGAGGACTCCTCCTTCTCCTTCTTCTCGGTGGAGCCGGTGGCGGAGCTCGGCGAGGGCTGGGCGGTGGCGGCGGCCGGGGCGGGGCCCTGGGCGTTCAGGGCGGCGACCAGGTCGGTGCCGCCGAAGGCCTTGGGGTCGGCGCCGCCGGCGTGGGCGGCCAGGATCAGCTGGGCGTAGGCGCCCGGACCGGCCGTCTTGGCCCAGTCGGCGGCGTTCTTCTCCAGCCAGGCCAGCGGCTTGGCGGCGGCGGTCCGGTGGCCGTCCGCGGCGAGCGCGAGGACCGCGTCCGCGGTGTTGCCGAAGTCGGGCTGGTCGGTGGCGCCGGGCATGGCCGACATCAGGTGGTCGCCGGTGGCGGCCAGCTTGGCGCTCAGGTATCCGGCGCCGCCCGCGGCGGACTGTGCCGGGTCCTTGGCGGCGCCGGTCTCGCAGGTGACCGCCTTGGGGTCGACCGGCCGGTCGGCGGCGGGCGGGGCGACGACCAGGCCCTTGCCGAGGACGCCCAGGACGGCGGCCGCGGTGGCGTCCGGGTTGGCGGGCAGCTTGCCGGCCTTGTCGGGCTGGGAGGCGAAGGCGCCCAGGTCCTCCGGCTTGGAGACGCCCGGCTGCGGGCAGCTGAGCTGGAGGCCGCGCAGCGCGTCGTAGCCGGTCTTGCCGGTCTTGGAGCGGATCGCGTCGGGGCGTTCGCCGGCCGCGGTGAGCGCGCCCAGGACGATGCCGGTGGAGTTGGCGTCGGTGCCGAAGTCCATGCTGCCGCCGGGGCTGTAGCTCCAGCCGCCGTTCTCGTTCTGCACGGACTTCAGCCAGCCGGTGGCCTTCTTCACCTGGTCCTGGTGGCCGCCGAGGGCGATCAGGGCCTGGACGGCGGCCGCGGTGGCGTTGGTGTCCAGGGCGGTGGCCGGCTCGCAGGCCTTGGCCGGGTCCGGGCGGAAGGAGGCGAAGGCGCCGTTGGCGCACTGCTGGCCGGTCAGCCAGGACACGGCCTGCGGGGCCGGGCGGACCCCGGCGGTGTGCTGGGCGAGGAAGGCGAGGGACTGCCGGAACACCCCGTCGTAGGTGGGGTCGCCGGTGCCGTACAGGCCGGCCGGGACCGTCGGGGACGGGGTGGGTGAGGGCGCGGCGGAGGCGGTGGGAGCGGCGACCGCGCAGAGCACGGCGGAGGCGGCGAGCGCGGCGGCGCTGCGGCGGACGTTCATGACGGGGCGGGGTGCCTCTCCTGCTGGGGAGCGGGAGGCAGGCGCGCGCGGGCGCCGGGCTCCGGCTCCGTATGACCTCGACGGTGCCGGTCACCGGGTCCGGTACGGGGCATTCCGGCTTCCCGCCGCCCGGAGGATCCGGTCGGCGGGTCACGGCTGCGGGTCAGTGCCGGATTCGCACCGGCTTCCCCCCGTACGGGACTGTTGACGACCTGCCCACTGTACCGGCCCGGACTCCGCTGCTCCGGATGGCCGTCAGAGAGCCCGGTAGGTGACCGGCTCGGAGCCCGGGACGGCCTCCGCGCGGCCGAGTTTCACCAGTCGGCGCAGATGGGCCTCGGCCTCCGAGACGGCGATGTTGCGGGAGCCGTAGGGGATCTGCTCCCAGGGTCGGTTCCAGTCCATCCGCTCGGCCAGCGCCCAGGGGGTGAGGGGGGCGGCGGCCAGCAGCCGGTGCAGTCCGGTGAGCCGTTCCTCGTGGTGGGCCAGGAGCTCGCGGACCCGGGCCGGGGCGTCGGTGAAGGAGTGCTGGTGGGCGGGCAGCACCTCGGCGGGGGCGAGCCGGCCGATCCGCTCCAGGGAGTCGAGGTAGTCGCCGAGCGGGTCGGTGGCCCGGGTGATGCCGTTCTCGTCGGGGGCCTCGTAGAGGCCGATGTGCGGGGTGATGCCGGGCAGCAGGTGGTCGCCGGAGAAGAGCCGTCCGTTGCCGGGGAGGTTCGCCGGGTGCTCCTCCTCCAGGTGCAGGCAGACGTGGCCGGGGGTGTGGCCGGGGGTCCAGACGGCGCGGAGCCGGCGGCCGGCCAGCGGGAGCAGTTCGCCGGGGACGATCTCGCGGTCGGGGACGGCCGCGTGCAGTCCGGGCAGGGTCCGGTTCCGGCCGGAGCGCCGGGCGGCCCGGAGCGGGGCGATGTGGTCCTCGGGGGCGCCGGCCAGGGCGAGCTTCTCGCTCATGTAGTCGTACCAGACGCCGGGTTCGGCGGAGCGGGTGCGGAGCACGATCTCGGTGTCGGCGGCGTGCATGGCGATCCAGCAGCCGGAGGCCTCGCGGACCCGTCCGGAGAGGCCGTGGTGGTCGGGGTGGTGGTGGGTGATGACCACCCCGTGGACGTCGGCGGGGGCGAGGCCGAGGGCGGCGAGCCCGGCGGCCAGGGCGTCCCAGGAGTCGGGGTCGTCCCAGCCGGTGTCGACGAGCACCGGGCCCCGGTCGGTGTCGAGGACGTGGACCAGGGTGTGGCCGAGGGGGTTGTCGGGGATGGGGACCTTCAGGGCGTGGACCCCGCCGCCGTGGTCCGTCACCGTCGCCTGTGTCATCGGATTCCCCGTTCGCCGTGGTGCGTGTCCCCAGCGGACCGCTTCCGCTGCCGCAGCCGCTGTCGAGAACTTGTTGCAGTTGTTAGTAGTAGCCCAAGTCGACCAACTTCCGCAGCTGTTGACACCGCATTGGAGTGTCCGTCGCACTTATGTCCTGGACCTCGACTCCTTGAACTAGAACTGGTATCAGTTCTTCAGTTCTCGCATCGTCAGGGTGGTCGCGCACAGCCGCAGGAGGCATCAGCCATGACCGAGCTCGTGGAACACGGAAAACTGTTCATCGGCGGGGAGTGGGCGGATCCGCTGGGCGGCGGGACCATCGAGGTCGTCTCCCCGCACACCGAGGAGGTCATCGGCCGGGTCCCGCACGCCTCCCGGGAGGACGTGGACCGCGCGGTGGCCGCCGCCCGCAGGGCCTTCGACGAGGGGCCGTGGCCCCGGCTGTCGCTGGAGGAGCGGATCGAGGTGGTCGGGCGGATCAAGGACGCCATCGCCGTCCGGCACGAGGAGATCGCCCGCTCCATCAGCTCCCAGAACGGCTCCCCCTACTCGTGGAGCATCCTCGCCCAGGCCCTCGGCCCGATGATGATCTACGACGCGGCCATCGGCGTCGCCCGCGGCTTCCGCTACGAGGAGCACCGGGCCGGGGCGCTCGGGCCGATCCTGGTCCGCCGCGAGCCGGTCGGCGTGGTCGCGGCCGTCATCCCCTGGAACGTCCCGCAGTTCGTGGCGGCGGCCAAGCTGGCGCCCGCGCTGCTCAGCGGCTGCACGGTGATCCTCAAGCCGTCCCCCGAGTCCCCCCTCGACTCCTTCATCCTCGCCGACATCGCCCGCGAGGCCGGACTGCCCGAAGGGGTGCTGTCCATCCTCCCGGCCGACCGGGAGGTCAGCGAGTACCTGGTCGGCCACCCCGGTGTGGACAAGGTGGCGTTCACCGGCTCGGTCGCCGCCGGCAAGCGCGTGATGGAGGTCGCCGCCCGCAACCTCACCCGGGTCACCCTGGAACTCGGCGGCAAGTCGGCGGCCGTGGTGCTGCCCGACGCCGACCTGGCCACCACCGTCCCCGGCCTCGTCCAGTCCGGCTGGATGAACAACGGCCAGGCCTGCGTGGCCCAGACCCGGATCCTCGCCCCGCGCAGCCGCTACGACGAGGTGGCCGAGGCCCTGGTGGCGGCGGTCCGCGCCCAGGTGGTCGGCGACCCGCTCGACCCGGCCACCCAGATCGGACCGCTGGTCGCCCGCCGCCAGCAGCGCCGCTCCCTCGACTACATCGGCATCGGCCAGGAGGAGGGCGCCAAGGTCCTCACCGGCGGCGGGGTGCCGGCCGGACTGGAACGCGGCTGGTACGTGGAGCCCACCCTGTTCGGGGACGTGGACAACTCCATGAGGATCGCCCGCGAGGAGATCTTCGGCCCGGTGGTCTGCCTGCTGCCCTACGGGGACGAGGAGGAGGCGGCGCGGATCGCCAACGACTCCGACTTCGGGCTCAGCGGCAGCGTCTGGACCGCCGACGTGGAGCACGGCATCGACTTCGCCCGCCGGGTGCGCACCGGCACGTACAACGTGAACACCTTCAGCCTGGACATGCTGGGCCCCTTCGGCGGCTACAAGAACAGCGGACTGGGGCGGGAGTTCGGGCCGGAGGGCCTCGGCGAGTACCTGGAGCACAAGATGATCCACCTGCCCGCCGGCTACCAGGCCCCGGGAGCGGAGGGCTGATGGGCGACCGCTGGCACGTGGAGGTCGACCGGGGGGTCTGCATCGGCTCCGGGATGTGCGTGAACCACGCCCCGGCCGGGTTCACCCTGGACACGGCCCGGCAGTCCCATCCGGCGGTGCCCGAGACGGACGCCAGCGAAGGGGTGCTGGCGGCGGCCGAGGGATGCCCGGTGGAGGCCATCACCATCACCCTGCTGGAGTCCGGGGAAGCGGTGTTCCCGCCCGAGGAGTAGCGGACGGACCCCCGCCGGTCCGCCGGCCGCCGGGCCCGCCCCCGTCCCGGAGCGGCCGCCCGCCGGTCCGGGACGGGGGCTTTGTCCGGCGGGATCCGGACGATTAACCGGCGGGCGGCCTCGGCGGGGCCGTCAGGTCGATCAGCCGGCAGACCGTCTCGATGTCGATCTTCACCTGGGCGATCGAGGCGCGGCCCGAGAGCCAGGTGATCAGCGCCGAGTGCCAGGTGTGCTCGATCACCCGGACCGCCGAGAGCTGTTCGGCGGTCGGCGGGGCCTCCAGCCCCATCGAGTCCAGGATGATCGCCGTGGTCAGCCGCGAGACGGTGTCCACCTCGGGACTCACGCTGCGGTCGGCGAAGGTCAGCGCCCGGACCATGGCGTCCGCCAGGTGCGGCTCGCGCTGGAGCGCCCGGAAGGCCCGCATCAGGGTCTCGGCGACCCGGGCGGCCGGGTCGTCGCCGGCCGGCGGCCGCTTCCGCAGGGTGCTGTGCATGTGCTGGAGCTGGTCCTGCATGGTGGCCACCAGCAGGTGCACCTTGGAGGGGAAGTAACGGTAGAGCGTGCCGAGGGCCACGCTGGAGGACTCCGCGACCTCGCGCATCTGGACCGCGTCGAACCCGCCCCGGCTGGCGAGTTGGGCGCTCGCGTGCAGGATCCGGCGGCGGCGGGCCTCCTGGCGCTCCGTCAGGGGCGGGGACGCCGGTGCGGCGACGGCCTTGGATTCCGCTGTCATATGTCCCGTTCCAAGATGTTCCGAGAAGGTTCTTTCGCCGTGTTCGAGGCTTTCGGAAGCCAGCATGGCAGGCACCCGGGCCGTGGCGCGAATCACCTGCTCCGGCTCTCGCGGTGTGGTTTCCGACCGGTAGATTCAGTCTTCTTGACGGATCAAGATCTGAAACTTGTTCTACATTATCCGAGCGATTACGCTCCGGCGGAAGTGCAGTGAGAAGGGGGCCGGGAGTGACCGCTGAGGCCATGGTGACGAGCCCTCTCGCGGGGGGAGCCGCCGACGGCGAGCGCCCGTTGCGGATCGCACTCCTCACCTACAAAGGGAACCCGTTCTGCGGTGGCCAGGGCGTCTACGTCCGGCACCTCTCCCGGGAGCTGGCCCGCCTGGGGCACCGGGTCGAGGTGATCGGGGCGCAGCCCTACCCCGTCCTCGACGAGCTCGCCACCGCCGACGGCACGGACGGCGCCGCCGCCGGGCCCGTCCTCACCGAACTGCCCAGCCTGGACCTCTACCGGCAGCCCGACCCGTTCCGTACCCCCGGGCGGTCCGAGTACCGGGACTGGATCGACCTCCTGGAGGTCGCCACCATGTGGACCGGCGGCTTCCCCGAGCCGCTGACCTTCTCGCTGCGGGCCCGCCGCCATCTGGCCGCCCGGCTCGGCGAGTTCGACGTGGTCCACGACAACCAGACCCTCGGCTACGGCCTGTTGGGCCGGATCGGCGCCCCGCTGGTCACCACCATCCACCACCCCATCACCGTGGACCGGCGGCTGGACCTGGCCGCCGCCGGGAACCGCAGGAAGCGGCTGTCGGTCCGCCGCTGGTACGGCTTCACCCGGATGCAGAAGCGGGTGGCCCGCCGGCTGCCGTCGGTGCTGACCGTCTCCGGCTCCTCCCGCCAGGAGATCATCGAGGACCTCGGGGTCCGGGAGGACCGGATCCACGTGGTCCACATCGGGGCCGACACCGACCTGTGGTCCCCCGACCCGTCGGTGGCCGAGACACCCGGCCGGATCGTCACCACCTCCAGCGCCGACGTCCCGCTCAAGGGCCTCGTCCACCTCGTCGAGGCCCTCGCCAAGCTCCGCACCGAACGCCCCGACGCCCACCTCGTGGTGGTCGGCAAGCGGGCCGAACGCGGACCGGTGGCCCGCGCCATCGAGAAGTACGGCCTCCAGGACGCGGTCCGGTTCGTCAAGGGCATCACCGACGCCGAACTGGTCGACCTGGTGCGCGGCGCCCAGGTCGCCTGCGTCCCCTCGCTCTACGAGGGCTTCTCGCTCCCCGCCGCCGAGGCCATGGCCACCGGCACCCCGCTGGTCGCCACCACCGGCGGCGCCATCCCCGAGGTCACCGGACCCGACGGGGAGACCTGCCTGGCGGTCCCGCCCGGGGACCCCGGTGCCCTCGCCGGCGCCCTGGCCCGGCTGCTCGGCGACGAGGAACTGCGGACCCGGCTCGGTGCGGCCGGCCGGGACCGCGTGCTGTCCAGGTTCACCTGGGCCAAGGCCGCCGAGGGCACCGTCGCCCACTACCGGGCCGCGATCGCCGAGGCCGCCGGTGCCACCGGGACCACCCGGACCCGGTGATCCGCACACCGTGACGCCCCACCCTCACCACCCCCTCGACCGCGAAGGCAGGCCCTCGTGCTGACCGTCGATTTCTCCCGGTTCCCGCTCGCCGCCGGCGACCGGGTCCTCGATCTGGGCTGCGGCGCAGGCCGGCACGCCTTCGAGTGCTACCGGCGCGGCGCCCAGGTCGTCGCCCTCGACCGCAACGGCGAGGAGATCCGCGAGGTCGCCAAGTGGTTCGCCGCGATGAAGGAGGCCGGCGAGGCCCCCGCGGGCGCCACCGCCACCGCCATGGAGGGCGACGCGCTGGCCCTGCCCTTCCCCGACGAGTCCTTCGACGTGGTCATCATCTCCGAGGTGATGGAGCACATCCCCGACGACAAGGGGGTCCTCGCCGAGATGGTCCGGGTCCTCAAGCCGGGCGGCCGGATCGCCATCACCGTGCCCCGCTACGGCCCCGAGAAGATCTGCTGGGCGCTCTCCGACGCCTACCACGAGGTCGAGGGCGGCCACATCCGCATCTACAAGGCGGAGGAGCTGCTCGGCAAGATGGAGTCGGCCGGCCTCAAGCCCTACGGCACCCACCACGCGCACGGCCTGCACTCCCCGTACTGGTGGCTCAAGTGCGCCTTCGGCGTGGACAACGACAAGGCCCTCCCGGTCCGCGCCTACCACAAGCTGCTGGTCTGGGACATCATGAAGAAGCCCCTCGCCACCCGGCTCGCCGAGCAGGCCCTCAACCCCGTCATCGGCAAGAGCTTCGTCGCCTACGCCACCAAGCCCCACCTGCCCGTGGGCGCGGCCCAGTGAGCGCTTCCGGCGGTGCCACCGGCCGAGCGGAACACCTGGTCCTGCCCGGGGTGCTGACGGCCGAGGAGGCCGCCGCCACGGTCGCCGGGATCCTCGCCGTCCAGCGGGCCGACGGGGCCATCCCCTGGTTCCGCGGCCACCACCTCGACCCGTGGGACCACACCGAGGCCGCCATGGCCCTGGACGCGGCCGGCGAGCACGAGGCCGCCGCCCGCGCCTACGCCTGGCTGGCCCGCCACCAGAACCCGGACGGCTCCTGGTACGCCGCCTACGCCGACCGCGAGGACGGCGTGGACACCGCCGCCCCGCAGGACGCCGGCAAGGAGTCGAACTTCACCGCCTACATAGCCGTCGGCGTCTGGCACCACTACCTCGCCACCGGCGACGACACCTTCCTCGACGTGATGTGGCCGACCGTCACGGCCGCCGTCGGGTTCGTCCTCGGCCTCCAGCAGCCGGGCGGCGAGATCGGCTGGAAGCGGGAGCCGGACGGCACCGCCGTCCCCGGGGCCCTCCTCACCGGATCCTCCTCCGTCCACCAGGCACTGCGCTGCGCGCTGGCCGTGGCCGAGCACCGGGAGGAACCGCAGCCGGACTGGGAACTGGCCGCCGGAGCCCTCGCGCACGCGGTCCGCAGCCACCCCGAGCGGTTCCTGGACAAGAACCACTACTCGATGGACTGGTACTACCCGGTCCTCGGCGGGGCCCTCACCGGGACCGCCGCCAAGGCCCGCATCGAGGAGCGCTGGGAGGAGTTCGTCGTCCCGGACCTGGGCGTGCGCTGCGTGCTCCCCAATCCGTGGGTGACCGGCGGCGAGAGCTGCGAACTGGCCCTGGCCCTCTGGGCGATGGGGGAGTCCGACCGGGCCCTGGAGATCCTCCGCTCGATCACCCACCTGCGCGCCGAGGACGGCATGTACTGGACCGGCTACGTCTTCGACGACCGGGCCGTGTGGCCGGTGGAGCGCACCACCTGGACGGCCGCCTCGCTGCTCCTCGCCGTGGCCGCGCTCGGCGGCGACCCGGCCACCGTGGCCGTCTTCGGCGGGACCGAACTGCCGCCCGGACTCGACCCGGCCTGCTGCGCCTGACCGGGGCGCACGCGCCGTACGGACCGTACGGCGCGTGCGCCGCGTGCCGGACCCGCCGTCAGCGGCGGGCCAGGGCGCGCGCCACCCCGTGGCCGATCAGCAGGTAGACCACGGCGGCGAGGCCGTAGCCGAAGACCACCCGCGCCCACTCGGCGTCGAAGGTGAACAGGTCGTGGGACCATCCGGCGAGCCAGGTGGCCGCGTCGCGGAACCATTCGACCAGCTCGTTCGCCCGGTTGGCGTCGAGCAGGTACATCAGGATCCAGATGACGATGATCGCGGCGAGCACGTCGGCGACCAGCACCACCAGACGGGCCGCTCCGTTGCTTCCGCTGCTGCCACTGCTGCGTCTGTAAGCCATGACCCGCGTGTTGCCGGGAACGCCCATTCGAAACCCGGGCGGTGGCACCCCGGCGGCGGGGATCCCGGCGCCGGGACCCGGACGGCCGCTCCCGGGTCGCGGGCCCGCCGGACCCGGGTGAGGCTGCGGGGAGTACAGCCCACCCCGGAGGTCCGTCGTGCCCGTGCTCCCCACCGCCCGCTTCCGCCGCTCCCTGGTGGCGCTGCTCCTGTCCTGTGCGCTGCTGGCGGGAGCCACCGCCTGTGGCGGCAGCGACGACGAGGCCTCGTCCGGGGCCAGCCCCAGCAGCTCCGCCGAACAGCAGAAGTTCGCCAAGACCCGGTTCGTGGCGAACGCCGGACTGGCTGCGGGCGCGACCTACCAGTGGATCGTCAAGCCCTACCGCGAGGGCAAGTTCAAGCAGGGCGCGGACGGCCGCACCTTCGCGCTGGTCAAGGCCGGTCTGGCCGGGGCCTTCACCTACAACCGGCTGAAGGCGGCGGTGGGCAACGCCCAGGGCGACCCGCTGCTGTCCAAGGCGGTGGCCCCGCTGACCGCCGGGATCGACTCCCTGAAGGACCTCGGCACCAAGCTCCGCAAGGGCGAGGCCGGGGACGCGGACATCGGCAACTTCGAGAGCGTCATCAACAGCGTGAAGGAAGCGGGCAAGAGCGCGGGCGCCGAGGTCAAGGACCAGGTGCCGTCCACCTCGCAGCTCGGCGGCTGACCCGGCACCCCTCCCGGGATCAGGAGTTGAGCTCGGCCAGGACCCGCAGCGTCTGCGGGTCCGGGGCCGTCACCAGCAGGTCGGTGACCGGGCCCTTGCGCCACAGCTCCAGCCGCTCCGCGATCCGCTCCCTCGGTCCGACCAGCGAGATCTCGTCGGCGAAGGAGTCGGGGACGGCGAGCACCGCCTCCTGGCGGCGCCCGGCCAGGAACAGCTCCTGGATCCGCCGGGCCTCCTCCTCGTAGCCCATCCGGCCCATCAGGTCGGCGTGGAAGTTGCGGGCGGCGTGGCCCATCCCGCCGATGTAGAAGCCCAGCATGGCCTTCACCGGCAGCAGCCCCTCGGCCACGTCCGCGCAGACCTTGGCCCGGGCCATCGGCGCCACCATGAAGCCCTCCCGGAGGTCGGCGAGGGAGGCCTGGTAGGCGTCGGTGCGGGTGGGGGACCAGTAGAGCGGCAGCCAGCCGTCCGCGATCCGGGTGGTCTGGGCGATGTTCTTGGGGCCCTCGGCGCCCAGCAGCAGCGGCAGGTCGGCCCGCAGCGGGTGGGTGATCGGCTTCAGCGGCTTGCCGATTCCGGTGCCGTCGGATCCGGTGTACGGGTGCCGGTGGAAGCGGCCGTCGAGAGCGACGGGGGCCTCCCGGCGCAGCACCTGGCGGATCACGTCCACGTACTCGCGAGTGGCGGTGAGCGGGCTCGACGGGAAGGGCCGGCCGTACCAGCCCTCGACCACCTGGGGGCCGGACAGTCCCAGGCCCAGCATCATCCGGCCACCGGAGAGGTGGTCCAGGGTGAGGGCCTGCATGGCGGTGGCGGTGGGGGTGCGGGCGGCCATCTGCGCGATGGCGGTGCCCAGCCGGATTCGCGAGGTGTGGGCGGCGATCCAGGTGAGCGGGGTGAAGGCGTCGGACCCCCAGGCCTCGGCGGTCCACACCGAGTCGTAGCCGAGCCGCTCGGCCTCCACGGCCAGGTCGAGATGGGCCGGGTCGGGGCCGCGACCCCAGTAGCCGAGTGCCAGTCCCAGGCGCATGTGGATCCCCTCCGCCGAGCCGTCCGAGCCCATTTGACGATGCGTCAGGTGACTGTAGGGCAACGGCCCCTCGCCGGGAAGTGGCAAGGGGCCGTCGGGGCGTGCGGTGCGCGGGTCAGCCGCGCTGGATGCCCGAGGTGTCGTTCAGCACACCGCGGCGGCCGTCCTGGGTCTGCGCGATCAGCGCGTGCGGACCGCGCTGGTCCACCGCCAGGTACCAGGTGCCGGGGGCCAGTTCGGCGATCGGGGCGGGCGAACCGTCCTCCCCGAACAGCGGGCGGGCCACCGGAACGGCGAACCAGAAGGGGGTGAAGTCCGCTGCCGGGGCGGCCTGCTGCTCCTGGTGCGGTGCAGGGGTGTCCTGCGGACCGGGAGCCGGCGCGGGGGTGTCCTGGCCGCCGTAGGGGGGTACGGGCTGCGGGGTCGCGCCGTACGGCTGCTGGCCGCCGGGGTAGCCGTAGCCGGCACCGGGCTGACCGGGCTGGCCCGGCTGCTGGAACTGGCCGGGCTGGCCGCCGTACGGCGGGACGCCGGCCGGGGCCGGGGCCGCCGCGGGCAGCAGCGGACCGGCGAGCGCGGGCACCTTCTGCCCGGCGATCGCGAAGCCGGCCAGCGCCAGCGACGCCAGGAAGGAGAGGATCGCACCGGCGCCGAGGTCGACCCGGTCCGGAGCGACGATCATCGCCCAGAGGGCCGACCAGGCGGAGGCCACGGCGAGCACCGTGCCCCAGCCGGCCAGCGGAACGCCCAGCAGCTTCCTGCCCTCGGGCAGGAAACGGCCGGCCACGAGCAGCCCCGCGGCGACGAAGCCGAGCAGGAAGACCGTCGGCAGCGCCAGGCCGTAGGCGTCGGTGTCCCAGGCGCTGGGCAGGTCGAGGCCTTCGGCGGAGTAGTAATCGAGGAACGAGGCGATGAACAGCAGGACCGCTGCTCCGATCACCACGCCATCACCTCTGGTGAGGGAGCGGATGTTCACTTGGTAGGTGTCCTTATCGGTCTCGGTCGCGGGCGGGGACCATCGTACGGATGTTTCCCGGGCCCGAGCGGGTCGGGGCACACCGGTGCCCCGACTGCCTACCCGCCGAGGAACCCGACGATGCCGTCCGCGATGCCCTGGGCCGCCCGCTGCCGCCATTCGGGATTCGTCAGCAGCGCGGCGTCCTTGGCGTCACGCATATTGCCGCATTCGACGAACACCTTGGGGCGGGTCGAGAGATTGAGGCCGCCGAGATCGTCCCGGACCACCAGACCGGTGCCGCCGCCCACGTAGTTGGACGGGGCCATCGAGGTGTTCCGGACGTAGTTGCCGACGATCCGCTCGCCGAGCTCCCGGGAGGGGCCGACGATCGGCGCGGTGTCCGCGGACCCGCCCTTGACCCGGGCCGGGAGGATCACGTGGAAGCCCCGGTTCCCGGCCGAGGAGCCGTCGGCGTGCACGGAGACCACGGCGTCGGCCTTGGACTCGTTGCCGATCCGGGCCCGTTCGTCGATGCAGGGGCCGAAGGGGCGCTCCGCGGTGTGGGTGAAGACCACCCTGATGCCGCGGGCCTCCAGGGCGGTCCGCAGCCTGCGGGAGACGTCGAGGGTGAACTCCGCCTCCTTGTAGCCGGAGTTGGTGGTGGTGCCGGTGGTGTCGCACTCCTTGCGGGTGGTGCCGATGTCCACCTTCTGGTTGATCTCCCGGGAGTGCCCGAAGTTGCCCGGGTTGTGGCCGGGGTCGATCACCACGGTCCGGCCGGTCAGCGGGCCCTTGGCGGGGGCGGCGGCCCCGGGGCTCGCGCCGGTGCCCGCCGAGGGGCTCGTGCCGGGGGTGCCGGCCGGGCTCGCGGCCGGGCCCGGGGTCGCGGTGCCGGCGGGGCCGCCGGTGCCGGTGGGGGTGCCGGTCGCGGTCCGGCCCCCGTTGGCCTTGGCGTCACCGGGGGCGGTGCCGGGCTGCGGCGGGGCCCCGGCGGTGTGGCCGCCGGCGCCCCGCCCGTCGTCGGAGGACACCTGGACGAGCACCCAGCCCGCGAGGCAGAGGGGCGCGAGGACGGCCGCGGCCACGGCGAGCGTGGACCGGCGGGTGAACCACGGGCGGTCGGGGTCGACCGAGCCGGCGGATTCCGGGAGCGGGGGTCTGTCGTCGTACGGCACGCCGCGATGCTAGACGGCCGTGCGGCCCGGCGTACGGACCGTCGCCCATCCGGCGCCGTACGGCGCGTGTCCGGCCGGGCGGGGCCCGGGCCGGTGCCCCGGCCCGTGCCGCCGCCCCGGCCGGGCCGCCGGTTCGTCCCGCGGGGGCGGCAGGTCAGAGGCCGGGGGCGGTGCGGCGGAGCACGCGGAGGGAGTCGGTGGCCGAGGTCTCCTCGAAGGCGCCGGACTCCAGGGCGCGGCGGTAGATGCGGTAGGGGGCCTGGCCGCCGTCGGCCGGGTCCGGGAACACGTCGTGGATGACCAGGGTGCCGCCCTCGGCGAGGTGCGGGACCCAGCCCTCGTAGTCGCCGGTGGCGTGCTCGTCGGTGTGGCCGCCGTCGATGAAGACCAGGCCGAGCGGTCCGCCCCAGGCGGCGGCCACCTGCGGGGAGCGGCCCACCACGGCGATGACGTGCTCCTCCAGTCCGGCCCGGTGCAGGGTCCGGCGGAAGGTGGGGAGGGTGTCCATCAGCCCGACCTCGGGGTCGACCACCGTCGGGTCGTGGTACTCCCAGCCCGGCTGCTGCTCCTCGCTGCCCCGGTGGTGGTCCACGGTGATCGCGGGCACGCCGGCCGCCCGGGCGGCGTCGGCGAGCAGCAGGGTGGAGCGGCCGCAGTAGGTGCCCACTTCGAGGAGCGGCAGGCCGAGCGCGCCGGCCGCGGCGGCGGCCTCGTGGAGGGCGAGGCCCTCGTGGACGGGCATGAACCCCTTGGCGGCCTCGAAGGCGGCGAGGGTCTCCGGTGCGGGGGCGGCGGCCATGGGTTCCTCCGGCGGGGCGGGGCGGTGTGGGCGGGTGCTGGGCGCCCATGCTGCCCTACCGTCCGGTAGCGCGGCACAGGGGGTCGGGGATGCGCGGACGGCCGGCGGACCGGTGCCGGACCGGGGCAGGGCCGGGGCGGGACCGGTGCCGGACCGGGGGGGGCGAACGGGAACACGTTTCATTCTGACCTTCCGTCAGAATGAAACGTGTTCTAATCTGCCGCGCATGGGCATCGGAATCACGCACGAACACCGTGAACTGGCGGACTCCGTACGCGGCTGGGCGGCCCGCACCGTGCCCCCCGAGGAGGTCCGCAAACTGCTCGACGGCCCACCCCGCACCGGAATGAGACCGCACTGGTGGGACGGGCTCGCCGCACAGGGGCTGCTCGCCCCGCACCTGGACGGCGGCACCCTGCTCGACCTCGCCGTGGTCGTCGAGGAGTCCGCCCGGGCCGGACTCCCCGGCCCCCTGCTGCCCAACGCCCTCGCCTCGGCCCTGCTCCAGCGGGCCGCCGCCACCGGCCGCACCGGGACCGCCGAGGCCGCCGCGCTCGCGGCCGCCCTCGGCGACGGCAGCCGGATCGGCGCCGTGGCCCTGGGCCCCGGGGCGATGACCGCCGTCGCCGTGGAGGGCGGCGGCCACCTCCTGGACGGCACCGCCCCGCCGGTACTCGGAGCGGGCGAGGCCGACCTCGTCGTCCTGGCCGCCGAGGCCGCCCACGGCACCCTCTGGTTCGCGGTCGACACCGCCGCCCTCGACATCCGCACCCACGACAGCGCCGACCCGACCCGCCCCACCGCCGAGGTCCGGGCCCGCGGCGCCGCCGTCCCGCCCGGCCGGCTGATCGCCCTCGACGCGGCCCTGGTCCGCGACCTGGCCTGCGCCCTGTTCGCCGCCGACGCCTGCGGCACCGCCGCCTGGGCCCTGCGCACCGCCTCCGAATACGCCAAGATCCGGGAGCAGTTCGGCCGCCCCATCGGACAGTTCCAGGGCGTCAAGCACCTCTGCGCCGACATGCTGGTCCGCACCGAACAGGCCCGGGCGCTGGCCTGGGACGCCGTCCAGGCCGCCGCCGAGCCGCCCGAGGTCCGCTCCCTGGCCGCCGCGCTCGCCGCCGGCACCGCCCTGGACGCCGCCTACGGCTGCGCCAAGGACTGCATCCAGATCCTCGGCGGCATCGGCTTCACCTGGGAGCACGACGCCCACATCTTCCTGCGCCGGGCCCTGGTCGCCCGCCAGCTGCTGGGCTCCGGCGACGGCCACCGGGTCCGCGCCGTCCGGCTGGCCGCCGCCGGGGCCCGCCGCGAACTGCGCCTGGAGCTCCCCGAGGAGGCCGAGACCCATCGGGCCGCCGCCCGGGCCGCCATCGCGGACGCCCGGGGCCTGGACCCGGCCGCCGCCCGCCGGATCCTCGCCCCCACCGGCTACGCCGCCCCGCACCTGCCGCCCCCGTACGGGCTGGGGGCCGGACCCGCCCAGCAGCTCGTCGTCCAGCAGGAGCTGGCCGCCGCCGGGGTGAAGGTCGCCGAACTGGGCATCGCCACCTGGGTGGTGCCCTCCCTGCTCGCCTACGGCACCCCCGAGCAGCGGGAGGCCCTGCTGCTGCCCACCCTGCGCGGGGACCTCACCTGGTGCCAGCTGTTCTCCGAACCCGGCGCCGGCTCCGACCTCGCCGCCCTGCGGACCCGCGCCGAACGCGCCCCGGACGGCGGCTGGCTGGTCACCGGCCAGAAGGTGTGGACCAGTTCCGCGCACAGCGCCGACTACGGCATCCTCCTGGCCCGCACCGACCCGGCCGCGCCCAAGCACAAGGGCCTCGGCTACTTCGTGGTCGACATGAAGCGCACCGCCGGAATCGACGTCCGGCCGCTCCGGGAGATCACCGGGGAGGCCCTCTTCAACGAGGTCTACTTCGACGGGGCCCGGCTGCCCGCCGACGCCCTGGTCGGCGAGCCCGACGGCGGCTGGAAGGTGGCCCGCAACACCCTCGGCAACGAGCGGGTGCACATGGCCGACCAGATGAGTTTCGACACCGGCCTGTCGGCCCTGATCGCCCGCTCCGCCGACCTGGACGGGGCCCACCGGGCCCGGATCGGCGCACTGGCCGCCGAGGCCCACGCACTGGCCTGCATCGGCCTGCGCACCACCCTCCAGCAGGTGTCCGGACTGGAGCCGGGCGCCGGGGCCTCCGTCCGCAAACTCGTCCAGACCCCGCACCAGCAGCGGACCGCCGAGCTCGCGCTCGAACTGCTGGGACCGGCCGGCGCGGTGGCCGAGGGGGCGGGGGAGCGGGCCGTGCACGGGATGCTCATGTCCCGCTGCCTGACCATCGCCGGGGGCACCACCCAGGTCCAGCTGAACGTCGTCGCCGAGCGGATCCTCGGCCTCCCCAGGGACTAAGGGACTAGGAGTCTTCAGGACATGAAGTCGTACATCGTGGGCGTCGGCATGACGAAGTTCGAGAAGCCCGAATCACGGGACTGGCAGTACTGGGACATGGCGAAGGAGGCCGGCTCGGCGGCCCTGGCCGACGCCGGGATCGACTACGGGCTGGTCGAACAGGTCCCGGTCGGCTACTGCTTCCAGGCCTCCACCGCCGGACAGCGGGCCGCGTACGAACTGGGCCTGACCGGTGTCCCCGTCTACAACGTCAACAACAACTGCGCCACCGGCTCCACCGCGCTGATGATGGCCCGCCAGTTCGTGGAGGGCGGTGTCAGCGACTGCGTCCTCGCCCTGGGCTTCGAGAAGATGAAGAAGGGGGCGCTGGGCGGCGGCGCCGACGGCGGGGACTTCAAGACCTCCCCGGTGGCCCGGCACTACGGGATCATGGCGGCCGGCCACGGCTTCGAGATGTCCCCGCCCACCGCCCAGATCTTCGGCAACGCGGCCCGCGAGCACATGGACCGCTACGGCACCACGGCCGCCCAGCTGGCCGCGGTCGGGGCCAAGAACCACCGGCACTCGGCGAACAACCCCAACGCCCAGTTCCAGGACGAGTACACGGTGGCGGAGATCCTCGCCGCCAAGGAGATCCACCGGCCGCTGACCAGGCTCCAGTGCTCGCCCACCTCGGACGGGGCGGCGGCCGCCCTGGTGGTGTCCGAGCGGTTCGTGGTCGCCCACGGGCTGCACGACAAGGCCGTGGAGATCGCCGCCCAGGCGATGACCACCGACACCCCCGCCTCCTTCTCCTCCGGATCCTGCATCGACGTGGTCGGCAAGCCGATGACGGAGGCCGCCGCCCGCGCCGTCTACGAGCGGTCCGGGCTGGGCATCGAGGACGTGGACGTGATCGAGCTGCACGACTGCTTCTCGGTCAACGAGCTGCTGACCTACGAGGCGCTGGGCATGTGCGAGGAGGGCGCCTCCGGGAAGCTGGTGGAGTCCGGGGCCACCACCTACGGGGGCCGCTGGGTGGTCAACCCCTCCGGCGGGCTGATCTCCAAGGGGCACCCGCTGGGCGCCACCGGGCTGGCCCAGGCGGCGGAACTGGTCTGGCAGCTGCGCGGCACCGCAGGCCCCCGCCAGGTGGACGGCGCCCGGGTGGGCCTGGCCCACAACATCGGCCTGGGCGGCGCGGCCGTGGTCACCCTGCTGCGCCGCCCCTGAACCCCACCGGCCCGAACCCCACCGGCCCGAACCCCACCGGCCCGAACCCCACCGGCCCGAACCCCACCGGCCCGAACCCCTCCGGCGCTCAGGCCCGGGGCGTCAGGGCCGGGTCCACGACCGTCTCGCCCCGGGCGGCGCGGCGGAGCGCCTCGGCGAGTTCGCCGACCGGGCCGTCACGCACCACCAGCCCGGCGGCTCCGGCCGCCATGACCGCGTCCAGCAGGCCCGGGCGGGCCGATCCGGTGGCGACCAGGGCCCGGCAGTCCGGGTCCTCGGCCGCCAGCGCGGTGACGGCCGCCGCCGAGTCGACCAGGGCCACCTGGGGCCGGGCCGCCGGGGAGGCCACCACCTCGATGTCCGGCTGGAGGCCCAGCAGGACCGCCAGCGGCGGGTCCGGCGGGACCAGCAGCACCCTCAGAGACCTCACCGGGCGCTGGTCCCGGGGCATTTCGTCCACCCGGCCAGGGTAGGCGAGCCGGTGCCCGGATCCCGGGAACCGAAGACATCTGACGTGATGTCAGGAGTCTTCCCAACTCCCGGGGGGTGCGTTATACATTCCCTCACCGGAACGGATAGAACGCGTTCTAGAAGAGTGCGGGAGCGCGTGAACGGCTCCGTCTCCGGTCCGCATACGACCTCGGTGCGGCCGACGGTGCGGACGGTCGCACCGAGGTCTTCCAAAGGAACAAGGAGCAGCATCCTCATGCCGATCGATGCCGCAAAGGCCCTCGCCGCCGATCCCCGCCAGGCCACCATCGGCTGGGACCACAAGGACATCCAGCTCTACCACCTCGGCCTCGGCGCCGGCCTGCCCGCCCTCGACCCCGACGAGCTGCGCTACATCCTCGAATCCAAACTGCACGTCCTGCCCAGCTTCGCCACCGTCGCGGGTGCCGGAATGGCGATGCTCGGCGGACTCGGGCAGCCGGGCATCCAGGTCGACCTGGCGGCCGTCCTGCACGGCGGGCACTCCATCGAGCTGCACCGGCCCATCCCGGTCAAGGGCGAGGCCACCTCCAGCTCCAAGGTCGCCGCCGTCTACGACAAGGGCAAGGCGGCCGTGATCGTGCTCCGTTCCGAGGTCGAGGACGCGGACGGCCCGCTGTGGACCTCCGACGCGCAGATCTTCGTACGCGGTGAAGGCGGGTTCGGCGGCGAGCGCGGGCCCTCCGAGCGGATGGAACTGCCCGACCGGGCACCCGACCGGACCGAGGAGCGGCTGATCCGCGAGGACCAGGCGCTGCTCTACCGCCTCTCGGGGGACTGGAACCCGCTGCACGCCGACCCGGAGTTCGCCAAGCTGGCCGGCTTCGACCGGCCCATCCTGCACGGCCTGTGCTCGTACGGGATGACCCTCAAGGCCGTGGTCGACACGGAGCTGGACGGGGACGTGTCCCGGGTCCGCGCCTACCGGACCCGGTTCGCCGGGATCGTGTTCCCCGGCGAGACCCTCCGGATCCGGATGTGGCGGCTGGAGGGCCGCGTCCAGGTCACCGTGACCGCCGCCGACCGGGACGACGCGCCGGTCCTCGCCGACACCGTCGTCGAACACGTGTAGGTCAAGGTCACCCCCGAGTTCCCCGCCCGCAGCCCAGTACACGGACCAGAAGGAGCCGCACCGTGCGCGCAGCACTGCAGAGCGAGATCGGCCAGGACAAGCTGGAAGTCGTCGACGACATGGAGGCCGTGGGCTTCGGCCCCGGCAAGGTCAGGATCCGGATCAAGGCCACCGGACTCTGCCACTCCGACCTCTCCGCGATGAGCGGGGTGCTGCCGCAGCCGGCCCCCTTCGTCCCCGGCCACGAGGGATCCGGGGTGATCACCGACGTCGGCGACGGGGTCACTGGCCACCGGATCGGCGACCGGGTCCTCGTCTGCTGGCTGCCGCCGTGCGGCCGCTGTCCCGCCTGCACCCGGGGCCAGGGCCACCTGTGCCTGGAGAGCTTCGGGAACGTGGCCACCCCCAACTTCCGCCGGGCGGGCGGGGACATCTTCGGCTTCGCCGGCACCGGCACCTTCTCCGAGGAGGTGGTGGTCCCGGCCGGCTGCGCCATCCCGATCCCCGAGGACGTCCCCTTCGACATCGCCGCCCTGATCGGCTGCGGGGTCACCACCGGACTCGGCGCGGCCATCAACACCGCCAAGGTGGAGGCCGGCTCCTCGGTGGCCGTGGTCGGCTGCGGCGGGGTCGGGATCTCCGTGATCCAGGGCGCCAAGGTGCAGGGCGCCGCCCAGATCATCGCGGTGGACCCGGTGGCCTCCCGCCGCGAGGCGGCCCTGCGGTTCGGCGCCACCGAGGCCGTGGCCCCCGAGGCCTTCGACGACGCCAAGAACCGGATCACCTCGGGCGAGGGCTTCGACTACGTCTTCGAGGTGGTCGGCAAGTCCGCCACCACCCAGACCGCGTACGCGATGACCCGGCGCGGCGGCACCGTCTGCGTGGTCGGCGCGGGCGCGCTCGACGACAACTTCCAGATCAACATGTTCTCGCTGTTCTTCGACGAGAAGCGGATCCTGCCCTCCATGTACGGCGGCGGGGACGTGCTGCGCTCCTACGACCGCACGATCGCGCTGTGGCGGGCCGGCCGCGTCGACCTGGCCGGGCTGATCACCCACCGGGTGCAGCTCGCCGAGGTCAACGACGCGCTCGACCAGATGCGCACCGGCACCGCCCTGCGCACCTGCATCGAACTCTGACCGACCGAGCCGCACCGAGAGGAACCGCACGGATGTCACTGCCACTTGAGGGACTCTCCGCCATCGTCACCGGCGCCGGCCGGGGCCTCGGCCGGGCGGAGGCGATCGAGCTCGCCCGGCTCGGCGCGAGCGTGGTCGTCAACGACTTCGGGCAGCCGGGCCGGGACGGCTCCGGGGAGGCCTCGGCCGCGCCGGCCGAGGAGGTCGCCGAGGAGATCCGCGCGGCCGGCGGCCGCGCGGTGGCCCATCTGGGCGACGTGGCCGACTTCGCGCAGGCCCGGGAGCTGGTCGAGCTGGCCGTCGGCAGCTTCGGCAAGCTCGACATCCTGGTCAACAACGCGGGGATCCTGCGGGACCGGATGGTGTTCTCGATGTCCGAGGAGGAGTGGGACTCGGTGATCCGGGTCCACCTCAAGGGCCACTTCAACACCACCCACTTCGCCTCGGCGCACTGGCGGGAGCGGTCCAAGGCGGCGGGCGGCCCGGTCTACGGCCGGATCGTCAACACCTCCTCGGAGGCCTTCCTCGGCGGCTCCGCCGGCCAGCCGAACTACGCGGCCGCCAAGGGCGGCATCGTGGGGCTCACCACCTCGACGGCCCTGGCCCTGGCCAAGTACGGGGTCACCGCCAACGCGATCTGCCCGCGTGCCCGCACCCGGATGACCGAGGACGTCTTCGCCGGCTTCCAGGTCCCCGAGGAGGGCAGGCTGGACCCGCTGGCCCCGGAGCACGTGGCCCCGCTGGTCGGCTATCTGGCCTCGCCGGCCGCCGCCCGGGCGAACGGGCAGCTGTTCGTGGTGCACGGCGGGATCGTGGTCGTCATGGAGCGCCCGCGGGTGGCCGCCAAGTTCGACACCGCGAAGGAGTCCTTCTCCTTCGAGGAGCTGGAGGAACTGCTCGGCGCGCACTACGCCTCCCGCCCGGAGGGCGAGACCTTCGCGGCGGCGGAGGTACTGGGCCTCAAACACGGCTGATCCGGGCCGACCAGGGCCGACCGCGGCCGATCCGGTGGGCCTACGGAGGGCGTCGGGGCACACTCGGGGCATGAACCCGCCCGCCGAGTGCCCCGACGCCCTGTTGCGTGCCACCGTCGTGTCGATCGTCCGCCGGACGGCGGAGGACCTCGGGCCGACCGGTCCGCTGCGGTCGGTGCTCGAACTCATCGACAACGACGAGGCGGAGCTCGCCCTGGACCAGCTGGCGCGGAGCGTGGCGTACCACCGGATCCCGGTGCTGCGGGAGGAGTACGAACGGCTGGTCGCCGAGGCGGCCCGGCTGGACTGCGCGGACTCGCTCGCCGAGACGGGTTTCGAACGGTTCGTCCTGGGGTGAGGGTGCCCCGTCAGGTGCGGGCGGCCAGCGGGGCCTGCTGGAGGGGGACCGGGCGGGCGGCCGCCGGGGCCGGCTCCGGGTCGGGGGCCAGCCGGACCGCGGGCGGCGGGGCCTGGGGGATGTTCAGCGCGGCCACCCCGCAGGGCACCTCCGGGGTGGCGAAGGGGAGCCGCAGACGGCCCTCGCGGGTCCACAGGCCGGCCCCGCCGAGCCAGCCGGCCGGGCCGCCGAGCCGGAAGACACGGCGGTCGGCGGGCCGCCACAGGGCCAGCGCCTCGCCCGTCCCGCCGAAACCCGTCCCGCCGTATCCGGTGCCGCCGGAACCCGTCCCGTCCGGCCCCGTGCCGTCCGGGCCCTCGGCGGCCGGGGTGTGCAGGCGGAGGGCGACGGCGCAGTCCTCCGGCATCAGGGCCTGCCCGGGCTGCACCGCGAACGGCACCGCGGTGGCCCCCTCCGCCCGCAGGCACTCCGGGAACCGGATCGGCCGCGCGCTGCCCAGCACCCCCCAGCCGATCCGCGGTTCGCCGGGCGCGTCCGAGCGGACCAGCAGCAGACCGCTCTCCGGATCGGCCAGCAGCAGCCGGTCCTCGCTGGTCTCGGAGATCTGGAGCAGCGGGGACACCTCTCCGCCGCGCCCCAGGTCCACCGCCACGGCCTTCACGGTCCCGCCGAGCTCGCGGTCCAGGGCGAGCAGCCGGCCGCCCCGGTCCAGCCAGACCCCGCCGGAGCAGCGGCCGGGGATCCTGGCCACCGGTTCCGGCGCCGGACCGCCGCCGGCCACCCGCCACACCACGCTGGAGTCCCCGATCACGGCCAGGGCGTAGGCCCGGGTGCCGTCCGGGGAGGGCGGCAGCAGGCCGACCCGCAGCCCGTCTATGGCCCCCAGGGCGCCGAGCGGCAGCTGGCCGGTCCGCGGGCCGGTGGGGTAGAGGAGGGCGAAGGCGTGCCGGTCGGCCACCCGCCGGTGGATCAGCACCCGGCCGTCGGTCAGCGGCAGGAGCTCGCTGTCCGCCTCCTCGGGCTGGTCCAGCGGGAGCGGCACGGCGTAGGGCTCCGGTCCGTCCAGGGTCCAGCGCTCCGGGTAGCGGGCCTCGCCGTGTCCGGCGAGCCGGGCGGCGTAGGAGCCGTCCGCGGCGATCGTGAACGGGGTCGGCCCGGGGGGTCCGGACGGCCCGGCGGTCACGGGGGTCACCGGGGTCACTGGGGTCTCGGGAGTCACCGGGGCCTCCTCGGCAGTAGCCACAGCACAGGCAGTCATCTGTGCGTCACCTCCGGTGAGGAAGCTAGTTTTCGCCGTTCCCGCCGGACAACACGACCCCTCCCGCTTCACACATAAGGGTGGCCGGTCCGGGATTCGGCTGTGGTCGGGGAGGTGATTGTGCTGTGCGGTATGCGGATGATCGGGGCGAGCGGGGAGGAACCGGGCGGCTCCGGGACGGTGGGCCGGGTCCCCGGGCGGCCCGGTCCGCCCCCGGCCGCCCGGGCGGGGCGGCCGTGGCGGACGGTAGCCTTGCCCCGTGCCCCGTCTCGCTGAAGTCATCGCCGCGCTCGACGCCCTCTGGCCCCCGGCCCGGGCCGAGGGCTGGGACGCCGTGGGCACCGTCTGCGGGGATCCGGAGGCCGAGGTCTCCCGGGTGCTGTTCGCCGTCGACCCGGTCCAGGAGATCGCCGACGAGGCGGTGAAGCTGGGCGCCGACCTGCTCGTCACCCACCACCCCCTCTATCTGCGCGGCACCACCACGGTGGCGGCCGACACCTTCAAGGGCCGGGTCGTGCACACGCTGATCAAGAACGACATCGCGCTGCACGTGGCCCACACCAACGCCGACACCGCCGACCCCGGGGTCTCCGACGCCCTGGCCGGCGCCCTCGACCTGCGGGTCACCGGCCCGCTGGTGCCGGACCCCACCGATCCGGCCGGCCGCCGGGGGCTGGGCCGGATCTGCGAGCTGGACCACCCGGAGACCCTCCGCGAGTTCGCCGCCCGGGCCGCCGCCTGGCTGCCGCCCACCGCGCAGGGCATCCGCGCGGCCGGCGACCCCGACGCCCTGATCCGTACCGTCGCGGTCAGCGGCGGCTCCGGCGACAGCCTCTTCGAGCAGGTCCGGGCCGCCGGTGTGGACGCCTTCCTCACCGCCGACCTGCGCCACCACCCGGTGTCCGAGGCCCGCGAGCAGAGCCCGCTCGCCCTCGTCGACGCCGCCCACTGGGCCACCGAGTGGCCCTGGTGCGAGCAGGCCGCGGCCCAGCTCGACGCCATCTCCGAGCGCAACGGCTGGGGCCTCCGCACCCATGTCTCGCGCACGGTCACCGACCCCTGGACGGCCCACGCGCCGTCCGCCATCACACCCTCTATCCCTGGAGCCCCCAACTGAACGCCGAGCCCGCCGACCAGATCCGACTTCTCGACGTCCAGGCCCTGGACACGCGGCTGTCGCAGCTCGCCCACAAGCGCAAGTCGCTGCCCGTGCACGCCGAGCTCGACTCGCTCACCAAGGACCTGACCTCGCAGCGGGACCTGCTGGTCGCCGCCCAGACCGAGGAGAGCGACACCGCCCGCGAGCAGACCAAGGCGGAGCAGGACGTCGACCAGGTCCGTCAGCGCGCCGCCCGCGACCAGCAGCGTCTGGACGCCGGCACCGGCTCGCCCCGGGATCTGGAGAACCTCCAGCGCGAGGTCGTCTCCCTGGCCAAGCGGCAGGGCGACCTGGAGGACGTGGTCCTGGAGGTCATGGAGCGCCGCGAGTCCGCGCAGGAGCGGGTCGCGGAGCTGACCGACCGGGTCTCCGCCCTCCAGTCCAAGGAGGACGACGCGACCGCCCGCCGGGACGCGGCCACCGCCGAGATCGACGCCGAGGTCGCCGCGGTGACCAAGGACCGCGAGATCGTCGTCGGCTCCGTGCCGGCCGACCTGATCGCCCTCTACGAGAAGATCCGCGCCAAGCAGGGCGGCGTCGGCGCGGCGAAGCTCTACCAGAAGCGCTGCCTGGGCTGCCAGCTGGAGCTGGACCTCTCGGAGATCAACGAGATCAAGGCGGCCGCGCGGGCCGCGGTCGTGCGGCACGAGAGCTGCGGCCGCATCCTCGTCCGTACGGCCGACTCGGGCATCTGATGCGGCTGGTGGTCGAAGCGGACGGCGGCTCCCGGGGCAACCCGGGGCCGGCCGGCTACGGCGCGGTCGTCCTGGACCCGGTCACCG
Organism: Streptomyces sp. NPDC033845; assembly: GCF_055576225.1. Taxonomy (NCBI): domain Bacteria; kingdom Bacillati; phylum Actinomycetota; class Actinomycetes; order Kitasatosporales; family Streptomycetaceae; genus Streptomyces; species Streptomyces sp. NPDC033845. The sequence goes on along the minus strand of NZ_JBVIRI010000001.1, from coordinate 552,634 downwards.
GTGAAACCCTCGCCGAGCGGGCCGAGTTCATCGGTGTCGCGACCAACAACGTGGCCGAGTACAAGGGTCTGATCGCCGGACTCCAGGCGGCCGCCGAACTCTCCGCCGACGCACAGGTGCTGGTCCGGATGGACTCCAAGCTGGTCGTCGAGCAGATGTCCGGCCGCTGGAAGATCAAGCACCCGGACATGAAGCCGCTCGCGGCGGCGGCGGCCCGTGTGCTGCCGGCCTCCCAGGTCCGGTACGAGTGGATCCCGCGCGAGAAGAACAAGCACGCGGACCGGCTGGCCAACGAGGCGATGGACGCGGGCAAGCGCGGCAGGCAGTGGGAGCCCTCCGGCTCCTCCGCCGCCCTGGACCGAGGCGCGGCCCGCTCGTCGGCCGCCGCCCCGCCGCCGGCCGGTCCGCCCGGCGACCAGGCCGCGGGCGCGGCGGCGGCCCGGGCCGCGCTGGCCGGCGCCCCCTCCCGCACCCGCACGAGCACCGGTACCAGCACGGGCGCGGGCACCGGCCTCCGGCCGGACGGCCCGGTGGCCCAGGCCGACCTGGACCGGGAGGCCGCCCGGGCGGCCGGCGCACAGGTCCCGGCACCGGCCCGGCCGGCCGCCGGCACGGCCGTCCCGGCCCAGGGCTGGGGGGTGTCGCCCGACCTCGGGGCACCCGCCACCTTCGTCCTGCTCCGGCACGGGGAGACCGCGCTCACCCCGGAGAAGCGGTTCTCCGGCAGCGGCGGCACCGACCCCGAGCTCTCCCCGGCCGGCCGCCGCCAGGCCGAGGCCGTCGCCGCCGCCCTGGCCGCCCGGGGCACCGTCACGGCCGTGGTCAGCTCCCCGCTGCGCCGCTGCCGGGAGACCGCGCAGGCGGTCGCCGACCGCCTCGGACTGCCCGTCACCATCGAGGACGGGCTGCGCGAGACCGACTTCGGCGCCTGGGAGGGCCTCACCTTCGCCGAGGTCAAGGAACGCTTCCCGGAGGACCTCCAGGCCTGGCTGGGCTCCGCCAAGGCCGCCCCGACCGGCGGCGGCGAGAGCTTCACCCAGGTCACCCGCCGGGTCTCGGCCGCCCGGGACCGGCTGCTCACCGAACACGCGGGCCGCACCGTGCTCCTGGTCACCCATGTCACCCCGGTGAAGACCCTGGTCCGGCTGGCCCTCGGCGCCCCGCCGGAGTCGATGTTCAAGATGGAGCTCTCCGCCGCCTCGGTCTCGGCGGTGGCCTACTACGCGGACGGCAACGCCTCGGTACGGCTGCTCAACGACACCTCCCACCTGCGCTGACCCGCCGGTGACAGACCGAGGGCCCCGCACACGCCGTGTGCGGGGCCCTCGGTACGAGTGGCAGAACAACCCGAGCTGTACGCCGGGTTCTGTCGCCCGGAGACCTCGCGGTCACCGGGGAGACGGCCATCCATCTAGGACCGGCGTTGCCGCCGGCCTCGTGCGGTCTACCCGCGGACTCGGGCGGGCAGCCCTCGATCGTCCGCGCAGGACCCTCCGGGGAGGATCCCTCTTGACCTTGCTCCGGGTGGGGTTTACCTAGCCGCCTGGGTCACCCCAGGCGCTGGTGGTCTCTTACACCACCGTTTCACCCTTACCTGCGGCCGAAGCCGCCGGCGGTCTGTTTTCTGTGGCACTGTCCCGCGGGTCACCCCGGGTGGGCGTTACCCACCACCTTGCCCTGTGGAGCCCGGACGTTCCTCGGCAGGGCCGGAACCCTGACGCGGCCGTCCGCTCGCGTTGTTCTGCGAACGACCATGCTACCCGCCGCGGCGGGAGGGTTTTACTGGGCGCATGAGGATCGGAGAGATCGCCGCACTCGTCGGCACCACCACCCGGGCGATCCGGCACTACCACCAGGTCGGGCTGCTCCCGGAACCGGAGCGCCGGCCCAACGGCTACCGGACGTACGGGGTGCGGGACGCGGTCCTGCTGGCCCGGGTGCGCCGGCTGACCGAGCTGGGCCTGCCCCTGGACGAGGTCCGGGACGTGCTCGCCGAGGACGCCGGCCGTGACCTGGCCGAGGTCCTGGCCGAGCTGGACGCGGACCTGGCCCGGCAGCAGGCCGAGATCGGTGAGCGCCGACGGCGGCTGGCGGCCCTGCTGGCCGCCGCGCCCGGCACCGCCGAACCGGTCTCCCCGGCACTGGCCGCCCTGCTGGCCCGGGCACCGGACACCGGTTCCGCCAGCGCCCGCAAGGACCGCGAGCACCTGGAGCTGCTCGACGCGGCGGGCGGCGCCGAGGCGCTCTACGGGGTGCTCGGCACCCTGGCCGCCGACCCGTCGGTGCTCGCCCTGTACGAGCGGCTCGACGCCCTGCACGACGCCCCGGCCGACGACCCCCGCATCCCGGCCCTCGCCGCCGAGCTGGTGGCCGCCGTACCGGAGGAGGCGTTCGGGCTGCTGCCGGCCGGCGGTCCCGCGGACCCGCTGGCCGACAGCCTGCGGGAGGCACTGCTGGCCGACTACCCGCCGGCCCAGGCCGAGGTGGTCCGCCGGGTGATGGCGGCCTTCACCGGACGGGCAGGGCGCTGAACAGCACCCCCGGGCCGCCGGGGTCCGCCCGGAGCAGCCGGACCGGGATCCGTTCGCCGAGCGGCAGCGGGCCGTCCGCGGACTCGACCCGGCCGATCACGGCCGGATCCGCCAACTGGACCGTGCCCACCCGCGGGTCCCGCTCCCGGACGTCGGTCACGGTGCCCTCGAAGGTGTCCCCGACCCGGTCCCGGAGCAGCGCCGCCTCCACCAGGTCCAGGGCGGCCCGCTCCACCGTGCCGGCCAGCCTGCTGCCCTCGGCCATCTCCCGGGGCAGCGCCGGCAGGGCCGCCACCACCCAGTCCGGGGGCGCGGCCCCGGCGACCGCCGCCAGGCACAGCTCGCCCGTGTACCGGTCGACCAGCCGCCGCAGCGGGGCCGTGCAGTGCGCGTACGGGGCGGCCACCGCGGCGTGCACGGCCGGATCGGGCAGCTGCCCGCCGGTGAACACGGTGTAGCCGGCCCCGCGCAGCAGGGTGGTGCACTCCTGGAGGAACGCGGCGTGCGCGGGCACGGACGGGTCCAGGGAGCGGATCAGCCGCGCGTACGGCACATGGTGCGGCCAGTCGATGTGCAGGGCCGCGGCGGTCCGGCGCAGCCGGCCCACGGCGCCGTCCGGGGCGGTGGGAAGGGTGCGCAGGATGCCGGTGCCGGACGCCAGCATCAGATCGGCGGCGGCCATCCCGGTCATCAGGGAGATCTGCGCGTTCCAGCCCTCGGCGGGGAGCGGGGCCCGGTAGACCGGCACGTAGCGGCCGTCCCGGAGGACGATCTCCTGCTCGGGCACGTCCAGGGAGATCCCGCCGCGTTCGGTCTCCAGGGCCTCCCGGAGCCGCCCGACCTCCCGGAGCAGGGCGAGGGGCTCCTCGGCGGTGCCCCCGTCGACGGCCCGCTGCACCCCGGCGTAGTCGAGCTTCGCCCGGCTGCGGACCAGGGCCCGGCGCAGCCCGGTGGCCGTCACCCGGCCCTCCCGGTCCAGGTCCAGCCGCCACAGCAGGGCCGGGCGGGGCTCGCCGGGCAGCAGGCTGGCCGCCCCCTCCGAGAGCACGGCCGGGTGCAGCGGCACCTTCCCGTCCGGGAAGTAGAGGGTGCTGACCCGGCGGTGGGCCTCGGCGTCCAGGGCACCGCCCGGGGTGACGAAGGCCGCGACATCGGCGATGGCGTAGTGCACCCGGTAGCCGCCGCCCGGGCGGCGGGCCAGGTGCAGGGCCTGGTCGAGGTCGGTGGAGGCGGGCGGGTCCACGGTGCACAGCGGCAGGTCGGTGGCGTCCTCGCCGGGGAGCCGGGGAGCGGCGGCGGCCCGCTCGGCCTCCGCCCGCGCGGCGGGCGGGAACTCCCCGGCCACGCCCAGTTCGGTCCGCAGGCCGCGCAGCGCGGCCCGCAGCTCGTCCCCGTCTGCTCCGGTCAGATGCACAAGGCGGCGTGGCATGCACCGAGCCTAGAACCCATCGGGAGGGTTCGCCCGGGTTCGGGAGGGTCGCGGATTGCGGTCGGGCGGGGTGGCGAGGTTTACCCTCGTGCGGGGGCCGCACCCCCCGCGCCGTGTCCGTACGAAGGAGAACCACCGTGCTCGTGCTGCTGCCGCCCTCCGAGGGAAAGGCCGCCGGCGGCTCCGGCGCACCGCTGAAGCCCGAGGACCTGTCGCTGCCGGGGCTGGCCGGTGCGCGCGCCGCCGTCCTGGAGGAGCTGGTCGAGCTGTGCGCGGGCGACGAGGGCAAGGCCCGCGAGGTGCTCGGCCTCAGCGAGGGGCTGCGCGGCGAGGTCGCCAAGAACGCGGCCCTGCGCTCGGCGGCCGCCCGCCCGGCCGGGGAGATCTACACCGGGGTGCTGTACGACGCGTTGGGGCTGGCCGATCTGGACCCGGCGGCCCGGGCCCGCGCCGAGGAGTCCCTGCTGGTGTTCTCCGGGCTGTGGGGGGCGGTGCGGGTGACCGACCGGATCCCGTCCTACCGCTGCTCGATGGGGGTGAAGCTGCCGGGGCTGGGCGCGCTCGGCGCGTACTGGCGGACGGCCATGGCCGAGGTGATGCCGGCGGCGGCCGGTGACGGGCCGGTCCTGGACCTTCGCTCGTCCGCCTACGCCTCGGCCTGGAAGCCGAAGGGGGAGCTGGCCGGCCGCACCGCCACGGTCCGGGTGCTGCACTCCCAGATGGTGGACGGGGTGGAGAAGCGCTCGGTGGTCAGCCACTTCAACAAGGCCACCAAGGGCCGGCTGGTCCGGGACCTGTTGCGGTCCGGGGCGGCGCCGGCCGGTCCCGCCGAACTGGTCGGTGTGCTGCGGGACCTGGGCCACACGGTGGAGTGCGAGCCGCCGGCGAAGCCGGGCCGGGCCTGGGCGCTGGACGTGGTGGTCACCCAGATCCACTGACCGGACCGGACCGGACCGGACTGGACCTGGACGGCGACAGGGCCGGGCCGGGCGGGAGCCGCCCGGCCCGGAGGGTTCAGCGGCTGAGCGGCCAGGCCACCGCGCTGGCGGGGTCGTGGTCGGCGGCGCCCGCGTACAGGGCGCAGGCGTCGGTCAGGGTCTCCAGCAGGGTCAGCGGGTCGGGCAGCGGGTGCTCCATGCCGCGCAGCCAGGAGACGGACAGCTCACCGGGGAGGGCGGCCGGCGGCACCAGTACGTAGCTGCCGCGGCAGTGCCAGCGCAGGCCCGGGTGCTCGTCCATGGTCTCGGGGTGGCAGTCCAGTTCGCAGGGCCACCACTCGTCCTCGTCCTCGGGGGTGCCGCGGGTGGCGGTGAAGAACAGCATCCGGGCCTGGGCCTCCGGCCCGCCGGCCCCGGACTCGGCGACCGGCCCCACCTCGATGCCGGCGGCGAGCAGCCGGGCGAGGGCGTTCCGGCCGGCTTCCAGCGGGACGTCCAGCACGTCGTGGACCATGCCGGTCGCGGTGATGAAGTTGGCCTGGGGCTGGTTGCGGGCCCAGCGCTCGACCTGGGCGCGGTCGGTGGTCGACTGGGTCTGCCAGGCGAAGGACAGCGGATGTCGGGCCGGGGTGGGACAGCCGATGCGTTCGCAGGAACATCGGTAACCGGCGGGATGGGCGGCGGGGGCGATCGGCAGCCCCGCGGCGGCCACGGCCTGGAGGAGCGCCTCGCGCTCCCGGCCGGGGTCTTCCGGGGTCGGCTTCCGTCGGCGCAGCCACTGGGAGATCCTGCTCTGCTCACCGCGTTCGAAGCGGCCGGACTCAGACCCCATGTATCCCCTCACCTCACCGTTGGCCCCGGCAGACCCTGACATCGTCCCACCATCCTGCGCCCCGGGTGACCGGACTCATCAACCGGGGTCAGCGCCCCGGATGGGTGCGGGCCGCCGCAGATCCGAGGAAACTCCGGCAAAACAGCAGTTGTCGGCCGGATGGATGGGGGTCGGAGGCACCCGGTGACATTGCTCACCGCAGTCCGGCGAGCACCCGGTCGACCAGGGCGTCGGTGAACGCGTAGGTGAGCGGGCCGGTGCCGAGCAGCCAGCGGTACGTCAGAGGGCCGAGGAGCATCTCCACCGCCAGCCGTAGATCGGTGTCCTCGGCGATCCCGCCGGCATCCCGTGCCACCCGCAGCCGCTGCTCGTACAGCGCGAGCTGGGGTTCCAGCAGCTGCTCGGTGAAGCGGGCCCCCAGCTCCGGGTCGGTGGCCCCGGCGGCGGTGAGGGCCCGGGCCGGGGCGGCGTACCGCTCGTCGGTGAACTCGTCCACGGTGGCCCGCAGGACGGTCTTCAGGTCGGCGGCCAGGTCCCCGGTGTCGGGGAAGCCGGCCCATGCGCCGTCCTCGGCCGCGTCCCCGGCGAGGGCCAGCGAGGCGTCCAGCAGCACGGCCGCCTTGGAGGGCCACCAGCGGTAGATGGTCTGCTTGCCCACCCCCGCCCGGGCCGCGATGGCCTCGATGGTCAGCTTGTTGTAGCCGACCTCGCCCACCAGGGCCAGGGCGGCGTCCAGGATGGCCCGGCGGGAACGGTCGCTGCGGCGCGCGGAATCAGGGGTCTTGGCCATACGGCCACCGTACCGGTCCGAGACGTCTCGTCTCCAGAGTGGAGGGCCGGGGGGCGGATGGTCGGGTAAATCACCCGAACGGATCACTGCGCCGGATCCCCCCGAGGAGAGACGATTCTCTCCACCGACGCACGCTTCTTCGCTTCTTCCAGAGGAGCCCTCTTTGCGCAGAGACGCCACACCCCGGCGTTACCTGATGTGCCCACCCGCGCACTTCGAGGTCACGTACTCCATCAACCCGTGGATGGACCCCACGAAACCGGTGGACCTGCCCCTCGCACTCACCCAGTGGGAGGACCTCCGGGACCGGTACCGCTCCTTCGGCCACACGGTCGAGATCCTCGAACCCCGCCCGGGCCTCCCCGACATGGTCTTCGCCGCCAACGGCGCGACCGTGGTCGACGGCAAGGTCCTCGGCGCCCGGTTCGCCCACCCCGAACGCACCGCGGAGGCCGTGGCCCACCTGGACTGGTTCCGGGCCGCCGGCTACACCGAGGTCCGCGAACCCGAGCACGTCAACGAGGGGGAGGGGGACTTCGCGGTCACCGCGAGCTGGGTGCTGGCCGGCCGGGGCTTCCGCTCCAGCCCGCTCGCCCGCGACGAGGCCCAGGAGTTCTTCGGCCGCCCGGTCATCGGACTCGACCTGGTCGACCCGCGCTACTACCACCTGGACACGGCCCTCAGCGTGCTCGACGGCGACGAGGTCATGTACTTCCCCGACGCCTTCTCGCCGGGCAGCCGGTCCGTGCTGCGCCGGCTCTTCCCGGACGCGTTGATCGCCACCGCCCAGGACGCGGCGGCCTTCGGCCTCAACGCGGTCTCCGACGGACGGCACGTCCTGCTCCCGCAGGCCGCCGCCGGACTCTTCGACCCGCTGCGGGACCGCGGGTTCGAACCCGTCCCCATGGACCTCGGGGAACTCCTCAAGGGCGGCGGCAGCGTGAAGTGCTGCACCCAGGAGCTCCGTCCCTGACCGCCGGCGCGACCGCCCGGCCGCCGGTCCCGCGGGCTACTCCGCGGCCGGCGGCCAGGCGTCGCCCCACTCGGCGTCCCGGGCCGCCCGGTACTCCTCGCCCTGCCGCTTGCTCACCGTGGCCCGGCGCAGCCCCTCGGACTCCGGGCCGCACAGCTCCAGCAGCACCAGGCCCTTGCGGATCTGCGGCCGCCGGGTGATCCGGGAGGCGGCCGGCGCCACCGGGAACCGGACCGCCGCCACGTACCCGAACTTCTCGTCCTCGTACGCCAGCGAGCCGCCCTTCACCTGCCGGTGCAGGGAGGACCGGCTGACCCGGGCCGAGAAGTGGCACCAGTCCTCGCCCGGCACGATCGGGCAGGTCCCGTCGTGCGGGCAGGGCGCGGCCACCGTGAACCCGGCCGCGATCAGCGCGTCCCGGGCCTCCCGGATCCGCAGATAGCCCTCCGGGGTGCCCGGCTCCACCACGACCACGGCCCGGCCGGCCCGCGCCGCCTCGGCGACCACGGCCCGGCGGGCCTCCGCGGTCAGCTCGCCCAGCACATAGCTGACGGTCACCAGGTCGGCCTCCGGCAGGCTGAGCGCCGACCCGATGACGGCCTTGCGCCACTCGGCGCCGCGCAGCACCGCCGACCCCGAACCGGCGGTCAGCTCCCGGCCCAGGGCCAGGGTCGGTTCGGCCCAGTCCAGCACCAGGGTCTCCCGGGGCCCGGCCCAGGCGGAGTCCACCGCCCAGGTCGCCGCCCCGGTCCCGCCGCCCACGTCCACGTGCGAGCCCGGGGTCCAGCCGGGGGCCGCCTCCCGCAGTCCGGCCAGCGCGGCCCGGACCGCCTCGAAGGTGGCCGGCATCCGGTACGCCGCGTACGCCGCCACGTCCGAGCGGTCCCGGAGCACCGGGGCGTCGGTCGGGGTGCGCCCCCGGTAGTTGGAGATCAGCCGCTCGACCGCGGCCGCCGCCTGCTTCGGCGGCAGCCCGTCGAGCAGCCCGGCCAGAGCGGCCCGCAGGCTCTCGGCGGTGGTGGGTTCGGACGGGGCAGGGGCGAAGGCGTTCACCCGCGAAGTTTACGGCGCCCCCGGCGGGCTACTCGCCCGCCGCCGGGACCGCGGCCTGGGCACCGGACTGGGCCTCGGACTGGGCCTCGGGCTGCTTCCCGGACGGGACCCCGGCCGGTGCCGCCGAGCGGGCGGCCCGCCAGGGCCGGCACATCCCGGCGAAGCAGGCCATGGCGAGCAGCGCGCACACCACCTGCACCACGGCCATCGGCACCGCCGTGTCCTCGCCGGCGATCCCCACCAGCGGCGAGGCCACCGCGCCCACCAGGAAGGAGGAGGTGCCCAGCAGCGCGGAGGCGGAGCCGGCCGCGTGCGGGGTCCGCATCAGGGCCTGCGCGTTGGTGTTGGGCAGCACCACGCCCATCGCGGACATCAGCACGAACAGTCCGGCCGCGATCGGGACCAGCCCGACCTCGCCGAACGCCCCGGCGGACATCAGCAGCAGGGAGACCGAGGACACCAGCACCACGGCCAGTCCGGCGGCCAGCACCTTGTCCAGGCTGACCCGGCCCACCAGCAGCTTGCCGTTGACCTGCCCGGCGGCGATCAGGCCCACCGAGTTCAGGCCGAACAGCAGCGAGAAGGTCTGCGGGGAGGCCCCGTAGATCTCCTGGATCACGAACGGGGAGGCGGAGATGTAGGCGAAGAGGGTGGCGAAGGCGAAACCGCCGGCCAGCATGTAGCCGGCGAAGACCCGGTCGGCGAGCAGCCCCCGCATGGTGTGCAGGGCGGCTCCGACCCCGCCGGTGTGCCGGCGCTCGGGCGGCAGCGTCTCGTCCAGTCCCCGCCACATCACCACGGTCAGGACCGCGCCGATCACCGTCAGCACGACGAACACGCCCCGCCAGTCGGAGAAGCGGAGGATCTGGCCGCCGATCAGCGGGGCGACGATCGGGGCGACACCGGAGATCAGCATCAGGGTGGAGAAGAACCGGGCCATCTCGACCCCGTCGTACAGGTCCCGGACCACGGCCCGGGCGATGACTATCGCGGCCGCCCCGGCCAGGCCCTGGATCAGCCGGAAGGCGATGAGCAGCTCGGCGGACGGGGCCAGCGCGCAGACCGCGGTGGCCAGCACGTAGACGATCATGCCGATGGTCAGCGGCCGCTTGCGGCCCCACTTGTCGCTCATCGGGCCGATCACCAGCTGGCCGAGGGCCATGCCGGCCAGGCAGGCGGTCAGGGTCAGCTGGATGGTCGCGGCCGGGCTGGACAGCGAGGCGGTGACCTCCGGCAGGGCCGGCAGGTACATGTCCATCGACAGCGGCGGCATGGCGGACAGCCCGCCGAGGATGAAGGTCACCAGCAGCCCGGTGCGGCGGGCCGCCCGGGTGGCGGGAGGGACGGGTGTGGAGACGGCTGGGGAGGAGGGGGCCCCGGTGTGGCCTCGCTCGGGCATACAAAGCTCCAGTCTGCTTGTCGTCTGGTCACACCCCCGGACCGACCCATGTTCTCAGCTATCGGAACGTCCCGGGCCCCACCTGCGCTGTGACGTACTCTCCGGCCTCATGAACGCAACCGGGAACAAGATCGCTGTAGTGACCGGTGCCGGCTCCGGCATCGGCCGTTCCGTCGCCCTGGCCCTCTCGGCGGCCGGCTGGTCGCTGACCCTGGCCGGCCGCCGGGCCGAACCCCTCGAAGCCACCGCCGCGGCCGCCGCGGAGGCCCGCCCGGACGCCGAGCTCCTCCCCGTACCGACCGACGTCAGCGACCCGGACGAGGTCACCGCCCTCTTCGCCGCCACCCGGGAGCGCTACGGGCGCCTGGACCTCCTCTTCAACAACGCCGGCACCTTCGGCCCGGCCGGGGTCCCGCTGGAGGACATCGGCCACCAGGAGTGGAAGCAGGTGGTCGACGTCAACCTGACCGGGTCGTTCCTCTGCGCCCAGGGGGCGTTCCGCCTGATGAAGGAACAGGACCCGCAGGGCGGCCGCATCATCAACAACGGCTCCATCTCCGCGCACGTCCCGCGCCCCCGCTCGATCGCCTACACCGCCACCAAGCACGCCATGACCGGGCTCACCAAGTCGCTGTCCCTGGAGGGCCGGCCGTACCGGATCGCCTGCGGCCAGATCGACATCGGCAACGCGGCCACCGAGATGACCGAGCGCATGCAGACCGGGATCCTCCAGGCCAACGGGCAGCTGGCGGTGGAGCCGGTGATGGACGCGGCGGACGTGGCCCGCACCGTCCTGCACATGGCCGGGCTCCCCCTCGAAGCCAACGTGCAGTTCGCCACCGTGATGGCCACCGCCATGCCGTACATCGGCCGGGGCTGACGGAACCGGATACGGAACCGGATACGGGGCCGGTGGCCGAACCGGTCCGGCGCGGCGGGAATGCCGCGCGGCACGGGCGGGTTGGGCCGGTCATGAGCGAAGAAGTGCTGAGGTACACCGCGTTCTCCCAGGACCCCGACGGAGGCAACCCGGCCGGAGTGGTGCTGGACGCCTCGGGCCTGGACGAGGCCGCCATGCTGGGGATCGCCGCCGGACTCGGCTACAGCGAGACCGCCTTCCTGACCGCGCCCCCGGAGGGGCTGGGCGCGGAGGCCGGCCGGGGGTTCACGGTCCGGTACTTCAGCCCGAAGGTCGAGGTCCCCTTCTGCGGGCACGCCACGGTGGCCGCCGCGATCGCCCTGGCCGAGCGGATCGGCCCCGGGGAGCTGCTGTTCGCCACCGCCGCCGGCACCGTACCGGTGTCGGTGGTCGCGGCCGGGGACGGGCTGCGGGCCACCCTCACCAGCGTGGAGCCGGACGTCACCGGGGTGGACCCGGCGGACCTCGCCGAGGCGCTCGCCGCACTGGACTGGCCGGCCGCCGACCTGGACCCGGCGCTGCCGCCCAGGATCGCCTACGCGGGCGCCCGGCACCTGGTGCTGGCCGCCGGCTCCCGGGCCCGGCTCGCGGACCTGGCGTACGACTTCCCCCGGCTGGAGGCGCTGATGCGGCGCCTGGACCTGGTCACCCTGCAACTGGTCCACCGGGCCTCGGACCGGGTGTTCCACGTCCGCGACCCGTTCCCGGTGGGCGGGGTGGTGGAGGACCCGGCGACCGGGGCCGCGGCCGCCGCCTTCGGGGCGTACGCGCGAGAGCTCGGGCTGGTCCCCGAGGATGCCGTCCTCACCCTCCACCAGGGCGAGGACATGGGCCGTCCCGGGGTGCTGACGGTGGAACTCCGCCCCGGCGACCGGCGCGTACGGGTGGCCGGCGCGGGCACCCGCATCGGCTGAGCCCCGGCCGGGCCGGCCCGGCCGCCCCCGTGCTGGGCTTCGCCGAGCGGGAGCTGCTGTGGTGAGCCGCCCCGGCCACCGTCAGTTGCTGTTGTTGCTGCCGCCGGCGCGGCGCCATCCGCCGGACGGGAGCAGGAACAGGGCCAGCACCGGGACCAGATAGAGGGCCCACACCGTCAGCTGGAGCACCGTCGGGTCGGGCTGGAAGTTGACGGTGCCCTTCAGCAGGGTGCCGTACCAGCTGTCCGGCGGGACCGCGGAGCTGATGTCGAAGGCCTTGTCGGTGAGCCCGCCCAGGAAGTCCGCCTCCTGGAGGTCGTGCACCCCGTACGCGAGCACCCCCGCGGCCACCACCACCAGCATGCCGCCGGTCCAGGTGAAGAACTTCGCCAGGTTGATGCGCAGGGCGCCCCGGTAGAACAGCCAGCCCAGCAGCACGGCGGTGGCGATGCCCAGCAGGACCCCGGTGAGCGGGCCCGCGCCGTCACCGGCGGCCCGGACCGAACCCCAGACGAACAGCGAGGTCTCGATGCCCTCCCGGCCGACGGCCAGGAACGCCGTGGTGACCAGCGCCCCGGTGCCGACCGCGAGCGCCGCGTCCAGCTTGCCGTGCAGCTCGGCCTTCAGATGGCGGGCGGTGCGCTTCATCCAGAACACCATCCAGGTGACCAGCCCCACCGAGACGATCGACAGGGTGCCGCCGATGGCCTCCTTCGCCTCGAACGTCAGCTCCTGGGTGCCGAATTCGAGGGCGGCGCCGAAGCCCAGGCTGAGGGCGACGGCCAGGCCGACGCCCAGCCAGATGGGCGGCAGCCGGTCCCGGTGACCGGTCTTGACGAGGTAGGCGACCAGGATGCAGACGACCAGGCTGGCTTCCAGCCCTTCGCGCAGACCGATCAGATAGTTGCCGAACATGCCGGTGACTCCCTAGGAGAACAGCGCCCGGCCCCACCAGTCGTCGCTGTCGCGGACGCCCGGCGGGACGGCGAAGACGGCCGAACCCACGTGCTGGATGTATTCGTTGAGGACGTCGGACCGGGCCAGGTTGCGCTGGACCGGGATGAAGCCCTTGCGCAGGTCGCGCTGGTAGGCGAGGAAGAACAGGCCCGCGTCGAGCCGGCCCAGTCCGTCGGTGCCGTCGGTGAAGGAGTAGCCGCGGCGCAGCATCATCGCGCCGCCGTTGGTGTCGGGGTGGGCGAGACGGACGTGCGCCTGCGGCTTCATGGCCTTGAGGAAGGGCTCGTCGCGTTCCCTGGACTTGCCCACCGGGGCGCCCTCGGCCTTGTCGCGGCCGAAGATGTCCTCCTGCTCCTGGAGCGGGGTGCGGTCCCAGGTCTCGATGTTCATCCGGATCCGGCGGGCCACCAGGTAGGAGCCCCCGGCCAGCCAGGAGCCGGCGCTGCCGCCGTCGCCCTCGGCCACCCACACGTGCTTGTCCAGGGCGGCGGTGTCGGTGCCGGAGACGTTCCGGGTGCCGTCCTTGAAGCCCATCATGTTGCGGGGGGTCTGGGCGTCCGGGGTGGTGGAGGAGGTCTTGCCGAAGCCCAGCTGGGACCAGCGCATCGCGGTCTTCCCGAAGCCGATCCGGGCCAGCTGGCGGATGGCGTGCACGGCGACCTGGGGGTCGTCGGCGCAGGCCTGCACACAGAGGTCGCCGCCGGAGCGGGCCCGGTCCAGGTTGTCGCCGGGGAACGCCTCCAGGTCCAGAAGGCCTTCGGGGCGCCGGTCCTCCAGGCCGAAGCGGCCCTTGGCGAAGAGACCGGGTCCGAAACCCACCGTCAGGGTGAGCCGGGACGGCTTCAGGCCGAGGGCCTCGCCGGTGTCGTCCGGCGGCGCCTCCGGCAGCCCGCCGACGGCACCCTCGCCGACCGGCAGACCGGCGGTCAGCCGCTCGGCCGCCCGGGTCCAGTCCTTCAGGAGCCGCACCAGCTCGGCCCGGTCCGTGGTGCGCACGTCGAAGGCGGCGAAGTGCAGCCGGTCCTGCACGGGCGTCGAGACGCCCGCCTGGTGCGCGCCGTGGAAGGGCACGGCGGCGCCGGTCACGGCCGCGTGGACCGGGTCCCGGTCCTCGCGCAGCAGGGCGGCGGTGCCGCCGGCCGCGGCGGCACCGAGCGCCAGCCCGGCACCGCCCCAGCCCAGCACGGCACGGCGGGACGGCCGCGCCCCGGCCCGGCCGGTCTCGCCGGCTTCCCCGGGCTCGCCGGGCTGCGGGGTCTCTTCTGCGGACATGTCCGTGGTCTCCATGGCCCGTTACCTGACGACGGCGGCGGCCAGCTTGGACAGCGGCTCGCCGAGCGCGCTGACCGCGTCCGACAGCTGCTTGCGCTGCGGCTGCCCGACCTTGTCGTAGGAGGTGAACTCGTAGCCGTTCTTGTCGGCCCGGTAGGTGTCGAGGAGGGTGTTCATCGCCGCGAACTGCTTGTCCAGTTCGGCGGCCAGCGCCGGGTCGTTCTTGGCGGCGATGGGCTTGAGCAGGGTGTAGGCCTTCTCCGCGCCCTCGATGTTGGCCTTGAAGTCGACGAGGTCGGTGTGGCTGTAGCGCTCCTCCTCGCCGGTGACCTTGCCGCTGGCGACCTCGTCGAGGAGCTCCTTGGCGCCGTTGGCCATCGAGGTGGGGGTGATCTCGGCCTGGCCGACCCGCTTGCGCCAGTCGTTGAGGTCGGTCATCAGACGGTCGGCGAGCTGCTTCTCGGTGTCGCCGATCTTCCCGTCCTGCCACAGTGCCTTCTCCAGGCGGTGCCAGCCGGTCCAGTCCTTCGCCGGGTCCTGGCCGGCCTCCAGACCGTCCTCGCGGACGTCGACCTTGGGGTCGATGTCGCCGAAGGACTCGGCGACCGGCTCGGTGCGCTCCCAGCCGATCCGCGAGGGCGCGTACGCCTTCTTGGCGGCGGCCACGTCGCCGGCCTTGACGGCGTCCGCGAAGGCCTGGGCCAGCGGGACGGTCGCCTCGGCCTGCTCCAGCACGTACGTCCGGTAGGCGGCGACCGCGGCGTCCATCTCGGGGCTGCGCTGGGCGCCGGTGCCCTGGCCGGTGGCCTTGACCTGCTGGCGGATGCCGTTGCCCTTCGTGCCGGGCTTGCAGGCGATCTCGTACGAGCCGGCCTTGATCTCGGCGGTGATGTGCGCCTTGGTGCCGGGGCCGATGTTCTCCCGCTCGGTCACGATCCGGTCGTCCGGGAACAGCACGTAGACCTCGGTGACCTTTGAGCCCTTGTTCTCGACCT
Organism: Streptomyces sp. NPDC033845; assembly: GCF_055576225.1. NCBI lineage: Bacteria > Bacillati > Actinomycetota > Actinomycetes > Kitasatosporales > Streptomycetaceae > Streptomyces > Streptomyces sp. NPDC033845. The sequence continues at coordinate 537,632 of NZ_JBVIRI010000001.1, read as the reverse complement.
CCAGGGAGATCTTCCCGGCCGGGAACTCCTTGGTGGAGACCTCGCAGGCGTCGTCGGAGGCGGTGACGCGGATGGCGTCGGCGCCCTGCGGGTCGGCCTTCTCGGCGCAGCCGGTGACGGCGGTGAGCGCGGCCGCGGCGGCGGCCGCGGTGAGGACGGTGTGGCGGGCTGCGGGGCGCATGGAGGGCTCCTGGCGAATCGGCGGGGGGCCGCTCCGAGACGGGAGCGGGGCCGGTGAGGCGCGCCTAACTTAGTACACCCTTACCCAGGGTGTACCCCGCCGTACGGTGATTCGGGCAACACCTTCCGGCTTGCGAAACGGAACGGTCACGAAGCCCTCAGGAGGGGCCCAAGCGCAGGTCAAGCGGCAGTCAAATGCCGCTTCCGGGCGGGGTGGAGGCGCCCGTCAGCGGACCGGCACCACCAGCGGGGCGCCGGTCCGCGGGTGCGGGAGGACCTCCACCGGCTGCCGGTAGACCCGGCTCAGCAGGGCGTCCTCGAACACCTCGGAGGGCGGTCCGGCGGCGGCGATCCGGCCGCCGTGCAGCACCGCGGCCCGGTCGGCGTAGGCGGCCGCCAGGCCCAGGTCGTGCAGGACCACCACCACGGCGTCCCCGGCCGCGGCCCGCTCCCGGCAGATCCGCAGCACCAGTTCCTGGTGGCGCAGGTCCAGCGCGGCGGTCGGCTCGTCGAGCAGCAGCAGCGGGGCCCGCTGGGCCAGCACCCGGGCCAGCGCCACCCGGGCCCGCTCCCCGCCGGAGAGCGCGGAGAACGGCCGCCCGGCGAAGGCCTCCACCTCGGTGGCGGCCATCGCGGCGGCCACCGCCGTGTCGTCCTCCTCCTCGCGGGGGGTGCCCGCCCAGGGCGCGCGGCCCATCCGGACCACGTCCTCCACCGGGAACGGGAAGGACAGCGCGGCGGACTGGGGGAGCACCGAGCGGCGCAGGGCCAGTTCGGGGGCCGACCAGTCGCCGACCGGGCGGCCGTCGATCCTGATCACCCCGCCGGCGGCGGGCAGGTCGGCGGACAGCGCGGCCAGCAGGGTGGACTTCCCGGCGCCGTTGGGCCCGACCAGGGCGAGGACCTCGCCGGCCCGCGCGGTCAGGTCGATCCCGGCGAGCACCTCCCGCTGCCCCAGCCGGACGTGCACCGCGGCCGCCTCGGCGACGGCGGTGCCGGGCGCGACCGGCTCGGGCGGGGTGCGCCGGGCGCGCCGGAAGGCGAGTCCGCCCGCCACCGAGGCGGTCACCTCGTTGGCGAGTCCGGCGGCCAGTGCGGTCAGCCGGCTCATGCCCAGCCTCCTTGCTTGCGACGGGTCCGGCGCAGCAGCCAGAAGAAGAACGGGCTGCCGAGCAGGGCGGTCAGCACGCCGAGCGGCAGCTCGGCTGGCTGGGCGAGGGTACGGGCGGCCAGGTCCCCGGCCACCAGGACCACGGCTCCGGCGAGGGCGCTGCCCGGCACCAGGAAGCGGTGGCCCGGGCCGTTGGCCATCCGCAGCAGGTGCGGGACCAGCAGGCCGACGAAGGTGATGATGCCGGCCACCGCGACGGCCGCCGCGGTCAGCAGGGCGACCAGCAGGATCAGCCCCATCCGCAGCCGTTCCACGTCCACCCCGAGGTGCCGGGCCGGGCGTTCGCCCAGCGCCAGCAGGTCCAGCCGGCGGGCGTAGAACGGGGCGATCAGCAGTCCGGCGAGGGCGCAGGGGAGGACGGCCAGCACCTTGGGCCAGGTGGCCTGGGCGAGCGAGCCGAGCTGCCAGAAGGTGATCTGGTTGACCTGGCCGCTGTCCGCGAAGAACACGAACAGGCCGATCAGGGCTCCGGCGAAGGCGTTGACAGCGATGCCGGTGAGGATCAGGGTGACCACCTCGGTGCGGCCGCCGCTGCGGGAGAGCAGGTAGACGGCGGCCACGGTGACCAGGCCGGAGACGAACGCGCAGGCGGTGATGGTCCAGTTGCCGAAGAAGGAGAGTCCGAGCCCGATGGCGGCGACCGCTCCGACGGCGGCTCCGGCCGAGATGCCGATCACCCCGGGTTCGGCCAGCGGGTTGCCGAACACTCCCTGCATCAGGGCGCCGGCACAGCCGAGGCTGGCCCCGACGAGCAGGGCGAGCACCACGCGGGGGAGCCGTACGTTCCACAGGACGCTCTCGCCGACCCGGTCGAGCGGGGCGCCGCCGAGGCCGAGGCGGTGCGCCACCGAGCCGAGCACGTCGGCGGTGGGGATGGGGAAGGCGCCGGTTCCGGCGGACACCACGGCGAGCACCAGCAGGGCGGCGGACAGCAGTCCGAGGAACAGCGGGGCCCGGCCCCGGCCGGGGCGCTTCCCGGCCTTCGCGAGCGGCCCGGTGCCGGGCCCGGGCGCCTGCTCCGGGGTCCGTGCCGGGGCCCGTTCCGGCTCCGGGACGGTCGGGGACGCGGGGGTGTCGGTGGGCACGGTGCGGTCCTCGGTGTCGTGCGGGGGATCGTAGGAGAGGGTCACCGGTTCACGCCTTGCCGGGGTGGTAGAGCTGGGCGATCAGGGCGTGCAGCACCTCGTCGGTCCGCGGGCCGTAGTTGAGGAGGATCCCGTCGTCCACGGTGACCACCCGGCGGTCCAGTCCGGCCGGGGTCTGGGCCACGCCCGGGATCTTCACCAGGCCGTCGACCCCGCCGACGGATTCCAGCCCCTTAGCCATCACCAGGATGGCGTCGGGCGCGGCGGCGGCGAGGGCCTCGCTGGTGATCGGGGTGAAGTCCTTGGTGAGTCCGGACTCCTTGCCGGCGTCCAGTGCCCCGGCGGCCTCCAGCAGGGAGGCGGCGCCGGATTCCGCGCCGCCCAGCATGTAGACCGAGGCGGTGCCCCGGAGGTAGAGGAAGGCGACCCGGGGCTTCTTGCCGCCGGCGGCGGCCGGGACCTCCTCGGCGGCGGCGGCGAGCCGGTCGGCGGTGCGCCGCTTGAGCTCCTCGCCGGCCCCCGGGACGCCGAGCGCGGCGGCGACGGTGCCGATCCGCTTCGGCACGTCGGCCAGGGACTTGGCGGGGGCGACGACCAGGACCGGGATCCCGGCGTCGCGGATCTGCTGGACGGCCTCGGCGGGGCCGGTGGTGGTCTCGGCGAGGACCAGGGTCGGGCGGAGGGACAGCACGCTCTCGGCCGAGACGTCGTGTGCTCGTGTCACCACGGGGAGCTGCGCGGCCTGTTCGAAGGTGGTGGTGATGTCCCGGGCGATGACCCGGCGGCCGAGTCCGAGGGTGTGCACGATCTCGCTGAGGCTGCCGGTCAGCGGAACGATCCGGTCCGCCGAGGTGATGGTGACCCGGTGTCCGTCGGCGGAGGGGACCGTCACGGGGAGGGCCGGGACCGGTACGGACGCGAGCGGTTCGACCCGGTCCGGTGCGGCGGCGGGTGAGGCCGAGGGGCCGGGTCCGGCCGCGTTCCCCGCGCAGCCGGTCACCGCGAGGGCGAGCGCGGCCACTCCGAGCGCGAGGCGCCCGAGGCGCCCGAGGCGGCTGGGGCGGGTGGGGGCTGCGGGCGTAGGCACGAAGGCACCGTCCTGTCGTCCGGCTGAAGTCCGGCTGGATTCCGGATGAGGTTCTGGGGGCCGGGGGGTTGCCAAACCCGGCCCGAGGTAGCTTAGGTTAGCCTAACCTCGCTTGCTAGACCCTGGAGGGGACTTTCCATGCCCGTGAGATCTGTCCGTGGCACCGCCGCGTCCTGGCCCAAGGCCATGTCGCTGGCGCTGTTCGCGGCACTGCTGGGCGTCCTGCTCCCGGCCGGCGCCGCGCACGCGGCGGACCGCACCGTACAGGGCGGCCGACTCGACTGGGGCATCAAGTCCTCGTTCCAGAGTTATGTCACGGGGCCGATCGGGAAAGGCGCTTTCCGGCTGAAGGACGGGGCCGCCACGGTCGGCGGCAGCCTGTTCCGCTTCCACTCGGCCACCGGCACCCACGACCCGGCCACCGGCGCCCTCGACGCGGCGTTCGGCGGCGGGGTGCAGTTCCAGGGCCACCAGAAGCCGGACGGGTCCTACGAACTGGACCTCACCGTCAGCCGTCCCGCCGTCCGGGTCTCCGGCGGCAAGGGCACCCTGTTCGTGGACGTCACCGGCAGGGCCAAGGACACCGGGCAGGTCACCACCCGCACCCGGGTCCCCTTCGCCGAACTCACCGTGCCCGCGGGGGCCCTGAAGGGCGACGGGAACACCGTCGCCCTGGCGAACGTCCCGGCCACCCTCACCGCCGACGGCGCCGCCTCCTTCGCCGGCTACTACCCGGCCGGCACCAAGCTCGACCCGGTCTCGCTGTCCGCCGACGTCCGGGCCGGCGGGGCGGCCACCCCCGCGCCCTCGGCCACCCCCGCGCCGGGCTCCACCCCGGCGGCCGGTGTCCCGCAGGGCGCGTTCACCGACGCCGCCGTCGACTGGGGCGTCCGCCGCACCTTCCGCGAGTACGTCACCGGCTCGATCGGCCAGGGCAAGTGGGCGCTCGCCGAGGGCGCCCAGGACGGTGGAGCGCTGTTCCGCTTCCCCCAGGGCAAGGGCCGCTACGACGGCGCGAAGGGCACCCTGGACGCGGCCTTCGCCGGCAGCGTCCACTTCACCGGGGCCCATCTGGACCTCCGGCTCGGCAAGGTGACCGTCCGGGTGGCGAACGGCAAGGGCATGCTGACCGCCGACGTCACCACCGCCGGGAAGACCGAACCGGCCGTCCCGCTCGTGGAGTTCGACGCCAAGGCACTGAAGACCCAGGGACCGCTGACCGTGCTGACCGAGGCTCCGGCCACCCTCACCGAGGGCGGGTCCAAGGCCTTCAACGGCATGTACAAGGCCGGCACCGAGATGGACCCCGTCTCCCTCGCCGTCGCCCACGACGCCACGGCCAAGCTGCCGGCCCTGCCCGACCTCGGCTCCGCCACCGGTACCGCCCCGGCCGGCGGCGCCCCCACCGGATCCGCCGCCCCCGCGGCCGGGGCCGACCGGGCCGACGCGGCCGGGGAGTCCTCCGACACCGGGCTCTACGTCTCCCTCGGTGCCGCCGTGCTGGTGCTCGTCGGCGGCGCCGCCTTCCTGATCCTCCGCAGGCGCGGGTCCGCCACCACCCCCGAGGCGTGACCCGCACCGCACTCCGTACGACGGCGCACCGCGCGCCGAACCCCCCCTCCGTTCAGCTTCCTTCCGCCAACAGGAGAACCTCAGCCATGTCCTCGTCCCTCCGCCGCCCGATCGCCGTCGCGGCCGCCACCCTGACCGCCGCCGCCCTCGGCGCGACCGCCCTGATCCTCCCGGCGTCCGCCGCCGGGAAGCCCACCCAGATGAAGATCGTGGGCGGCACCCTGGACTGGGGCGTGAAGAAGAGCTACCGCGACTACGTCACCGGCATGGCCGCGGGCAAGATCACCGTCGCGGACGGGGCCCAGAAGAACGCCGACGGCACCTTCCGCTTCGGTTCGGCCACCGGCCAGTACGACATGGGCACCCATGTGGTGAAGGCCGCCTTCAAGGGCAGCGTCACCTTCTTCTCGCCCGCCCCGCCGACCGGCCACGGCTTCGAGGTCAAGCTCTCCGACCTCCGCATCGACACCGGCACCAAGAAGGTCACCGCCGACGTCACCAAGGGCGGCAGGACCTCCCAGGACGTGCCGCTGGCCGGGGTGGCCTTCGCGGGCCAGTCCATGGAGAACCTGGCCACCACCCTCACCAAGGAGGCGGCGGACGCGCTCGGTTCGGCCGGCTACGCGAACAAGGCGGGCGACCCGCTCACCGCCAAGCTGACCTTCGAGACGCCCAAGCCGCAGCCCACCGGCTCGCCGACCGCCAAGCCCACCGCGACGGCCAAGCCGACCGCGACCGCGAAGCCGACGGCCACCGCCAAGCCCACCGCGACCGCGAAGCCGACGAAGACCGCGACCCCGGTCCCGACCAAGACGGCCACCCCCACCAAGACCGCCACCCCGACCAAGACGGCCACCCCGTCCCAGCCGGCCGTCGTGGGCCCGCAGAAGATCCTCGGCGGCAAGACCACCTGGGGCATGAAGGAGTCGTTCCGCCGCTACGTGCAGGGCGCGGGCGGCACCGTCACCCCCTCCGCCGGCGCGGTCAAGAACGGTGAGGTCTTCGACTTCACCGGCGGCAAGGGCTCCCTCGACGCCACGTCCAAGAAGCTGAACGCCTCCTTCAACGGCAGCCTCCGCTTCCTGTACGCCGGCCACGGCATCGACATGAGCTTCAGCAACCCGCGGATCAACGCCTCCGGGAAGACCGGCACCCTGGTGCTGGACGTGAAGAACGCCTCCGGCACCAAGTCCGGCGTGGCCTTCGCCACCCTGGACCTTTCGAAGACCGACTACCGCACCAAGAACGGCGTGCTGACCGTGAACGCGGTCCCGGCCGCCTTCACCGCCGAGGGCGCCGCGGTGTTCGCCAACGGCACCACCGGCTCCATGTACCAGAAGGGCCAGGCGGTGGACCCGCTGAGCTTCTCGGTGAAGGTGGACCGGGACGCCACCCTGCCGGCCGGCACCTCGGGCGGCAGCGGCAGCGGCACCGGGGGCAACGGCGCCTCCCCGACGGGCGGCAACCTGGCCGCCACCGGCGCCGAGCTCCCGGCGGGCACCCTGCTGGGCGCCTCCGGACTGGTGGTGGCGGCCGGCGCGGGCGCGGTGTTCCTCGCGCGCAGGCGTCGCGTCAACGCCGGCTGACCCGTGCTTCAATGCCCGCGTGAACGATCTCGACGTACTCAGGGTCTTCTGCGCGGGCGACGGGCGGTACGGCAACCCGCTGGGTGTCGTCCGGGACGGCGGCGCCTGCCCCGGTGATGCCGAGCGGCAGGCCCTGGCCGCCGAACTCGGCTACAGCGAAACGGTGTTCGTCGACGACCCCGAACGCGGGGTCGTCGACATCCGCACGCCCGGCACCCGGATGTCCTTCGCCGGGCACCCGCTGGTCGGGGTCGCCTGGCTGCTGGACGTGGAGGAGCTCAACCCGCCGGTCGGCCCGGTCTGGGCGCGCGACGACGGCGAGTTCACCTGGATCACCGTCCGCGCCGAATGGGTCACATCCAAGTCCACCCGGCAGTACGCCGATCCGGCCGAGGTCGAGGCCCTGCCGGCCCCGCCCCCGGGCGAGGGCTGGCTGTATGCCTGGGCCTGGGAGGACGAGGCGGCCGGACGGATCCGGGCGCGCGGCTTCCCGCGCCGGCCGGACGGGATCATCACCGAGGACGAGGCCACCGGTTCGGCGGCGGTGCTGCTGACGGCCGAGCTCAACCGGGCGCTGAACATCACCCAGGGCGCCGGATCCCAGATCCTGACGGCCCCCGGCCCGGACGGCACGGTGGAACTGGGCGGCCGGGTGCGGTTCGCCCGCTGACGGCGGAGCCGGGCCGGGCCGGGCACGCGGAGAGAGGGGCGGACCCGTGCGGGTCCGCCCCTCTCTCCGTACCTTCGTCAGCCGGTCAGCCGGTCAGCCGGTCAGGCCGACAGCGGGAACTGCTCGCCCAGTTCGCGGAAGACCGCGCCGTTGAAGTCGAAGGCGCGCTTGCACTCGTCGATGATGCGCTGCTTCTCCAGGTCGTCGGCGGAGATGGAGTCCAGCAGCTCCCGGTAGGTGCGCTTGAAGGCGGCCGGGTTGGAGATCGCCTCGAAGACGTAGAACCGGACCCCGTCGCCCTTGCGCTCGAAGCCCCAGGTGCGTTCGGCCTTGTCGCGGATGATCTGGCCGCCGGAGAGGTCGCCGAGGTACCGGGTGTAGTGGTGCGCCACGTAGCCGCCGGGCCATTCGGCCGCGCAGGCGGCGACCCGGTCCGCGTAGGCCCGGGTGGCGGGCAGGGCGACCAGGGTCTCGCGCCACTGGGGGCCGCGCAGATGGGCCAGGTCGCGCTCGATCTCGGCGACCCGCATCAGCTCGGGCTGTATGAACGGACCGGCGACCGGGTCGTCCCGCAGGGCCTCGGCGCCGTCCTCCAGGGCCCGGTAGACGAACCACAGCTGCTCGGTGTAGCTCGTGTAGGCGTCCACTCCGAGCCGTCCGCCCAGCAGGTCGCTCATGAAGGTCGAGGTTTCGGCCTCGGTGTGCTGCTCGTGCGAAGCGACGCGGATGACGGTAGAGAAGGCGTCCAAGAGAGGACCTCCAGAAGAAGGCGGGCCGGGTGCGGCAGCGGACTGCCGCCACCCCCGATCCTGCTACTTAGGCTTACCTAAGTCAATGTGATCCCGACGGTCTGTCGGTATCAATGTTCCCGACAGTGCGTCGGCAAAACCTTCCGGCCCCCCGGAAACGCCCCCGGAAACGTCCCCGGAAACGTCCCCGGAAACGCCGGTCGCCCCGGCCTCCAGGAGGAGGCCGGGGCGACGGCTGCCGAACGGGACGGGGTCAGGGAAGGGTGAGCACGTCCGCCCCGGAGTCCGTCACCACCAGGGTGTGCTCGAACTGGGCGGTCCGCTTGCGGTCCTTGGTGACCACCGTCCAGCCGTCCGCCCACATGTCGTACTCGTGGGTGCCCAGGGTCAGCATCGGCTCGATGGTGAAGGTCATCCCCGGCTCGATCACCGTGGTCGCGTGCGGGCTGTCGTAGTGCGGGATGATCAGCCCGGAGTGGAACGAGGAGTTGATCCCGTGCCCGGTGAAGTCCCGGACCACCCCGTACCCGAACCGCTTCGCGTACGACTCGATGACCCGGCCGATGATGTTGATCTGCCGGCCCGGCTTGACCGCCTTGATGGCCCGCTCCAGCGCCTCCCGGGTGCGCTCCACCAGCAGCCGCGACTCCTCGTCCACGTCACCGCACAGATAGGTGGCGTTGTTGTCGCCGTGCACCCCGCCGATGTACGCGGTCACGTCCAGGTTCACGATGTCGCCGTCCCGCAGCACCGTGGAGTCCGGGATGCCGTGGCAGATGACCTCGTTCACCGAGGAGCACAGCGACTTGGGGAAGCCCCGGTACCCCAGCGTCGACGGATAGGCCCCGTGGTCGCACATGTACTCGTGCGCCACCCGGTCCAGCTCGTCGGTGGTGACCCCGGGCGCGATCAGCTTCGCGGCCTCCTCCATCGCCCGGGCGGCGATCCGGCCCGCCGTGCGCATGGCCTCGACGGTCTCCGGGGTCTGCACCTCCGGGCCCTTGTAGGGAGTGGGCGCGGGCTTCCCCACGTACTCGGGACGGCGGATGTTGCCGGGAACGGAACGGGTGGGGGAGAGCTCCCCTGGAACGAGCAGCGACTGGCCAGACATGCAAGCGAGTGTATCCAGCGGGGATCGGGCAGCATGGCTGCGGAAGGCGGCGACGCCCGGCGGACGCCGGCGGGTGCCGGGACGCGAGAGGAGACCGCGGATGGCCCTGTTCAAGAAGCGCCAGGTCGGAAAACCCGGCGAGTGGTACTACTGCCTGGTCCACAACAAGGTCGAGGAAGGGCCCGAGTGCCCCGCCAAGGACCGGTTCGGGCCCTACGCCACCCCCGAGGAGGCCTCCCACGCCATGCAGACGGCGCAGGAACGCAACCTCGAATGGCAGAACGACCCCAAGTGGAACGACAAGTCCCGCGAGACCGGAGAAGAGGACCCGGGCTAGGCCCGGGGTCCGGCGGAGGGCGCCGTGACCGGGCGGGGCCCTACCAGCGGGCGGGCGGCGGCGCGGTCAGCTGATCGGCCAGCCGCGCCAGCCGGTCCCGGAACCGGCGCGGCCCCCGCTGCACCGGCAGGCTGTTCTCCCCGGCCGCCGCGCTCACCAGGTGCTGCAGGGTGTCCAGGTCCGGGCCCGCACCCGGCGCCACCACCAGCGCCTCGTGCGACAGGGCGGCCAGCTCCGGGTCCCCGCCGTCCAGGGACAGCACCGTCGCACCCGCCCGGCGCGCCCCGTGCACCCGCTCCAGCAGCCCGGCCGCCGGCCGCTCCGGCGCCACCACCAGCAGGGTCTCCCCGCGCCCGGCCGCCTCCAGCCGCCCCAGGCCCACCGACAGGTGCGGGGGCTGACCGGCCGGCACCCGGTGCCGCACCAGCGTCGGGGCCAGCTGCGGCAGTCCCGACCAGGCCGCCTCGTCCACCAGGTGCGCCGCCAGATGCCAGGGCTCGTACTCCCGGGTGCCCACCAGCAGCAGCCCGCCGCCGGACGGCACCACCGAACGCCGCAGCGAGCCGGCGAACCGCCTGGCGGCCCGCGGCCACTCGGTACCGGCGAGCACCTCGCGCAGCAGCGCCACCCTCACGGCATCCATATGCGGCATCCTGCCGCACGTCCGGCGCAATCGGACGAGGTTGCCCCCGGCTCACCCGTTCGGCTCTGGATCACCCGGCAGTACCCTCGGCCACATGACCTCTACCGACAGCAACAGCAAGCCGAAGGCCGCGGACCCCTGGGAGCTCCCGGACGTGTCCGGGCTGGTCGTCGGCGTCCTCGGCGGCACCGGGGACCAGGGCCGCGGCCTGGCCTACCGGCTGGCCCGGGCCGGCCAGAAGGTGATCATCGGTTCGCGGGCGGCCGACCGCGCCGTCGCCGCCGCCGGCGAACTCGGCCTCGGAGTCGAAGGCGCCGACAACGCCGAATGTGCCCGCCGCAGCGACATCGTCATCGTGGCCGTGCCCTGGGACGGCCACGCCAAGACCCTCGAAGCCCTCCGCGAGGACCTCGAAGGCAAGCTGGTCATCGACTGCGTCAACCCCCTCGGCTTCGACAAGCAGGGCGCCTACGCCCTCACCCCCGAGGAGGGCAGCGCCGCCCAGCAGGCCGCCGCCCTGCTCCCCGGATCCCGGGTCACCGCGGCCTTCCACCACCTGTCGGCCGTCCTCCTCCAGGACGCCACCGTGGACGAGATCGACACGGACGTGATGGTCCTCGGCGACTCCCGCGCCGACACCGACCTGGTCCAGGCCCTCTGCGCCCGCATCCCCGGCATGCGCGGGGTCTTCTCCGGCCGCCTCCGCAACGCCCACCAGGTCGAATCACTGGTGGCCAACCTGATCTCGGTCAACCGCCGCTACAAGGCCCACGCCGGCCTCCGCATCACCGACGTCTGACCCGCCCCGCCCCCACCCCGGCCGGCACCCGCCCGCCGGGGCCGGGGGCACCCCGGTCAGCCCCGGCGGGCCGTACGCCGCTCGCCGGACCCCACATGGGCCACCACCCCGTGGTAGAAGCGTTCCACGGCATCGTCGACGCTCCTGATGAAGCCGGACTCCGAGGCCCCGCGGGCGCCGCCCATCCCCTTCAGCAGCGAGAGACGGAACCCCGCGATCGGCGCACCGTCCCTGGGCAGCAGGTCGCCGGGCTCCGGCCGCAGCCGCTCCAGGGTGCCGCGCGGGCCGCCTTGGCCGTCGACGAGGGTCTCCACGTGCAGGTCCGCCGGTGCCTCGGCGAGCATGCGGACCATCCGCTTGGCGGTCGCCAGCGGATACGAACCGCCCGGGGCCTCGATGTCGAGGGAACTGCGGATCCGGCCCGTCCGGAGATCCGCCGTCACCGCGATGACGGTGCTGGTGCCGTCGATGCGCAGTTCCGCGCCGAGACGGCCGTCCGAGCAGAGCCGGTCCGCCGCCTCGCGCCGCCGGGTCCGCGGGTCGACACCCCGCCTGGACCGCTGGACGGGAAGGGCCTTCTGCCCGAGCTCGCCGCCCAGCCGCAGACAGACCTGACGGATCAGCCGCTCCCAGTTCTCGACCACCTCGACCGCACGCTCGTCACCGGGTCCGAGGGTCTCGTCCTCGATGCCCTTGCGTACCGGAGCCCAGGCGGCCCCCATGTTCTGGAAGCCGTGGCAGCCCGAGTTCTCCTGCTGGAGGTAGTCCAGCAGCTCCCGCAGCAGCCAGGCGTGCGCGGCGTTGCCGACACCCTCGTGCCGGATCAGCATCTGCGCCTGGTGGGCGACCTCCGCCCAGGAGAGGTGCCAGAGGGCCACCTTGTGCTTCCGCCGGCCGTCCGTCTTCACCTCGACCACCGGGCTCCCCTCCAGCGCCACGTCGTTGGAGAGGGTGATCACGGCCTCGTAGCCGCGCCGGGCGGCGATGTCCACGTACTGCTGGACCTGCTCGGCCTTCAGCGGGCTTCCGTTGGTCTTCGTCTCGACGAGCGCGGTCCACAGCTTTCCCGCGCGCTCCACACGGATGACCCCGTCGGGCCGCCTGGGGCTTTCCCCGTGCGGCAGCGACACCTCGGTGAACGTCTGCATCCGGCCCGCCGGGGCACCGAACCCGGCGGTCAGCCGGCGTCCGAACTCGGGCACCTGCGACATCACCGACAGCAGCACGGAGGTGGCGCGGGTCTCGCGCTCCCGGTCGGTCTTGAGGGACGGCGCCGGGAACAGCCGGGCCGCCCGCCAGGACTCGTTCTCGGCCAGCGACTTCGGGGCGGCCCGGGGGAGCGTGATCTTCTTCCTGGTGGTCCGGGTACCGCGTGCGCGGCTCTGCGCGGGGACCGCGGGGACCGCGGTGGCCCCGCCGAGGGCGGGCTCCCGCTCGGTATCCGGTTCCGCGTCCGGCCGCGCCTCCGGCACCGGTGCCTCGGCGGCGTCATCGTCGATGACGATCCCGAAATCGGTGGCCAGCCCGGCAAGGCCGCTCTCGTAGCCCTGCCCGACGGCCCGGAACTTCCAGGCGCCCTCGCGCCGGTACAGCTCCCCGAAGACGAAGGCGGTCTCCGCTCCGGCGTCCTGGATGGAGAAGCCCAGCAGCTCCTCGCCCGACCGGTCGGACACCGTCATCCGCAGATCGTCCAGATCCCCGAAACAGGCGCCGCCGTACTGGCTCGCGGCCGCCACGATCCGCTCGACCTCCGAGGGGACGGCCGACAGGTCCACGCTGATCCGGTCCGCGTCACCGTTCCCGGTGGGAGCCTTGCCGAGCAACTGCACACTGCCGTCGGCGGCGCTCGGGTTGTTGTAGAAGCAGAAGTCGCCCTCGCCGCGCACCTTGCCGCTGCCGTCCAGCAGCAGCACCGAGACATCCGCGTCCCCGGCCCCGGAGCTGCTCGTCCAGTTCAGGCTGAGGACGACCGCACCGGTGTCCTCGCTCAGCGCGTCCAGACCGACGTTGGCGCCCTTCGACATTTCCAGCATGATCCCCCCACCTCGCCCCGGTGTACGGCACGATGCGGCATGTACGCCATGTGCCTGCGGCGTACCGTAGCGTCACCTTCGGCCGGGGGTCCGGGGAACGGGAAATCCGCCGTACCGCCCGCCGGGGCCGGGGGCTTACGGGATCCCTGCCGGGGATGGGGGACACTGGTGGGGCCGGAAACCGTCCCTGTCGTGTCCGAGGAGTCCCGTCCGATGCCCCGCCTTGCCGTCTTCGCCCTTGTCGTCTGCGCGCTGTCCGTCGCCGCGGCCGTGGTCGCCTTCGTGGAGGGCAGCTTCCTCGGGATCATCTGGGTGCTGCTGGCCGGGCTGACCTCCAACATGGCCTGGTTCTACCTCCGCAAGGCCAAGGCGGAGAAGGCCGCCCGGGCCGGCGGCGCCGCCCGCGTCAACCCGTGACCGAGCAGATCTCCGGAGCGTCCTGCCAGAAGCGGTAGAGGTCCCGGCCGCAGTCGGACTCCAGGTCCGGGATGCCCAGGCCCTCCAGCAGGCCGTAGACCACATCGAAGAAGAACCGGTTCACCTCGGGGATCCACAGCAGCGCGAACACGGCGATCAGCCCGAACGGCGCCAGCGGCTCCACCTGCCGGCGCACCGAGTACGGCAGCCAGGGCTCGATCACCCCGTAGCCGTCCAGCCCGGGCACCGGCAGGAAGTTCAGGATCGCCGCCGTCACCTGGAGCAGCGCCAGGAACGCCAGCGCGTACCGGAACGCGGCCGGCACCCCGTCCAGCGCGTCCAGCCAGAACGGCGCCGTGCACACCACCGCGAAGGCCACGTTGGTCAGCGGGCCCGCCGCCGAGATCAGGCTGTGCTGCCAGCGCTTGCGGATCCGGCCGCGCTCGATGTAGACCGCCCCGCCCGGCAGGCCCAGCCCGCCCAGGATCACGAACAGCACCGGCAGCACGATGCTCAGCAGCGCGTGCGTGTACGCGAGCGGGTTCAGCGTCAGATAGCCCTTGGAGCCCACCGTCAGGTCCCCGCTGTGCAGGGCCGTCCGGGCGTGCGCGTACTCGTGCAGGCACAGCGACACGATCCACGCCGAGGTCACGAACAGGAACACGGCCAGACCGGCACTGGCCGCGTAGTCCGTCCACACGGCCCACCCGGTCACCGCCATCACCGCGACGATCCCGAGGAACACCGGACTGATCTGCCGCTCGCTGCTGCGCGCCGTGGTAGCCATGCGCCGCAACATACCCGGCCGCCGCCCCCCGGCCACCGGGCGGGCGACCGGTGGCACGCCGGGACAGGGACAATGGGGCGGTGCGTTACGCGATTCTCGGCAGTGCCCAGGCGGTCCGGGACGACGGCAGCCCCGTCGTGCTCGGCGGCAGACGGCTGCGCGCCCTGCTGACCGCGCTCGCGGTCCGGCCCGGGCGCGCCGTCCCGGCCGAGGTGCTGGTGGCCGAACTGTGGGGCGAGGACGGGGACCGGCCCGCCGACGCCCCCGCCGCGCTCCAGGCCCTCGTCGGACGGCTCAGACGCGCCCTCGGGCACGCCGCCGTCGCCTCCGCCGGCCGCGGCTACCGGCTGGTCGCCGACCGCGAGGACATCGACCTCTACCGCTTCGAGGACCTGGCCCGCTCCGCCGCCGCCGAGCTCGCCGCCGACCGGCCCGGCCCGGCCGCCGAACTCTCCGCGCAGGCCCTCGGCCTGTGGCGGGGCCCCGCGCTGGCCGACCTGCCCGACCCGGGACCGGAGGCGGCCCGCTGGGACGCCGTACGGCTGGAAGCCCGCCGGGGCGGATTCGCCGCCGCCCTCGCCCTGGGCCGGGCCGCCCAGATCCTGCCCGAGCTCACCGCCCTGTGCGCGGAACGCCCCCTGGACGAACCGCTCCAGGCCCTCCGGATCAGGGCGCTGCGCCGGACCGGCCGCCCCGCCGAGGCGCTCTCCGCCTACGAGGAGGTCCGCCGGGACCTCGCCGCCCGGCTCGGCACCGACCCCGGCCCCGATCTGCGCGCCCTGCACGGCGAACTCCTCCACCCCGAGCCCGGCCCCGCCCCGGCGGTCCCGGCAGCCCCGCCGACGGCGGCGCCGGCGGCCCCGGCCGCCGCCGGGAACCTGCGGGCCCGGCTCACCACCTTCGTCGGCCGGGAGGAGGACATCCGCACCATCGGCCGGGACCTGGCCCGGGCCCGCCTGGTCACCCTGCTCGGCCCCGGCGGGGCCGGGAAGACCCGGCTCTCCCAGGAGGCCGCCGAGGCCCACGGCACCGGCGGCCCGGACGGCTGGCCCGACGGGGTCTGGTTCGTCGAGCTCGCCCCCGTGGACGACCCCGAGGACCTCCCCGAGGCCGTCCTGTCCGCGCTCGGCGCCCGCGAGACCAAACTCCGCGGCGGCGGCGCCGAGGAACTCCGGGTCCTCACCGACCGCAGCGCCGACGAGCCCCTCGACCGGCTCGCCGAGTTCTGCGCCCGCCGCAGGCTGCTGCTGGTCCTGGACAACTGCGAGCACGTCATCGACGCGGCCGCCCGGCTGGCCGAGGAACTCCTCGCCCGGTGCCCGGGGGTGCGGATCCTGGCGACCAGCCGGGAACCCCTCGGAGTCCCCGGCGAACTGCTGCGCCCGGTCGAACCGCTGCCCGACCCGGTCGCCCTGCTGCTGCTCCAGGACCGGGGCGCGGCCGCCCGCCCCGGGTTCAGCGTGGCCGAGGACCCGGCCGCGGCCGCCGAGATCTGCGGCCGGCTGGACGGGCTGCCGCTGGCCATCGAACTGGCCGCGGCCCGGCTGCGGCTGCTGAGCCCGCGGCAGATCGCCGACCGGCTGGACAACCGCTTCAAGCTGCTGACCAACGGCAGCCGCACGGTGCTGCCCCGCCAGCAGACCCTGCGGGCGGTGGTGGACTGGTCCTGGGACCTGCTGGACGACACCGAACGCACGGTGCTGCGCCGGCTGTCGGTGTTCGCGGGCGGCTGCGACCTGCCGGCCGCCGAGGCCGTCTGCGCCGACCCGGCCGACCCGGCCGACCCCTCCGGCCTCGCCGACCCCTCCGGCCCGGCCGCGCTGCCCGCCGAGGAGGTCGCCGACCGGGTCGGCGCCCTCGTCGACAAGTCCCTGGTCGTCGCCGCCCCGGCCGCCGACGGCACCATGCGCTACCGGCTGCTGGAGACCGTCGCCGAATACGCCGCCGAACGCCTCGCCGAGGCCGGCGGCGACCGGGCCGCCACCGAGCGGCGGCACCTGGTCCACTACCGCGAACTCGCCCGCACCACCGACCCGCTGCTCCGCGGCCACCGGCAGCGGGCCGCCGCCGCGACCCTGGCCACCGAGTACGAGAACCTCCGCACCGCGCTCCGCCGGGCCGTCGCCGGCCACCAGGAGCAGGAGGTGCTCTGTCTGGTGCACAGCCTGGTCACGTACTGGCACATGCACGACCTGAGCGCCGAGTCCCGGCACTGGTCCGGGGCCGCCGCCGCCCTCGGCCCGGACCCCTTCCTGCCGCCGGTGGTCCCCGCCGAGCCGGTCCACGAACGGATCGTGGACTCGCCCCCGCCCTACCGGGGCGAGCTCCTCACCGAGGGCTGGCGGGGCGTCCAACTGGTCCGGCTCGCCGCCCGCGACCAGAACAGCGACGGCTGGCACTCCGAAGAGATGCGGACCCGGATCGAGGGGGTGCTCGCCGCCTACCGGCCGGGACAGCCGCAGACCTGCCATTCTCCCGCCGGGCTCTGGATCTTCGCCGTGATGATCGCCGGGGACCCGGAACGGCTCCAGCGGGTCATGGACGCCACCGTGGACACCTGCCGCCGCCTGGACATGCGCTGGGAGCTGGCCTCCGCCCTCCAGCTGCGCGCCAACGTGCTCGCCAACCGGTCCGCCTGGGCCGGGGACGCGGCCCGCGACGCCGAGGAGAGCCTCGCCCTGTTCCGGGAGGCCGGCGACGACTGGGGCTGCGCCGAGGCGCTGTCCGCCCGCGCCGAGGCCCGGGAGAAGAGCGGGGCCTACGCGGCGGCCGCCGAGGACTACCGCCGGGCCGTCCGGCACGCCGAGCGGCTCGGCGCCAGCGCCCAGGTCACCGTTCTGCGGGTGCGGCTGGCGGGGGCCCTCGCCGAGCAGGGCGAGACGGAGGCGGCGGAGGGCGAGGAGATCCTGCTGGCCGCCCTGGCCAACCCCCGGCAGTACGGCAACGAGGCCATGCCGGCCGCCCGGATGTTCCTGGCCACCCGCTACGGCAGGACCGGGCGGACGGCCGAGGCCCGCGCCCAGCTCCGGGTGCTGCGCGAGGAGTTCTCCTTCGGCGCCTTCGCGATCTTCGATCTGTTCGTGCTGGGGGTGACGGCCTGGCTGGACGTCCGGGAGGGCGACCACGAGCACGCCCGGACCACCATCCGGGAGGCCATGGCCGTGGGCGAGGACCCGATCGCCAAGATGGTGGCCCCGCAGATCGCCGCGGTGCACCTGCTGACGGCCGCCGCCGCGCTGGCCGGGCTCGGCGGGTCCGGCGGGCCCGCCGGCACGGCCCCGGCCGCCGACGCGGCCCGGGTGCTCGCCGCGGCCCGGGCCCATCTGCCGCCCGAGTACGTGCCGGTGACCATCGAACGCGAGCTGGACGCCCACGCCGAGGCGCTGGCCCGCAAGGCCCTGGGCGACTCCGCCTACGAGGCGGCGTACGCCGAGGGCGGCGGACTCACCCTGGAGGAAGCCGCCGCCCTGGTCTGACCCGACCGCCGGTCAGGTCTTGTTGCGGAACTTGCGGACCGCCAGCGGGGCGGTGACCGCGGTGATGGCGAACGCCCAGATCAGGGTGACGATGACCGGGTGGGCGATGGCCCCCTCGTCGTTGATCAGGGCGCGGGCCGCGTCGGCCAGGTTGGACAGCGGGTTCACATCGGTGAAGCTCTGCAGCCAGCCCGGCATCGAGGTGGTCGGCGCGAAGATCGAGCTGCCGAACTGGAGCGGCATCAGCACCAGCATCGCCATGCCCTGGACCGCCTGGGCGGTCTTCATGGTGAGGCCCAGCAGGATGAAGATCCACATCAGCGAGGCGCCGAACACCATGGACAGCAGCACGGCCCCCAGCAGCTGGAGCACCCCGCCCGGCAGGGACATCCCCAGGATGAAGCCCATGATCAGCAGGATGGTCATGGCGACGACCATCCGGCCGACCTCGACCACGATCTTCGCGATCAGCACTGAGGAACGGGCGATCGGCATGGACCGGAACCGGTCCATCACACCCTTGCGGAAGTCGTCGTTGACCCCGGTGCCCACCGCCATGGCGATGTTCATGCCCATCATGGCCATCAGGCCGGGCACCAGGTAGTTGACGTAGACGTCCTGGTTGCCCTGACCGGAGATCGCGCCGCCGAACACGAACACGAACAGCAGCGTGAAGATGATCGGCATGAACAGGACGTCGAACATCGACTCGGGGTCCTGCTTGATCTGCAGGGTGTTGCGGCGCACCAGGGCGCCGATGTGCCGGGCGTGCGCCCGCAGGCCGAGCCGGCCCTCGGAGGGCACCGGGGCGGCGGGCGCCGGCGGCGCGGCGGGCGTGGTACCGGTGGGCGTCGTGGTGACGGCGCTCATGCCGCGACCTCCTCGTTCTGCTGGGCCGGTACCGGCGCGGAGCCGTCGGCGGTGTCTTCGGAGCCGGCCTTGTGGCCGGTGATGGCGAGGAACACCTCGTCCAGGCTGGGCAGATAGGTGCCGAGGTCGGAGATCCCGAACCCGCGGGCGGCCAGCAGGCCGACCACCGCGGTCAGCTGCTCGTCGCTCAGGATCGGCACCAGCAGCACGCCCTCGTCGGGCACCGCCTGCGAGCCGGCCACCCCGTCCAGCCCGGCCTCGGCCAGCGCCCGGGCCATGGCCGGCAGGTCCGCCGGGTCCGCCGGGCGGATCCGCAGGGTGCGGCCGCCGACCCGCGCCTTCAGTTCGTCCACCCGGCCGTTGGCGATGACCTTGCCCTTGTCGATGACGGTCAGCTCGTTCGCCAGCTGCTCCGCCTCCTCCATGTACTGGGTGGTGAGCAGCACCGTGGCCCCCTCGGCGACCATCCGCTGCACCTCGTCCCAGACCTCGTTGCGGGTGCGCGGGTCGAGTCCGGTGGTGGGCTCGTCCAGATACAGCACCGCCGGCTTGCCGATCATCGAGGCGGCGAGGTCCAGCCGCCGCCGCATGCCGCCGGAGTAGTTCATCGCGGGCTTCTTGGCCGCCTCGGTGAGCGAGAACCGCTCCAGCAGCTCGTCGGACCGGGAGCGGGCCTCCTTGCGGGGGAGGTCCAGCAGCCGCCCGATCATGTACAGGTTCTCCCAGCCGGACAGCTTCTCGTCGACCGAGGCGTACTGGCCGGTGAGACCGATGGTGCGGCGCAGCTGCCGCGGCTGGCGGACCACGTCGAAGCCCGCCACGGTGGCGTGCCCGGAGTCCGGGACGATCAGGGTGGACAGGATGCGGACCAGGGTGGTCTTCCCGGCGCCGTTGGGTCCGAGGACCCCGAGGACGGTGCCCTCGCGGACGTCCAGGTCCACGCCGTCCAGTGCTTTGGTCTCGCCGTAGTGCTTGACCAGTCCCCGGACCTCCACGGCGTTCGTCGCGCCGCTCTGGGGGTTCTTGTCGATTCGCGTCATGCCCCCTATGAGAGCAGCCGCCACCGACAACGCACCGACAGCCTCCCGACAGGAGACTGTCGGGAAGCCGTCGTCGCAGGTCAGAGCTAGTGGACGCTGTGCTCTTCGAGCGGGAAGGAACCGCCCGCCACATCCTCGGCGAAGGCCCGGGCCGCGTCCGTCATGGTGGCGCGGAGGTCCGCGTACTGCTTCACGAACCGGGGCATCTTGCCGCCCGTGAGGCCCATCATGTCGGTCCACACCAGCACCTGGGCGTCGCAGTCGGCGCCCGCCCCGATGCCCACCGTCGGAATGTGCAGGGACCGGGTCACCTCGGCGGCCAGCTCGGCCGGCACCAGCTCCAGCACCACCGCGAAGGCGCCGGCGTCCTGGGCCGCCTTGGCGTCCCGCAGCAGCCGGTGCGCGGCCTCGTCCCCGCGCCCCTGCACCCGGTAGCCCATGGCGTTCACGGACTGCGGGGTCAGGCCCAGGTGCGACATCACCGGGATGCCGGCCTGCACGATCAGCTCGGTCTGGGCCAGCGACCGCTCGCCGCCCTCCAGCTTGACCGCCCCGACCCCGGCCTCCTTGACCAGCCGGGTGGCGCTGCGCAGGGCCTGCACCGGGCCCTCCTGGTACGAGCCGAACGGCAGGTCGCCGACCACCAGCGCACGGCGGGTGCCGCGGACCACGGCCGCCGACAGCATGCTCATCTGCTCCATGGTCACCGGGACGGTGGTGTCGTACCCCAGGTGGCAGTTGCCCATCGAGTCCCCGACGAGGATCACCGGGATGCCGGCCTCGTCGAAGACCGACGCGGTCATCGCGTCGTAGGCGGTCAGCATGGCCCACTTCTCGCCGCGCTCCTTGGCGAGGGTGATGTCGCGGACCGTGAGCCGGCGGTTGCTCTTGCCGCCGTAGAGGGAGGGGCCCGCTGCTGGTTCCCGGGCAGGCGAAACGGGGGCGTGCGTCATTGCGACTGCTCCTTGTGTCATCTCGAGGCGCCCTGACGGCGTCCCCGGACTCACTCACCATGGTTGCACCGTCCCGGCCCGCGGCGGAAGGGCCCATCGGCCGTGGCGGTCGCCACCCCGCCAGGACTCCGGCGACACCCGTGCGGCGACCGGCCCGGAGGCCGCCACGCCGGGCAGAATGTGCGCGTTTCGTGACAACCGGAACCCGTGTGCGGGGGCCCTTCGTCCTCCCGGTCGTACGAAGCGGAACGGACGGCACGGAGAGCTCGGGATATCGCCTAGGGTCAAGGGGCGGGGACCGAGCGCGAGCAAGGCAGCGAGGGCAGTGGCATGGCACAGGCGTACATGACGGACACCGGGAACGGCGGCTCGGAGCCCGAGCCCTCCGGGACCCGGGTCCGGCGCCGGCTGGCCGAACTGCGCCGGGACCCGGGCATCTGGCGGCGCGGGCTGGTGCTCGCCGCGCTGGCCCTGGTGCTCTCGCTGATCATGATCCTGCACGCCGAGCTGCCGAACGACGTCGGCAACCTCGGCAGCCTCACCGAGACCTTCCTGCCCTGGCTGGGCCTGGCCGTCCCGCTGCTGCTGGCCGGCGCGGTGTACCGGAAGTCGGCCACCGCCCTGATCGCGATACTGATCACCGCCGGGGTCTGGCTCAACCTGTTCGGCGGGCTGGTCACCGACAAGTCGGGGGGCGGCGGCAACCTGACCGTGGCCACCCACAACGTGGACGCCGACAACGCCGACCCGCACGGCACCGCCGCCTCCGTGGCCCGCTCCGGGGCCGAGGTGCTGGCCCTGACCGAGCTCAAGGCCAGCGCCGTGCCCGTCTACCGCAAGGCCCTGGAGCGGGCCTACCCCTACCACGCGGTCGAGGGCACCGTCGGGGTGTGGAGCAAGTACCCGCTGACCGGAACCCTGCCGGTGGACATCAAGATGGGCTGGACCCGCGCGATGCGGACCACCGTGAAGACCGAGCAGGGCGAGGTGGCCGTGTTCGTCGCCCACCTGCCCTCGGTCCGGGTCAAGCTGAACGCCGGCTTCACCGCCAACCAGCGCGACAACAGCGCCGAGGCCCTCGGGCAGGCGCTGGCCGCCGAACCGCTGCACCGGGTCATCCTGCTCGGCGACCTCAACGGCACCATGAACGACCGCGCCCTGTCCCCGGTGACCTCCCAGATGCGTTCCACCCAGGGCGCGGCCGGCGACGGCTTCGGCTTCAGCTGGCCGGCCGAGTTCCCGATGGCCCGGATCGACCAGATCATGGTCCGCGGGATCAGGCCGGAGGCCTCCTGGTCGCTGCCCCGCACGGGCAGCGACCACCTGCCGATCGCGGCCCGGGTCACCGTCCGGCCGTAGTCCCGTCCGGGGCCGTAGGCCGCGGTCGGGGCCGGTAGCCCGGGCCGGGGCTACGGGGACTCGCGCCAGCCGTTGGTGACCGGCAGCCGGCGGTCCTTGCCGAACCCCTTGGCGGAGATCTTGGTGCCCGGCGGGTACTGGCGCCGCTTGTACTCGGCGGTGTCCACCATCCGCAGGGTCCGTGCCACCAGCTCCGGATCGAACCCGGCCGCCACGATCTCCGCCAGCCCCTGGTCCCGGTCCACGTACCGCTCCAGGATCGCGTCCAGCACCGGATAGTCGGGCAGCGAGTCGGTGTCCACCTGCCCGGGGCGCAGTTCGGCGCTGGGCGGCTTGCCGATGGAGTTCTCCGGGATCGGCGGGACCTCGCCGCGCTCCTCGGCCGCCCGGTTGCGGCGGCGGGCCAGCCGGAACACGTCCGACTTGTAGACGTCCTTGATGGGCCCGTAGGCGCCGACCGAGTCCCCGTAGAGGGTGGAGTAGCCGACGGCCAGCTCCGACTTGTTGCCCGGGGCCAGCACCAGGTGCCCCTCCTGGTTGGAGACGGCCATCAGCAGGGTGCCGCGCAGCCGGGACTGGAGGTTCTCCTCGGCCAGCCCGGTGAGCCCCAGTGCCCCCATGTAGGCGTCGAACATCGGCTCGATGGAGACGGTGCGGAGGCTCAGGCCGGTCCGCCGGGCCAGTTCCGCCGCGTCGCCCCGGGAGTGGTCGGAGGAGTACCGGGAGGGCATCGAGATGCCGTACACGTTCTCCGGGCCGAGCGCGTCGCAGGCGACCGCGGCCACCAGCGCCGAGTCGATGCCCCCCGACAGCCCGATCAGCACCGAGCGGAACCCGTTCTTGCGGACGTACGCGCGCAGGCCCGTCACCAACGCCTCGTACACCTCCGCCTCGTCGTCCAGCCGGTCGGCCTGCCCGCCGGGCACCACCGGCGGATACGGGGCCAGGGGCTCGGCGGACAGCACCACCCGGTCGATCCGCAGCCCGTCGTCCACCACCCCCTCGGGGGCGTCCGGGGAGGCGGCCGGGAGGTCCAGGTCCACCAGGACGCAGCCCTCGGAGAACTGCGGGGCGCGGGCGATGACCTCGCCGTGCCGGTCGACCACGATCGAGTCCCCGTCGAAGACCAGCTCGTCCTGGCCGCCCGTCATGGCCAGGTAGGCGAGGGTGCAGCCGGCCTCCTGGGCGCGCTTGCGGACCAGCTCCAGCCGCAGGTCGTCCTTGTTCCGCTCGTACGGGGAGGCGTTGACCGAGATCAGCAGTCCGGCCCCGGCGGACCGGGTGGCCGGCACCCGGCCGCCGTCCTGCCAGAGGTCCTCGCAGATGGCCAGGGCCACGTCCACCCCGTGCACCCGGATCACCGGCTGGGTGTCTCCCGGCACGAAGTAGCGGAACTCGTCGAACACCCCGTAGTTGGGGAGGTGGTGCTTGGCGAACCGGAGCACGGCCCGGCCCCGGTGCAGGACGGCGGCCGCGTTCTCGGGGGAGCCGGCCGGACGGCCGAGCCGGGGCTCCGCCCGCCCCGACCGGTCCAGATAGCCGACGATCACCGGCAGCTCCCCGAGGCCCTCGGCGGCCAGCCGGGCCGCGACGGCGTCCAGGGCGGCCCGGGAGGCCTCCACGAAGGACCCGCGCAGCGCGAGGTCCTCCACGGGATAGCCGGTGAGGGCCATTTCGGGGAAGGCGACCAGATGGGCGCCCTGCTCGGCGGAGTGCCGGGTCCAGTGCACGATCGAGTCGGCGTTGGCCGGGATCCGGCCGACGTGCGCGTCGATCTGATTCAGCGCGAGGCGAAGTTGAGGCACGCCCCCAGTCTAATCGTCTTTCTGACGCGATGTCTTGGGATCGGGGCGCCCGGACGGTTCAGCGCAGGTCGCCGGACCAGATCGCGCCCTCGTAGTCGGTGCCGGGGGCGATCTCGAACCGGAGGCCCTTGTTGCCCTCGGGCAGGCCGTAGCCGAAGACGCCGGTGGCCGACTGGCCGGGCAGCAGCGAACCGTCGAACGGCTTGTGGACCGAGGAGTCGTACACCCGGGCGGCCTCCATGCCCTTGTCGTCGCGGGCGGAGGGCAGGGCCAGCCGGATCTCGATCCGTTCGGCGGAGTCGTTGGTGATGGTGACGGTCACCTTGGCGGCGAACTTCGGCCGGTTGGGCATGTACGTGTCCGGGTCCGGGGTGTACCCCTTCGCCTCCCGCACGGTGACCTTGACCCCGTCCTCGTAGACGAAGGTCTGGCCGAAGGCGAGCGGCCGGGTCAGGCCGGGCACATCGGTCGGGCTGGGCACCGCGGTCGGGGTCGGGGCCGGCACCGGGGTGGCGGTGCCGGTGTCCGGGTCGGAGGTGTCACCGTCCTCGGTCACCTCCACATAGGAGAAGGAGCCGTGGTCCCTCTCCTCCAGGTCGTCCATGATCATCACGGTCAGCGCGATGCCGGCCACCATCGAACCGAAGGAGAGGACGCCGAGGACGGTGCCCGCCACGGCCGCGCCCTTGCGGGGCGCGCCCTCCCGGGCCTTGACGATTCCGGCGATGCCGAGGCCGATGGCGACCGGGGCCATGCTGATGCCGAAGAAGAAGAGGAAGGGGATGAACCCGAGGACGAAGGCGCAGATGCCGAGCGCCAGCGCGCCGACGGCCAGCCCGTTGGTCGGCACGGGCGGCGCGAACGCGCCCCCGGCGTACGGGGCGCCGCCGGGACCGCCGGGGCCGCCGGGGCCCACGGGGTACGGCTGGGTCGGGTGTCCGGCCGGACCCCAGTTCCCGCCGGGGGCACCGGAGGCGCCGGGGCCGCCCTGGGCGCCGGTTCCCGGGTACGGGCCCCCCGGTGCCGCGCCGAGCGGTGCGCCGGGCGGCGCGGTGGCGGAGGGCGCCGCGAAGGGGTTGGCGGCGGGGGCGGGGGCGGCCGGGGTGGCGGCGGCCGGGGCGGTGGTCCCGGGCTTGTCGGTGGTCCCGGGCTTGTCGGGGGAGCCGGACTTGTCCAGGGAGAGCGGCGCCGGTGCCCGGTCCGCGGCCGCCGGGGCGGCTTCGGCCTCCGCCGGCGGGCCGGCGGGCGGGGTGGTGTCGTCGGACGGGTTCGGGGGCGTGCTCATGCCTGGGGAGTCCTCGGGTGGCGGTGCTGCGGTCATATGTTCGCCCAGCCTGTCATGTACCCCTACCGGTCGGAAACCTCTTTCACGACCGGTCCGCAGGTCAGCACGCCCCTCCGGGCCGCACCCGGGGTCCGGGTGCGGCCCGTGGGCCTCAGGCCCGCCGGTAGCCGAGGACCGTCATCATCCCGGCCTCCGCGTGGTACACGTTGTGGCAGTGCACCATCCACAGCCCGGGGTTGTCCGCGTCGAAGTCCGCGGTCAGCGTCCCGTTCGGCAGGATCACCGCGGTGTCCTTGCGGGCCCCGCCCGGCCGCCCGCCGAGGGCGAAGGTGTGCCCGTGCAGGTGCAGCGGGTGCCACATGGTGGTCGAGTTGGAGAACACCAGCCGCACCCGTTCACCCGCCCGCACCTCGTACCGGGGCTCCGGCGCGTACGCCTTCCCGTCGAAGGCCCAGTCGTACCGGGCCATCCCCCCGGTCAGCCGGATCCGTACGGTCCGGTCCGGGGCGCGCGGGGCCAGCGCCGCCCCGGGCGCCGCCGCCAGCCGGTCCGCGGTCAGCGGCGGACCCGCGAGTTCGGCGGGCCGGGTGGCGGCCGTGGGCGCGGCGCCCGGGCCGGTCCGCAGCAGGGCCAGCGCCGAGGCCCCCTTCCCCTCGGCCAGCGCGGTCAGCGGGAACACCCCGTCCCCGGCCGTCACCAGCACGTCGTACCGCTCGCCCATCCCCAGCAGCAGCGAGCCGGTCTCCTGGTGCTCCACCGGATAGCCGTCGGTGTGGGTCACCGTCATCCGGTGGCCGCCGAGGGCGATCCGGAAGGCGGTGTCACCGCCCGCGTTGACGATCCGCAGGCGGATCCGGTCGCCCGGCCGGGCCCGGAACTCGGAAGGGTCCGCCGCGGTCCGCCCGTTGACCAGGTAGTGCGGGTACGCGACATCGCCCGCGTCGGGGCCGAGCACATCGCTGTCGAAGCCCATGGCCACCCGGGAGGGCCCGGTGCGGGCGGTGGGGGAGGCGCCTGGCGCCGGGACGGTCCCGGTCCCGCCGCCCGAACCGTGGCCCCCGTGGCCGGAGCCGTGGCCGCCGGAGCCCGGGCCCATGCCCTTCCGGAGTTCGGCCAGGACCCCGTCCGGGGTGGAACCGTCCACCCCGTCGACCCAGTCGTCGAGGACGACCACCCACTCCCTGTCGTAGGACAGCGGCTCCCGCGGGTCCTCGACGATCAGCGGGGCGTAGAGGCCGCGGTCCTGCTGCACCCCCGAGTGCGGGTGGAACCAGTACGTGCCGGGGTGCGGGACGGCGAACCGGTAGGTGAACTCCGCGCCCGGCCCGATGTCCCGCTGGGTGAGCCCGGGGACCCCGTCCATGTCGTTGCGGAGGGCGAGCCCGTGCCAGTGCAGGGAGGTGGCCTGCGGCAGGTGGTTGGCCAGGGTGACGGCCAGGGTCCCGCCCGCGGTGACCCGGATCTCGCGGCCGGGCAGCCGGTCCCCGTAGGCCCAGCTGCGGACGGTAAGGCCGGCCCCCAGGTCCAGCGGGACGGCGGCGGCGGTGAGGGAGACCTCGTGGACCGGCCCGCGGGCCGCTCGGGCGGCCTCGGCGGCCCGCACCTCGGGCCCGGCGGGATCGACGAAACCGGCGGCGGCCGGACCTCCGGCGGTCGCACCGCCGTGGCCCGCGTGGCCGGACCCGGCGGCGGACCCGGATCCGCCGGAACACCCGGCGAGCAGGCCGGAGCCGGCGAGGGCCAGACCCGCGCCGAGCAGGGTCCGGCGCGGAACGGAGGGGGTCGAGGGGGAGGGGACGGCGGATGAGCGCGTGCTGCGCATACGGCACCTCGTGAAGGGTGGCGAACGGGTGGGCGCGTCCGCTGCCGGTACGCCCCCGGCCGGAACCGGGGCACGACGGCAGCCGGGCCCGCGCCTATACCCGCAGGACCGCCAGCCGGGCGAGGAGTTCACGGCCGGCCGGCGGGTCCGGCCCGCCTCCGGTCCGTACGGCCGTACCGCCGGGGCCGTGCCCGGCGGCCCCGCCCGGTACGGCGGCGCCCCGGACGGTGAGCAGCAGGCCGAGGCCGGCCAGCAGCACGGCCAGGCACACCGCCATCGGGTCCATGCCGGTCCCGCCGCCGTCCCGCTCCCCGGTGGCGGCCGGGTCCGCGTCGGCCGCGTCGGCCGCGTCGGCCGCGTGGTCCAAGGGATGCGCGTGAGTCGCGTGAGTCGCGTGAGTCGCGTGAGTCGCGGGAGGCGCGTGATGGACGGGAGCCGCGGGAGCCGCGGGAGCCGCGGGCGCCGCGTGGTGTGCGGCGGGCCCGGGCGCGCTCCGGGCAACGGAATGGCCCCCGGAGGCGTCTACCGGGGCAGTGGACGCGTGCGCGTCGGCCGGATGGCCCAGCGTGTGCATGGTCACGATCCCCAGCAGCAGCACCGCGAGCAGCAGCGGCCGGTACCACCGGGCGGCTCTCGGGGCGGGGTGCCGGACCGTGCGCGTCATAGCCCGAACCCTACCCCGGGTGGGTATCCGGCCGCCGTGCCGGGCCCGGCCGGCCCCGCTTAGGATCACTCACACCATGTCCCTGCACGGCACGCGGCCGATCGCCGCACTCCTCGGCCTGAGCGCCGCCGCCTACACCGCCTGGGTGCTCGAAGTCGTCCTCTCGACCGGGCTGAACCCCATCGAGACGTACGTCAGCGAACTCGCCGCCCAGGACCAGCCGCTCGGCGGCCTCTTCCGGGCCACCGACTTCACGGCCGGGCTGCTGGCCTTCGCCGGCGGACTGCTCGCCCTGCTGCGGCTGGCCCGGATCCCGGAGGCGCGCCGCCTCTGGTCGGTGATCGGCTGGCACGGGGTGGCCCTCTTCGGTGCCGCCACCGCCGCCGATGCCTGGCTGCCGCTCAGCTGCAAGCCCACCGTGGACCCCGTATGCGCCTCCCGGGAGACCGCCGGCCTGGTCCCGGCCACCCACCAGGCACACGCCATCAGCAGCAGCCTGGCCATGTGCGGGGCGCTCGTCGCCCTGGTCTCCCTCACCCTCGCCGCCCGCCGCTACGGCTGGTTCGCCCCGCTGGCCCGCTACGGGCCGGCCCTGGTCGGGCTGGCGCTCGCCGCCACCGCCTGGACCCTGGTGGCCATCGCCCTGTTCACCGCCGGGCACGGCACCTGGGCGCTGGGCGCCGGCCAGCGCCTCCAGGTGCTGCTGGTGGCCGTCTGGCTGGGCGTGCTCGGGTACTCGGTGCACCGCGAACGCCGGACATGAGCCCCGGGCGGTCGCAGCGGTCCGAGCCGTTCGAGGAGTTCCAGCGGTTCGAGGATGTCCCGCGGTTCGAGGGTTTCGTGCGGGCGGCTCCGGACGGAGTGCCGCTGCACGTACGGGTCGAGGGGCGCGGCCCGGTCTGCGTCCTCTCCGCGGGCCTGGCGCTCGGCTGGTTCGACTGGGACCCGGTGGTGGAACTGCTGGCCGGGCGGCGGACCGTGGTCCGCTTCGACCGGCCCGGCCACGGGCTCAGCGCTCCCGCCGCCGCACCGCCCACCGTCGCCGGGGAGGCGGCCCGGATCGCGGGCCTGCTGGACGCGCTCGGCCTGGCCGGCCCGGTGACCGTGGCCGGCCACTCGCTGGCCGGCTTCCACGCGGAGGCCTTCGCCCGGCTCCACCCGGCCCGTACCGCCGCCCTCGTCCTGCTGGACTCCAGCACCGAGCCGGGGGACGGCCGCCCGGGCACGGAAGCGGGGCCGGGGGCGGGGTCGGGCGGGCCGGGGTTCTCGAAAGCCGCCACTGCCCTGCGCACCGCCGCCGCGCGGGCGGTGGGACGGGGCGCCGCCGCGGCCGGGCTGCCGGCCGCGCTCGGGCCGCTGCTGAGGCGTGCCGCCGTACGGGCGTCGCGGACCGGCGGCCCGGACACCGCGCCGCCCGATCTCGTACGCCGCTGCTACCGGACCGGCCGGGTCTGGCGGGGAGCCCTGCTGGAGAACGCCCGCTACGGGGCGATGGCCGCCGAACTCCGGGCCCTGCGGGCCGCCCGGCCGCTGACCGCCCCGGTCACCGTGCTGGCCGCGCACGACGGCTCCGCCGGCCGGTCCGGGTACCGCTGGCTGGACCGGCAGGCGGCACTGGCCGAACTGCTGGGGGCCCGCTTCGAGGTGGCCGCGCCGGCGGGCCACCTGCTGATGGCGGACCGCCCGCAGGACGTGGCCCGGGCGGTCCTGCGGGCACCCGAGGGCGGCTGACCCGCCGGGGCGGCCGTACGGGAGTCCCGGTACGACCCGCCCCGCGCCCGACCGACGGCCTGGTCAGGCGGCCGGGGCGGCTCCGCGCCGCTTCAGCAGGTCGGCCATCAGCAGCATCTCCGACTGCTGGGCGTCCACCATCCCCTGCGCGAGCTTGCGCTCCACCGGGTTCTCGCACAGCCGGGCACAGCCCTCGGCCATCGCGACCCCGCCCTTGTGGTGCTCGGTCATCAGCTGGAGGTAGAACACCTCCGCGGCCTTGCCGTCGAGGGTGCCCAGCCGGGTCAGGTCGGCCTTGGTGGCCATGCCCGGCATCAGCGCGCCGGGCTTGGTCGGCACCCCGCCCATGTCGTGCCCGCCCTGCTCGCCGTGGCCGTCCTGCCCGCCGTGCCCGTTGCCCCCGGCCATCCAGGCCATCGGCTCCTCCGCGGGCGCCACCTTCGGCAGCCCCCACAGGTCCAGCCAGCCGAGCATCATCCCCCGCTGGTTGGCCTGGGTGTTGGCGATGTCGTAGGCGAGGCTGCGGACGGCCGGGTCCTCGGTGCGGTCCCGCACGATGAAGGACATCTCCACCGCCTGCTGGTGGTGGACCGACATGTCACGGGCGAAACCCGCGTCCGCCGCCGACACCGGCCCCCGCCCCTCGCCGGAGCCGGAGCCCCCGGAACCGGATGATCCGTTCGCCGCGGCCATGGTCGCGACGGCGGCCAGCAGCAGCGCGACGAAGACGCCGCCGAGCGCCGCCCAGTACGTGCGGGTCACTGTGCGGCCAGCCCCTGCGTGCAGGCCGCACCCGGCTCGGGGGTCTGCGGGCCCTGGACGTACTTGGCGAAGAACTGGTTCACCCGCGCGTCCGAGGCGCTGTCCACCGTCACCTGCTTGCCCCAGGCGCTCAGCATGATGGCCCCGCTCTGCCCCTTCACCGGGCTCATCAGCGTGTAGGGGGTCTTGGAGACCTTGTCGGCGAGCTTGTCGACCTCGGCCTTGGGCGCCTTGTCGCTGTACGTCACCCAGACCGCGCCGTGCTCCAGCGAGTGCACCGCGTTCACCTCGGGCACCGGGGTGGTGTAGACGTCGCCGTCGCAGTTCATCCAGCGCGGGTTGTGGTCACCGCCCACCGGCGGGGTCATCTCGTACTTGACCTGGGTCTCGACGTGGTTGCGGCCGAGCTTCTTCGCGTCCCAGGTCTTCTCGCCGGTCACCGGGGCCTTGACGGCCTCCTCCTGACGGCGGTCCTTCTCGTTCTGGTCGTTGATCACATACGCGCCGAAGCCGGCCAGCGCCACGATCACCGTCACCGAGGCGGTGATCGCGAGGATCTTGTTGCGCCGGTCGCGGGCCTGCTCCGCCCGGCGCATCTCTGCTATGCGGGCCTGCCGGGAGTTGTCGGATCCGCCCTGGTTCTTGCCGTTGCGGCCGGTCTTGGTAGCCATCTCGGATTGCCTGTCCTTCTGCTGAATAAGCACGGGGGGTGGGGGTGGTGCGCACTGCTCCGGACCGGTCAGGTCCGGAGCACCTGAAGGACGTGCAGGTCAGGGGCCCGGGCCAGGGGCTCGGGCGGTCGCGGCCGGGCCGCCGACGCGGCGGCCCGGACCTCGGGCGGGACGGTCCCGGGCGCGGCCACCGCGGGCGGCGGCACCGGCAGCACGCCGGGGGCCACGTGCGGGAACGGCGAGCAGTCCGGGAGGTCGTACGGGCAGACGTACGAGGCGTGCGCCGGGCCCCCTGCCGCACCATGGCCCCGTACGGCCGGGCCCGCTGCCGGGCCCGCGGCCGCGGCCGCCGCCGGATGGCCGAGCGGCGCGGCCTCGCCCGTACCCGTCCGGGCGCAGAGGAACAGCGAGGCCACCAGCGTGCCCAGGGCGCACAGCAGAGCCGCTCGGCGCAGTTCGCGCCCGCGCTGCGTGTGCTGCCGGCCCCCCATGGCCGCAGATGGTAGTGCTCATGACGACCAACAGGTCAGTGCGGGGTGCCCACCGGCTCGGGGGGTGCGTAATCTGGCGGAAACCACGGCCCGTGATACTGGGTCCGCCAGGCCCCGGCGCAATTGGTGCACAGGTTGTCTGAACTGCGAGGATGAAGGCATGGACAAGCAGCAGGAATTCGTCCTCCGGACGCTTGAGGAGCGCGACATCCGCTTCGTGCGCCTGTGGTTCACCGACGTGCTCGGCTTCCTGAAGTCGGTCGCGGTCGCCCCCGCCGAGCTCGAACAGGCCTTTGACGAGGGCATCGGCTTCGACGGCTCGGCCATCGAGGGCTTCGCCCGCGTGTACGAGTCCGACATGATCGCCAAGCCGGACCCGGGCACCTTCCAGATACTGCCGTGGCGCGCCGAGGCCCCCGGGACCGCCCGGATGTTCTGCGACATCCTGATGCCGGACGGCTCGCCGTCCTTCGCCGACCCCCGCTTCGTCCTCAAGCGGATCCTGGCCAAGACCTCCGACCTGGGCTTCACCTTCTACACCCACCCGGAGATCGAGTTCTTCCTGCTGAAGGACAAGCCGCTGGACGGCACCCGCCCGGTGCCCGCGGACAACTCCGGCTATTTCGACCACACCCCGCAGAATGTGGGCATGGACTTCCGCCGGCAGGCGATCACCATGCTCGAATCGATGGGCATCTCGGTCGAGTTCAGCCACCACGAGGGCGCCCCCGGCCAGCAGGAGATCGACCTCCGCTACGCCGACGCGCTCTCCACCGCCGACAACATCATGACCTTCCGGCTGGTCATGAAGCAGGTCGCCCTGGAACAGGGCGTCCAGGCCACCTTCATGCCCAAGCCGTTCTCCGAGTACCCCGGCTCCGGCATGCACACCCACCTCTCCCTCTTCGAGGGCGACCGCAACGCCTTCTACGAGTCGGGTGCCGAGTACCAGCTCTCCAAGGTCGGCCGCTCCTTCATCGCCGGCCTCCTCCGGCACGCCGCGGAGACGGCGGCGGTCACCAACCAGTGGGTCAACTCCTACAAGCGCATCTGGGGCGGCTCCTCCCGCAGCGCCGGCGCCGGCGGCGAGGCCCCCTCGTACATCTGCTGGGGCCACAACAACCGCTCCGCCCTGATCCGCGTCCCGATGTACAAGCCCGGCAAGACGGGCTCGGCCCGCGTGGAGGTCCGCTCGATCGACTCGGGCGCCAACCCCTACCTCACCTACGCGGTCCTCCTCGCGGCCGGCCTCAAGGGCATCGAGGAGGGCTACGAACTCCCGGCCGGCGCCGACGACGACGTCTGGGCCCTCTCCGACGCCGAACGCCGCGCCATGGGCATCGAACCCCTCCCGCAGAACCTGGGCGAGGCCATCGCCCTGATGGAACGCAGCGAACTGGTCGCCGAAACCCTCGGCGAACACGTCTTCGACTTCTTCCTCCGCAACAAGAAGCAGGAGTGGGAGGAATACCGCAGCGAGGTCACGGCTTTCGAACTCCGCAAGAACCTCCCGGTCCTGTAGCCGCAGGTCAGCGGCACTTTGGGGCAAGCACGGCACTCCGGGCCGGTGGTCACCGACCACCGGCCCGGACCCGTCTCACCCCTCCTGGGCCGTCTGTGGGCCGTCTGCCGCCGGATCAGCGGCCCCGTAGACATCGTCCACGGCCTTCAGCGTCCGCTCGTGGCTGCTCGGCATCAGGTGGGTGTAGACCCGGAGCGTGAAGCCGGGGTCGCCGTGCCCGAGGTAGGTGCTCAGCGCCTTGATGTTCTCCCCGGAGTCCAGCAGGACGGACGCGTAGAAGTGCCGAAGCGCGTGCATCCCATGCTCCCGCGCGGCCTGGTGACGCTCGCCCGGCCGCGGCTCCGGAATGACGCCGGCCTGTACGAGGGCGAACTTCCACACCCGCGTGTTGAAGTCGGTCCGCCGCACCGCACCACCGCCCGGGAGGGAGAACAGCAGCCGCTTGGTGACGAGAGGCCCGCCCGGCTTCAACCAGGGAAGCGTCACGTCGACCGGAGGAAACTCCTCGCGGTGCTCCCGCAGCACTTGAGCGATGCGGCGGGGGAGCGGCACGTCCCGTTCCTTCTCCCGCTTGGGCGGCCCGAAGACGAGGTGGCCGTTCGCCACCTTCACTTGATTGGCTACCCGGAGCCAATCACCACGGAAGTCCTCGGGGTCGTCCGGCAGACCGAAGATCTCGCCCTGACGAAGCCCCAGTCCTCCGCCGGCATCCGCCATCGCCCTGTACCGCTTTGGCAGGGCCGCCCGTACCGCGAAGAGCCGCTTGGACGTCCACGGCCGGACCCGCGGAGCGGCTGGAGCGGGCGCCCGGACTGTACGGGCCTTGCACGGATTCTTGGCCAGCAGCTCGTCATCTACGGCGGCGGCGAGCACGGCGGACACGCTCGCGAAGATGACGCGCCGGTACGACGAGACCGGCAGGGTCCGCTCCAACTCGCTGAGCCAATCGCGGATGTGCTCCGGGCGGAACGAGTCGAGCGGCCGCGTTCCGAGATGCGGGAATGCGTGCTTGCGGATCTGCACCTCCACAGACGACCGCGTGGTGACGTCCGTGGTCAGAGACGAGAGCCATTTCTCTCCGTACTCCCGGAACGTGATGCGGCCGGCGGCGGGGTCGATGTACTGCCCGCGGGACATATCCGCCTCGATATGTGCGAGCCACTTCTCAGCCAGCCGCTTCTGCTTGTCGAGGAAGCTCTTCGACTTCTCCGTGCCGTCCGGCCCGATGAACCGGGCGCGATAGCGCATCCCGGTTCCGTACCGGTCGCTCTTCACCCGGCGGGACTTGCCGTCCGGACCCTTCTCGGTCTTGTACCAGCGGTCTTGGATGTGGCCTGCCACGTGATGGCCCTTCTTGGGAAAGTGGAGAGGGCGGGCCCGGGTGGTGGGCCCGCCCTCGGCGGTGGTGTGGTGGTTCAGGCGGCTTGGCTGATGTCGCTGCGTTTCTGCTCGGCGATCCATTCGTAGACGTCGGCGGGGTCGTAGCGGGTGTGTTTGCCCACGCGGAATCCGGGCGGTCCGATCCGCTTCTTGCGCCACTGATACAGGGTCTCCACTGGCACGCCGAGGAGTTCGGAGATGTCCTCGGGGGTGAGGTAGCGGTCGGGGAGTCCGCCGCGCAGGATGGCGCGGGGGTCACTGTGGGCAGGCACGTGCTCCTCCAGCGGATCGTCAGGGAGTGAAGGACCCCCGCTTACTCGCTGGGGGCATAGTGCGTTGAGAGCACATTGCGTTGAGTCGCTACTCAGCGCCTCTCAGAGTCGGTCTGAGTGCCTTGAGACGCGCTGAGTCGCGACTTTCACAGATGTGGGCCGGACTGGTTGAGCGTGATGCCGTTGTAGGTGAGGACCTGTCGGCCGATGTGGTCGCGGGGGCGGGTGCGGTTGAGTTGGGGGATGACGGAGAGGAGGTTGCGGCCGAAGACCTGCTTGGTCCCGGCGCGTACGCCGTTGTCTTCGGCCCACTCCTTCCAGATGGCCCAGAGGTCGTCCACGGGGACGCTGCATGTGGGTCCGGTGAAGCAGCGTTCGCGGACGAAGGCGCTGGTGGGGGAGGCGGTGTCGCGCATGGTGGTGACCGCGTCGCGGCTGGAGGCGGGTTCGGTGATCCGGTTGGTGCGCTGGAGCCGGGCAAGCCCGTCCAGGGCCCAGTTGAGGATGCCGGGCATCTCGGCGGTGAGCCGGTCGGTGAGGGTGGGGTCCTCTTTGCCGAGCCAGGACACTCGCATGCTGAGCAGGATGAACCGGTTGGCGATGACGCCGGAGGAGTCCCCGAAGTGCGGGAGCTCGTTGGAGAGGATCACCAGGCGGGAGGGCAGGCGGCCGGTCCACTGCTGCCGGTACTTCCGGTCCACGTCGATGGTGTCGTCGCCGGAGATGGTCAGCAGCCGTTCCACTACCTGGCTGTTGTCGTTCCCGGACAGGCGGGCGTCGGAGATGATCGCCAGTGACTTGCCCACGAGGGGGGCGAGCCCGAAGTTCGTGCCGAGTCCGGCCAGGGTCGGCCCGGCCATGTTGTCCTTGCCGACCAGCGCTTTCAGGACCCGGGCGATGGTGCCTTTCCCGGAGCGGGAGGGCCCCACCATCAGGAGGATCTTCTGGAGGTCGGTCCGGCCGGAGAGGACGTAGCCGAACCATTCCTGGAGTGCGGCGACGGCTGCGGGGTCGTCGGGCCAGATCTGGGCGAGGAAGTTCTCCCAGGTGGGTGCGCTGGCGGTGGGGTCGTAGGCGAAGGGGACGGACACGAGGTTGAAGAACCGCGGGGTGTGGGGCAGCAGGGCCCGGTCCCGGATCCGCAGGAGTCCGTTCTCGCACGCCACGATCGGGTCGTCGGCCGGCTCGCTGGAGTCGGTGTCGGTGTCGTGAAGCCAGGCGGGGGCGTCGGCGTCGGTGGGCAGCAGGGTGATCGAACCGAGTGCGTCGAGGAGGTTGCCGATCTTCTGCTTGGTGGGTGCCCAGTCGCGTTCCTCGCTCTCTCCTTCCTTGGTCGGCGCCCGGTAGATGGCGTGCTCCAGCCGCTCGTACATGGCCTTGCGGATCTGGGCTTCGTCCAGCTCCCGCCAGCACGTGCCGGTCCAGCGCATCCACGATGCCCGCCAGCGCCGGTAGAGCAGCTGCCCGGCGTCGTTCTGCCAGTCGGGCAGGACTCGGCGGGCGACTGCCATGGGGTGGGTCGGGGCCGGCAGTTCCTCGGGGGTGGTCATGCGACGGCCCTCCCTTCCCGGTCGGGGTTCACTGCGGGGCAGGCGGCACGGTGCCGGTCGTGGTCGGCGATCAGGGCGAGGGCGCGGTGCTGGCCGGCGGCGAAGAGGTCGCGTCCGCAGGCGCACCAGGACCGGGCGGAGGGGGTGGCTCCCCGGCCGGGGGCGCTGATGTTGAGCAGGGCGAGAAACCGCGGTCCGTCGGCGTGCGGGTCAGGGAGAACCGATGAAGGGACGCCTTCGGCGCCGACCCTCAGCGCGCTACTGCCGTCCCGGGCCGAGGTCGGTTCGGCGGGGCCGGTCCCGGAAGGAGCGGGGGTGGGGCCTTCCAAGGGGGGATGGGGTCGGGTGCTCATGCCGCATCCCGGGTGCGGATCGTGCGGGCGGAGCTGTTCAGGGCGCTGCGGATGGTGGAGCGGCACTCGGCAGCGGTGAGTCCGCGCTCCTCCCCTGCCGCTTGGAAGGCCTCCTCCACTTCCTCGCGGGTCAGGTCGCCCCAGACCACGAAGCGCCCCACCTTGAACGCGGATCGGTTGAGGGTGTTGTTCGCCTGCTGGGCCGGGGCCTGGCGCACCGTGTCGCACTCGGCGGCCAGCGCCGCGCGGGCCGCACGGCTGCCGCTGACCGCCGGGGCCGCCAGCGGGCCGGTCCGGACCGGGGCGGGCGGCTGGAGCAGGGCGAGCAGCCACACGGGCAGGGCC
Source organism: Streptomyces sp. NPDC033845 (assembly GCF_055576225.1). Taxonomy (NCBI): domain Bacteria; kingdom Bacillati; phylum Actinomycetota; class Actinomycetes; order Kitasatosporales; family Streptomycetaceae; genus Streptomyces; species Streptomyces sp. NPDC033845. Next base: position 501,054 of record NZ_JBVIRI010000001.1, on the reverse strand, counting down.
AGGACCGGGGCCGGGTCGGTGACTTCGTAGCGGCCCGCCGGGGTGGTGCTGCCGGGGGCGACGATGTACCCGCCGCCCGCCCGGGTGTCGATCCGGGGCCCCAGCTTGCCTGCCGTGTTCCCCAGCCGGATCCCGGGCGGGGCGGTGAAGTACAGGTGGGCCCCGCCGGAGGGGGTCCGGGTGCGGTAGGTGGCCGGGACGGGCTGCCCGGCGCGCTCGCAGAGCGCCGCAAAGGTCTCCGCGCCGCCAGGCGCGTCCCCATCGTCCGTGTCCTTGGGCACGTCCAGGTCGACCACGACCAGACCGGCGGGGCCGGTGGCCAACCCGATGTTGTACGGCTTGTGGCTCCAGCAGCGCGCGATCACGGCCGGGTCGGTGGTGGCCCGCTGCTCCCACTTCAGGTGCCCGTCGGTGCAGGGGGCCGTGCCGGAGCACCGGTCCTGGCGGTGGAGGGCGGGCTTCTTGGTGTTGGGGTGGAGGGGGAAGACGGGCCAGCCGCGGACGGCGGCGGCCAGTGCTGCGGTCAGCAGGGTGGGGTTCACGCGGCGGCCTCCGTCTGGTGGGTGAGGAACTGGGTGGCGATCCACTGGCTGTACGCGGGGGGTACGGCTTGGCGGGCTTCGGTCTTGCTCATCCAGGTGCAGCCCATGGCGTCGGCGTAGGCGCGCTCGCCCTTGTGCTGGAAGGGCAGCAGCCCCTTGTGGTGCCAGCAGGGCGGGAGGAGGTCCCCGCCGCCGTGCCAGGAGGTCTCGAAGACCCGGTGCCGGCGGATGTTGAGGCCGAACTGCGTCCCGCACAGCAGGTAGTCGGCGCGCAGGGTGCCATCCCAGGCGGCCTCGGGGACGTTCTCGATGACCCACGGCCGACCGGAAGCCTGCATCAGCTCCTTGCCGGGGGTGATCAGGTCGGGATGCTCCTCGCGGCTGCCGCGCCAGGCGGTGACCCGGGCCTTGTTCTGGCACGGCCAGGAGGCGTGGATGAGGTCGTACTCGCCGACCTCGCCGGAGTCGATGATCCGCCCCAGGTAGGCCAGGGCGTCGGCCTGGTGGAAGGCGAAGGGGTAGTTCGGCATCGGGTGGAGGTCGACGCCCGTGACCTGGAACCCGGCCTGGTGGTAGCCCATCGCGAGGCCGCCGGCACCACAGCACAGGTCCAAGACCCGCAGCCCGTTCCACCGACGCAAAGGCACTGCCGCGGCCCTCACGCGGCCACCCCCGCAACGACGCCACGCACGTGGGCGAGCGACTGCGCCCCGATCCACTGGGTGTAGGCCGGGGGGATGCACTCACGGATCCCGTCCCGGTTCATCCACGGCACGCCCATCACGGTGCGGGCGAGGCCGACGCCGGAGAAGTTCCCGACGAACTGCCCGTAGTGGTCGGGCGGGACGGGGCGGCCCATCTTGGCCTGCGGGACCGTGTGGGGCGGGTGCGGGGGCTGGGGGAGGGTGAAGCCGCCGCCGGTCTCGAAGTACCGGTGCCGGTAGGTCCGGAGCCCGAACATCGCCCCGCACAGCACCACCGGCTGGTGCATCTTGTGGGCGGCTCCTCGGACGTTCTCCATGATCCAGGGGCGGCCGGTGGCGTTGAGGGCGTCACGGGTGGGGGCGATGAGGTCGGGGTGGGTGTTCCCCTGGAGGCGCTGGCAGACCGAGTCGTGCTGGCAGGGCGGGGAGGCGTGGACGAAGTCGAAGCCGCCACCGAAGGCGAGGAGGAAGGTGACGGCCTCGGCCTGGTGGAAGCCGAGGGGATAGCGGGGCTGGGCGTCCTTGTCGACGCCGGTGACATCGAATCCCGCGCGGTGGTAGCCCATGCCGGCGCCACCCTGGCAGCAGAACGCGTCCAGTAAGCGCGGCCTGCGGCCGGGGCCTCGCGTGTTGTCGGTGGGGTAGGTCATGCTGGATTCCTCCAGTTCGATGGGATTGGGCTGGGCGGGGGTGGCCGCGGTCTTTGCGAGAGAGGCGGCTGCCCCCGCGTTCGTGCGGGCGTGAGGGGGGCGTTGTGACGACGGCGTGGCTGGTGCTGGCGGTAGGCGAGGAGCGGCAGCACGGGGGGAACGACGGGTACGACGACGACCCCTCGCAGCACTACAGCTGGGACGACACCGTCCCCAACCACGCAAACCTGAAGGTGGGCGACGTGATCGCCCTGTGGGACAAGAAGCAGCTGCTGGGCCTCGGCGTGATCTCGGCGATCGAGACCGGGACCGCGGTGAAGACCCTCTACTTCTGCCCTGTCTGCAAGAAGGCCGACTTCAAGCGCCGCAAGCGGCTGAATCCCACCTGCCTGTGCAACAAGTGCGGCGCTCAGTTCGAGGAGCCGGGCAGCAAGACCAGGGAAGTCACCACGTACCGGTCACGGCACGGCGAAGAGTGGATGGACGGCCGCGGCCTGCTCAGCGGTGCCGAGCTGCGGGCCATGTGCGATTCACCGCGCTCCCAGCTGAGCATGCGCCCGGCCAGGTGGGAGAAGCTGCGGGATGCACTCCTGGCCATCGAGGGAGTCGCATTCGAAGACCTCGAATTGGGTGGGGAGCCCGGCGGAGAGGGCGTGCGCAGGCCTATTGCCGGCGGGCACAGGATGGCGAGCGTCCGGACCCGGCAGGGGCAGCCCGCGTTCCGCAAGCAGCTGCTGAAGGACCACGGCCAGGTGTGTGCGTTCACCGGCCCGGCCCCCGCAGCAGCCCTCCAAGCCGCCCACCTCTACAGCTACGCCGAGGAGAGCGAGCACCACGACTGGGGCGGCCTGCTGCTGCGCAACGACATCCACAGCCTGTTCGACCGCGGTCAGATCGCCGTCGACCCGGCCACCGGCAGCATCGACGTCGACGAGGAGCTTCTGAGCTACCCCGCCTACGCGGAACTCCACGGCAGGATCCCGGCAGCACGACTGCGGCCAGAGCATGAGGTGTGGCTCGCCGCCCACTGGCGGACCCACCGCAAGGGCCGGTAGCCGGCACCGGTCCGCGCTGTCGCACAAGCGGGGTGGGTTGGGTCATGCTGGTGACCTCTTCTGGCGCTCTGCGGAGTCGTATTCGGGAGGGATAGAGGGCGGCCCCGGATCATTGGCGTGAGAGCGGGGCCGCCCTCATTTCGTGCTTGGTGTGCTGGAGCGGTAGCTAGCGTGCGTAGGCGCGCAGGAGCGCTTCGAAGCCGTCGTCCAGGTCTTCGAAGGTCCGGTAGTAGCCAGCCGACGCGGTAGTCGGCCAGTGGTCGGCGGCCTCGGCTGCTTCGGCGGCGAGGTCTGCGGGGGTGGGCAGGACCGTGGTGCCGAGGGCGGCGGAGTAGCGGTAGCCGTCGTCGGCGCCGGAGGGGCCCCAGACGAGGTGCCAACCCTGCTGCTCGTTCCAGATCAGGGCCGTGCCGTGTCCGAGGTATGGGGAGGTTTGGAAGGCGATGGTGAGAATTCCGGTACGCGGGTCGTCAGGTTCGGCGGACCACTCGGGGACCGCGATCCCGGCGTCGATGAGGGCGTCGGCGACGGCGGACAGGTAGGGGGTGTGGGCGTCGTGGAAGTCCACGGTTCTCCTTCAGTTCAGTGGCGGGTGTGGTCGGTGGCGAGGCTGATCAGGCGTGCGGCTTCGGCGGGGGTGACGTCGCGGTAGCGGATGCTGACGCCGCACCCCGAGTAGAGGCAGCGGATCGTGCGCTTGCCGGCAATGAGGGCTGCGGCGTCGGAGAGGCGCTCAGACCAGAAGTGGCGGTACACGGGCGGGCCTTTCAGGAGTTGGTTAGTAGTCCCGGGGGCCTTGCGGCGAGGGCGACTCCGACTCAGCCGAGCCGGGGCCGCCTTCGTGCGCGTGTGGGCTGGTTGGTCAGCTGCTGATCTGTCGGCGAACCTCGGCGACAAGGCGGAGGATTTCCTGCGCCATCTCGGTGATCGCTTGCAGCTGCTCTTCGACGTCGGCCGGGTCCGGGCCAGTGAAGGAGAACGAGCGGTCGTTGTCCCGTCTCGGGTCGGTGAAGTGGAACGACACAGGCGCCTCCAGGCGGGTCAGACGTTCATGTGGTGTGCGCGGTGGATAGCGGCTTCCCACACGGCGCGGACCTGCGCTCCGGTGTGGGAGTCGTTCCATGCGGGGATGGACTCCCACTGCTTGCCGTGCTGGCGGCGGGCTTCGTCCAGGAGAAGGTTCCCGGCGTCGCGGTAGGCGGCGTCGCGGCCACCGGATACGCCCCTGAGGGCGCCGATCGAGCAGCGGGCGCCTTCGGGGTGGATGAGGCGGTGTTTGGCCCATCCGTGGGTGTCGAGGAAGGCGAGGGCGTCGGTGAGGGTCTTCTCGACCGGCCCGGCCCGGTGCCCGGCCGGGGCCACAGCGGCAGAGGTGGGGACCGCCACCCCAACCTTGGGAGCCTTGGAGGTGGACGGTTCCGGGGCGGGGTCGAGGAGGCGGAATGCCTTGGCGTAGAGGGCGGAGTCGATGGGCGTGAAGTGGGTCTGGGTGGGCGTGTTCATGCGGCCTGCCACAGTCCGTTCTCGTTGGTGATCTCGTCCCGCCGCTTCAGCTCGGACAGCCGCGGCTTGATGTGCTTCGCGGTCGTGCCGAGCTTTCGGGCGATGGTCTCGGCGGTCATGGGGAGGGACTCCTCCCGCAGAAGTGCGAGGATTCGAGGCTTGATCTGCTCCTGTTCGTCGGAGGGCCCCGCCCCGGCGGGGCCGGCCTGCGCCCGCGGCTGAGCCGGTGCGGACGGTTGCTGCTGGGCCTTGGTGAGGAGGTCGGTGAGGCTGCCGATCAGGTTCTTGCCGCGCTGGTCGACCACCGGTGTCTGTGCGATCAGCTCCCGGTGCTGCCAGGCCTGGCAGTCCTCCACCGCGACCACAGGCGTGCCGGCGGCGAGGGAGGTGGGCGGGACGTCCAGGTAGAGAGAGCGGAACTGGACGGCTTGCGAGCCGGGGGTGAGGAGGTAGCCGAGGCCGAAGGTGCCGTCCTCGGGGCTGGCGACGGCTTCGGTGTCCAGGCCGCTCATGTCCCGGTCGGCGACCTTGGCGTACTGGCCGGGCCACTGCGGGGGGATCATCGACAGGTCGATGCCCTCCGCCCCTTCCACCGCGTTCGCGCCGACCAGCGAGCCCTGACCGCGAGCACAGCGCAGGAAGACCGCGCCGCCGCCGATGAGGAGCTGGGAGCGGATGATGGTGGAGTTGCCGAGGTCTTCGGCCAGCGGTGTCTGGGTGGCCAGGACCACGCCGATGCCCCGCTTGAGGGACCGGCGGGTCATCTGCTCCACGATCGCTTTGGCCTCCGCGTGATACGGGGAGGACACCGCGAGCAGCATGTGGGCTTCGTCGATGACGGTCAGGATCAGCGGGTCGGTGAACGGGAAGGCCGGGGAGCGGTAGCGGGCTTCCCGGTCGAGCATCAGCGCGTAGGCCAGCCGGAGCGCGCCCATTGCTTCGTCCAGGCCGTCCCCGCAGTAGGCGGCCAGGCTGGCCCCGGCGATCGTGCCGGCCTGCGGAGAGGCCAGGACCACCGCGATCCGGGACTTGTGTGCGGACAGCAGCAGCTGTTCCAGCACTCCGGACTTGCCCGAGCGGGAGCCTCCCACCAGGTAGAGGTGGCGGGCTCCGGAACCCGGTTGGGCGAGGGGGACCAGCGCGGCGCACGCGTCGATGTAGGTGCCGAGACGGACGTAGCCGCGGGAGTCCATGGCCAGCTCGTCCACCACGGTGGAGAGCATGGTGCCGTGCATCAGCGCGTGCTCCTTCATCACGCGCACCCCCATCTGTGAGGGCTTGTCACCGGGGGCCAGGGCGATCTGGATGGTCTCCAGGTCCAGGTTCCCGGCGAGGTCTTGGAGGTTGACGGTGCCGATGGCCTTCCGGTCCCGGGTGGCGATGCCTTCCCAGTCCAGGGGCCCGTTGTAGCGGGTCAGGGACAGGGTGGTGCCGGGCATCGCCCCGTCCGGGACGGCGACGTGGGCGGCCCACAGCTCTTCCGGTGTCGTGGGCGCCCCGCCGACCTGGATCTGCGGGGCTGCGGCCGGTTTGGCGAGGTGCACGGTGATGGGCAGGGCGTTCGGCGCGTAGTGCTTGGGATCGCCCATCTCCACGTGGGAGACCGGGATCTGGTAGACGGAGGCGATGTCCGCGGCCTTGACCCGGACCTGCTGGCCTTGGGGCAGGGTGATGATCCCGGTAAACGACAGGTGATGGTCGCCGATGTCCAGGGCGAGCTGGGCGAGCTGGGCGCCGGCCTGGATGAGCTTGCGGCCCTCGGTGTGGGTGGGGCCGGAGATGAACTCCTGCCACCACGCGGTGATCACCTGTGCCTGCGAACTGGGCGCCACCGGACCCGGCGCAGTGAGCTCCGCCGCCGGGAGGTGGCCGGAGGTGTTGCGCTGGTGGGCCAGTGCTGCCGCACCGGCCGGGACGGCGAGTCCGAGGGCGAACAGCGGGTCCATGCCGGAGGCGAGGAGCTGGTGGGCGGTGATGCCGCATCCGGTGGCGGTGATCCCGCAGGCGATCAGGGACCGCAGGACGGGGGTGGTGGTGTGGATGGCCCAGGCGCCCGCCCCGGCCGCCGCGGCGGCCAGGGCGGACCAGGGGCCGACGATGAACGCTCCCACGGTGAGGGCGGCGGGGGCATACTGGATGAAGTTGGCGCGGGTCGGCCCCATGGCCCGGCTCCCTTACCGCTGGATGTAGAAGTCGGCTTCGGCCATCTCCACCGGGGAGGTACCCACCGCATCGGCGATGCCCCCGTGATCGCTCTGGACGGTGGCCAGGGCGTCGTCGGCGGCCGCGGCAGCGCTGTCGGCGGCGGAGCTGTACTCGCCGGCCGCGTCCTTGGCACCGGACATGACCTGGGCGGCTTCGGCGAACTCGGCGGTGGTGGCGGAGTCGACGGCCAGGGCCTTCATCGTCTCGGAGGCATCCAGCATCTGCTCCGCGGTCTCGTCCACGTTGGCGGCCAGCTCGGTGACGGTCTCGGCGTGTACGCGGACCTGGTGGGTGAGGTGGGCGAGCTTGGCGCACAGGGCGGCGTAGGTGACGGCGTCCTTGATGGACTCGGTGACAGACATCAGGAACTCTCCTATCGGGCGTTGTAGAAGTCGCGTTCGGCCGGCCGGGTCAGGGGGGAGTCGGCGACGGCCCGGAAGATCTGGCCGTGCCGGACTTCGGCGTTCGCGGACGCGGTCCGGCACGCCTCCTCGCCGCCCTGGATCTGGTCGTGGAGCTTCTTCGCGGCGAAGAATTGCAGGCCGACCTGTTCCTTGAGGGCCTCGCACTTGCCGATCAGGCCCGCCCCGACAGCCTTCGCGGTGATCTCGGCGATCAGCTCGTCCAGGTCCGAGCCGAGCTGGGTGGACTCGTCGATGAGTTCCTGGCACTTCTCGGTGCTGGACTGGCACAGGGTGGCGGCGCCTTCGGCGAGGTCGATGACCTGGGTCAATGTCATGACCTCGCCGCCGCTGTAGGTGCGGGACTTCCCCGTAGCGGTGGTGACGTGGACGCCGTTGGCGTCGACCGTCGCGGCGTGCGGGGTGGGCGGGTTGGGCTGCATCGCGGGGTCCTTCCTGATCTGCTCGGGAAGCTTGACGACCGGGGGCGGCGGAACCGTCCCGGCCGGCGGGATGGTCGTCCCCGGACCGGGTGCCGGTGCGGGGAATTCGGGGTCGGCCGGCGGCGGGGCGCCCGGCCGGGGCGGAGGCGGGAACGGGCCCGCGGCCGGGGTCGGCGGCGGAGTCGGCGGAGCGAAGACCGGCTCCGGCTGAGGAGCGGACGGCGGAGAGGTGGGCTTGGGCGGTGCCGTGGGCTTCGGCGGCACCGTGGCCCCCGCCGCAGGCCCGGCAGGAGGTGTTGCGGAAGCCGGGCCGGAAGGCTTGGCGCCCGGCTTCTTCAGGTAGGCGGAGCGCCATCCGTCACGCAGACCGCCCGCCCAATGAGCGCCCGCGAGGAGCCCGTAATGGGCTTTCGCCGCCGCATTGTAGGAGCCGTTCCTGAAGGCGTCCGGAGCCTTTTTCGGCTCCCAAGTGGATTTCGTTTTCGGCGGGGGTTTCTTGATTCCCGCCTGCTCGTACTTGCCGTGGGTGTTGTCGACACCGAAGAGATAGGTGATGGCGAGGAGCAGGAGGAGTTCCACGAACCTCCGTTCGTGACACTGTGTAGTCGTGGGTGGTTACCGGTTACCGGTTACAGCCCCTGTGAGTGCCGGTTCGGAGGCCCTGGGGGCTGTAACCGGGGTTCTGGAGCCTGTAACCGGTAACCTGTAACCGACGCGGACGGTCGCTCAGCGTGATGTGCCGATGTCGTTGACGGTGTCGTTCGCGGTGTTGAAGACCGTTTCGAGCGTGCCCCGGATCTCCTCGCTGAACGGCGTGTAGGGGAGGAAGATCCCGGCGACGATCAGCATGATGCAGATCGCCTGCTGCTTTCCCTTGGTCTTCTTGAACGTGAAGAACAGGGCCCAGCAGAACAGGGCTAGGGCGAAGAATTGCAGAGTCATTTCATGCACCCTTCTCGAAGGCGAATCCCTTGTTGTTCGCGGGCGTGACCGCAGCAGAGGTAGAGCCGGAACCGGAAGGCGCGGACAGCTTCTTGTAGGCGATCAGGCCGCCGCCGCCGACCAGCGCCACCCACAGCCACGGGCTGGACGTCAGAGCACCAGCCGCCCCCGTGGACGCCTCCGGCACCCGGCCGGCCGCCGGATTGCCGAGCGTGGGGGCCGCGCATGCGGGGATCCGGGAGACCTCGTACGAGGACGCCTTCGCCACGGCGGCCGCGCGGCCCTTCATGCACTCCAGGTAGACGGCCATCTCCCGCTCGTACAGGGTCTTCGCCGCGGCTTCCGCGGTCTGGGCCCGCTGCTTGTCGGCTTCTACCTGGACCAGGGTGTTCGCGGCCTGCTGCTCGGCCCGGGCGCGGTCCTGGGCGGCCTGCTCGTTCTGCATGCTGGTGACGGCCACGACCGTGCCGCACACCGCGAGGACGGCGACGGTCCCGCCCGCGGCGAGGATGGCGGTGTTGTGGCGGATCCCGCCGAGCTTGGTCGAGAACTTCGACGACGTGCTGGGCTTGGCCGGGTCCGGGGAGTTCATGCGGCTGAACTCCTCGTCCCAGTCGATTCCGGACATGGCGGTCCCCTCCTTCCGGGGATCAGGGGCGGGATCAAGCGGCGAGCTGTTAGGGGACGTCGTGGCAGGCGTTGCACATGCCGCGCGAGGTCGGGATCACGTACGGGAGGTGCTGCTGGCAGACCGGGCAGCGGCGCCGGGCGGCATCGGCCAGGGCCAGGGCCGCCCACCGGCCGGCGGTCATCGGCCGCACGGGCTTCGCCAGGTCGACCCGGTAGAGGTAGGCAACCAGCGGACCCCGCCGCCGGCGGGGACGCTCCACCTGGGCGACGACGTCCTGACCGCCGGGGCGCAGGCCGGCGGTGCGGAGCTGGCGGCGGGTGGCCAGCCCGTCCGGGGCGAGGCGCCAGCGGTAGACGGGCAGGGTGCTCATCGGGGGCTCTCTTCCTGAGCCATGAGGACGGCCCAGGCACCCCGGACGCGGCCTTCACCTCCAGTGAATCCGGCCTCCCGGAAGCCGGTGGCGGTCTGTCGGTAGGACAGCGGCGGATCGGTGGAGTAGCGCAGGAACCGCAGGACGACCACGATCTGTTCGTCCGTGAGCGGCTCGCCGACGAGCGGCGTGGGCACTCCGGCGATAGCCGCGATCTGGTCGAGCGTCACGGGCGTCACGGCAGGTGTGACGGGGGGCGTGACGCCCTCCCCGCCGGGCCCTGTAGGCAGGCCGTTGACCTGCGTGTCTTCCCCGTCACACCCACCCGTGACGGCCCCCTCCCCGGCACCCGGTTCCGGCGCCGGAGGGAGGGCGGGAGTCACGGGGGCCGTGACGGCGTCACGCCCTGCCGTGACGGGCACGGTGGGGGGTGTGACGGTGATCGCGAACATGTCGCCCAGGGCGACGTCCGCACCGGTGGTGATCCGCTCCCGCTGGACGTCCAGGAGGCGGGCCCCGAGGGTGACGTCCGCGGTGCCGACCTTGCGGGCCAGCCGCCACGACTTCCGGTCCGAACGCTTGCGGACCGCCTTGTCCGGGTGGTTGGCGGCCCGGGCACGGTGGTAGGCCAGGGCCTGGACTACCGCCGCTGCCCGCGCTTCGGCCTCGGCGTCCCGTCCGTCGACGTGGACGACGATCCGGCGGGCCAGGAAGGCCATGCCCTCGGCGGCGACCGACATGCCCAGCGGGGTGATCGCGTAGATGACCGTGCGGGGCCCGTCCGGCGCGGCGACGGCGGACATGACCGACGCGGTGGCAGGCAGGGCCCACAAGCCGGCACGGACCACGGCCGGGGAGGACTGGCCCAGCATGGTCAGCCCCAGCAGGACCAGGGCCAGGACCGCTGTTGCGCCTTCGCCCGCGGCGACCGCGCCGAGCGCGGTCCCGGAGTTGTAGGCGCCCTTGATGTTGGAGTAGGTGCCATACCCTCCGGCCACGCCGGTGGCGAGCATCGGGACGAAGGCGAGGCCGAGGACGACCCTCTGGGCACCGGTCAGCGGGCGGCCGTTCACCGCTCACCCCCGTCCTTCGCAGACTTGAACGGGGTGTAGGTGACGGGTTCCTCGGCGGTCCGGATCCGGATCGCGTCCGCCGCCCAGCGGGGGTTCCGGCTGACGGCGCGGTTCGATTCGAGGACGATCCGCACGCTGACCGTACGGCGTTCCAGCAGCTTGAAGTAGAGCTGCTCGTCGGTGTCGGCGATCGAGGGCAGCGGCAGGTTCAGGGCTTCCACGATCGCGTTCAGCAGATCGACGTGGTCCGCTTCGAGACGGGCGTTCATGCCGCATCCCCCGACAGCATGCTGCCGGCCGCTCGGTTGGCGAGGTCCCGACGGGCCGCCAGGACCCGGCGGCGGGCCCGGCGGATCCGCTGGACGTCCAGGTCTGACGGCGCCCGGTCCAGAACGGCGATCCGGGCGTCGAGGAGGTCGACGTCCGCCAGGATCAGCGGCAGCTCGATCTCGATCGCGTCCAGCTCCGCAGCCGACGGCGCCAAGCCATCAGACCACGGGGTAACAACGTCGTGAAGTGCAGCGATGGACTTCATGGGTCTTGCTCCTTCTAGGGGAGGAACGGGACCGAACAGCAGCCCCCGGCGTTGGCGCGTCGGGGGCTGCGCTTCGTTGAGGTGGAGCACACGTGCTCGGCTCCCCGCGACCCCGCCCGTACGACGCCATAGAGCGCCAGACGGACGGAGGAGGCAGCCGGCCGCCCTCCGAGAGGGCGGCGGCTCGATGACGCTGTACGCACGCGGCGACCCCTGACACGTGCGCCGCCTACTTGGCCGGGGAGAGGCGGCGTAATCCCCATCACGCAGCTGGTGCCTAGGGTCGTCGCGCCCGTCTGCCCTTGCGGGTACGGAATGGTCTCGCTCGCCCGGCCGGTGTAACCACCTCAGCTGCGTGTTCGGAGGGTTCCGGCCCCTCCATGCCGTTCTGACCTGCCCTGCTCGCCCTGAGCCCGTCCTAGCGGGCCCACCGACTCAATCGCTGTCACCTCCCGAATCACCTCCGGGGTCGTCACCAGCGAGACGTGGCAGATCTTCAGTTCTCAAACAACAACTCGCTGTGCCCGACGGAGCGCGGTAGGTCAGAGGCCTCCCGAGAACACGGGACCCACGTCGGAGCGAATAGATGCAGCTCAGAGTAGTGCTAGCCTCCCACGCAAACAATCGCCTAGGGGGGCTATCCCTCGCTCTGTGGAACAAGTTAGGGACTCTCGCCGTGGCCGTCAAGCCCCCCTCGCGCTATGGTTGCTAGACCCCCTAAGCGTGGAGGCTGGAGTGCACGAGGAGATGCGGCAAGTTGCGCAGGTGAAGGAGCCTGTGGAGCGAGCCAAGGCAGCGAGCGATCTGATCGGCGATTACCAAGGACGCCTGGTCGAGCTCTCGCGTGTCCGACGCGAGGCGATCGAAGAAGCGGCCGCATCCGGCATGACTCAGTCGGAGATTGCTACGCGACTGGGCGTCAGCCGCGGCCGGATCGGGCAGCTGGCCGCGCAGGGCCCGCCTCCAGAAAGGGCGTTCTTCGGGACCGATCTCATGACCATTTCACTCGGCGGCAAGTACGAGGCTGGAAAGTCCGAGGATGAGAACCGGAGTGAGGTTGTTGTCCGGGAAGATCTTCAGAACTTCGACCGGCTGCGGAAGCTGCTGTCGACGCTCAAGCTCGACGCGAACTACGAGGTGATTCCGCCGAGCGGCATGGTCAATCTGAACCGTGACAACCACGTGGTGGTGTGTGGTCCTCGCCTCTCCCCGATCATCGCCCAGGTGCTGGAAGGGGATGACTACCTGCGCTTCGAGAAGGACCGGGCTTGGCACCTCGTGGACCTGAAGACCGAAGAACGGTTCAGGTCACCGCTGGACGAGGAAGGCAGCGCTGGCGACTTCGGCTACCTGGCGCGCCTTCCCCGACTCGATGGCCGAGGCACCTTCCTCTATGCCGCTGGCATCCACGCGATTGGTGCCAACGGGGTCGTCCACTTCTTGGAGAACAACCTCCCTGAGCTTTACAAGGAGGTCCGAACCCGGCGCTTCTCGACCCTGATCTCCTGCCGATACGACCCCAAGACCCTTGAGGTCCTGGATAGTAAGAGGGTCACCCCGCTCTACCGACACGAGGGATGACATGCACGTCAGCGTTGCGACACAGCCCGGGGGACAGGCTCCCAACGAGGACTGGGTGGCGGGGGCACCCACGGTGGCCGTCGTCCTGGACGGCCTAAGCACCGCAGGGTTGGATACGGGTTGCGTGCACGGTGTGCCTTGGTACGTCGCCAACCTGGGCGGACAGGTGATGGCCGCTCTCGGAGACCCGGCCAGGTCCCTGCCTGACGCGCTGGCCGTGGCCCTGGAGCGAGTTGCCAGTCTTCACGGAGGCTGTGACCTAAAGAATCCGGGCACCCCGTCCGCCACCGTTGCGATCCTCCGCGAAGGTCCCGAAGGTTTTGATCACCTTGTGCTGGCCGACTCCCCAATCGTGATCGAGCGGACTAACGGATTCACGACGCTGACCGACCTACGGGTAGACGAGGTGTGCCAGGACCTCCGGGCCGAGACGGAGCGATACGAGACCGGCACGGACGCACACCGTGCGAGTGTCGCGAAGCTCGTGGCCGCCCAGCGCGAGATCCGCAATACGCCAGCAGGCTACTGGGTTGCGGCGGCGGCGCCCGACGCGGCCGCTCACGCTCTCACCGGCTCTTTGCGGCATGGAGAGGTGATGTCTGCAGCCGTCATGTCGGACGGAGTGTCGCGTCTCGTGACGGAGTACCAAGCAGTCTCGTGGGGAGAGGTCTTTGCGCAGCTTCACCGGGAGGGGCCGGCCGCATTGATCGCGTCCGTTCGGGCGGTCGAAGCGACCGATCCGCATGGCCGCCGATGGCCGCGTTACAAGGTAGGCGACGACGCGGCGGTGGCCTTCTGCCGCCAAGACCTCGCCGGGTGATCACACCTTCTGGCCAGCCTCTGATCAGGAGGCTCCCGATTGCTGGCGCTTGAGTTCCGTCCACTGAGGTCAGGAGCTGGATGGGTCTGCCGCACGATCGGCATGAAGGCGTACGCGGACACAGGAGTCATCGGGTTCCCCTCACGAGCCACAGGCGCGAAGGGAAAGGCGGTGCTGGAGAGCTTGACGAAAAGCTTCGCGTCGCATCTTGAGGCGATGGGTGAAGCCTCTTCGTGAGGCATTGTCGCCCGTGCGTCGTTGATGTCCCGGTCCGCTTGCCGACTGCAGCTTCTGATCACGCCGCTGTGCCGAGACTGAGGTCCAAGCGCGCCTGCGCGCTTCGCAGCATGCCAAAGGTGTTGGAATAAACAACACCCAGCGCATTACACGCGTCCGGTATCAGCACTCGTTTCCGGGATTCAGGACGCGGTTGCTCCAAAGTCACGAGGGTATGACCATGCGCCCGCGCGTAAGCCACCAAGAAGAAGTCCGCGGTGTTGGTGAGAAACTCCTGCGCTGCGGCCGCCGTAAACGGCCTCGACTGCGTCCACACGGTCAACGGGCCAAAATATTGCGTTGCATCATTATCTACAGGGCGAAAGAAATCCGGGTGCGCTTCAGCCCATGCGGCGAGCTCGTCAGCCTTCTCCATAAGCTCGTCCCGAACCGGCTCAATGCTGCACGCGAGAGCGTTTTTATGTGCATGATCGAGCCACGCCCAAAAACCTGGCGCAATATCAAACGCATAGTAGCGATTTTTTGCCTCGATCAGGACATTGGCGTCAACCAGGTACATCAAGCGGCTCCGATTTCCGCGACCAAGTTCTGGAACGTTTGATGCTTCTTCGTTCCCAACAGCTGATAGGCCTCCCTGTAGGGAGTCTTACCTTCGACCGTATCGGCGATGACTGCGCGAGCGAATTGGCGACTGATACGAAGAGGCTGAGTATTGTAGTAATTTCCGCCGCCCCCTTCGGCTCTCTTCGCCGTCAAGATTGCCATGATCCTGGATTGCTCTGCGGAGTACCTCTCTCGATAGTCATCCCAGGGCAAAAAACCCGCGTCGTGCAGACGCTTCAAAACGACCAAGGTAGAGACCCGATAGAGGCGCGCCAACCGGTCTAGTTCAGTACGGTTCAGCACACCACGATAGTCGGATTGGATCGCCACGAGCGGCACTAGAACCTCGGCGGCCACCTGATTGCACCAGAGCTCTTCATCGTGATCACTATGTCGCGCCATTGCCGCATCGGAAAGAGCGCTTTTGCCGAGCCAGACATGAGCGAACTCGTGGACCATGGTAAACAATTGAGCCGCTTTGGTGTCCGAGCCATTAACGAAAATCAGTGGCGCCACAGGGTCCACCAGCGCAAAACCGCGAAATTCCTCCACTTTCAATTTTCGGTGCGTATCAGAACCGACAATGCCGCTGACCATCACAAGGACTCCAGCGGCTTCGATTCTGTCGATTAGCTTCCTCTGGGCATCCTCACTTGAATTGAATGCCCGCCTTTCGGGAAGCCCGAAATGGAGAATCTGACGGATCTTGGCCGCGACATCCTGGGGGGCGCTAGCGGTGGTCGCTTCCCCTACGAATGGAACCGCGGGAAATCCATGAGCCATGGCGTATTCGCTATACCACTCTTGTCGTGACTGGCAAGAGTAGATCATGTCCAGGAGATCGACAGAGGGGCGCCCTATCTGAAGATTCCCCATGGTGCGCATATCCGGGATAGGAATTGGCTCTTCCGGGGGTTCGGAGAGAAATAGCAGGCCGAATGGCGTATGCGTGGCGTTGGCGAAACTCTCCAGTTGCTTCAACGTAGGACGTACTTCGTCGCTAAGCCATTCGTGGAATCGCGGCGCGCGAGTCTCAATGGTGTCGACCGACCAGCCCGCACGATCAACTGCCCACTGCAACAACGCCGGCTCAACTCGGACACGTACGACCACGCGGCTCACCTCCCCTACGACCATAGGTCAGGGCTGCCCCACGTGAGCAGACACCCACAGGCAGTGGTGGAGAGGTTACTGATGTTGGACTGTGCTTCCTAGAGGGCGTACCCAACGCGCACGATCCGGGGTCCCCGTTGGCTCCTACAAAGGAGAAACGGCCCAGCTGAGAGGCACGCTGAACTGCCAGCCTGAACGCTCGTGTCAGTCTCGTCCTTCCTTGCCCTACGCCAGCAGCTCCGAAGGTGCACGCAGGTTCAAACGACCTATCTGATCTCCTGCAGCAACTATCAGTGGGCGACGCGTACCGCGTCGTGGGCAGTTGGCAGGCGTGATGAGCAACAGCCGCCTGCTCCCATCCCACGGCCCCTGCGCCTGCTCCTGCGCCTACGTCACCTCCCCGTCTCCTCATGCCGTGTTGATCTAACTCACGGACGGACAGGTCCCGGCGGACGTACCGTCACAACACAGCCCTACCCGAAACAGCCAGGAGAGAGCGTGATCGAATACGTCGCCCGGTCCGGTCCCCCGGAAGCTATGAACTGCCCGGCTTTCATCTGCGACGCATGCCGCCAGCAGGTCGTCGGTGCAGGTATTGTCACCTGGGCCACTACCATCGCCAGCCGCAGTCAGCCGCACAGCCAGTCCCCGCTGTATGTCGCCCACAAAGGCGAATGCGGACGCAAGGTCGAGGCCATGCTTCACGCTGGGTACCCCGCCAGCGATGGGTGGATGGACCTGTGGGACGACATCGGTGTTTTCCTCAAGCAGCTCAAGCACAACGCCACCAACGCATTCGCCGACGATGCCGAGGGCGAGTACCACCAGCACGGCCTCGAAGGTGCCCGAACTAATAAGGGGAAGCGGTGACAGGCAAGCAACTCACACCCCAGAACGCGACGATCACCACCGCGTCGATCCAGGTGCAGGCCCTGACCATCGGCAAGAAGCAGGTCACCTTGGCCGTGTTCCGCCAGCTCCAGGAAACGCGGCTAATCAGCGATCGCGGCACCCTCATCGGCGAGCCCTGGGGCATTGTCAACTACCACCCGGACAAGTGCGCAGACGCCCCGGCGCACCTGCACGTCGTCTGGCAACACGAGGACGAGCTCCGTCGCTCAGCCGTGCAGATGCCCGGCGTCGGCCGGCACGCGCACCCAGCAGCTGACTTCTACGTGCAGGCCCGCATCGTCTACGGGACCGCCCACCGGATTTACGGCCAGCCGGAAGTCGGCGACACCTTGCACCTGGGCGAGGTGATCCCCAACGGATGGCGCACGTTCGCCAAGGGGCGGTTCCAGCACGACGGCATGAACTTCGAAGGTGCTGTGCCCGATCGTCTCCGGAAGGAGTGGAATAGCTACAGTGGCGACATTTCTGACGAGAACCGGCGCATCTTCGAGACGGTGTTGACCACGCTTGGGATCTCCCCAGCCGAACCCGTCGACCAGATCACGGCCAAGCTCCTTGCGATGCTCCCGACTGAGCAATACAGAGCCACCGTCTTGGAGCTCACCCAGCTGCCACAGTTGTTCATCGCGGTCTAGAGGCACGACCGGGCAGGGCCTGACTGGCCTTCCTAGTCCACCGCTCCTCAGAGGAGCCCCTGCGACCGCATCACGATGTGTGTGGTCACACTCCTGTTGGGGTGAAGTGACCTTGACGCGCACGCGAGGATCTGACGGCAAGTGGTGAACGGTGCGCAGAGAGAAGCCGGGGAGAAAAGCATGCCAGTAACGACTTCAGAAACCCCTCCAGGCCGACGCTCTGACCTGCACACATACCTAGCACGCTAGATCGAGCAGCGGCCCGGACGTTCTGCGGGACGAAGAGGTCGTGGGTTTGGTAGGTGCCCGTGCTGCGGAGCTACGTGCCAACGAGTAGGTCCTGGACTGCCAGCCCTCGCTTCTGGGCCGTCGCTGGGCCGTCGGGCGGTGGCCGGTGGCCACCGCGGACGACCAATGACAGCCGCTCGGAGGCTGCTCGGAGCGGGGCCAGAGCGGAGCTGGGTTGGTGGGCCGCGGCGGGCATGACTTCCTCCGCAACAAGAAGCAGGAGTGGGAGGAATACCGCTCGGAGGTCACCGCCTTCGAACTCCGCAAGAACCTCCCGGTCCTGTAACCCCCGGCGCACCCCACCGCACCGCACCCCGGGCCGACGGTCTCCGACCGCCGGCCCGGGGTTTCTCCGTGTTTCCGGGGGCCGGACAGGCCGGAGCGGTGAGTGACCACTTGGATGAGGGGGCCTTCGACCGTTGTCGCTTCTTCCCGAACTGCGGGACTGGGGCGTCGTGTCGTGGCCGGCGCTCCTGGCCGGGGTCCCACCGGCGGAGCGGCGGATCGCCGGGGGACTCGGGGAGCGGGTCTGCAGTCTGGTTCCTGGAGCACCGGCTCCGGCTTCCGGTCAGGTGGTCACCGTCGGCGCCGGACGTGCCGTCTTCCCCGGGCGTTGCCCGGACGGCGGCAGACCCTAGAGGTCGGGGGTGGGGAGCCAGGTGGTGTGGGGGGTGGTTTTGGGGGGTGTGGTGGTGGTGTGGAGGCGAGCGTCCAGGCCCAGGGCGGCTGTGGTGGTGGGGCCCGTGGATTCGTGGAGGGCGGCGGGGGCGCCCGCGTAGAGGAGGGGGGACTGGGTCCAGGTCGGGGTGCCGGTCAGGGCGGTGGTGGCGGCGGTGCCCTGGTCGGCGCGGCCGGTCAGGAGGCCGCCGGCCGCGCTCACGGCTCCGTAGCCGGAGAGGCCGCCGGAGTCGGTGAGCGGGGAGACCGCCGGGCGGGCCGCCGGGTGGGGGGTGGCCGGGCTGGTGAGGGTGATCCGGGTGGTGCCGGTGCGGGAGGCCGGGGCCGGGCCGGGGGCCGGGGTGATCAGGGCCGAGCGGACGGTGCCCGCGTCGGGGCGGCGGAAGTAGAGGCGGATGCCGCGGCCTTCGGGGGACGCGGAGAGGGGGACCGTGGTCGGCGGGAGGCCGGTGGCGAGGGGGCCCTGGAGGGGGGCGTCCGGGGTGGGTCGGGTCCAGGCCAGGACGGTGCGGCCGGTGGTCGCGAAGACGTGGGTGCGGCCTGCGGAGTCGGTGGCGGTCACCGGGTCGCTCTGGAGGTCGCTGCCGCCCAGGCGCCGCCAGGGGCCGAAGCGGCCGGAGGGGAGCCGGGTGGTGGCGCGCAGGCTGCGCCGGGAGTCGCGGAGGTACACGGTGATCCGGCCGCCGCGGTCCACGGAGAGGGCCGGGCCGCTGATCGCCGAGGTGCCGTCGGAGTCCCGGGTCTCGGGGGTGCCGGCGGACCGCCAGGGGCCGAACGGGCCGTCGGGCGCGGTCTGGATGGCGTACACCACCTCGCGGCGGTAGTCCTGGGCCCGGGTCCCGAGGGTGGTGCGGGTGCCGAAGACGGCGACCCGGCCGTCCGGCAGCCGGGTGGCGGCGGCCCCCGGGTCGATGCCGGTGCCGGGGAGCAGGGTGGGTCCGGTCCAGGTGGCGCGGGCGCCGGTGCCGCTGCGGGTCCAGTACGCCATCCGCCCGTCGAGGGCGGCGAAGGCCCACAGCCGGCCGGGGGTGCCCTCGGTCAGCCAGCCGGTGGTGTCGGCCCGGGTGTAGCGCAGGCTCTGCGCGTAGCCGTGGTGGGTGGAGAGGTTGCCGACCTTGCGGTCGCCGCAGCCGGCGGGGCTGCCGCAGTCGTTCTTGTGGTCGGCCCAGCCGTACGCCCGGAGGTAGTCGACCTTGGTGCGTACGGTGACGGGGTCGAGGCCGCGGGGGAGTGCGCTGTTGTGGTAGCCGAGGTAGTTCTGCACGGTGAAGTGCGGCCGCCCCGCCGACCCGGCGTAGCGCTCGGTGGCGGCCTGGACGAACCGGGCCCCGTACATGTGGTCCTGGTGGTCGTCCGGGGTGCCGCGCCTGGGGTGCTTGCCGGGGGTGGGGTCCTGCATGCGTATGGTCGTCGGCCGGTAGCGGTCCAGGACCCCGGCGATGGTGGCGATGACCTGTTCGCGGGTGTACGAGAACGGCTGTCGGACCGGGCTGCCGGCCGCGAGCTGGGAGGGCAGGGCGGTTATCCGGCCGTCCCACAGGCCGTGCAGGCTGTTGGGGCGGGAGGCGGAGATGTGGCCGGCCTCGCGGAGCTGGAGCCAGACCAGGTTGACCTCGGGCTTGGCGACGAGGACGTCCACCTCGGCCTGTCCGCCGCCGGCGGTGGGTATCGCGGTGCGGTGCCAGGCGCTGGCGCGGTCGCCGGTGGCCATCAGGGCGTAGGCGGCGCGGATGCCGTTCTGGCGGGCCTCGGAGTAGCCGCCCTTGTCGGCGCGCGGCTTGGGCGGCTTGGGCGGCTTGGTCGCCTTGGCGGGGGCGTTGATCCCGTCGGACTCGCCGGAGGTGAGGAAGGCGGTGGTCAGCTTGCCGCCGGCGAGGAGGGAGCGGCTCAGGTCGGGGTTCATGAAGAACAGGTCGTCGTCGGGGTGGGCGACGAGCTGGAGGACGGTGCCGGTGTCCGGCTGCCCGGCGCGGACCGTGCTCCCGCGTTCGCTCGGCTCGTGGCCGGTCCCGCCGATGCCCTGGCCGTAGGCGACGGCGAGGACGCCGGTGGTGCCGGCGGTGAGGAGGCTGAGAAGAGCCGCGAGGCGGATGCGCCGCAGGGCAGGAGGCATCGGTCACTCCTGGGTGGTCGGTCCGGTGCGGAGGTCCGCTGAGCAGTTGAGCAGTCAGGTAGAGGTCAATACGGGGAACTTGGTTCACCGTGCCTGCCGATGACTCCACTGATTCCGGTTACGACCGGTTCCGATTGTGCCCTGTGCGTTTGTGAAAGGAGAAATCGCCCAGGATGCGGACGTTGTGACCTGGTTGATGCGTCACGATCCATGCGGATACAGGTGATTTGCGTGGTGTGGGGAGCTGTTGAGGGAGGGAGGCCCCCGCTGTGACCTTCGACACGCACGGGGCCCCCGTGACGAGAGGGATCACCGGTCGGCCCGCCGCCCCCGCCGCCCGTGGTGCCGCCTCGGCCCCCGCCGGCGCCGCTGCCGATAGGCTCGTCCGGGATCATCGGCGGTGCGACAGACGCGGGAGGCGGCGGGATGACGGTCCCCGGACGCAGGAGCAGCACCTTCATCAGGCTGCTGCGCAGCGGATTCACCGACCCCTCGGCCGCCGCGCGGCTGCTGGACGCGGACGCGCTGGCCTCCGTCCGCGCCGACCCGGTGCTCCTCGACGCCTTCGGCGGGACCGCCGACCCGGACCTCGCGCTCCTCGGACTGGTCCGGCTCGCCGAGGCGCAGACCGACGAGGACCGGCCCGCCCTCCTCGCCACCCTGGTCAGCGCCAAACCGCTGCGCGACCGGCTCCTCGGGGTCCTCGGCGCCTCCGAGGCCCTCGGCGACCACCTGGCACGGCACCCCAGGGACTGGCAGGCCCTGGTCACCTACGAGGCCGCCGATCTGCATCCCGGACTCGCCGAGTTCGAGGAGGGCCTCGCAGGGGCCGACGACCCGGTCTCCCTCCGGATCGCCTACCGCCGCTGCCTGCTCTCCATCGCCGCCCGCGACGTCTGCGGCACCACCGATGTCGCCCAGACCGCCGCCGAGCTCGCCGACCTGGCCACCGCCACCCTCCGCGCCGCCCTGCGGATCGCCGGTGCCGCCGCCCCCGAGGACGCCGCCCTCTGCCGGCTCGCCGTCATCGCCATGGGCAAGTGCGGGGGCCACGAACTCAACTACGTCTCCGACGTGGACGTGATCTTCGTCGGGGACGCGGCACCCGGCGCCGACGAGGGCAAGGCCCTCCAGGCCGCCACCCGCCTCGCCTCCCATCTGATGCGGATCTGCTCCGAGACCA
Source organism: Streptomyces sp. NPDC033845 (assembly GCF_055576225.1). Taxonomy (NCBI): domain Bacteria; kingdom Bacillati; phylum Actinomycetota; class Actinomycetes; order Kitasatosporales; family Streptomycetaceae; genus Streptomyces; species Streptomyces sp. NPDC033845. The sequence continues at coordinate 479,837 of NZ_JBVIRI010000001.1, read as the reverse complement.
CCGTCGAGGGCACCATCTGGCCGGTGGACGCCAACCTCCGCCCCGAGGGCCGGAACGGTCCGCTGGTCCGCACCCTCGCCTCCCACCTCGCCTACTACCAGCGCTGGGCCAAGACCTGGGAGTTCCAGGCCCTCCTCAAGGCCCGCGCGGTGGCCGGCGACCCCGAGCTCGGCGCCGCCTACGTCGCGGCCATAACCCCCATGGTCTGGCAGGCCGCCGAACGCGAGAACTTCGTCGCCGACGTCCAGAAGATGCGCCGCCGGGTCGTCGACAACATCCCCGCCGCCCAGGTCGACCGCGAACTCAAACTCGGCCCCGGCGGACTCCGCGACGTCGAGTTCGCCGTCCAGCTGCTCCAGCTCGTGCACGGCCGCGGCGACGCCTCCCTGCACTCCGGCACCACCCTCGCCGCCCTCCAGGCCCTCGCCGCCGGCGGCTACGTCGGCCGCTCCGACGCCGCCCAGCTCGGCGACGCCTACCGCTTCCTGCGCGCCATGGAGCACCGCATCCAGCTCTACCGGCTGCGCCGCACCCATCTGGTCCCCGAGGACGAGGCCGACCTGCGCCGCCTCGGCCGCTCCATGGGACTGCGCACCGAACCCGTCGCCGAACTCAACAAGGCCTGGCGCCGGCACGCCTCCGTGGTCCGCCGGCTCCACGAGAAGCTGTTCTACCGGCCGCTGCTCGACGCCGTCGCCCAGCTCACCCCCGGCGAGGCCCGGCTCTCCCCGGCCGCCGCCGGCCAGCGCCTGGAAGCCCTCGGCTACGCCGACCCGGCCGCCGCCCTGCGCCATCTGGAGGCCCTCGCCTCCGGGGTCACCCGGGCCGCCGCCATCCAGCGCACCCTGCTGCCGGTCCTGCTCGGCTGGTTCGCCGACTCCGCCGACCCGGACGCCGGCCTGCTGAACTTCCGCAAGGTCTCCGACGCCCTCGGCAAGACCCCCTGGTACCTGCGGCTGCTGCGCGACGAGGGGGCCGCCGCCGAGAACCTGGCCCGGGTCCTCTCGGCCGGCCGGCTCGCCCCCGACCTGCTGATGCGCGCCCCCGAGGCGGTCGCCCTGCTCGGCGACCCCGAGGGACTGGCACCCCGCTCCCACGAGGCCCTCGTCCAGGAGGTCCTGGCCGCCGTCGGCCGTGCCGAACACGCCGAGGCCGGGGTGGCCGCCGCCCGCGGGGTCCGCCGCCGCGAACTGTTCCGCACCACCGCCGCCGACATCATCGGCTCGTACGGAACCGAGGACCGGCCCGCCGTCGAGGACCCCGGAGCCCTCGTCGACCGGGTCGGCGACGCCGTCTCCGACCTGACCGCCGCCACCATCGCCGGAGCCCTCCGCGCCGCCGTCCGCGACCACTGGGGCGAGACCCTGCCCACCCGCTTCGCCGTCATCGGCGTCGGCCGGTTCGGCGGCCACGAACTCGGGTACGGCTCCGACGCCGACGTCCTCTTCGTCCACGAGCCCCGCCCCGGAGTCGACGAGCAGGAGGCCGCCAGGGCCGCCCAGACGGTCATCGCCGAGATGCGCCGGCTGCTCCAGCTCCCCACCGCCGACCCGCCGCTCCTCATCGACGCCGACCTCCGCCCCGAGGGCCGCTCCGGACCCCTGGTCCGCACCCTCGCCTCCTACGCCGCGTACTACCGGCGCTGGTCCCTGGGCTGGGAGAGCCAGGCCCTGCTCCGGGCCGAACCGGTGGCCGGGGACGCCGACCTCGGCGACCGCTTCATCGAACTCATCGACCCGCTCCGCTACCCGCTGGAAGGGCTCGGCGACGACGCCGTACGGGAGATCCGCCGCCTCAAGGCCCGGATGGAGACCGAGCGCATGCCCCGCGGCGCCGACCCCACCCTGCACACCAAACTCGGCCGCGGCGGCCTCAGCGACGTCGAATGGACGGTCCAGCTGATGCAGCTCCGGCACGCCTGGGCCGAACCGGGCCTGCGCACCACCCGCACCCGGCAGGCCCTGGCCGCCGCCCACGCGGCCGGACTGATCCCCACCGAGGAGGCCCAGATCCTCGACGAGGCCTGGGTGCTGGCCACCCGGGTCCGCAACGCGGTCATGCTGGTCCGCGGCCGGGCCGGCGACACCTTCCCCTCGGAAGCCCGAGAACTCGGCGCGGTCGGCCGCTACCTCGGCTACGGGGAGGGCCGGATCGGGGAGATGCTCGACGACTACCGGCGCACCACCCGCCGGGCCCGCGCCGTGGTCGACGAACTGTTCTACGGGGCCTGAACCCCGGCGGCCCGGAGGACGCCCGGCGGGCCCGGACGGCACCCGCCGCCCGGGCCGCTCCCTGCCCGGGTCAGGCGCGCGAGGAGCCGAACCGGGCCAGCAGGAACGCCATCGCCGGATGCCGGTCGGTGTGCACCGGATGCCGCGGCAGCCGGTGCGGCAGCGAGCCGTACCAGAGCCGGGAGACGGTGTAGCCGAAGGCCAGGCAGATCATGCCGCCGACCGCGTCCAGCCAGAAGTGGTTGGCGGTGGCGACGATCACGACCAGGGTGGCGGTCGGATACAGCAGGCCCAGGATCCGCGCCCAGGGCGCCGAGGCCACCGCGAAGATCGTCAGCCCGCACCACAGGGACCAGCCGATGTGCATGGAGGGCATGGCCGCGTACTGGTTCGACATCTGCTTGAGGTTCCCGGAGGCCATCGACCCCCAGGTGTGGTGCACCAGCACCGTGTCGATGAAGTCCTGCCCGTTCATCAGCCGGGGCGGCGCGAGCGGATACAGGTAGTACCCCACCAGGGCCACCCCGGTGGTCGCGAACAGCACCATCCGGGTCGCCGCGTACCGGCCCGGGTGCCGGCGGTAGATCCACACCAGCACACCGATGGTCACCACGAAGTGCAGCGTGGCGTAGTAGTAGTTCATGCCCACGATCAGCCAGGTCACCGAGTTCACGGCATGGTTGACCGACTGCTCCACGGCGATCCCGAGGGAGCCCTCCAGCTTCCACAGCCAGTCGGCGTTCGCCAGCGCGGCCGACTTCTGCTCGGGCACCGCGTTGCGGATCAGCGAGTACGTCCAGTAGCTGATCGCGATCAGCAGGATCTCGAACCAGATCCTCGGACGGCGCGGGCTCCGCAACCGCTCCAGCAGCCCGCGGGGGGCCTCGGGGTGCTCTGCGGACCCGCTGTCGGGCAGGCTGGGCGACGGGAGGTCCGTCCTGGTTTCCAGTGTCTTCACGCTCGCTTCACCCATGAGGACAGAGTCTGCCAGATGGCTCCCCGCCTCCGATCATCCCTCGGGACGGTCTTGACCGCACCGGGATACGCCCTGAGGACCACCTCGACCCGATGGCCGGAGACCATCGCTCCCCAGGCGCCCCAAGGGTTCTCCGCCGTCCCGGCAGACCCCGCCCGGCCCTCTCAGCCCCGCCGGGGACCGGAGGCCGTGGAGCCCCGGACCACCAGTTCCGGCAGGAAGACGAACTCGCTGTGCGGAGCCGGGGTCCCGCCGATCTCCTCCAGCAGGGTCCGGACCGCCGCCTGCCCCATGGCCAGAACCGGCTGCCGGATCGTGGTCAGCGGCGGATCGGTGAAAGCTATCAGCGGGGAGTCGTCGAAACCGACCACCGAGACGTCCTGCGGGACCCGCAGCCCCTGCTGCCGGGCGGCCCGGATCGCACCCAGCGCCATCATGTCGCTGGCGCACACCACCGCCGTGCAGCCCCGCGAGATCAGCGCCCCCGCCGCGGCCTGCCCGCCCTCCAGGCTGTACAGCGAGTGCTGGATCAGCTCCTCGGTCTCCGCCTCCGACAGCCCCAGCCGGTCCCGCAGCGCCGCCTTGAAGCCCTCGATCTTCCGCAGCACCGGGACGAAACGCTTGGGGCCCACCGCCAGACCGATCCGGGTGTGGCCCAGCGCCGTGAGATGGGTCACCGCCAGCTGCATGGCCGCCCGGTCGTCGGGGGAGACGAAGGGGGCCCGCACCTTGTCGGAGAAACCGTTGATCAGGACGTACGGCACGCCCTGCCCGCGCAGCTGGTCGTAGCGGGTCATGTCGGCGGTGGTGTCGGCGTGCAGTCCGGAGACGAAGATGATCCCGGACACCCCCCGGTCCACCAGCATCTCGGTCAGCTCGTCCTCGGTGGAGCCGCCCGGGGTCTGGGTGGCCAGCACCGGGGTGTACCCCTGCCGGGTCAGCGCCTGCCCGATGACCTGGGCCAGCGCCGGGAAGATCGGGTTGTCGAGTTCGGGGGTTATCAGTCCGACCAGCCCGGCGCTGCGCTGCCGGAGCCGGACCGGGCGCTCGTACCCGAGGACGTCGAGGGCGGCCAGCACGGATTCACGGGTGCCCGCGGCCACGCCGGGCTTGCCGTTGAGCACCCGACTGACTGTGGCTTCGCTGACCCCCGCCTGAGCTGCGATGTCGGCAAGCCGCGCGGTCATAGGACCGGACCTTACAAGGCGGGCGCTCAGGTTGCCCACCACGTGCACGAATCAGGTGGCAGCAGCACCGTCGGCCCGCTGGGCTCCACCGGCGCGCTGGACAGCACCGGACGGCCCGGAACCGGTACTTCCACCGCGCCGGGCAGGGTGTTGGCGGTGCAGGCGAACCCGGGCCGGGTGAACAGCAGCACCCCCTCGGGGGCGGACTCCCAGCACAGCGGGCCGGCCTCCGGGGAGCCGAGGCCGGGCAGTGCGCGGCGCAGTTCCAGGGCGGCCCGGTACAGCTCCAGGGTGGAGTGCGGGTCACCGGTCTGCGCGGCCACCGTCAGCCCTGCCCAGTCGGCGGGCTGCGGCAGCCAGCTGCCGCCGGGTCCGAAACCGTACGGAGCCTCCCCGCCGGACCAGGGGAGCGGCACCCGGCAGCCGTCCCGGAGGCCGTCCTGGCCGGCGGTCCGCAGGAAGGCCGGGTCCCGGCGGGCCTCCGCGGGCAGCTCGGCCACCTCGGGCAGCCCCAGCTCCTCGCCCTGGTAGACGTACGCAGACCCTGGCAGCGCCAGCATCAGCAGCGCGGCCGCCCGGGCCCGCGCGAGGCTGCCGTAGCGGGTGCGGTGCCGGACCACGTCGTGGTTGGACAGCACCCAGGTGGTGGGCGCGCCCACGGCGTCGGTGGCGGCCGTCGACTCGTCGATCACGGCACGGAGCGCCGCCGCCTCCCAAGGGCACCGCAGATAGGCGAAGTTGAAGGCCTGGTGCAGCTCGTCGGGGCGGACGTAGCGCGCCAGCCGCTCCGAGGTGGGGGCCCAGGCCTCGGCCACCCCGATCCGGCCGTCCCCGTAGGAGTCGAGCAGGGCGCGCCAGGAGCGGTGGATCTCGTGCACCCCGTCCTGGTCGAAGAAGGGGAGCGGCTGGGAGCCGATCAGGCTGGCCTGCCGGCCGGCGCCGACATCGGGCAGGCCGGCCGCCTTGACCATGCCGTGGGCCACGTCGATCCGGAAGCCGTCCACGCCCAGGTCCAGCCAGAAGCGGAACACGGAGGCGAACTCCTCGGCCACCTCCGGATGGCTCCAGTCGAGGTCTGGCTGCTCGGGGGCGAACAGGTGCAGGTACCAGTCCCCGTCGGCGACCCGGGTCCAGGCCGGTCCGCCGAACACCGACTCCCAGTCGTTGGGGGGCTCGGCGCCCTCCGGGCCGCGGCCGGGGCGGAAGAGGTAGCGGTCCCGGCGGGCCCGGTCGGCGAGGGCCTGCCGGAACCAGGGGTGCCGGTCGGAGGTGTGGTTGGGGACCAGGTCCACGATCACCCGCAGGCCCAGCGCGTGGGCGGCCCGGACCAGGTCGTCGGCGTCCGCGAGATCGCCGAAGAGGGGGTCGACGGCCCGGTAGTCCGCGACGTCGTAGCCGCCGTCGGCCTGCGGGGACACGTAGAACGGGGTGAGCCAGACGGCGTCCACGCCGAGCCGGGCCAGGTGCGGCAGCCGCTCGCGGACCCCGCGGAGGTCGCCGATGCCGTCGCCGTCGCTGTCCGCGAAGGAGCGGACGTACACCTGGTAGATCACCGCGTCGCGCCACCAGAGGTCCGGTTCCGGGCGTCCGCTCCGGCCCGCCGGGGCGGTGCCCGGGAGGGCTTCGGGGCGCGGATCGGTGAGCTCGTGGGTCATGACGGGTCAACGCGGGCACCCCCCTTCGGACACGCGGATGTAACAATCGCCCGCCCTTGCAGAAATTTGCCGCAAGGTCTTTCGGTCTTCTTTCAGCCTTGTTACGTTCCTGGCAACTCGGGACCGCGAGGGCGCGGCCGGGATCATCGAAGGAGTTCATATGCGGCGTGGCATAGCGGCCACCGCGCTGGTCGCGGCCCTGGCGCTCGCGGCGACGGCTTGCGGCGGTGACGACAAGGACGCGGGCGGCGACACCAAGGCGGGCGGGGAGCTTTCGGGCACCGTCACCTGGTGGGACACCTCGGGCGACGCCGAGAAGGCGACCTTCCAGAAGATCGCCGAGGCGTTCACCGCCAAGCACCCGAAGGTCACCGTCAAGTACGTGAACGTGCCGTACGGCGACGCCCAGAACAAGGTCAAGAACGCCTTCGGCAGCGGCTCCGACGCGCCCGACGTGATCCGCGCCGACGTCGGCTGGGTCGCCGACTTCGCCTCCCTCGGCTACCTCGACGAGGTGCCCGCCGAGACCGCGAAGAAGGTCGACGCCGAGTTCCTGGCCCAGGCCGCCGCCAGCGGCAAGTACGAGGGCAAGACCTACGCGGTCCCCCAGGTCATCGACAGCCTCGGCCTCTTCTACAACAAGAAGATGCTCGCCGACGCCGGGGTGCAGCCCCCGAAGAACCTGACCGAGCTGAAGTCCGCGGCCGCCACCATCAAGGCCAAGACCGGCAAGGCCGGCCTCTACCTCCGCGGCGACGACTCCTACTGGGCGCTCCCCTACCTCTACGGCGAGGGCGGCGACATGGTCGACGCCAAGACCAAGACCGTCACGGTGGACAACGCGGCCGGGATCAAGGCCTTCGCCGCCGCCCGCGACCTGGTGGCCTCCGGCGCGGCGATCACCAACGCCACCGACGGCTACACCAACATGCAGAACGCCTTCAAGACCGGCCAGGTCGCCATGATGGTGAACGGCCCGTGGGCGGTCGCCGACACCTACGCCGGCGAGCAGTTCAAGGACAAGGCCAACCTGGGCGTCACCGCCGTCCCGGCCGGCTCGGCCGGCCAGGGCGCCCCGCAGGGCGGCCACGACCTCGCCGTCTACGCGGGCTCCAAGAACCGCGCCGCCGCGCACGCCTTCGTCGACTACCTGACCTCGCAGGAGGTCCAGGTGCAGACGACCAAGGAACTCAGCCTGCTGCCCACCCGCACCGGGGCGTACGAGCAGCCGGACGTGAAGTCCAACGAGATGGTCGGCTTCTTCAAGCCGGCCGTGGACAAGGCCGTCGAGCGCGCCTGGATCCCGGAGAACGGCAGCCTCTTCGAGCCGCTGAAGGTGGAGTGGACCAAGGCCGTCACCGGCGCGGCCAGCCCGGAGGACGCCGCCAAGTCCGCCGGCGCCTCCTTCCGCAAGATCCTCAAGGGCTGGAACTAGTAACCGACATGGCTGCTGCTGACACCAGCCGCACCGTGGCGACGGCCGCGGGGGAGGGGACCGGGAAGACCGGCGACCTCGCCCGCGGCCGGGGCCCCGGGCGGTTCCGGCGTGCGCTGGGCACGCACTGGTACGCCTGGACGATGGTCGCCCCCGTGGTGCTCGTCCTCGGACTGATCGTCGGGTGGCCGCTGGTCCGCGGGGTCTACCTGTCGCTGACCGACGCCAACGAGCGCAACGTGGGCCGCACCATCGGGGCCAACCGCATCGAGGCCACGTACGAGTTCGTCGGGCTCGACAACTACACCGCCGTGCTCTCCGACCCGGTGTTCCAGCAGCGGCTGGTGTGGACGGTGGTGTGGACGGTGGCCTGCGTGTCCGTCACCTTCACGCTGGGCCTGGCCCTGGCGAACATGCTCAACCGGTCCTTCCGCGGCCGCGGGATCTACCGGATGGCGCTGATCCTGCCCTGGGCCGTTCCCGGCTTCGTCTCCGTGTTCGCCTGGCGGTTCCTGTTCAACCGGGACAACGGCATCCTCAACAAGGTGCTGGAGGGCGGCGGGATCGCCGCGGTGCCCTGGCTGGAGGACCCGACCTGGGCCAAGCTCTCGGTGATCGCCGTCAACGTCTGGCTGGGCGTGCCCTTCATGATGGTCGCCCTGCTCGGCGGGTTGCAGTCCATCCCCGGGGAGCTCTACGAGGCCGCCGAGATGGACGGGGCCACCGCCTGGCAGCGGTTCCGGCACATCACCCTGCCGGGGCTGCGGGCGGTGAGCATGACGGTGGTGCTGCTCTCCACCATCTGGACCTTCAACATGTTCCCGGTGATCTTCCTCCTCACCCGGGGCGGACCGGCGGACGCCACCGAGATCCTGGTGACCCAGGCCTTCCGCGAGGCCTTCATCGAGAGCCCCCGCGACTTCGCCGGCTCGGCCACCTGGGGCGTGCTGATCCTGCTGCTCCTGATGATCTTCGCGCTGGTCTACCGGCGTTCGCTGCGCAAGCAGGGAGAGGTGTGGTGACCGTGACCACCTCCGTACGCAAGCCCGTGCCGCCCGTGCGCAAGACCGTGCGCAAGCGGGGCGAGCGCGGGCCGCTCGCCTCGGCCGGGCTGCACGCCACCCTGGTACTCGCCTCCGTGGTCGCCGTGTTCCCGGTGCTGTGGGTCCTGCTGACCTCCCTCAAGCCCGCCGACCAGGCCCTGACCACGGACTTCGTCAAGGACACCACCCTCGACAACTACCGGGCCCTGGTCGAGGACACCCACTTCTTCGACTGGTTCGGGAACTCCGTGCTGGTCGCCGGGATCACCACCGTCCTCGGGGTGTTCATCGCGGCCACCACCGGCTACGCGGTGAGCCGCTTCCGCTTCCCGGGCATGCGCCCGCTGATGTGGACCCTGCTGATCACCCAGATGTTCCCGGTGGCCGTGCTGATCGTCCCGCTCTACAACCTGATGGGGCAGCTGGGCCTGCTCAACCAGCCGGTCGGCCTGATCATCACCTACCTCACCATCGCCGTGCCGTTCTGCGCCTGGATGATGAAGGGGTTCTTCGACACCATCCCGGTGGAGATCGACGAGTCCGGCCGGGTCGACGGCCTCAACCCCTTCGGCACCTTCTGGCGGCTGATCCTCCCGCTCGCCAAGCCGGGCCTGGCCGTCACCGGCTTCTACTCCTTCATCACCGCCTGGGGCGAGGTCGCCTACGCCTCCGCCTTCATGGTCGGCGAGGAGAACCTCACCCTGGCCGGCGGACTCCAGACCTTCGTCACCCAGTACACCTCCAACTGGGGTGCGATGACCGCCGCTTCGGTGCTCATCGCCATCCCGGCGGCGCTGTTCTTCCTCTTCGCCCAGCGCCACCTCGTGGCCGGTATGACGGCCGGCGCCACGAAGGGCTGACCCGCCGGGGCGGGACCGCCCAGGGCTGACCACCCGACCTTCCGATTCTCTCCAAGGACGCCATGACCCAGCACCTCACCGGAACCGCCACCGAGAGCGGCCTCTCCACCACGACCGGCACCCGGCCGGGCTGGTGGAGAGAAGCGGTGATCTACCAGGTCTATCCGCGCAGCTTCGCCGACAGCAACGGGGACGGGATGGGCGACCTCGAAGGCATCCGCCGCCGCCTGCCCTACCTCAGGGACCTGGGCGTGGACGCCGTCTGGCTGAGCCCGTTCTACGCCTCCCCGCAGGCCGACGCCGGCTACGACGTCGCCGACTACCGTGCCATCGACCCGATGTTCGGAACCCTGCACGACGCCGACGCGGTGATCCGCGAGGCCCACTCCCTGGGCCTGCGCATCATCGTCGACCTGGTCCCCAACCACTGCTCCGACCAGCACGAATGGTTCAAGCAGGCGCTGCGGGAGGGGCCCGGGACCCCGCTGCGGGAACGGTTCCACTTCCGGCCCGGCCGGGGCGCGGAGGGGGAACTCCCGCCCAACGACTGGGAGTCCATCTTCGGCGGGCCGGCCTGGACCCGGACCGCCGACGGCGAGTGGTACCTGCACCTCTTCGCGCCCGAGCAGCCCGACTTCAACTGGGAGCACCCGGCCGTCCAGGACGAGTTCCGCTCGGTCCTGCGGTTCTGGCTGGACCTGGGCGTGGACGGCTTCCGGATCGATGTGGCGCACGGTCTGGTGAAGGCCCCCGGCCTGCCCGACCTCGGTCACGCCGAGCAGCTGCGGCTGCTGGGCAACCAGGTGCTGCCGTTCTTCGACCAGGACGGGGTCCACGCGATCTACCGGTCCTGGCGGAAGGTGCTCGACGAGTACGCGGGCGACCGCATCGGGGTCGCCGAGGCGTGGACCCCGAGCGCCGACCGGACGGCGCTCTACCTGCGCCCCGACGAGCTGCACCAGGCCTTCAACTTCCACTACCTGGGCACCGGTTGGGACGCGGCGGCGCTGCGGGCCACCATCGACGAGTCGCTGGACGCGATGCGGCCGGTGGGCGCGCCGACCACCTGGGTGCTGTCCAACCACGACGTGGTCCGGCACCGCACCCGGTTCGGCGGTCTGGACCGGGCCCGGGCGGCCGCGCTGCTGATGCTGGCGCTGCCAGGGTCGGCGTACGTCTACCAGGGCGAGGAGCTGGGGCTGCCGGAGGTCACCGAGCTGCCGGACGAGGTCCGCCAGGACCCGTCCTTCTTCAAGGAGAACGGCCAGGAGGGGCTCCGGGACGGCTGCCGGGTGCCGATCCCGTGGTCCGGCACCGAGGCCCCGTACGGCTTCGGGTCCGGGGGTAGCTGGCTGCCGCAGCCCGCGGAGTGGGCGGGGCTGAGCGTGCAGGCGCAGACCGGCGACCCGGACTCCACCCTGGAGCTGTACCGGTCCGCGCTGCGGCTGCGCCGGGAGCTCCCGGACCTGGGCGCGGGGGAGTCGGTGGAGTGGCTGGCGGCCCCGGAGGGGGTGCTGGCCTTCGGGCGCGGCCGGTTCGTGTGCACCGCCAACACCACCGGCGGGCCGGTGGCGCTGCCGGCCGCCCCGGGTGCCGTACTGCTGTCCAGCGGGCCGGTCCCGGTGGAGGGCGTGCTGCCCGCCGACACCACGGTGTGGTGGCAGGTTTGACCTCACCGCTGCGGTTGACGGACATCGCCGCCCAGGCCCAGGTCAGCGAGGCCACCGTCAGCCGGGTGCTCAACGGCCGGGCGGGGGTGGCGGACGGCACCCGGCACAAGGTGCTGGCCGCCCTGGACCTGCTGGGCTACGAGCGGCCGGTGCGGTTGCGGCGCCGCAGCAACGGTCTGGTCGGCCTGCTCATCCCGGAGCTGACGAACCCGATCTTCCCGGCCTTCGCCCAGGTCATCGAGCAGGCGCTGGCCGGGCACGGGTACACCCCGGTGCTGTGCACCCAGACCCCGGGCGGGGCCACCGAGGACGAGCTGGTGGAGCAGCTGGAGGAGCGGGGCGTCACCGGGATCGTGTTCCTGTCCGGGCTGCACGCGGACTCGGCCGCCGATCCGGCGCGGTACCAGCGGCTGGCCGCGCGCGGGCTGCCGTTCGTGCTGATCAACGGCTTCAACGAGCGGATCAGCGCGCCGTTCGTGTCCCCGGACGACCGGGCCGCCGCCGGCATGGCGGTCCGGCACCTGGCGGACCTCGGGCACCGGCGGATCGGTCTGGCGATCGGGCCCACCCGGTACGTGCCCTCCGCCCGCAAGGAGGAGGGGTTCCGGTCGGCGCTGGCCGAGCTGGGTCTGGGCCGGCCGGAGGACGGGCTGATCCGGCGCACCCTGTTCACCGTCGAGGGCGGGCACGCGGCCGGCGGAGCCCTGCTGGACGAGGGCTGCACGGGGATCGTGTGCGGCAGCGATCCGATGGCGCTGGGGGTGATCCGGGCGGCGCGGGAGCGCGGGCTGCGGGTGCCCGAGGAGGTCTCGGTGGTCGGGTTCGACGACTCCCCGCTGATCGCGTTCACCGATCCGCCGCTGACCACCGTGCGGCAGCCGGTGCGGGCCATGGCGACGGCCGCGGTGGGGGCGCTGCTCGAAGCGGTGGGCGGCACCCCGGTCCAGCGGACCGAGTACGTCTTCCAGCCCGAGCTGGTGGTGCGCGGGTCCACCGGGCAGGCCCCCGGGGCCTGACCCGTCGGCTTAGAAGAGGCCGGTGCCGGGTCCCGTGAGGTACAGCCCGGCGCATCCGGCCACGGCCAGGGCGGCGAGGGCGATGAGGGAGCGGCGGCCGGTGTGCGGGCCGCGGCCGGTCCGTGCGGCGCGTACGGTCCGTGCGCCGCGCCGCCCCCGTCGTGCGGTGCGGGCGGTCCGGGCGCCGCGGGCGGGCGGAGCCGGGTCCGCGGCGGTCTCGGCGAGGAGCCGCCGGCAGGCCGCGGCCAGTTCCTCCGGGCCGGCGGCCAGGCTGGTGACGGTCTCGGCGCGGGCCGGCGCGGTGGTGCCCCCGTCCAGGATGCGGCCGGCCCGGACCAGGACCTCGTCCCGGCCGCCGCGCGGCGCCAGGCTGATCCAGCGGCGGACGTGTTCGCCGCGGATGACGACCCCTCCGGAGCGGTCCCGGTAGACGGTGTGCTCCCGCCACAGTCTCTCCGCCAACTCCTTTGCTGTTTCGCGCAGTTGTGTATGCATCCCGGCCCCCCGTGGACTGTGCTCGGACAAAGCGCAGATGGTACCGGGCGCCACCGACAGGCCCGGCGGTGCCCCCGGTCGAACGGACTCGCGAAACAATTCTGCAATGCCTTGCGCAAGCTCTTGCAACACGGCGGGGGGCGCCCTAGCGTCGCCACCACCCCCCGCGCCCCCCTCTCCGCCAGGAGGCCCCGATGCCCCCCACCCCCCACCGCCGCCGGTTCGCCGCGGCGACGACCGCGGCCGCCACCGCCGCACTGACCGCCTCGCTGCTGACGGCCGCCGCGCCCCCGGCGGCGGCCGCCCCGCCCGGTGACCGGGACGTCAGCGCCGTCCTCTTCGAGTGGCGCTTCGACTCGGTGGCCACCGCCTGCACCACCACCCTGGGACCGGCCGGATACGGCTACGTCCAGGTGTCCCCGCCGCAGGAACACGTCCAGGGCGGACAGTGGTGGACCTCCTACCAGCCCGTCAGCTACAAGATCGCCGGCCGGCTGGGCGACCGCGCCGCCTTCAAGCGGATGATCGACACCTGTCACGCCGCCGGGGTGAAGGTGGTCGCCGACGCGGTGATCAACCACATGGCCGGGCAGGACGGCAGCGGCACCGGCACCGGCGGCTCCGCCTACTCCAAGTACAACTACCCGGGCCTGTACTCGGGCGCCGACATGGACGACTGCCGCTCCACCATCGGGAACAACTACCAGGACCGCGCCAACGTCCAGAACTGCGAGCTCGTCCAGCTCGCCGACCTCGACACCGGCGAGGAGTACGTCCGCACCCGGATCGCCGGCTACCTCGACGACCTGCTCTCCCTCGGGGTCGACGGCCTCCGGATCGACGCCGCCAAGCACATGCCGGCCGCCGATCTGACCGCCATCAAGGCGCGGATGGCCAACCCGGGCGCCCACTGGAAGCAGGAGGCCATATTCGGCGCGGGCGAGGCCGTCTCCCCCTCCGAGTACCTCGGCACCGGCGACGTCCAGGAGTTCCGCTACGCCCGCGACCTCAAGCGGGTCTTCCAGAACGAGAACCTCGCCTATCTGAAGAACTTCGGCGAGTCCTGGGGCTACATGTCCTCCGCCAGGTCCGGGGTGTTCGTCGACAACCACGACACCGAGCGCAACGGCGAGACCCTCAACTACAAGGCGGGCTCCGCCTACACCCTCGCCAGCGTGTTCATGCTGGCCTGGCCCTACGGCTCCCCGGACGTCCACTCCGGCTACGAGTTCACCGACCACGACGCCGGCCCGCCGAACGGCGGCACCGTCAACTCCTGCTACAGCGACGGCTGGAAGTGCCAGCACGCCTGGCGGGAGATCTCCTCGATGGTCGGCTTCCGCAACGCCGCCCGGGGCCAGTCCGTCGTCCACTGGTGGGACAACGGGGCCGACGCCATCGCCTTCGGCCGCGGCGACCGGGCGTACGTGGCGATCAACCACGAGGGCGGCCCGCTGACCCGCACCTTCCAGACGGGGCTGCCCGCGGGCGGCTACTGCGACGTCCAGAGCGGCCGCCCGGTCACCGTGGACGGCTCGGGCCGGTTCACCGCCACGGTCGCCGCCGGCACCGCGCTGGCCCTGCACGCGAACGCCCGTACCTGCTCCGGCGGCGGGGGCGGCACCCCGGTCACGGCCGGCGCCTCCTTCGCGGTCGACGCCACCACCGTGCCCGGCCAGAACATCCACGTGGTCGGCGACCAGCCCGCCCTGGGCAACTGGAACCCGGCCGTCGCCCCCAAGCTCGACCCGGCCGGCTACCCGGTCTGGAAGCTGGACCTCACCCTGCCGGCCGGCACCTCCTTCGCCTACAAGTACGTCCGCAGGGACGCCGCCGGGAACGTCACCTGGGAGAGCGGTGCCAACCGCACCGCCACCGTCCCGGCGAGCGGCAAGGTCACGCTGACGGACACCTGGCGCAACTGACCGCGGCCCGCCCGCCGTCCCGGCCGCCCTCCCTTCCCGATCCGCCCGCGTCCCGCCCCCCCCCGAACAGGGCCTCCGCCCCCGGCACCATCCGACCCGCCACCGCCGGGGGCGGCGGCCCACACCCACGCCCCACACCCACCCCCCGGATCCCCCGTCCCGTACCTCCGACGCCCGACCGAGGAGCCCCGCCTTGATACGCCCAGCAGCAGGCGCCGTCGCGGCCGCCCTGGCCGTGACCCTCCTGCCGGCCCTGCCCGCCGCGGCGGCCGCCCGGCCGCCCGCCCCGCCCTCGGACGCGAAGCTCGCCGCCGAACCGGCCCGGCACGACCTCACCCGCGAGCAGTTCTACTTCCTGCTCCCCGACCGGTTCGCCAACGGGGACCCGCGCAACGACCGCGGCGGGCTCACCGGCGGCCGCCTGGAGACCGGCCTGGACCCGACCGACAAGGGCTTCTACCAGGGCGGGGACCTCAAGGGCCTCACCGACCGGCTCGACTACGTCAAGGGGCTCGGCACCACCGCGATCTGGCTGGCGCCGATCTTCAAGAACCAGCCGGTGCAGGGCACCGGCACGGACGTCTCGGCCGGCTACCACGGCTACTGGATCACCGACTTCACCCAGGTCGACCCGCACTTCGGCACCAACGCCGACCTGGAGCGCCTGATCGACAAGGCGCACGCCAAGGGCATGAAGGTCTTCTTCGACGTCATCACCAACCACACCGCCGACGTGATCGGCTACCAGGAGGGCTCCTCCTCCTACCTCTCCAAGGGCGCCTTCCCCTACCTCACCGCCGACGGGGTCCCCTTCGACGACTCCGACCACGCCGACGGCCGCCGGAAGTTCCCCGCTGTCGACCGCGACTCCTTCCCCCGCACCCCCGTGGTCCCGCCCGCCAAGAAGAACCTCAAGGTCCCCTCCTGGCTCAACGACCCCACGATGTACCACAACCGGGGCGACTCCACCTTCGCCGGCGAGTCCTCCGAGCAGGGCGACTTCTTCGGCCTCGACGACCTGTGGACCGAGCGCCCCGAGGTCGTCTCCGGCATGGAGAAGATCTACCAGCGGTGGGTGCGGGACTTCGACATCGACGGCTTCCGCATCGACACCGTCAAGCACGTCAACAGCGAGTTCTGGGCCCAGTGGGCCACCGCCCTCGACGCCTACGCCGCCCGCCAGGGCCGCCCCGACTTCTTCATGTTCGGCGAGGTGTACTCCGCCGACACCGCCGTCACCGCCCCCTACGTCACCCGCGGCCGGCTCGACTCCACCCTCGACTTCCCCCTCCAGGACGCCATCCGCGGATACGCCTCCCAGGGCGCCCCCGCCTCCCGGCTGGCCGGGGTCCTCGCCGACGACCACCGGTACACCACCGACAAGGCCAACGCCTACGAGCAGGTCACCTTCCTCGGCAACCACGACATGGGACGCTTCGGCACCTTCCTGAAGCAGGACCGCCCCGGCGCCGCCGAGACCGAACTCCTGGCCCGCTACCGGCTCGCCAACGAGCTGATGTTCCTGGGCCGCGGCAACCCCGTCGTCTACTACGGCGACGAGCAGGGCTTCACCGGCGCCGGCGGCGACAAGGACTCCCGCCAGACCCTGTTCGCCTCGAAGACCGCCGACTACCTGGACGACGACCAGCTCGGCACCGACCGCACCCACGCCGCCGACGCCTACGACCCCCGGCACCCCCTCTACCGGCAGATCGCCGCCCTGTCCCGGCTCACCAAGGACCACCCGGCCCTGCGCGACGGGGTGCAGATCGAGCGGCTCGCCGAGGGCTCCGTCTACGCGTACACCCGCGCCGACTCCCGCACCGGCCGGGGCGCCCGCACCGAGTACGCCGTCGCCGTCAACAACGCCGACGCGCCGGTCACCGTGGAGATGCCCGTCGACAGCGCGCCCCGCACCGCCTTCCGCACCCTCCACGGAGGCGCGGCCCAAGGGGCTCGGAACCCCCGGGTCACCGCCGCCGGAAAGCTCCGGATCACCGTCCCCGCCCTCGGCTCGGTGGTGCTGCGCGCCGCCGACCCGCTGCCCGCCCCCGCCACCCGGCCCGCGCTCACCCTGAAGGCCCCCGCGGCCGGAGCCACCGGCACCGTGGAGCTGACCGCCGAGGTCACCGGCGGCGGCCCGCTCAACCGGGTGGTGTTCGCCGCCCAGACCGGCAACGGCCCCTGGCAGGTCCTCGGCTCCGCCGACCACGCCCCGTACAAGGTCACCCAGTACCTCACCGCACCGGCCGGCACCCCCGTCCGCTACAAGGCCGTCGCCGTCGACACCGCGGGCCGCACCGCGAGCGCCCTCGCCGGGACCCTGACTGGCGCCCCGCCCGTCCCGGAGGTCCCGACCGCCACCCAGCGCGACTACGCCGTCGTGCACTACAACCGGCCCGACGGGAACTACGCGGACTGGCGGCTGTACGCCTGGGGCGACATCGCGGAGGGGGAGGAGACGCCCTGGCCCGAGGGGCACGCCTTCACCGGCCGGGACGCCTACGGAGCCTTCGCGTACGTCCGCCTCAAGCCCGGCGCGAGTACCGTGAACTACCTGGTCATCGACAAGGACGGCACCAAGGACGTGCCCGTCGACCGCAGCATCGACCTGACCCGCACCGGCGAGATCTGGCTGGACCAGGGCAAGGAGGCCCCCCGGCCCGAACGCCCCGCCTACCCGCCGCAGGACACCGCCAAGGCCGTCCTGCACCTGAACCGCCCCGACGGGGACTACGCCGGCTGGGGCCTGCACGTCTGGACCGGCGCCGCCGAACCCACCGACTGGTCCAAGCCGCTGCCGCCCGCCCGCACCGACGCCTACGGCGCCGTCTACGAGGTCCCGCTCGCCCCCGGCGCCACCTCCCTCTCCTACATCCTCCACAAGGGCGACGAGAAGGACCTCCCCTCCGACCAGTCCCTCGACCTCAAGGCCGCCGGACACGAGGTGTGGCTGCTGGCCGGCCGCGAGAAGCACCTCCTCCCGCAGCCCGCCGGATCCGCCGCCGCCCTGGACCTCACCAAGGCGCACGCCGTCTGGATCGACCGGGACACCCTCGCCTGGAACGCCCCGCCCGCCGCCGCCTCCGTCCAGCTCCTCGCCTCCCGCGAGGGCGGCGTCAAGGCCGAGAACGGCACCCTCACCGGCACCGCCGGCGCCCGCCTGCTGCGCCTGAACGGCACCACCCTCACCGCCGACCAGAAGCAGAAGTTCCCGCACCTGGCCTCGTACACCGCCTTCACCGTCGACCCCCGGGACCGCGCACTGGTCCCCGACGCCCTGCGCGGACAGCTCGTCGCGAGCGCCCGCGCCGCCAACGGGGCCGTCCTCGCCGCCACCGGAGTCCAGCTCGCCGGAGTCCTCGACGACCTGTACGCCAACCGCACCGCCCTCGGCCCGGTCTTCGACCGCACCGGGGTCCGGCTGTCCGTCTGGGCGCCCACCGCCCGCCAGGTCGCCCTCGAACTCGACGGGAAGACCGTCCCGATGCGCCGCGACGACACCACCGGAGTCTGGACGGTCAAGGGCCCCCGCAGCTGGGCCGGCGAACGCTACCGCTACGCCGTCACCGTCTGGGCCCCCAGCACCCTCCGCACGGTCACCAACCTGGTCACCGACCCCTACTCCACCGCCCTCACCACCGACTCCACACACAGCCTCGCCGTGGACCTCACCGACCCGGCCCTCCGGCCGCCCGGCTGGCGGGAGCTGCGCAAACCCGCCCCCATCCCCTTCACCTCCGCGCAGATTCAGGAACTCCACATCCGCGACTTCTCCGTCGCCGACCCCACCAACAGCCACCCCGGCCGCTATCTGGCCTTCACCGACGCCGACTCGGCGGGCATGCGCCACCTGCGCGCACTGGCCGCCGCCGGCACCTCCTACGTCCACCTGCTGCCCGCCTTCGACATCGGCACCATCCCCGAGGACCCCGCCGACCGCACCGAACCCGACTGCGACCTGGCCGCGTACGCCCCCGACTCCGAGGAACAGCAGGCCTGCGTGGCGGCCGCCGCCGCCAAGGACGCGTACAACTGGGGCTACGACCCGCTCCACTACACGGTCCCGGAGGGCTCCTACGCCACCGACCCCGAAGGCACCGCCCGCACCGTGGAGTTCCGCCGCATGGTGCAGGCCCTGAACGGGGCCGGCCTGCGCACCGTCATGGACGTGGTCTACAACCACACCGTGGCCTCCGGCCAGGCCGCCGGCTCCGTCCTCGACCGGATCGTCCCCGGCTACTACCAGCGGCTGCTCGCCGACGGCAGCGTGGCCACCTCCACCTGCTGCGCCAACACCGCACCCGAGAACGCCATGATGGGCCGCCTGGTCGTCGACTCGATCGTCACCTGGGCCAAGGAGTACAAGGTCGACGGCTTCCGCTTCGACCTGATGGGACACCACCCCAAGGCCAACATCCTGGCCGTCCGCCGGGCCCTGGACGCCCTCACCCCCGCCAAGGACGGGGTGGACGGCAAACGGATCGTCCTCTACGGCGAGGGCTGGAACTTCGGCGAGATCGCCGACGACGCCCGGTTCGTCCAGGCCACCCAGAAGAACATGGCCGGCACCGGCATCGCCACCTTCTCCGACCGGGCCCGCGACGCGGCCCGCGGCGGCGGCCCCTTCGACGAGGACCCCCGCGTCCAGGGCTTCGCCACCGGCCTGTTCACCGACCCCAACACCTCCCCGGCCAACGGCACCCGGGAGGAACAGCGCGCCCGGCTGCTGCACGCCCAGGACCTGATCAAGGTCGGACTGTCCGGGAACCTCGCCGGATACCGCTTCACCGACACCTCCGGCCGCACCGTCACCGGAGCCGAGGTGGACTACAACGGCTCCCCGGCCGGCTACGCGGCCGCCCCCGGCGACGCCCTCGCCTACGTCGACGCCCACGACAACGAGACCCTCGCCGACGCCCTGGCCTTCAAACTCCCGCCGGCCACCACCCCCGCCGACCGGGCCCGGATGCAGACCCTCGCCCTGGCCGTCTCCACCCTCTCCCAGGGCCCGGCCCTCTCCCAGGCCGGCACCGACCTGCTCCGCTCCAAGTCCCTGGACCGCAACTCCTACGACAGCGGCGACTGGTTCAACGCCATCCACTGGAACTGCACCACGACGGGCGGCACCGGGACCGCCTTCGGCCGGGGCCTGCCGCCGGCCGCCGACAACCGCGCCAAGTGGCCCTACGCCAAACCCCTGCTCACCGGACCCGCCCCGGCCTGCACCGACACCGAACGCACCGCCGCCGGCTACCGCGACCTGCTCCGCATCCGCACCACCGAACCCGACTTCGCCCTGACCACCGCCGAAGCGGTCCAGCGCCGGCTCGCGTTCCCGCTGTCCGGCACCGCCGAGACCCCCGGAGTGATCACCATGACCCTCGGCGACCTGGTCGTCGTCCTCAACGCCACCCCCACCGAACAGACCCAGCGCCCGGCCGTCACCGGCCCCGTCGGGAACTACCGCCTGCACCCCGTCCAGGCCGCCGGAACCGACCCCGTCGTCCAACGCTCCGGCTACGACCGAGCCACCGGCACCTTCACCGTGCCCGCCCGCACGGTGGCGGTCTTCACACGACGGTGAGCCGGTCCAGCCGCTTCTCCAGCAGGATCACCCCGTAGACCCGACCGTCCTTCCCCTGCTTGCCGGGGAACTCGCCGACCACCCGGTAGCCCGCGCCCTGGTAGTACGCGAGCAGCCGGGGGTTGGTGGACACGCAGTCCAGCCGCGCCCGCTCCCGCCCGGTCCTGGCGATCCGCCGCTCGGCATGTTCGAGCATGCGGCGCCCGGTCCCGGCGGGGGCGGTCTCGCGTTCCACCATCAGCCGGTGCACATAGCCGGCCACCGGCGGCTGCACCCCCCAGGCCTCCTCGTCGGACCACCACAGCTCGTACGCCCCGGCGACCCGCCCGTCCTCGTCGGCGGCGATCCACACCTCGCCGTCCCGCATCCGGGCCCGGAAGTGCGCCTGGTCCTTGTCGCCGGCCTTCCACTGGTCGATCCCGCTCGCCCGCATCCACCGGGCCGCCGAGTCGTACAGCGACACCAGCGTCCCGGCGTCCTTCTCCTCGGCCCGCCGGAACACGATCCCCTCGTCAATGATCACGCGGGCATTATCGCCGGGCCCCCGGCCCCGACGAGTCCGCCGAGCCGTGCCACCAGCTCCCCGAACGGCCCGTCGGCCGGCTCGTCGGCCAGCATCCGCACCAGGATCCCGGCCATCTCCGCGTCGTACGCGGCCGAGACCGCCGCCAGCGCCGCGAAATCGTGGACCAGCTGCAACTCCAGCTCCGCCCGCGGGATCCGCCGCCCCTCCAGCCAGATCAGCGCGGTCGACTCGGCCAGCGACACCCAGGACCGCACCACCAGCTCCAGCCGGGCCGGCGGCTCCCGGACGTCCAGATGCGTCAGGATCTGCTCGTAGGCCGCCTGCCGCACCTCGTCGATCATGGCGTTGGCCCGGCTGCTCCCGGCCGCCGGCCCGCCCCGCATCAACGCCGAGAACCCCGGCCCGTGATCGTCGACGAAGGCGAAGAACCGCCCCATCACCCGCAGCAGCCGCGCCCCCAGCGACCCCTCCCGGGGCTCCGCGAACAGCCCGGCCAACTCGTCGGCGGCCCGCCGCAGCGCGGCCTCGTACAGGCTCTGCTTCCCGGGGAAGTAGTGGTACACCAGCGGCCGCGATATCCCCGCGGCCACGGCGATCTCATCGATGGACACCTCGTCGGGCGACCGCCGGCTGAACAGCTCCAGGGCGACCCCGATCAACTGCTGCCGCCGCTCCTCGACACCCATCCTGCGCCGCACCCCGGTTGTCATGTCCGACACCCTAATCCCTTGCCGGGGCACCGGAAGCGGGCCGCCCGTCGTCGGCTACAGGTCCAGGACCAGGTGGTCGGCCGCCGCGCGGGAGACGCAGAGGAGCATGGTGTCCTCGCGTTCCGACTCCGTCAGGAGCTCGTCGCGGTGGTCGACCGGGCCGGCCAGGACCCGGTGCTGGCAGGTGCCGCAGAAGCCCTGCCGGCAGGAGTACGGGGTGTCGGGCAGGGCGCGGCGGACCGCCGTCAGGGTGGTCTCCCCGGCGGCCACCTCGATGGTGCGGCCGGAGCGGTGGAGTTCCACCGTGAAGGGGCGGGCGTCGGCGTCGGTGGAGGTGGCCGGGGTGAAGCGTTCCAGCACCACCTCGACCTCGTCCGGGACCGCCGCCCGGACGGCCCGCATCAGGGGTTCGGGTCCGCAGCAGTACACCAGGGAGTCCGGGGCGGTGCCGGCGAGCACGCCCAGGTCGGGGAGGCCGGTCTCGTCCTCCGGGAGGACGCTCACCCGGTCGCCGTGGGCGGCCAGTTCGGCCAGGAACGGCATCGAGGCCCGTGACCGGCCCCCGTAGAGCAGGGTCCAGTCGGCGCCGGCCGCCTCGGCGGCGCGGAGCATCGGCAGGACCGGGGTGATGCCGATGCCGCCGGCGACGAACACGTAGCGGGCGGCGGGCCGGAGCGGGAAGCGGTTGCGGGGCGGGCGGACGGCCAGTTCGCCGCCCGCCGCCAGCACGGTGTGGGCTTCCCGGGAGCCGCCCCGGCCGTCCTCGACCAGCCGGATCGCGAGGGTGTAGGTGCCGGTCGCCGCCGGGTCCCCGCAGAGGCTGTACTGCCGGATCAGCCCCGACGGCAGTCGGATGTCCACGTGTGCGCCGGGGGCCCAGGGCTCCAGCTCCGGGGACTGGACGGTCAGCAGCAGCACCCCGTCCGCCGGAGTGGTCAGGGAGGTGATCCGGGTGGGGATCCAGCGGCGCGGGGAGTAGCCGGAGACCGGGGTCTCCAGGGCGGGCAGCGGCCACAGGGGGCTGCGCCGGATGCGTCCGCGCAGGGCGCGTCTGGCCAGCCAGGCCGCGCCCGCCGCCGCGGTCAGCGCCAGCGCGCGGCCGGCGGGTCCGCTGGTGGCGCGGTCCAGGCGGCCCAGGCGGTTCAGACCGTCCAGGGGGGTCAGGGGGCTCAGGGGGCTCATCGGGGGGCACCGCCGTTCGCGCCGGGGGAGCTGGCCAGATAGGCCACGGCCTGGGCGGTGGACCCCTCCTGCGAGGGGTGGTAGGTGCGGGAGAGGTAGGTGGGGATGGAGCGGAGCATGGCGGGGGTGGAGGGCAGGGTGCCCTGTCGGCCGGCCCGGACGAACTGCCCCAGCGAGGCCCGGCCGTCGGTGAGGGTGGGGTCGTTCTCCATGAAGAAGCGGGCGCCGCGCTGCCACAGGAAGACCAGGGCGGCGAAGGCGGTGGCCCAGGTGCGGGCCCGCCGCCGGTAGCCGCCGTCGAGGTGGGTGAAGAGGTCGAAGGCCACGGACCGGTGCTCCACCTCCTCGGCCCCGTGCCAGCGGAGCAGGTCGAGCATCATGGGATCGGCGCCGCGCCGGTCGAGTTCCTCGGCGTTGAGCACCCAGTCGCCCAGGAAGGCCGTGTAGTGCTCGATGGCCGCGATCATCGCGACCCGTTCCATCAGCCACCAGCGGCGGGCCCGGCCCGGCGGCAGCGTCCGGTCGCCGAGCAGCTTCTCGAACAGCCAGTCCACCTGGGCGGTGTAGGGGGTCGGGTCCAGGCCGAGCCGCTTGAGGTGCGGCAGCACGTCGTCGTGCGCGGCCGCGTGCATGGCCTCCTGCCCGATGAAGCCGATCACGTCCTCCCGGAGCCGCTCGTCCCGGATGAGCGGCAGCACCTGCTTGTAGACGTGGACGAACCACCGCTCGCCCGCCGGCAGGAGGAGGTGCAGCACATTGATGGTGTGGGTGGCGAACGGATCGTTCGGCAGCCAGTGCAGCGGGGAGTCCTCCCAGGTGAAGGAGACGTTCCGGGCCTGTAGGGCTATGTGCTCCGACGCTACGGGGGCGGGGGACGCGAGCGGCGTATTAGACATGGCGTCAATGTACTGATGGGTAGGCGGGCTGCAACAGACCCGTGCGCCGCCGAGTTCCGCGCACGGCCCCGCAGCGGCCCGCCGTAGCTCACCGGGACCGCAGCGGCCCGCCGTGGCCCAACGGGACCGCAGCGGCCCGCCGTCAGCGCAGCACGCCCGCCCGGCTGCCGTCCGTCAGCCGACCCGACAGCTCCACCAGGGCCCCGGGCGGGGCCTGCACCGCCAGATGACTGCCCGCGGCCCGGCCGGTCACCCCGCCCGACACCTCCAGCGACCTGAACTGGGCGCTCCCGGCGGCCAGTACGTACCACTGCCCGGCCCGGGACTTCCACAGCACCCCGGCCAGCACCCGGGGCTCCCGCTCCCCGCAGGCCGGGGAGCCCTCCGCCTGCGCCGCCGCGGTGGCCGAGGCCGCGCCCGGGGCCAGGAACTGCGCCTGCACCCGGTCCTCGGCGCCCCGCCAGGTCTCGGCGCGGGTGCACAGCCAGCCGGCCGTGCCGTTGCCCTCGGGCAGCCGCTGCTTGGCGTACGCCCAGGAGTTGACCGAGCGGACCCCGTGCGAACGGGCCGAGGGCAGCAGGCAGGCGAGCCTGGACCACTCGGTGAGGGCCGCCGGACCGGCCTCCGGCCCGCCGGGGGTGCCGGAGGTGAGCCGGGCCGGGGTGAGCTCGCCGAGGTCGGTGAGGAGCACCGGGGCGGCGGCCGCACCGCCCGCCCCCGGGGCGGCCCCGCCCACGGTCAGGGACAGGGCGTTCCAGGAGGTGCAGGCGCCCGCGGGGGCGGGCGAGGGCACCGGCGGGGTGCTGCCGTCCCGGCCCAGCCGGAGCGGGGTCGCGGCCCCGGCAGGCCGCAGCAGGTCGCGGACCGCGGCCGCGCTCACCCAGGGGGCCGTCAGATAGCGGACGTTGCCGTCCACCCGGCTCAGCACCAGGGCGGCGGCGGTCCGCGCGTCGGCCCCGTCGGTGCGGGCGAAGTCCAGGGCCGCGCCCGCGGTTCCGGTGCGCGGTTCGGCGTACCGGACCACCCGCAGCCCGTCGTGCAGCACCACGACCACGGCCTGGTCGACCTCGCCCGCGTACAGCAGCCGGGGCGGTCCCATCGGCGGCCCGGACGGGGTGCCGGGGGTGGCCGAGACCACCACGGTGGCCCCCGGCCGGGCCCAGACGGCCAGGGCCCGGCGGAGCAGTGCCCGGTCCCCGGTGCGGGAGCCGCGGGCCGGCCAGGCGGCGAAGTCGGTACGCGCCGAGGTGCGCCAGGCGGTGGCCGGGGCCCGGGTCAACAGGGCGGGATCCAGGGCCTGTTCGGCGGCGGCGTTCCGGGCGTACGGGGGAGCGGCGGCCCCGTCGGCCCCCCAGCCGCCGCCGGGCAGGGCCAGCAGCGCCCCGCACACCAGCAGGGCCGCCCCGGCGGCGAGCGCTGCCCGCCCGTAGCGGCGGCGGCGCAGCAGGTCGGTGGGCCGGGCCTGGAGCACACAGGGGTCGAACTCGGGCGAGGCGAGCAGGGCCGCGACCGCGGCCCCGCCGCCGGGGGGCCCGTCCGCACCGGCTCCCTCGCCGGGACCGGCGCCGTGCGGCGCGTGAGATCCGTGAGATCCGTGAGATCCGTGAGATCCATAAGGCGTGTGAGACCCGTGCGGCGCGTGAGAGCTCTCCGGTCCGTCGGCGGGACCGGTCGCCGGACCGGTCGCCGGGCCCGCCTCCGTGACGGCCGCGGCCGGATCGGCCACCCCCGCCCCGGCCAGCACCCGCAGCAGCTCCGGCCCCTCCAGCCCGTCCAGGGCCCGCAGCGCACAGGCCGCCCGGGCCGGGCCGGTCAGGGTGGTCAGCCACTGGTCCAGGGCCAGTTCCTCGGCCCCGCCGGACCGCGGGAACAGCCGCAGTCCCCACACCTGCGGGAGCAGCGGCGGCAGTTGGGCCCGCCGGGGCAGTGCCCGGAAGGTCAGCGGCAGTCCCGCCTCCAGCGCCGCCCGCAGCACCTGCGCCCGGACGTACGCGTACCCGGGATCGCCCGCCGCCCCGCCCTCCGCGCCCCGCTGGGCCGGCACCCGGCCGGCCCGTCCGGTGCCCCGGCCGCGCGGCAGGGCCCGCTGGGTGAGGGCGTGCGCGCCGAGCACCCGGCGGTTGCGGCCGAGGGAGGGCGGCAGCACCAGATAGGCGATCCGGACCAGCCGCGGGTAGTGCTCGACGAGCGCGGCCTCGGCCCGGTCCACATCGATGTCGATGTCGATGTCGACGTCGACGTCGGGGGCGGGGGCGGCGCCGGTGTCCGGGACGGGGCCGGGAACGGCCTCGGGGGTGCGGGTGGCGGTGTCCGGAGCAGTCACGTTCAGCAGAACGAGCGAATCCGCTGTTGGTCACCGGGCCGATATCCCCTGGACGGCCCGCCGCGGGCTGCCTACGATCCCGGGTGGCGGCATCGCGTGTCGGTCACCGACCGGGTGAGGCATGGAGGTGACCGCGAGATGCCTTCTGGAGGCACTCACCCATGGCAGTCGAGCTCAACCACACCATCGTCCACTCCCGTGACAGCCGGGAGTCCGCCACGTTCCTGGCACACGTCCTCGGTCTCGAAGTCGGAACCGCTTGGGGCCCGTTCATCCCGGTGGACACGGCCAACGGCGTCCAGCTGGACTTCGCGTCCATCCCCGCCGAGTCGATCGTCCCGCAGCACTACGCGTTCCTGCTGTCCGAGGCCGAGTTCGACGCGGCCTTCGCCCGGCTGAGGGCGCTCGGCACCGCGTACTACGCGGACCCGCAGATGCGGCAGCCGGACGAGATCAACCACCACCACGGCGGCCGCGGGCTCTACTTCCGCGATCCGTCCGGACACGGGATGGAGATCATCACCACCCCGTACACCTTCGAGGAGACGGCCGGCTAGCCGGGTGGAACGGCGGGGGCCGGGCCGATGCCCGGCCCCCGCGGGCCCTCGGCCCCTCAGACCGTCTGTTCCTCGGCTCAGGCCGTCAGCCGGGCGCGGAGCGCCTCGATCGTCCCGTCGGGCACGCCCAGGCCCTCCCGGACGTACTTCTCCATCGAGCCGTAGCGGGCCGCGACCTCGTCCAGCGCGGACCGGAGGTATTCGGGGACCACCCCGATCAGCGCCAGCGCGATCTCCGGGTCGCCGCCGGCCGCCGTGAACCCCTCGATCATCGGGGCGAAGGCCTGCCGGACCGCCGGGTTCACCGACAGGTACTCCTCCATCAGGGTGTGCTCGTCCGCGCCGAGCAGGGCCAGCACCACCGTCGCCCCCCAGCCGGTCCGGTCCTTGCCGGCCGTGCAGTGGAAGAGCAGCGGCCCGGCCTCCGGGTCGGCCAGCTCGGTGAGTAGGGTGCGGTAGGCGGCCTGGCCGGAGGAGGAGCTGACGAAGGAGCGGTAGATGTCCCCGAACAGGGCCTGCACCTTGCCGCCGCCGAGGTGCTCCTCCGCCACCACCGGGTCGGACAGGACGTCCTTGAGCTGCGCCGCGACCGGCATCCGGCCCGAGCTCACCTGGTCCGCGAGCACGTCCTCGACCAGCAGCCGGGCGCCGTCCGGGATCCGGTCCGGGTGGTCCGCGCGTTCGGCGCCGGTACGGAAGTCGATGACCGTACGCAGGCCCAGCGCGGCCACCACCGGGTCGGCGGCCGGGTCGAGCCGGTCCAGTTGGCCCGAGCGGAACACCAGGCCGGGGCGGACGGTGCGGCCGCCGGCGAGCGGGGTGCCGCCGAGGTCCCGGAGATTGGCGACGGTGGTGGACGGGGTGGCGGTCATCGGGGCGACTCCAGCGGTATGGCGGTCCGAGCTCTGACTGTTTATGTGATTTTGCGTGGGTTTGCCGGGGAAAGGCAATCGAGGCCCAGCGACAGCCCGACCCCCAGCGCCAGCGCCACCAGGTGCCCGGCGTCCGTGAACGTCCGCCCGCGCCGCAGCACCGGCCGCAGGGCCAGCGCCAGCAGCCCGGCACGCCCCGCCGTCCGGACCGGCCCGGCCGGAAGGGCCGAGGTCAGGGCGCCGAGCACCGCGTTGAACCCGTAGCTGGTGCCCACGTCCAGGGCCCGCCGGGTGGCGGCGGTCGGGGAGCCGGCGCGCAGGCCCCCGTAGACCAGCAGCGTGGCCCCCGCGTGCCCCAGCAGGAACACCCCGGCGGCCCACCAGGCTCCCCGGGCGTACTCGGCGTATCCGAGCACGGCGACCAGCAGGAGCAGGTACGGCAGCGGCATCGGCTCCTCGACCAGCAGGGCGCTGGCCGGCAGCGTCTCCCAGCGCCCGGCCGCGAGGTTGTCGACATTGGTCGAGCAGCTCCGCAGCAGCCGCTCGCGCTCGGCCGGGTCCAGGCGCTCCAGGGCGTGGGCGCCGAGCTGGACCCCGACCGCGTACACCGGTGCGATCAGCGGGAAGGTCATCCGATCATGATCTGGCATGGCGGCCGGACCCGGCACCCGGGGGCCGCCGGACCGGCACGCTCCGGCGGATGGCACCATGTCCACGCCATGTCCGAAAATCCCGCGCCGCTGCGCGCCGCACGGGCCGCGATGTTCGCGGCGGTGTGCGTGGCCTTGGCGGCAGTGGGGCATTCGTCCATGTCCGGGACGGATGTTCCGGTCCCGGGGCTGCTCGCCGCCTTCGGGGTGACCGGGGGACTGGCCTGGCTGGCGGCCGGCCGGCGGCGCGGACCGGTGGGCATCACCCTGGCGCTGCTGACCGTCCAGGGCGTACTCCACCTGCTGTTCTCCGGAGCCCAGGCGCAGTCCCACGGCTCCGCCCACCACCCTTCCGCCGCACCCCCGCCGCCGCCCTCCGGCGGCCACACCCACCACCACACGCCCGGCAAGGACATGGGCGGCACGGCCATGGGCGGCATGGACGCGGGAAGCATGGACGCGGGCGGCACGCTGCCGCCCGTAGACGGCTGGGCCGACCCGGCCGGACTGGCCGAGATGGCCACGATGGCCGGACACGGCGGCCTCGGCATGATCGCCGCGCATCTGCTGGCCGGACTGTTCTGCGCCCTGTGGCTGGCCCGGGGCGAGGCGGCGGTGTTCCGGACGCTGCGCCTCCTGCGGGTGCTGGCGGCGGTCGCCGCCGATCCGCTGCGCCGGGTGCCCGCACTGCTGCGGGCCCTGGCCGGGGCCCGGCTCCGGGTCCCGCCGGAGCCGCCGCGCGCCCCCCGGCGGCGTGGCACGGAACGGCCGCGCCGGCTGCGCGGGGCCGTGCACGCCCATGCCGTGGTCCGGCGCGGGCCGCCCGGGTGGCACCTCACCCGAGCCACGGCCCCCGGCCGTCCTGCCCGCGCCTGACCGGCGCACCGGCGTGACCTGGGGCCGGTTTCCCCATGTCTGCGCCAACACCTAGGACCATCATGGCCATTGACGAAGTCCAGGACGTCCCCGTCCAGGACCAGGAGGACGACCGCGACGCCGGTCGCGAGGACCACCGCCCGGAGCGGGACACCGCCGGGCGGACCCGGGACGGCGGCTGGGCGGCCGTCCGCCCGCTGCTGCTCCGGCTGCACTTCTACGCGGGCGTGCTGATCGCCCCGTTGCTGTTCGTGGCCGCCACCACCGGCCTGCTCTACGCCCTCTCCTACCAGGCCGAGAAGATCGTCTATACGGACGAGCTGACCGTCGCCAGGACCGGCACCACCACCCTGCCGCTGTCCGGCCAGGTGGCGGCGGCCCAGGCGGCCGCGCCGAAGGGCGAGGTGGTCGCGGTGTGGCCGGCGCCCGACGCCGAGTCCACCACCCGGGTGATCATGGAGAGCCCGGAGGTCGCGGCGGACCGCACGCTGACCGTGTTCGTCGACCCCTACACCGCCGAGGTGCGCGGCAAGCTGGCCACCTCCGGTGACGCGCTGCCGCTGCGCGCCTGGCTCAGCACCTTCCACGCCAACCTCCAGCTCGGCGACGCGGGCCGCCACTACAGCGAGCTCGCCGCCAGCTGGATGTGGGTGGTGGCCCTGGGCGGGCTGGCGCTGTGGATCGGCCGCCGCCGCTCCCGCCGGGCCCTGCTGGTGCTGCCCGACCGGAAGGCCCCGAAGGGCCGCCGCCGCACCCTGTCCTGGCACGGCACGGTCGGCCTGTGGGTGGTGGCCGGCCTGGTCGTCCTGTCGGCCACCGGGCTGACCTGGTCCCGGTACGCGGGCGAGAACATCGGGCAGCTCCAGGACCGGCTCGGCGGGGCCACCCCCTCGGTGTCCGCCTCGGTGGGCGGGGCCGCCGGGGAGGCCGGCGGGGACGAGCACGCCGGTCACACGACCGGTCCCGACGGCGAGATGGTCATGCCGGAGCGGGCCGACGTCGGCCTGGACCGGGCCCTCGCGGCGGCCCGTGCCGCCGGGGTCACCGCGAGCCTGCAGATCACCCTGCCCGCCCCCGGCAAGGGCTATGTGGTCAAGGAGCGGGACCGGCAGTTCCCGGTGCACCTGGACGCGGTGTCGGTGGATCCGGCCGACGGCCGGGTGATGGACGAACTCCGCTTCGCCGACTACCCGTTGCTCGCCCAGCTCACCCGCTACGGCATCGACGTCCACATGGGCGTGCTGTTCGGCCCGGTCAACGAGCTGGCACTGGCCGCGCTCGCCCTCGCGGTGATGTTCCTGGTGTTCTGGGGCTACCGGATGTGGTGGCTGCGCCGGCCCACCCGGGACCGCCGGCTCTCGGCCGGCCGTCCGCAGCCGCGCGGCGCCTGGCGCCGGCTCCCGGTGACCGTGCTGCTGCCGGTGGCCGCGCTGGTGGCGCTCACCGGGTGGTTCGTGCCGATGCTGGGGCTGAGCCTGCTGGCGTTCCTGCTGGTCGACATCGCCCTCGGCGTGCTGGCCCGCCGCCGCGCGGCCGCCTAGGGGTCCCGGCACGGCATCGGGCCCGCACCCCCCGGGGGTGCGGGCCCGATGTGCCGGTTCTCAGGGCGCGTACTTGTAGCCGACCCGGCGGACGGTCTGGATCGCGCCCCGGTGCTGCGCGCCCAACTTGCGCCGCAGCCGGGCGACATGGACGTCCACCGTGCGGCCGTCGCCGACGTGCCCGTAGCCCCAGACGGTGGTGACCAGCTGGTCCCGGCTGTGCACCCGGTGCGGGTGCGCCACCAGGTGGGCGAGCAGCTCGAACTCCAGGTAGGTGAGGTCCAGGACCTCCCCGTCGACCTCGGCGGTCCGGCGGGCGGGGTCGATCCGCACCAGGGCGTCGCCCTCGGTCCCGGCGGCCCGCCGGTCCTGCTCGGTCCGCTGGTTCTGCTGGGGCTGCTCCGTCCGCCGCACCGGGGCCGCGGCCGCGTACTGCGGGGCGGGGGCGGCCAGCGTGACCGGCGGCTGCTGGTCGGCCGGTACGAGCACCAGGTAGCCGATCATCGGCGGCTGGCCGGGCAGGGCCGGCAGGGTGTGCTGGGGGGCCGGCAGCCAGGTGGCGCCGGGCGGCAGCAGGTCCACCACCCGGGCCACCTCGTCCCGGTCCACGGCGCGCAGGCGGTGCCTGGGCGGGGTCTGGTACGGATAGCCGGCGGGGGCGGGGGAGGTCGCGGCGGAGGAGAGGGTGCGGGTGTTCGCCATGAGTGGTCAGCTCTTTCACGCGGAGTCGGCAGGAGACGGTGACGGAGGTACGTCGTGGTCGTGCCGCGCAGACCGAAGGCCTTCGGGAAGGTCGGGTTTCGAGGTTCCGGAAGGCGTTAGAGGGCCGGCGCGTTCTTCGCGCGGCAACACACCCGGTCGAAGTCGTGGTCCTGACGAGAGGGCCAGAACGGTTCGAGGTCCTTGTGACCGATCGAGGTGTGCGGGTGGCTGGCCATGGGCTCATTGAAGCAGATGCCGGCCCGGCCGGGCAGACCCCGTCTCATATTTCGGATCGGAGTCTCATATTCAGTGACCTGTGACCGAAATGCCCTCAACTGTCGCCCCTTTCCGGGCACTCCGCGACGCCCGCCGCGCCGCGGGGGCGTGACGGGCGTCGGTGCGATACCAGGGACCGGACCAGCTGCTGGACGGGCTGGTGGACGTCCGGCCGGCCGTGACGCCGGACCGGCCGGTGGAGCGGATCAGACCAGGCCGTCCTTCTCCAGGCCGGTGCAGCAGGTGTCCACGATCAGCCGGGTCACCACATAGGGGTCCACGTTGGCGTTCGGGCGGCGGTCCTCGATGTAGCCCTTGCCGTCCTTCTCCACCTGCCAGGGGATGCGGACCGAGGCGCCGCGGTCCGAGACCCCGTAGCTGAACTCGTTCCACGGGGCGGTCTCGTGCAGACCGGTCAGCCGCTCGTCGATGCCCGCGCCGTAGTTCTTCACGTGGTCCAGCGGCTTGCTGCCCTCGCCCAGCGCCTCGCAGGCGGAGATGATCGCGCGGTAGTCCTCGCGCATCGCCTTGGTCGAGAAGTTGGTGTGGGCTCCCGCGCCGTTCCAGTCGCCCTTGACCGGCTTGGGGTTCAGGGTCGCCGAGACGTTGAAGTCCTCGGCCGTGCGGTAGAGCAGCCAGCGCGCGATCCACAGCTGGTCGGAGACCTCCAGCGGGCCGACCGGGCCGACCTGGAACTCCCACTGGCCGGGCATGACCTCGGCGTTGATGCCGGAGATGCCCAGGCCCGCCGCCAGGCAGTGGTCCAGGTGCTTCTCCACGATCTCGCGGCCGAAGATCTCGTCCGAGCCGACACCGCAGTAGTAGCCGCCCTGCGCGGCCGGGAAGCCGTTGACCGGGAAGCCGAGCGGGCGGGTGCCGTCGAAGAAGGTGTACTCCTGCTCGATGCCGAAGATCGGCTGCTGGCCGGCGAACTTCTCCGCGACCGGACGCAGCAGCGCCCGGGTGTTCGACTCGTGCGGGGTCATGTCGATGTTCAGGACCTCGCACAGGACGAGGACGTGGTCCCCGCCGCGGATCGGGTCCGGGCAGGAGAACACCGGCTGCAGCACCCGGTCGGAGGCGTGCCCCTCGGCCTGGTTGGTGCTCGATCCGTCGAAGCCCCAGATCGGCAGGTCGGCGCCGCCCGCGGGCCCGTCGATGATCTTGGTCTTGGAGCGGAGCTTCGCCGTCGGCTCGGTGCCGTCGATCCAGATGTACTCAGCCTTGAAGGTCACGGGGCCCATCCTCAGACTCTGCGGGTGCTGCGGTCGCTGCGGTGATGACCGCAGCGTGCCCGGTCGCGATTTCCCCTCCGTTGCCCGTGTGTGAACCCCGTGTTACCGAGGGTTCCGCCCCAGGTGGGGCGGTCCGGGCGGTTCGGAGCGGGCACGTCCGTACGAGTGGGGCAGACTGGGCGGGTGAGCATTTCGTACGATCTGAAGACCGGCGAGTCGTCCTCGCCCCCGCCCCCGCTGCCGCGCATCGGGCTGCTCGGGACCGGCCCCTGGGCCCAGCGTGCGCACGCCCCCGCCCTCGCCGCCCATCCCGGATCCGAGTTCGCCGGGGTCTGGGGCCGCCGCCCCGGCCCGGCCGCCGAACTCGCCGCCGCGTACGGGGTGAAGGTGTACGAAGACCCCGACGAGCTGTTCGCGGACTGTGACGCCGTGGCCTTCGCCCTGCCACCGGACGTCCAGGCGCCGCTCGCCGTCCGCGCGGCCGAGGCCGGCTGCCACCTGCTGCTCGACAAGCCGGTGGCCACCGATGTCGACGGCGCCCGCGCGGTGGCCGAGGCCGTGGCGCGGCACGGGGTCGCCTCCGTGGTCTTCCTCACCCTCCGGTTCGCCGAGCCCACCGCCGGCTGGGTGGCGGAACAGGCCGCCCGCGACGGCTGGTTCACCGCCTCCGCGCACTGGCTCGGCTCCGTCTTCGCCCCGGCCGCCGATCCGGCCGAGCAGCCCAGCGCCTACGCCGACTCGCCCTGGCGGCGGGACAAGGGCGGTCTGTGGGACGTCGGCCCGCACGCCCTGTCCGTACTGATCCCGGTGCTCGGCGACGTCACCTCCGTCACCGCCGCCCGCGGGCCGGCCGACACCGTGCAGCTGCTGCTGCGGCACGACTCGGGCGCCGCCAGCACCGCCGTCCTCAGTCTGGCCGCACCGCGTGCGGCGGCCGGGGTGGGACTGGAACTGCGCGGCACCGAAGGGGTCTTCGGGCTCCCGGACTGGGGCGATGTGCCCGGCGCCTACGGCCGGGCCGTGGACGCCCTGCTCGACGCGGCCCGCACCGGGGTCCCGGACCCGCGCGGCGCCGCCTTCGGGTTGCGCCTCACCGAGATCCTCGCCGAGGCGGAGGCCGGTCTCGGCTGAGGCTCATCCGGCCGAGGGCCATCCGGCCGAGGCTCGCTCGGCCGAGGCTCATTTGATGAACGCGTTCGCCACGATGATCACCAGTCCGAGGGTGGCGTCCGCGACCCCGATGGCCAGGGACGAGGTCAGCCGGTAGCCGACCCGCAGGGCGGTGAACGCCCCCCAGGCGAACAGCAGCGCCGTGTTCACCCCGAGCCCCACGGCCGTGGTGGCGGGCTCGTCCCAGCCCGTCACCCCGGCGATCAGCAGCAGCACCACGGTCGGCAGGGTGGCCACCACCATCGGCCACTCGTGCCACAGCGCCCGGGCCAGGGCCCGCCAGCGGTGGGTGACCGAACCCTCCTGGTGGGTGGACATGTGGTGGGCGTATCCGTGGGCCAGCCCGGCGGCGACCGCGGTCACCAGCACCCAGCTGGCGTCGTAGAAGGGGGTGTACTCCCCGCCCTTCTGGTCGAGCGCGGCCAGCAGCCCGCTCGCCAGCACGGTCCCGTACACCCCGCCGAACATCCAGTCGGCCCCGCGACGGGGCCGCTCCGGCCGCTCCGGCGGCACCGGCCATGCCCTGTTCTCCTTCTCCCCTCCTGCCCCTCGCTCCCCTCCCGGGGTCTGCACGGCCTGCTCGGGCTGTTCGGTGGTCAAGCGACCCACCCCTCCGTTTTGGTGCGAATCAATCCATTTCAACCCTTTCCACCCTACGAGGTCGCGCGGGCGACCGTTCGGACCAGGGTCTCCAGGGCCCGCTCGAAGGCGCGCTCGGGAGCGGCCGCGTACCCGACGACCAGGCCTTCCCGGGGCGGTTCGGGGAGTGCCGGGTGCCGGTAGCCGGACAGCCCGTCCAGCACCAGGCCGGCCGCCCGGGCGGCGGCCAGCGCCCGCGCCTCGGTACCGGCCGGCAGCTCGACCACGGCGTGCAGCCCGGCCGCGATCCCGGTCACCCGGGCGGCCGGTGCACCCGCCGCGAGGGTGGCGGCCAGCCGGTCCCGCCGGGCGCGGTAGCGCTGCCGCATCCGGCGCACCTGCCGGTCGTACGCCCCGCAGTCCAGGAAGTCGGCCAGCGCCAGCTGGTCCAGGGCGCTGGCCCAGGACTCCCGGACGCCCTTCGCGGCGAGCACCCGCTCCAGCGGCCCGTCGGGCAGGACCAGCCAGCCCAGCCGGATGGCGGGGGAGAGGCTCTTGCTCAGCGAACCGGCGTAGGCGATCCGGGCCGGGTCCAGCCCCTGGAGGGCGCCCGCGGGCTTGCGGTCGTAGCGGAACTCGCCGTCGTAGTCGTCCTCGACCAGCAGGGCGTCCGGCCGGGACCGGGCCCACTCCACGGCGGCCGTGCGGCGGGACGGCAGCAGGGTGCCGCCGGTGGGGAACTGGTGGGCGGGGGTCAGCAGGACGGTCCGCACCCGGGCCGGGAGGCCGCCGAGCGCCTCGCTCCGGACCCCGTCGGAGTCCACCGGGAGCGGGTGCGGGCGTACCCCGGCGGCCGCCAGGATCCCGTGGTGGAAGGGCAGTCCGTACCCCTCCACGGCCCAGTCGCGCGGCCGGACCGAGGCGAGCAGCCGCAGCCCGTTGGCGAAGCCGGAGCAGACCACGATGCGCTCGGGGTCCGCCCGGACGCCCCGGGTCCGGGCGAGGTACGAGGCGAGGGCCCGGCGGAGCTCGGGACGGCCGCGCGGATCACCGGGACCGAACGCCTCCACGGGCGCCCCGGCCAGCGCCCGCCGCGCGGACAGCGCCCAGGCCGCCCGGGGGAACGACGCCGGATCAGGCTTCCCCTGGGTCAGGTCCAGCCCGCCGCCGGTCCCGTCGCTCCTGGTGCCGGTCGCGGTGCCTGTTGCGGTGCCGGTCAAGGCGCCGGCCGTGGCGCCGGTGCCGCCCGCGGCCCGGATGGCGGCGGGGCCCGGGGCCTCGGCGGCCCGGACGGTGGCGAGGCCCTCGGCGACCCGGGTGCCGGAGCCCTGGCGGGCGGTGAACCAGCCCTCGGCCACCAGCTCGGCGTACGCGTCGGCCACCGCGCCCCGGGTCATCCCGAGGTCGGCGGCCAGCGCCCGGTAGGGCGGCAGCCGGGTGCCCCCGGCCAGCCGACCGCTGCGCACCGCCTCCCGCAGCGCCCGCGCCAGCACCATCCGGCGCGGCCCCTCACCGACGAGCTCCAGATGAAGATCGCTTCCGTTCACGCCCCGACCCTAAGCGGGACGGGCCCGCGACCGGCCGGTCCAGGGGCGCCGGGCCCGGGGTCAGGCGGCGGCCGGGACCGCCGGGGTGCGCGGGGGGACCGAGACGCCGAAGTCGCGGAGCACCGCCGAGGAGGCCCGCCGGGCCGACTGGAGCGCGCCCTGCACCGTGTTGGTGTCCCGGTGGTCCCCGCACACGTACAGCCCCGACACCACCCGCACCGGTCGCCGCAGATCGTGCGGCGGCGGCATCGCCGGGACGGCTTCGGCGGTGTGGTGGACCGTCAGCAGTTCCCAGTCCCGGGTCGCCGTGTCGTACAGCCGGGCCAGCCGGGCCGCCACCGTGCGCAGCGAGGGCGGTGGGCCGAGCACCGTGGTGGTGACCAGCGAGCGGCCGGCCGGGGCCCGGGTCGGGTCGACGGCGCTCATCACCGCCGTGTGCGCCACCGGCCACCGCGGGTTCCCGTCCAGGATCAGCGATCCGTCGGAGGGCAGCGGTGCGGGGGTGGCGTGGTGCAGCACGGTCAGCTGGTGGAACTCCGGGACCCGCAGTCCGGGCAGCAGCGCGGCCGCCGCCCGCGCGCCGGTGGCGAGCAGCACCGCCCGGCAGCGGAACGCCCCGTGCGCCTCGGTGGTGACCACGTTCACGGAGACCGACCGGACCCGGACCCCGGTGAGCACGGTGCCCGGCGGCAGCCCCGAGGAGAGGAGTCCGGGCAGTGCCCCGGCCCCGCCCTCCGGTACGGCCAGCCGGCCGCGCGCGAATCCGCGCAGGGCCAGGTCGGCGACCCGGCTTGAGGTGCCGAGGTGCGGATCGCACAGCAGGGAGGCGAGCAGCGGCCGGAGCAGCAGCGAGCCGCGGGCGCGGAGCGCGGCGGCGGCGGTCCGCTCGGGCCGGGCCAGGATCCGGTCCACCGGGAGCGCGGCCAGCCGTCCGAGGGCGGCGCCGAGCCGGGCCTGTTCCAGGGAGCGGCCGGCCAGTGCGCGGGCCGGGCTGAGGGTGCCGGCCCGGAGCTGTTTGCCGTCCTCGGTGTGGACCAGCGCGCCGGGCGCGAAGGGCCTCAGGACCAGGTCCTCCAGGCCCGGGGTGCGGTCCAGTTCCGGATAGGAGGTGTTGAGCAGCTGGCCGATCCGGTCGAGCCGGAAGCCGTCGGCCGTGTGGTCGGTGGCCATCCGGCCACCGGGGCCGTCCGCGGCCTCCAGGACGGTGACGGAGACCCCCGCCGCGATCAGATGGTGTGCCGCCGCGAGTCCGGAGACCCCGGCTCCCACAATGACGACGTCCGCGTGGTGTGCGTTGCTGAGCACGTGCCCCTCCCCGAGGTCGGCGCGGCTTTGTCTGGTCCTCTTTCCCCAACGGGCTCCAGGAATACCCGAGTCGGCCCCAATAATTTGCGATCGGCTCCGGTCGCACATCGGTCGCATGCGAGCACGAACGGTCGCACGGTGCTCCCGTCCCGGCCGCCCACCTGTCGCCCACCGGTCGCACACCGGTCATACGCCGGTCGTACGAAGGCCCCACGGCGTGCGCCCCCCGCGCCGCCGCGCGCCGTCCCGTACCAGGGTGGTCCGAGGACCGCGGCCCCCCGGACCGCTACCGGTCCGCGAGCGCCGCCCGCAGGGCCGCCTCGATCCCCGGATAGCGGAACCGGAACCCCGACTCCAGCAGCCGGGCCGGCCGGACCCGCTGACTGCCCAGCACCTCCTGGGAGAACTCGCCCAGCGCGATCCGCAGCGCGAACCCCGGCACCGCCAGCACCGTCGGCCGGTGCAGCACCCGCCCCATCGCGGCGGTGATCTCACGGTTGGTCAGCGGCTCCGGGGCGCACAGGTTCACCGGTCCGGCCGGCCCGGGAGCCCCCGGAGCGCCGATCAGATGCCGCAGGGCCGCGATGTGGTCCTCCAACGCGATGTACGACCAGTACTGGCGGCCGTCGCCCAGCCGGCCGCCCAGCCCGGCCCGGAACAGCGGGAACATCCGCGCCCAGGCCCCGCCGCCGCGGGCCACCACCAGCCCGGTGCGGGCGAACACGGTCCGCACCCCGGCCTGGTGCGCCGGGGCGGCCGCCGCCTCCCACTCCACGCACACCGAGGGCAGGAACCCCTCGCCGGCGGGTGCGTCCTCGTCCACCGCCCGGTCGCCGGTGTCCCCGTAGTAGCCGATGGCCGAGGCGTTCACCAGGACCTCCGGCGGCTGCTCCTGGGCGGCCACGGCCCGGGCCATCGCCGCGGTGCCCAGCACCCGGCTGTCCCGGATCTCCCGCTTGTAGCCGTCCGTCCACCGCCGGTCCCCGACCCCGGCCCCGGCCAGCTGCACCACCGCCGTACACCCGGCCAGCCCCGCCGGGTCCACGTGTCCGCCGCGCGGGTCCCAGCGGGCCTCGTCGGGGGCGGCGGGCGGCCGGCGCACGAAGCGGACCACCTCGTGCCCGTCCGCGCGCAGGGAACGGACGAGTGCCGTGCCGATGAGTCCGGTCGAGCCGGTGACCGCGATCCGCGTACGCATGGGGCCCATTGTGGTCCGCTATACCGATCCGAGCCAGCTGCCCACCGCGTAGGTGACGGCCATGGCGAGTGCGCCGCCCACCACGTTGCGCAGTACCGCCCGCCCGGCGGGGGCCCCGCCCAGCCGGGCACTCAGCCGGCCGCAGCCGATCAGGGCGAGCAGCACGCAGACCACGGTGACCGGCACCCGGAGGTCCGGGGGCGGCAGCACGATGGCCAGCAGCGGCAGCACGGCCCCGGTGGTGAAGGCGAGCAGGCTGGCCAGCGCGGCGTGCCAGGGGTTCGCCAGCCGCTCCGGGTCGATCCCCAGCTCCACCCGGGCGTGGGCGCGCAGCGCGTCCCGCTCGGTGAGCTGGACGGCGGCCTCCCGGGCCACGTCCGGGGAGAGCCCGCGGCCGGCCAGCAGTCCGGTCAGCTCGTCGAGCTCGGCCGCCGGATCCTCGGCGAGCTCCCGGCGCTCCAGGTCCAGGGCGGCCCGCTCGGAGTCGCGCTGGGAGCAGACCGACACGTATTCGCCCGCCGCCATCGACAGCGAGCCGGCCAGCAGTCCGGCGATGCCGGCGGCCAGCAGCGAGGACCGGTCGGTGGTGGCCCCGGCGACACCGACCACCAGTCCGGCGGTGGAGATGATCCCGTCGTTGGCGCCGAGGACCCCGGCCCGCAGCCAGTTGAGCCGGGTGCTCATGCCGTCGCCGTGCCCCGGTTCGTGATCGGGCTCCCGGCCGGTGCCGGTGCCGGTGCCCGTTCTGGGGGCGGTGTCGGGGTCGGTTCCGGGGGCGGGGCCGGCCGGGGGCGGGGCCGGGTCGCCCGGGCCGCTCGGGACGTCCGGGGCGTCTGGGGCGTACGGGTCGTCGGGCACGGGACCACTCTCCCCGGTGGAGCCCGCCGGGGAGGGCCGGGACACACCCCCCGGGCGGCGCGTCCGGGGTGCGCGGGCCCGGTGCGGGCACCAGGGTGGAGGGGTGAGACGCCGACACGAGGAGCCGGGCCGGCTCGGCGGGGCGCCGCCGCCGCGCTGGACCAGGCTGGCTCCGGCGGCGGCCCTGGTCGTCCTCGTACTGGCCCAGGAGGCCACCCCGGGCACGGTGGAGCTGGGCTTCTTCCTGGCCGCCGTGCCCCCGGTCGCCGCCTTCTCGTACGGCGCCCTGGGCACCTCGGCCTTCGCCGTGATCGTGCTGCTGCTGCTCGGGGTGTCCGATCTGGGCGTGGCCCACGCCCGGGGCGCGGACCTGGCGACCGTCGCCACGGTGGGGCTGCTCAGCGTGGTCATCGCCTGGGTCCGGCGGCGCCGGGACGCGCAGCTGGTCAGCGTACGGACGGTCGCGGAGGCGGCCCAGCTGGCGGTGCTGCCCCCGGTCCCGGAGCGGGTGGGCCCGGTGCGCTGCGCGGGGCTGTACCGGGCCGCCCAGCGCGGCACCCTGGTCGGCGGCGACCTCTTCGACGTACGCGCCGGGCCCTTCGGGGTGCGGGCGGTGGTCGGGGACGTGCAGGGGCACGGGCTGGCCGCGGTCGGCACGGTGGCCTCGCTGCTCGGCGCGTTCCGGGAGGGGGTCCTGGACGACGCCGAGCTGGCGGTGGTGGCCGCCCGGCTGGACCGGCGGCTGGTGGAGGACTCGGCGGCGGAGGAGCTCACGGAACTGTTCGCCACCGCCCTGCTGCTGGAGTTCCCGCCGGGGCGGCCGCTGGTGCGGATCCTGTCCTGCGGGCATCCGCCGCTGCTGCTGCTGCGCGGGAACGCGGTGACGGAGGTGGAGGTGGAGCCGGGGGCCCCGCTGGGGCTGGGGCTCGCCGGGGCGGCCCCGCCGGCCGTGGTGGAGCTGCCGGTGCTGGCCGGCGACCGGCTGCTGGCGCACACCGACGGGGTGACGGAGGCCCGGGACGCGGGCGGCCGCTTCTATCCGCTGCGCGACCGGGTGCCGGTGGTCTGCCCGGCGTCGGGCTCCGGGGCGGACCTGGTGCGGGGGGTGTGGCGGGACCTGGTGGCCTTCACCGGCGGCGGGCCCCGGGACGATGTGGCGCTGCTGGCGCTGACGGTGCCGGAGGAGTGACCGGCACCGCCGGCGCCCGGGGTGCGGCGGTGCGGTGGGGTGCTGCGGTGCGGTCCCGCTGTGCGGGTCGGTGCGGTGCGATGTGGCGGTGCGGCCGGTCGGTGCGGTGGGGTCAGCCGCCGTCGCGGATCAGCCCGCGGACCATCCGGCAGGTGAGGTTGGACGGACGGCGGATCCCGGTGCGGACCGCCATGGTGCGGATCTTCCGGTTGGTCGCCCGCCGGGCGTCGTAGGTCCCGGAGTCGAGCAGGGATATCGCCAGGCGCATGGCCTTGAGCCGGCGGTTGTGCGTCTCGTACCACTCGCGCGGCAGACCCGCCGGCAGGGGCTTCTTCTTCGGCGCGGAAACGATCGTGACAGCGGCCATCTACAGCCTCCCAAACGGTAGTTGGCGTCCCTTCGTGCTATCCCCGATTCTATCGGCGGGCACTGACAAAAGCCCTGGCGGAAGCCCTACGCTGGCGCCATGGAGATCTGGATCAACCCCGCCTGCTCGAAGTGCCGGAGCGCCGTGGACCTGCTCGACGCCGAGGGGGCCGACTACATCGTGCGCCGCTATCTGGAGGACGTGCCCGACGAGGCGGAGATCCGGGCGGTGCTCGGCCGGCTGGGCCTGGAGCCCTGGGAGATCACCCGGACCTCGGACCCGCTGGCCCGCGAGACCGGCGTCCGGGAGCTGCCGCGCGAGGAGACCCCGGAGGCCCGGGACCGCTGGATCGCCCACCTCGCCGCCCACCCGAAGCTGATCCAGCGCCCGATCATCACCGCGGACGACGGCACCGCCCTGGTGGCCCGTACCGAGGACGCCGTCCGCGAGGCCCTCTCCCGCAAGGGCTGACCGGCCGGGCGGCGGGACGGGCCGGGCGACCGGCCGGGGGGTCAGTGCAGGGCGGCCACCCGGTCCCGGTACTGCCGGACGGCCGGGGCGTCCCGGAACGGCTCCAGCCGCCGCTCGAAGTCCCGGACGTACTCCACCGCCCGCACCGACCGCATCTCGGTGGCCTGCTGCGCCGCCTCCGCGCCCAGCGCGCACGCCTGCTCCAGCTCGCCCAGCCCCAGCCGGGCCGTCGCCAGCACCACCCGGCAGAACAGCCGGGAACGCGCGTAGCCCGCGGAGCGCAGCTGGAGGGACCGTTCGGCGTGCTGGGCGGCGGCCCGGTACTGCTGGAGGTCCCGGTGGCAGTGCCCGAACTCGTCCGCCAGCTGCGCCTCGTCGAAGAACCGGGCCCAGTGCGGCACGTCGTCGCCGGGCCGGGCCGCGCCCAGTGAGCGCTCGGCGCGGACCAGTGCGGCGGTGGCCGCCCGGACCTCGCCGAGGACCGCGTGCCCGCGGGCCTCCGCCGAGTGCAGCAGCGCCTGCACCACCGGCGGCGGCCCCGATCCGACGCCCTGCTGGGCGACCCGGGCCAGCTGCACCGCCTCCCGGCCGTGGCCCAGGTAGACGGCCTGCCGGCTCATGGTGATCAGCACGTACGAGCCGTACGGCCGGTCCCCGGCGGCCTGGGCCAGCCGCAGCGCCTGCACGAAGTACCGCTGGGCCAGCCCATGCGCGGCGATGTCGTAGGAGGTCCAGCCCGCCAGCCGGGTCAGGTCGGCGGCCGCCGCGAACAGCCGGCGCCCGGTGGCCTCCCCGTAGGTGCCGCGCAGCATCGGCTCGGCCTCGTGCTCCAGATAGCGGACCAGGGCCTGCCGGGCGTGCCCGCCGCCGTACGCGTGGTCCAGGGTGCGGAACAGCTCGGCGACCGAGCGCAGGGCGGCGATGTCGCCGGCGGTGACCCGCTGGCCCGGTCCGCGGTCGATCTGCCGCTGTCGGGGCACCGAGGCGCGCCCCTGGGCGGGGACCCGGGCCGAGGCCGGGTCGGTGGAGCGCCCCACCCGCTCGTCGGCCCGGCCGATCAGCCAGTCCCGGCTGGGGACCACCAGGCCCGCCGGGGTGAACGCGATCTTGCGGAGCTCGGTGTGCGAACCGGAGTCCTTGCGCCACAGCCCGCTGGCGATGTCCACGGCCTCCTCCGGGGTGGCGGCGAACTCCAGGCCCGCGTAGACCGGGGCGCAGGCGTCCAGCCCCAGGTCCTGGGCCGACAGCCGACGGCCCAGCCGCCGGGTGAACACCTCCGCGATCAGCGCGGGGGTGGTGCCGCGCGGCTGCTGGCCGCGCAGCCAGCGGGTGACCGAGGTCTTGTCGTAGCGCAGGTCGAGACCGTGCTCCAGGCCGAGCTGGTCCACGCGGCGGGCCAGCCCGGCGTTGGAGAACCCCGCTTCGGCGATCAGCGCCGCGAGCTGCCGGTTGGGGACGCGCTGCGCAGGTCGTTCCGTCATCAGCTTCCACGGTCTCCTGACGTGACGGGCCGGCCACCGGCCCAGTGAACGGCGTGAATGTAGCGGCCAACCCCTGCCATACCGCCCTCTCTGCCCCACATTCATCCGATCGTGTGCAGAACCTGCGCGGCTCTTTACGGCCGCCCCTCCGTCGCCCGCCCGCACCCCGCGTACGCTGCGCTCCATGACCCGTCGGCCCCCCGCGCCGGAACCGGTTCCGGAGGCCGTTCCGGAGCGCCCTCCCCGGTCCGTGCCCGAGTCCACGATCCCGCTGCCCGCACCCGAGCTCACCGAGGCCGAGTGCCGGCGCTGCGGCACCCTCATCGCCGGGCTGGACGGGCGGTACGCCTGCGGGGTGTGCGGCTGGGTCAACGACCACACCGAGGGGCACCGGCCGCTGCCCCGGGCGGAGGACGACCCGGACCTGCCCCGGGCCCGCAGGAAGCGCCCGCCCGGCCCGCCGTACCCTTGCTGAGTGCGATACGTGCATACGGCAGGTTCAATGAGGAGGCGCTGCGGTGACTGAGCTGCGGTTTGTCCGGCTGGGCTTCGGAGCGGAATCGGTGGAGTACACCGAGGCGTGGGAGGAGCAGCGGCGCGTCCACGCGGCCCGGTTCGCCGACGAGGTCGAGGACACCTGCCTGCTGCTGGAGCACCCGCCGGTCTACACGGCCGGCCGCCGCACCGCGGAGAACGAGAAGCCGCTGGACGGCACCCCGGTCATCGACGTGGACCGCGGCGGGAAGATCACCTGGCACGGGCCCGGCCAGCTGGTCGGCTATCCGATCATGAAGCTGCCGCGGCCGGTGGACGTGGTCGCGCACGTGCGCCGGCTGGAGGAGGCGCTGATCCGCACGGCCGCCGAGTTCGGGGTGGAGACCACCCGGGTCGAGGGCCGCAGCGGGGTCTGGGTGCTCGGCGACCCGGTCGAGGAGCGGCCGCGGATCGGCGGACTCTCCCTGGACTTCGACCCCCGGCTGCACGACGAGGAGTTCGACCCCCGGCTGAACGGCCCCGAGTACGCCCCGTCCAACGCCGGGCAGCGCCGCGAGGACCGCAAGCTGGCCGCGATCGGCATCCGGGTGGCCAAGGGGGTCACCATGCACGGGTTCGCGATCAACGTGAACCCGGACAGTACCTGGTTCGACCGGATCATCCCCTGCGGGATCCGGGACGCCGGTGTGACCTCGCTCTCGTACGAACTGGGCCGCGAGCTCACCATCGGCGAGGTGCTCCCGGTGGTCGAGCGCCACCTGCGGGACGTGCTGGAGAACGCCGAACCGGCACCTCGGGTGATCGAGCGCGACAGCGGGCGGGAGACCGCCCCGGCGGCCGGCTGACCCCGGCGGGAATGGGGCCGGCCGTCCACGGGTTGGCCGACGTAAGAGCGTATGAAATTACGGGCGTACCCTGGTGGGCGCCGAGGAATCAAAGTCACAGGGAGCCGGTCGTGTCCGCAGTCGCACCCGACGGACGCAAGATGCTGCGCCTGGAGGTCCGTAACAGCCAGACCCCCATCGAGCGCAAGCCCGAGTGGATCAAGACCCGGGCGAAGATGGGTCCCGAGTACACGAAGATGCAGAACCTCGTGAAGGGCGAGGGGCTGCACACGGTGTG
This sequence comes from Streptomyces sp. NPDC033845, assembly GCF_055576225.1. Classification (NCBI taxonomy): domain Bacteria; kingdom Bacillati; phylum Actinomycetota; class Actinomycetes; order Kitasatosporales; family Streptomycetaceae; genus Streptomyces; species Streptomyces sp. NPDC033845. Next base: position 435,629 of record NZ_JBVIRI010000001.1, on the reverse strand, counting down.
CCAGGAAGCCGGCTGTCCGAACATCTACGAATGCTGGGAGGACCGCGAGGCCACCTTCCTCATCGGCGGCGACCAGTGCACCCGGCGCTGTGACTTCTGCCAGATCGACACCGGCAAGCCCGAGGCCCTGGACCGGGACGAGCCGCGCCGGGTCGGCGAGTCCGTGGTCACCATGGACCTGAACTACGCCACCATCACCGGCGTGGCCCGGGACGACCTGGCCGACGGCGGCGCCTGGCTGTACGCCGAGACGGTCCGCCAGATCCACCAGCAGACCGCCGCCCGCGAGGCCGGCCACACCAAGGTCGAGCTGCTGGCCCCGGACTTCAACGCCGTCCCGGAGCTGCTGGAGGAGGTCTTCGCCTCCCGCCCCGAGGTCTTCGCGCACAACGTGGAGACGGTGCCGCGGATCTTCAAGCGGATCCGCCCCGGCTTCCGCTACGAGCGCTCGCTGGACGTGATCACCAAGGCCCGCGAGTACGGCCTGGTGACCAAGTCGAACCTGATCCTCGGCATGGGCGAGGAGCGGTCCGAGGTCAGCGAGGCACTGCGCGACCTGCACTCCGCGGGTTGCGAACTCATCACGATCACCCAGTACCTGCGGCCCTCCCCGCGGCACCACCCCGTGGAGCGCTGGGTGAAGCCCGCGGAGTTCGTGGAGCTGGCCAAGGAGGCCGAGGAGATCGGCTTCTCCGGGGTCATGTCCGGACCGCTGGTCCGCTCCTCCTACCGGGCCGGGCGGCTGTACGGCCAGGCCATGGAGAAGCGCGGCGCGGGCGCCGCGGCCACCCCCGGCGCGACGACTGTGTGAACTCGCGCACAAAGTCCTACTTGTAGGTAATACCGCATTGGCGCGGCCCCTAGGCTCTTTCCAGGAGGAGTCCGGCGGGCCGCGCCAGCATTTTCGAAGGCGTCACAGGTGTTTGACCGGCCGGTCACTCCCTGGTAACACCCAACAGTGACGCTGGGACCACAGACCGCGATCGGAGCGCCCGGGGCACCCGGGGCGCCCCGAGCACCGAGACAGCACGGAGAAAGGGAACCCATGCAGGCCGCGCCCGTACGCGCCATCGCCATCCCGACCCTTGTCGAGGCGGTCCGAGGCATCGAGTCGCTGCTCATCCGAGGTGCCCGCCGGAACGCCTGGTCGGCCGTCCTGGAGGACCGGCGACGGGCCCAGGACCGGGTCGAAACCGAACATGTACTGGAGGCCGTGGCTACCCGGACGCCGCAGGCCACGTAAACTTCGCTGTATGGCGAGGAAGTCAAACGCAGAGACTGCTGCGAACCCCGGGCGACTGAAGCAGATCGCCCTGACGTACAAGATGACCCGTAAGGCCGACTCCAAGATCGGTCTGATTCTCGCGGGCGTGGGAATCGGCACCTTCGGCGTCTTCCTTGCGATCGGTTTCCTGATCGGTCACCCGGTCTACCTGGGCATCCTGGGCTTCCTGGTCGCGTTCCTCGCGACCGCGATCGTCTTCGGCCGCCGCGCCGAGGCCGCCGCCTTCGGGCAGATGGAAGGCCAGCCCGGCGCCGCCGCCGCGGTCCTGGAGAACGTCGGACGGGGCTGGAGCACCACCCCCGCCGTGGCGATGAACCGCAACCAGGACATCGTCCACCGCGCGGTCGGCAAGGCCGGCATCGTGCTGGTCGCCGAGGGCAACCCGAACCGGCTGCGGACCCTGCTGGGCGCCGAGAAGAAGAAGATGGCCCGGATCATGCCGGACATCCCGGTCCACGACATCATCGTCGGCACCGGCGAGGGCGAGGTGCCCCTCAAGAAGGTCCGCACCACCCTGCTGAAGCTGCCGCGGGTGCTCTCCGGCCCCCAGATCACCCAGGTCAACGACAAGCTGCGCGCCATGGGCGACCTCATGAGCAACATGCCGCTGCCGAAGGGCCCCATGCCCAAGGGCATGCGGATGCCGCGCGGCGGCAAGATGCGCTGACCGGTTTCCGTATACGAACGGGGGGCGCCCCCGGAGCCGAAGCTCCGGGGGCGCCCCCCGTTCACGTATGTGACACATCCGACCCTCAGACGCTCATGCTCAGATGCGCACCTGGACGGCCGCTCAGATGCGCACCTGGACGGCGCGGGCGATCCGGTCGTGCAGACCGCGCCCGTCCCGGTCCCAGATCAGCGCCGGGACCACCAGCAGCAGCAGCACGGTCCGCAGCAGCACCCGGGGGAAGCCCAGCCGGCCGCCGGACTCCGAGACCACCCGCAGACCCAGCAGCCGCTTGCCCGGGGTGAAGCCCACCGTGCCGACCGTGAGCAGCGCCAGCAGCCCGAACAGGCCCAGCGTCCAGTTCCCCGCCGCGGCCCAGTCCCCGCCCGTGATCAGGCCGTATGCGATCAGCTGGCAGGCCATCCAGTCCACGGCCACCGCGCCCATCCGGCGCCCGAACCGGGCCACCGAGCCGGAACCGGTACGCGGCAGACCGAGCTGTTCGCCCGGGTAGCCGAAGTTCACGCCCATCGATTCCGCGGCCGCGCGGGGGCCGGAGAGCCAGGATCCGATTGCTTGCCTCTTGTCCACCCGACCACGGTACCCGTGGCGTCGCGGGCCCCCTCGCCCGGACCCCGGTTAACTTGTGCGAAACAAATGGGTCATGCTTGAGAAATCCCGTCTGCTTATGGTCGGGTCAGCGTGCGGCACCGCACTGACGCACCACGAGCTATAAAACCCGCCCTGCCCCGGGGCCGGGAGTAGGAGGAGTTGGATGTTCAAGAACGCCGACGAAGTGAAGCAGTACATCGAGGAGAACGACGTCAAGTTCGTCGACGTCCGCTTCTGCGACCTGCCTGGTGTGATGCAGCACTTCACCATCCCGGCGCGAGCGTTCGACCCGGCGGAGGAGCTCGCCTTCGACGGATCCTCGATCCGCGGCTTCCAGGCGATCCACGAGTCGGACATGGCCCTGCGCGCCGACATCACCACCGCGCGTCTGGACCCGTTCCGCAAGGACAAGACGCTCAACATCAACTTCTTCATCCACGACCCGATCACGGGTGAGGCCTACAGCCGCGACCCGCGCAACATCGCCAAGAAGGCCGAGGCCTACCTCGCCTCCACCGGCATCGCCGACACCGCGTTCTTCGGCCCCGAGGCCGAGTTCTACGTGTTCGACAGCGTGCGCTTCGCGACCTCCGCCAACGAGGGCTTCTACCACATCGACTCCGAGGCCGGCGCCTGGAACACCGGCTCCGAGGAGAACAACCGCGGCTACAAGGTCCGCTACAAGGGCGGCTACTTCCCGGTCGCCCCGGTCGACCACTTCGCCGACCTGCGCGCCGAGATCTCCCTGGAGCTCGACGCCCAGGGCCTCCAGGTCGAGCGCCAGCACCACGAGGTCGGCACCGGCGGCCAGGCCGAGATCAACTACAAGTTCAACACGCTGCTGGCCGCGGCCGACGACCTGATGCTCTTCAAGTACATCGTGAAGAACGTCGCCTGGCGCAACGGCAAGACCGCCACCTTCATGCCGAAGCCGATCTTCGGCGACAACGGCTCGGGCATGCACGTGCACCAGTCGCTGTGGGCGAACGGCGAGCCGCTGTTCTACGACGAGGCCGGCTACGCGGGCCTGTCGGACACCGCCCGCTACTACATCGGCGGCATCCTCAAGCACGCCCCGTCGCTGCTGGCCTTCACCAACCCGACGGTGAACTCGTACCACCGCCTGGTCCCGGGCTTCGAGGCCCCGGTCAACATGGTGTACTCCCAGCGCAACCGCTCCGCCGCCATGCGCATCCCGATCACCGGCTCGAACCCGAAGGCCAAGCGCGTCGAGTTCCGCGCCCCGGACCCGTCCTCCAACCCGTACCTCGCCTTCGCGGCGCTGCTGCTCGCGGGCCTGGACGGCGTCAAGAACAAGATCGAGCCCCTGGAGCCGATCGACAAGGACCTCTACGAGCTCTCGCCCGACGAGCACGCGAGCGTCCCGCAGGTCCCGACCAGCCTGGAGGACGTCCTCAAGGCCCTGGAAGCCGACCACGAGTACCTCCTGGCCGGCGGTGTCTTCACCCCCGACCTGATCGAGACCTGGATCGACTACAAGCGCACCCACGAGATCGCCCCGATCGCCCAGCGCCCCCACCCCCACGAGTTCGAGCTCTACTTCGACCTCTAAACCGGTCCGGCCCGCTGTCGGAGGCCCCGCCCCTCTCCCCGGAGAGCGGCGGGGCCTCCCGCGTTGTGCCGACCTGTGTGTGCGGGTGGCCCCTTCCGATGCTGGTTCGAGGCCCAGTGGACCCGGGCCGTCCACGATCCGGGCCGCTGGGACTAGGCCGCTTCCGGCACGCGCCAGACGATGCGGAAACGCAGATGAGGCGGAAGACCGAACCTGCCGACCGGGCCGATCTCCTTGATGAGATAGCCGAAGATCTGGTGATGCGCCTCCTCGGAGAGGTCCTCCCAGGTCTCCGGGGTCGCCGTCATGACCTCCCGCATCAGGGGCAGGTCCTTTTCCGCGAGCAGCATGGCGATGCGGTCCTCCCGGTCCATGTCCGTATCGGCGTGCATCGCGTTGATCGACCGCTGGAGCAGGTTCGGCTCGACCGCCAGACGCGCGAGGATGCGCTCGCAGCCGTGGACGAACGCCGTGTGCGCGTCGACCGCCTCCTGGTCGGGGTAGTGGTAGCCGAAGGGGCTTCCCTGTTCGGCTCCGAGGTAGTCGCCCTTCAGCGCCCGCAGAAGCGCCCGGAGGGCGAACTCGGCGCCATGATCCTCGATGAGCCGGACCCCCACCTGCACCCATTCGTCTTCCGAGAGGATGGGCTCGTGCGGCACGGCCAGCGAGGGGTCGATCTCGATGGCGTTGAACGGGTTGATCATCAATCCGACCACCGCCTCGCCGGTCCACTGCCCGTCGTCCGCACCCCAGCCTTGCGACAGAGCCAGTTCGCGGGCGGATTTCATCGTGTCCGGCTCGCCTTCGGTCACCGCGCGCCACAGCGGCAGGAAGCGGGCCACCTCGGCCGCAGGGTCCCGCGCCGGGTTGACGCAGGCTGCCGAGAGGACCGCGACGATCGACTGGACGGTTTCCCACCGCGGAACGGTGAGTCCCCTGATCGCCGTCCGGACCCCCTCATGGCTGATCTTCGCAGGATGGTCCCCGTCGGCGATGAGCTGGCTCACCTTGCGCATGCCGGGCCTGCCCGCCGCCCGGTGCAGTTCTTCCAGGGCACGCGTCAACTGCTCGTGAGCGTGGTGGCGGAGCTCGGAGCTCGGAGTCATGGATGTGCTGTCCCTTCGGCTTCACCGACACCTGTCAGATCGTGCCAAGAGGGTAAAAGCCGCAGGCGAGCGTGGGTGCGTCAGATTCCGCCAAGTTTTCCGGCCCGCGCGCCAACCGACGACAAGTCGCTCCGGAGGGGCCGGAGCATGGAGTCAGCGCGCACCACCAGAGGATCTGTCCCGGCTTGAGGAGTTGCCCGACCATGCACATTCCCCCCTACGCCCATGCGGAGATACGGTCCGCGCTGCCGGCCGTCCCGACATCCCGCCATGTGGACGGTCTGGACTGCTGCCTGTGCGACACCCCGTTCGAAGGTCGCCCGTACGTCGCGCTCGGCCCCACGGCCGAGTCGGGTTTGTTCGGATGCCGCGCGTGCCTGACCCGATGCGTGGCCAAGGCCCGCCGGGCCCGCCACGCGGACCTGACTCAGGACGCCGAGCAGACAAGAGCGGAGTCCGCGGCATGGCAGGCCGCGCGCGATCGGCACGTCAACCTGCTCGGAAGGGTGCGCCGGGCTGCGGACGCGGTGGCCGAGCTCGCTCGGTCCGAGGATCCCGACCCCCTGCAGGTCGCCTGGCTGCTGATCTCACTGGAGTCGGCGCGTGCGTGGGCCCCGGAACCGCCCCGGCCACCGGCATCGGCCGTCGACGAGCAGCAGGAAACGAGGGACGCGGCCTTCCGCCTCGACCTTGCCATGATCGCGGCGCGCGAAGCGGTGGCCGAGCGGCTCGCCTACCACCTGGTCAACGAGGCACAGGGCGAGGATCCGGAGATGTGCGAGGAATTCGAATGCCCCGAAGGGTGCTCCGGGCGCCATGACTCCTCCCACATCGACTGCGGCCCGGACAGCATCTACGAGGATCTGGCCCGTCACGGCATCACGGTGGAACGCCCGGAAGCCCCATGGGGCCCGTCGGCCGCCGCTGCCGTCGGTGACGCATCGGAAAGCCGGCAGCCCCTGCCCGAGCTGGCGGAAGGAGCTCTCGCCCTCCTGACGCATTTCGGCATCGATGCGGAGGACACGGCCGCGCTGGTGAGCGCGGCGGCGGTCGGTCTGGTCCAGGAGGCCTGGCGCGACAGCCCGTTGGACGCCATCCACGCGTCGGGCACCGGCCCGAACGACGGAGAGGTCTTCGCGCAGAGCGTGGACCTCTACCGCCGGGCACGCACCGCATGGGAGGCGGCGAAGGAGGACGGACCCGACGCCCTGCTCGGATTCCTCGCCGTCGCCTCGGCATTGGACCTTCCCTGGGCCGGCGGTTCGAGCTTCGCCCTCAGCAAGGCCACCGGACCACTCACCGAGTTCGTCCAGCACGTCGACGACCGTGTCTGGTTCACCTCGAAGGTCATACGCGAGCAGGGATGGCGGGCGGCCGTGCTGCACAGGGCGACCTCGGCCGCCGTCAAGGCTCCGAACCACTTCGGCATGCCCGGGTGGCCCGCCGTCGTCGCGTCCGCCATGGAACGCCTCGCTCGGCTGGACCTGGCGGATGCCCCGCCGGCCCTTGGGGATCTGGCTCAGGTGGAGAACCACCTCCTCGAAGCACCCGACCGGCTCGGTACGGATGCCCTCGAATGGATCTCGGTCCGCGGCCTGCTGGCCTGAACCCCTGCCACTTGCAACGCAGTTCACCGTACGGAGGGCTAGGCCCCGCAGCGCGGTGTAGCGTGGAACGAGTCGGCCCGTGGAGGGTCGGTTGGTGGCAGCATCCCGAGGGCCCGGCACCCTGGGAGCCACTTGATGGGCGTGGTTCGCCCAGCTCCATGCAAGGCCTTCGTCGGTCCATCGGGTATGTGCCCTGAGTGCCAGTGCCAGCCGGGGTGGTACGAGGTATTCGCATGCCCAGAAGCACGGTCCGAACCACCGCCCGCCTCCGGATGCGGTATCTGGGCGAGCCCAGGGAGGCCGCCGTGGCGGCCGTCCCTCGTGACGGGACGCTCGGCCTGGACACCTGCACTCCCGAGCAGCGCAGACTGCGGGCACTGATCGCCCTGGGGCTGTTCAACCGTCCCGGAGAACTGGAGCCCTACGATGGCGCAGCCGCATGGGGGCTGCACACCCTGGTCGCCTACGACGTCGTCGCCTCGCCGCAGTACGACCGCCTGGTCCTGATCACGGACGTACCGCACAACGTCGCCCCCTACCTGCTGCCCCGCGATCACGGCGGCACTTCGCTGCCCGGACTGCGCCTGGAGGAGTTCAGGGGGCGGCACACCTATGTGGCCCGACACCTGCCCACGGGAGCGCAACTCGTCGTCACCGGCAACCGCTCGGGAACCTGGGGCGGGGTGAGCCGCCCGACACCCCACTGGGACTTCCACCCGGCGAGCGAGCCGGTCACGGAGTCGGAGCGTGACCGGCTGCGGGCCGTGCCCGAGATGAGCGAGGACGCCGAGCGTCTTCTCGCGGGTCTCACGTCCCGCATCGCCGCGCAGGACATCGGTGGGCGGTGGGCCATCGGCAACTGGTTCTCCGACCCGCTGCTGCGCCCCGGCTGGCTCGACGGCGGTGGGAGGAACCGCTATGCCAAGCAGCTGCGGGGCCAAGGGAGCCGGTGGGTCCTCCGTTGGAACGGGTTCCCCTACGTCGAGGACGTCGCGGCATCCCTGACCGACCCCCGCGCAGGAGTCCCCGGGGCGCGCGCCCGGTACGGGGACGACCACGTCGAGATCCGGTTGGGTTCGACGACCCTGAGCCTGGCCGGGAAGGCGGCCTCCGCACCCCTGTCCGCCGAGGTCGCCCGATGAGCTGGGACAGGTTGAGCCTGATCGTCCTCGCGTCCTTCGGCTGCCTGATGCTCGTCCTGACGCAGGTCGGCGAGGTGCTGGCGAAACTGCCCGGGATCATCAGGGCCTGGCGGGCGGTGCGGGAGGAGCTGTCGAACGGAACGGTTCGAAACGGATCGTCCCCCTCTGCCGAAACGGAACGGCCCGCGGTGGAGGGGGAGGCGCCCGGCCGGACCGGGGCGGAGGGGTGAACCCGCCCGAGACGCGGGGGCTCACGGGCTCACGGGTTCAGGAGGGTCATGCCTCTGGTGAGTTCGTGGAGGGAGTGGACTGCCAGGGCGGCGGGGGAGCCCGGGCCGGTGGGTGGGGTGTCGGTGGTGGACCAGGTTTCCAGGGAGACGCGGATGGCGTCGGTGGCGGCGGCGGCGAGGAGGCGGATGGCGAGGGGGTCGGCGGCCGGGCCGGCCAGGCGGGCCAGGATCGGGACCAGTTCCTCCTCGGAGTCCTGGTTGACCCGGTACCAGACGGCCCGGAGGGTGGGGTCGCCGAGGGAGGCGCGGAGCAGGCTGCGGGTCCATTCCAGGCCCTCTTCGAGGGCCACCGGGCCGGTCAGGGAGCGGGTCACGGCCCGTTCCAGGGCTTCGGCCAGCGGGGTGCCCGGGACCTCCTCGGCCAGCAGGGCCCGCCATTCGTCGCCGCCGCCCGCCAGCAGCGGGGCCACCGCCTCCTGCTTGTTGCGGAAGTAGCGGTAGAAGGTGCGCAGGGCCACGCCGGCGCGGTGCGCGATGTCCTCGGCGGTGGTGCCGTCGGGGCCGTGCTCGGCGAACAGTTCGCAGGCCGCGCGGGCGATGTCGAGCTGGGTGGCGGCCTTGCGCCGTTCGGTCAGCGACCGGGCGCCCGGGCCGGGGAGGGGGGAGTACGGACGAGGGGATCTCACGGGGGAAGCGTACCTCTGGACGCTCCAGGCAATTGCATTCATTGTCGCTCTGGCAAAACGTGCCACCTGCTCGTACCCTCGCACCCATGAACCGTTACGAAGGACGACGCGTCCTCATCACCGGCGGCGGCTCCGGCATCGGCCGGGCCACCGTCCACCGCATCCTCGCCGAAGGCGGACTGGTCCACGCGGTCGACGTGGACAAGGCCGGCCTGGAGGCCACCGCCGCCCGGGCGGCCGCCGACGGGACCGGCACCCGGCTCGGCACCGCCGTGCTCGACATATCCGACGAGGCCGCGGTCGCCGCGGGCGTGGCCGCGGCCGTGGAGGCGCTCGGCGGGATCGACGTGCTCGTCAACGCGGCCGGGATCCTCCGCTCCGAGCACACCCACAAGACCACCCTGGACCTCTGGAACAAGGTCATCTCGGTCAACCTGACCGGCACCTTCCTGATGATCCGCGAAGCCCTCCCGGCGCTGCTGGCCGGGGACGCCCCCGCCGTCGTCAACTTCAGCTCCACCTCGGCCTCCTTCGCCCACCCCTACATGTCCGCGTACGCGGCGAGCAAGGGCGGGATCCAGTCGATGAGCCACGCGCTGGCCGCCGAGTACAGCAAGCAGGGGCTGCGGGTGGTCTGCGTGGCGCCCGGTTCCATCGAGAGCGGGATGACCACGGGGAACGGCCCCGGTCTGCCCGAGGACACGGACTGGTCGCTGTTCACCAAGCTGGCCCCGGCCCTCGGCCGGGGCTTCGCGGGCCCGGACACGGTCGCCGGTGTGGTCGCCATGCTCGGTTCCCAGGACGGCGCCTTCATCACCGGCACCGAGATCCGGATCGACGGCGGCACCCACGCCTGATCCGGCAGGATCCGAAAGAGACGGCCTAACCGCCGAAGCGCTCCCACAGCCGGGGGAAGCGCTCCGCCAGCACGGCTTCGTCCTCGAAGTCCAGCGGAGCGCCCTCCGGCTCGGCCGCCTGGGCCGGGATGCCCAGGTCGGGGGCCACCACCCCGGTGAGCTGTTCGTACGCCTCGTCCGCCGCGTACCCCAGCTCCTCGCCGTCCCCGTCGATCTCCTCGTCGAACTCGTCCAGCAGCTCCGCCAGCCGGTCCGGGTCGTGCACCGCGCCCTCGAAGACCTCCCGGCCCTGGCCGATCAGCCAGCAGCGGAAGTAGTCGAAGGCGTCGTCGCTGGCCCCGTCGAGCAGCACCCAGGCCGCTCCCCACAGGTCCCAGGTGTACGCCCGGTTGTAGCGGGCCTCGAAGTGCCGCGCGAAGTCCAGGACGGAGTCGGGGTCGAGCTGTGTCAGCCGCTCCACCAGCAGCTCGGCGTGCTCCTCGGGGTCGCCTTCGGCGGCCTCGCGGGTACGGTCCACGATCTCCCAGAACTCCGTCTCGTCCATCACGGCTCAAGCATCCTGGGTCCGCCCGCATGCCGCCACCGCTCATACGGCCAAAGGCCGGTGTCCGACCCCCGTCAGAGGGGTGGACACCGGCCTTCGTGCGGTACGGCGGTACGACGGTACGGCGGTACGGGACCTCGGCGCGCGGCCTACAGGCCGTAGCGCTCCCGGGCCTCCTTTATGGCCGAGGCCGGGACCTCGCCGCGGCGGGCCAGCTGGGCCAGGGCGGCGACCACGATGGACTGCGGGTCGACGCCGAAGTGGCGGCGGGCGCCCTCGCGGGTGTCGGAGAGGCCGAAGCCGTCCGTGCCCAGCGAGGTGTAGTCCTGCGGGACCCACTGGCTGATCTGGTCCGGGACCTGGCGCATCCAGTCGGAGACCGCGAGCACCGGGCCCGGGGCGCCTTCCAGCACCCGGGTGACGTACGGGGTGCGCTCCTCGCCGCGCAGCAGCGCCTCGTCGCACTCCAGGGCGTCCCGGCGCAGCTCGCCCCAGGAGGTGGCGGACCAGACGTCGGCGGCCACGTTCCAGTCGGCGGCGAGCAGCTTCTGTGCTTCCAGCACCCAGTGGATCGCGGTGCCGGAGGCCATCAGCTGGATCTTCGGGGACTCGGCGGCCGGGGCCGCCTCCGCCAGGTCGGCCGCCGTGTTGAAGCGGTACAGACCCTTGACGATGCCCTCTTCGACGCCTTCCGGCATGGCCGGCTGCGGCTTGGGCTCGTTGTAGACGGTGAGGTAGTAGAAGACGTCCTCAGGCTGCTCGCCGTACATGCGGCGCAGACCGTCCTTGACGATCACCGCGATCTCGTACGCGAAGGCCGGGTCGTAGTTGAGCGACGCCGGGTTCGTGGACGCGATCAGGTGCGAGTGGCCGTCCGCGTGCTGGAGGCCCTCACCGGTCAGGGTGGTGCGGCCGGCGGTGGCGCCGACGATGAAGCCCTTGCCGAGCTGGTCGGCGAGCTGCCACATCTGGTCGGCGGTGCGCTGCCAGCCGAACATGGAGTAGAAGATGTAGAACGGGATCATCGGCTCGCCGTGCGTCGCGTAGGACGTACAGGCGGCGATGAAGTCGGCCATGGCGCCGGCCTCGGTGATCCCCTCGTTGAGGATCTGGCCGTCCTTGGCCTCCTTGTAGTACATCAGCTGGTCGCGGTCGACCGGCTCGTACGTCTGGCCCAGCGGCGAGTAGATGCCGGCCGACGGGAAGAGGGACTCCATGCCGAAGGTGCGGGCCTCGTCGGGGACGATCGGGACCCAGCGCCTGCCGGTCTCCTTGTCCCGCATCAGGTCCTTGACCAGCCGGACGAAGGCCATGGTGGTGGCCATCTCCTGCTTGCCGGAGCCCTTGAGCAGCGGGGCGTAGGACTTGTCGGCGGGCTGCGGCAGGGCGACCTGGTGGACCTTGCGGGCCGGGGCCGGGCCGCCGAGGGCCGCGCGGCGCTCGTTCAGGTAGCAGACCTCGGGGCTGTCCGCGCCGGGGTGGCCGTACGGGACCTTGCCGTCGGCGAAGGCGCTGTCCGGGATCGGGAGGCCAAGGAGGTCGCGCATGTCCTTGAACTCGTCGACGGTCAGCTTCTTCATCTGGTGGTTCGCGTTCTTCGACTCGAACCCGGCACCCAGGGTGTAGCCCTTGACGGTCTGCGCCAGGATGACCGTCGGCGCGCCCTTGTGCTCCAGGGCGGCCTTGTACGCGGCGTAGACCTTGCGGGGCTCGTGGCCGCCGCGGGAGCGGTGGAAGCACTCGGCGATCTTCGCGTCGGAGAGGACTCCGGCCAGCTGCACGAGCTCGGCGTTGGCGCCGAAGAAGTGCTGGCGGATGTAGGCCACGTCGCGGGTCGCGTACGTCTGGAACTGCGCGTCCGGCACCTCGCGGAGGCGGCGGACCAGGGCGCCGGTGGTGTCGAGCTGGAACAGTTCGTCCCAGGCGGAGCCCCACAGCGACTTGATGACGTTCCAGCCGGCGCCGCGGAACTGGGCCTCCAGCTCCTGGACCACGCGGAAGTTGGCGCGGACCGGACCGTCGAGGCGCTGCAGGTTGCAGTTGATGACGAAGGTCAGGTTGTCGAGCCGCTCGCGGGAGGCCAGGGCCAGGGCGGCGGTCGACTCGGGCTCGTCCATCTCGCCGTCGCCCAGGAAGGCCCAGACGTGCGAGTTGGCGGTGTCCTTGATGCTGCGGTTCTGCAGGTAGCGGTTGAACCGCGCCTGGTAGATCGCGGAGAGCGGGCCGAGGCCCATGGAGACCGTGGGGAACTCCCACAGCCAGGGCAGCCGCCGCGGGTGCGGGTAGGAGGGGAGGCCGTTGCCGCCCGACTCCTGCCGGAAGTTGTCGAGCTGCTGCTCGGAGATGCGCCCGTCGAGGAAGGCGCGGGCGTAGATGCCGGGGGAGGCGTGGCCCTGGATGTAGAGCTGGTCGCCCGACCCGTCGGCTTCCTTGCCGCGGAAGAAGTGCTGGAAGCCGGTCTCGTAGAGCCAGGCCGCCGAGGCGAAGGTGGCGATGTGGCCGCCGACGCCGTACTTGGAGCCGCGGGTCACCATGGCGGCCGCGTTCCAGCGGTTCCAGGCGGTGATCCGGGCTTCCATCGCCTCGTCACCGGGGAACTCCGGTTCGGCGGCGGTGGGGATGGTGTTGACGTAGTCCGTCTCCAGCAGCTTGGGCAGCGCCAGGCCGGCGGCCTCGGCGTGCTGGAGCGTACGGCGGAGCAGGTACTCGGCGCGGCGCGTACCGGCGGCCTTGGCAACGGCATCCAGGGAGGCCGCCCATTCGGCGGTCTCCTCGGAGTCGCGATCCGGGAGCTGGTCGAGCTCGCTCGGAAGCTTTCCTACGGGGTCGGACATCGGTGTGCGCCGCCTTCCGGACTAAGGAGGGGGGTGAAGAAAGGAACCCTGACGGGCAGGACAGGGCCGATGGTCCCGGTTGGGGTCCGTCGATGACTGTAAGGCGCTGATCGATGATCGATCAAACAAAAGTGGTCATCAAATGACCGGAGTGAGAAAAGTCGGCACCGGGTGCCAGGAATTTAGGCACCCGGTGCCGGTCAAACCGGGACAATCAGGCCCTCGGGGCGCACCCCAGGACGTGCTGCTTCACCAGCAGACCGATCTCCGGATCCTGCCTCCGGAAGGCCTGGATCAGCGCCTCGTGCTCCTCGGCGTAGGACTTCTGCACCGTGCCCAGCCAGCGGATCGACAGGGCGGTGAACACCTCGATGCCCAGGCTCTCCCAGGTGTGCAGCAGCACGCTGTTCCCGGCCGCCCGCACCATCTCCCGGTGGAAGCCCACCGTGTGCCGCACCTGGCCGGTGCCGTCCCCGGCCCGGTCCGCCTCCCACAGGGCCGCCACATGGGGCTCCAGGGCCCGCGGGTCGGCGGCCAGCCGGGGGGCCGCCAGCTCCGCCGCGATCTGCTCCAGACCCGCCCGCACCGGGTAGATCTCCTCCAGGTCGGCCGCCGAGAGGTTCCGCACCCGGACGCCCTTGTTGGGCGCCGACTCGATCAGCCGCAGCGTCTCCAGCTCGCGCAGCGCCTCCCGCACGGGCGTCTGGCTCACCTCCAGCTCCACCGCGATCCGCCGCTCCACGATCCGCTCACCGGGCTTCCAGCGCCCGCTGACGATGCCCTCCACGATGTGCTCGCGAATCTGCTCGCGCAGTGACTGCACCACGGGCGGCGTGATCATCGGGTGTTCATCTCCTGTGGGGTCGCGCGGGGCCTGGCGCCCTGTCTGTGGACCGGGCCCGAGGCCTGGCCTGAGGACGTGCCTGACGACTGACGAGGGTACTGATGCGTAGACAATACGGCGCCCCCGCCCGGAAGGTGTCCGGGCGGGGGCGCCGTGGTGCCGCGGGCGCTGTGCCGCGAGCGGTGCTACAGGCCGAGCTCGACCTCGAACTCGCCGGCTTCCAGGATCGCCTTGACGGCGCTCAGGTAGCGGGCGGCGTCCGCGCCGTCCACCAGGCGGTGGTCGTAGGACAGCGTCAGGTACGTCATGTCGCGGATACCGATGTTGGTGCCCTCGGCGGTCTCGATGACCACCGGACGCTTGACGGTGGCGCCGATGCCCAGGATGGCGACCTGGTTCGGCGGCACGATGACGGTGTCGAACAGCGCACCGCGCGAACCGGTGTTGCTGATGGTGAAGGTCGCACCGGACAGCTCGTCCGGGGTGATCTTGTTGCCGCGGACCTTGCCGGCCAGCTCGGCCGTGGCCTTGGAGATGCCCGCCAGGTTGAGGTCGCCCGCACCCTTGATGACCGGGGTCATCAGGCCCTTCTCGGAGTCCACGGCGATGCCGATGTTCTCCGAGTCGAAGTAGGTGATGGTGCCCTCGTCCTCGTTGATCCGGGCGTTGACGACCGCGTGGGCCTTCAGCGCCTGGGCCGCGGCCTTGACGAAGAACGGCATCGGGGACAGCTTGACGCCCTCGCGGGCGAGGAAGCCGGCCTTGGCCTTCTCGCGCAGCTTCATGATCTTGGTGATGTCCACCTCGACCACGGAGCTGAGCTGCGCCTGCGAATGCAGGGCCTTCATCATGTTGTCGCCGATGACCTTGCGCATGCGGGTCATCTTGACCGTCTGACCGCGGAGCTCCGAGACAGCTGCCACCGCGGCCTTGGCGGCCGGAGCGGACGCGGCCTGAGCCGGAGCCGGAGCGGCGGCGGCCTTGGCGGCCTCGGCGGCGGCCAGGACGTCCTGCTTGCGGATGCGTCCGCCGACACCGGTGCCGGAGACGGTGTTGAGGTTGACGCCGGACTCCGAGGCGAGCTTGCGCACCAGCGGGGTCACGTACGCGGCCTCGTCGCCGGCGGCCGGGGCCGGAGCCGGAGCCGGGGCGGCCACGGGGGCCGGGGCGGCGGCCGGAGCCGGAGCGGCAGCCGGAGCCGGAGCGGCCGGAGCCGGGGCCGGGGCGGCCGGAGCCGGGGCGGCCGGAGCGGCGACGGGAGCCGGGGCGGCCGGGGCCGGAGCCGGGGCGGCGGGGGCGGCAGGCGCGGCGGGGGCCGCACCGGCGACACCGATCACGGCCAGACGCGCGCCGACCTCGGCGCTCTCGTCCTCGTTGACCAGGATCTCCAGCAGGGTGCCGGCGACCGGGGCGGGGATCTCGGTGTCGACCTTGTCGGTGGACACCTCCAGCAGCGGCTCGTCGGCCTCGACGGTCTCGCCGACCGACTTCAGCCAGCGGGTGACGGTGCCCTCGGTGACGGACTCGCCCAGGGCGGGGAGCACGACATCGGTGCCGGAGGCGGCCGGGGCGGCCTCGGCGGCGGGGGCGGCCGGCGCCTCGGCGGCCGGGGCGGGGGCGGCGGGGGCCTCCGCGACCGGAGCCGGAGCGGCCGGGGCCTCGGCGGCGGCCGGCTCGGCGGCCGGAGCCTCGGCCGGGGCCGGGGCGCCGGAGCCGTCGTCGATGACGGCCAGCTCGGCGCCGACCTCGACGGTCTCGTCCTCGGCGACCTTGATGGAGGCCAGGATGCCGGCGACCGGCGAGGGGATCTCGGTGTCGACCTTGTCGGTCGACACTTCGAGAAGCGGCTCGTCGGCCTCGACGCGCTCGCCCTCGGCCTTCAGCCAACGGGTGACAGTGCCCTCTGTGACGCTCTCACCGAGCGCCGGAAGGGTTACGGAAACCGACATGGTTTCAGTTGCTCCTTACGAATGTGCGGAAGTGGTCGTCGCGCCCGTGACTGAACGGTTAGTCGTGGGAGTGCAGCGGCTTGCCGGCCAGGGCCAGGTGGGCCTCGCCGAGCGCCTCGTTCTGGGTCGGGTGCGCGTGGATGAGCTGCGCGACCTCGGCCGGCAGGGCTTCCCAGTTGTAGATCAGCTGGGCTTCGCCGACCTGCTCGCCCATCCGGTCACCGACCATGTGGACGCCGACCACGGCACCGTCCTTGACCTGGACGAGCTTGATCTCGCCCGCGGTCTTCAGGATCTTGCTCTTGCCGTTGCCCGCCAGGTTGTACTTGAGGGCCACGACCTTGTCCGCGCCGTAGATCTCCTTGGCCTTGGCCTCGGTGATGCCGACGGAGGCGACCTCGGGGTGGCAGTACGTCACCCGCGGCACGCCGTCGTAGTCGATCGGGACGGTCTTGAGACCGGCCAGGCGCTCCGCGACGAGGATGCCCTCGGCGAAGCCGACGTGCGCCAGCTGCAGGGTCGGGACCAGGTCGCCGACGGCCGAGATCGTGGGCACGTTGGTCTGCATGTACTCGTCGACCAGGACGTAGCCGCGGTCCATGGCGACGCCCTGCTCCTCGTACCCCAGGCCCTGGGAGACCGGGCCGCGGCCGATGGCGACGAGCAGCACCTCGGCCTCGAAGGCCTTGCCGTCGGCCAGGGTCACGCGCACACCGTTCTCGGTGTACTCGGCCTTGTCGAAGAAGGTGCCCAGGTTGAACTTGATGCCGCGCTTGCGGAACGCGCGCTCCAGGATCTTCGAGCTGTTCTCGTCCTCGACCGGCACGAGGTGCTTGAGGCCCTCGATGACGGTGACGTCGGTGCCGAAGGACTTCCACGCCGAGGCGAACTCGACGCCGATGACGCCGCCGCCCAGGATGATCGCGGACTCGGGCACCCGGTCCAGGACCAGCGCGTGGTCCGAGGAGATGATGCGGTTGCCGTCGATGTTCAGGCCCGGCAGGGACTTCGGCACGGAGCCGGTCGCCAGCAGGATGTGGCGGCCCTGGACACGCTGGCCGTTCACGTCGACGGAAGTCGGGGAGGAGAGCCGGCCCTCGCCCTCGATGTAGGTCACCTTGCGGGAGGCGACCAGGCCCTGCAGGCCCTTGTACAGGCCCGAGATGACCTCGTCCTTGTACTTGTGGACCCCCGCGATGTCAACGCCCTCGAAGGTGGCCTTGATGCCGAACTGGGAGGCCTCGCGGGCCTGGTCCGCGATCTCGCCCGCGTGCAGCAGAGCCTTCGTGGGGATGCAGCCGTTGTGCAGGCAGGTGCCGCCGAGCTTGTTCTTCTCGATCAGGGCAACGTCCAGACCCAGCTGGGAAGCGCGCAGCGCCGCGGCGTAACCGCCACTGCCACCGCCGAGGATCACTAGGTCGAAAACGGTGCTGGCGTCGTTCGCCACGTCACGTCCTCCATGCATGTACGCCGGGCACCGGTCCTCTGTGACCGGGCGGCGGCTGGTCATCGGCCGCTTGATTCTTCGGCCCTGTGGTGGGGGCCCTGTCCTGCCGAGAACCCATCTTCGCATTTGTCGGCGGTGCGCGGGACGGCGGGCCCGTTACCTTGGGGTAGGAATCGACCGGATCAAGAGTGTTTCGTTACGGGCGAACGCACCCCCGGCCTCGCCGGGGGTGCGCAGCGTCACACGGAGCCCCTCGGGGCCCCGGGTCAGCCCAGGTCGCCGGTGGCGGTCCGCTCGGCCAGCCGGACCAGGGTGCGGACGGCGGAGCCGGTGCCGCCCTTGGGGGTGTAGCCGTACGGGGCGCCCTCGTGGAAGGCCGGTCCGGCGATGTCCAGGTGGGCCCAGGTGATGCCCTCGCCGACGAACTCCTGGAGGAAGAGGCCGGCCACCAGGCCGCCACCCATCCGGACGCCCATGTTGGCGATGTCGGCGGTGGGCGAGTCCATGGACTTGCGCAGGTCCTGCGGGAGCGGCATCGGCCAGGAGGCCTCGCCGACCTCCTCCGCGATCTCGTGGATCGAGGTGCGGAAGGCGTCGTCGTTGGCCATGATCCCGAAGGTGCGGTCGCCCAGGGCGAGCACCATGGCGCCGGTCAGGGTGGCGACGTCGACGATGGCGTCCGGGTTCTCCTCGGAGGCGCGGGTCAGCGCGTCGCCCAGGACGAGGCGGCCCTCGGCGTCGGTGTTCAGCACCTCGACGGTCTTGCCGCTGTACATGCGCAGCACGTCGCCGGGGCGGGTGGCCGAGCCGGAGGGCATGTTCTCGGCGAGCGCCAGCCAGCCGGTGACGTTGACCGGCAGGCCCAGCTTGGCCACCGCGACCACGGCGGCGAACACGGCGGCGGCGCCGGACATGTCGCACTTCATGGTCTCGTTGTGGCCGGCCGGCTTGAGCGAGATGCCGCCCGAGTCGTAGGTGATGCCCTTGCCGACGAAGGCCAGGGTCTTGGTCGCCTTGGCGTGGGTGTAGGCGATCTTCACCAGCCGGGGCGGGTTCGCGGAGCCCTGGCCGACGCCCATGATGCCGCCGTAGCCGCCCTTGAGGAGGGCCTTCTCGTCCAGCACCTGGACCTTGACGCCGAGTTCCTTGGCGGTGGTCTGGGCGACCGCGGCGAAGGCCTCGGGGGTGAGGTCGTTCGGCGGGGTGTTGATCAGGTCGCGGGCGATGTTCACCTCGGTCGCGACGACCTTGGCGCGCTCCACGGCGGCCTTGTGGTCCTTGTCGCGGGGCTTGGCGCCGAGCAGGGCCACCTCGGCCAGCGGGCCCTTGGGGCCGCCCGCCTTGGCGTCCTTGCGGACCTTGTCCGCGCCGCCCTGGTAGGCGGTGAAGGCGTACGCGCCGAGCAGCGCGCCCTCGGCCACGGCGGTGACGGCGGAGGCGTCCTCCAGCGGCAGCGCGAACCCGGCCTTCTTGGCACCGCTCAGGGTGCGGGCGGCGGCACCGGCCGCGCGGCGCAGCGTCTCCTCGTCGTAGGACTCGTCCTTCTCCGGGACGGCGCCCAGTCCGACCGCCAGCACGACCGGGACCTTCAGGCCGTCCGGGGCGGGCAGCTTGGTCACCTCGGCTTCGCCGCCCGAGGCACCGAGGGCTTCGAGCACGGTGGCGAGCTTTCCGTCGAACGCCTTGTCCACGGCCTCGGCGCCGGCCGCGACGACGAGGCCCTTGGGGCCCTTCGCCACGCCGACCACGAGGGCGTCGGCGCGCAGCGTCGCCGCGCCGGCAGTGCTGAGAGTCAGAGCAGTCACGGTGGTGAGGTCTCGCTTCCGTATGTGTGTGTGGGGCGCACGGCCCATGCCGGGTTCGCCGGTCTTCCGCGGCGATCGTATTCCGGCCCGGCCGCCGCCGGAAATGAGCGTACGCGCAGCTGGTCTTCCGTACGCCACTCGAAGGTTTGTCAAGTTGTTCGATCAGTAGGCCATGAGGTTCACCCATCTGTGGCTACTGTTCAACGTTTGCCTTTTGGATCGGGCGGGGTCCGAGAGACTCGGCTCACTCTCGCAAGGGGACGCGGGGTCCCTTTGCATGATTTCCACAGAGCCTCCCCGGCCCGGCACCACCGCCAAGGGCCGTCGTCGAGGGATGCCTGCGGGGGGAAAGGCCGACATGGTCAAGAAGAACCGGATGAACAGAATCGCCGCAGCATGGGCCGCGGCAGCTCTGATGTCCGTCGCGGTACCCGCTTCGCTCGCCACGCCCGCCACCGCGGCCGTGGTCCCGCGCATCGACCTGAAGGTGCTCGTCGTCGACGACGGCGGCAGCTCCATCGAGGCGATCACCACCGAACTCCGCGACACCGGAGTCCCGTTCACCCGCATCGACCTGGGCAGCGGCAGCCGCCCGGTGATCGACGCGGCCTTCCTCGGCGACACCGTGGACGGACGGCCGCGGGCGAAGTACCAGGGGGTGGTACTGCCCAACGAGAACCCGTTCGGCGAGGGCTCCGCCGAAATGGCCGCGCTGGCCGCCTACGAAACGGCGTACGGCATCCGCCAGGTCGACGCCTACACCTGGTCCCACCCGGGAGTCGGCCTCGAATACACCGACAACGGCGGCTACGCGGGCCAGCTCGACGGCACCGAGGCCACCGTCACCGCGGCCGGCAAGGCGGGCCCCTTCGGCTATCTCGCCGGGGCCGTCGAGTTCGAGGACAACTCCCCGCTGGTCCCGGAGAGCTACGGGTTCATGGGCAAGCCGCGCCCCGGCTACACCAGCTACCTCGACGCCCCGGTCGGCACCGGCCGGGCCTCGCTGCTCGGCGAGTACACCCACGACGGGCGCAGCGAACTGGTCGTCACCTTCGGCTACAACCAGTACCAGCGGCAGTACCGGCTGCTGGCCCGCGGCATCGTGGACTGGCTCACCCAGGGCGTCCACCTCGGCCAGAGCCGGAACTACTTCGCCGTGCACGTGGACGACGTCTTCGCGCCCGACGCCCGCTGGAACTCCGAACTCAACTGCACGCCGGGCGACTACGCCTGCGCCGGCGGCGAGGGCAAGGAGAGCACCATCCGGATGACCACCGGCGACGCCCAGTACGCCGCCCAGTGGCAGCAGGCCAAGGGCTTCAAGCTGGACATGGTCTTCAACGCCGGCGCGGGGGAGGAGTGGAAGGCCGAGAACGGCGGCAGCGACCCGATGACCGACCGGCTGGTCGCCGACCGGGCCCGGTACCGCTGGATCAACCACACCTTCACCCACCCGTTCCTCGGCTGCGTCCAGAACACCGCGGTGGTCCCCTGGACCTGTGTGAAGAACTCCCAGGGCGCCGTCCAGTACATGAGCCGCGCCGAGATCTCCGCGCAGATCCGCGACAACAACAACTGGGCCGCCTCGAAGGGGATCTCCCTGGACCGGACGGAACTGGTCACCGGTGAGCACTCGGGCCTGCGGACCCTGCCCCAGCAGCCCGTGGACAACCCCAACCTGGCCGGGGCGCTCGCCGACAACGGGGTCCGCTGGATCGCCAGCGACAACTCCCGGGAACCCGCCCAGCGGCCGGTCGGCAACGCGCTGACCGTGCCCCGCCACCCGATGAACGTCTACTACAACACCGGCACCAACGCCGAGATGGCCGACGAGTACAACTGGATCTACACCTCCCGCGCCGACGGCGGCAGCGGGATCTGCGAGGACAACCCCGGCACCTCCACCTGCCTGCCCGCCCCGCTGGACACGGCCACCGGCTTCCTCGACCACATCGTCCCCCAGGAAGCCCGCATCGCCCTGCGGCACGTCCTCGCCAACGACCCCCGCCCGCACTACGTCCACCAGTCCAACCTCGCCGAGGACCGCACCCTCTACCCGGTGCTCAACCAGGTCCTCGACACCTACCGCGCGCTGTTCACGGCCGGCACCCCGATCGTGAACCAGAGCCAGAAGGACTCCGGCGTGGAGTTCCAGCGCCGCGCCGACTGGGACAAGGCCCTCGCCGAGGGCAAGGTCACCGCCTACCGGATCGGCACCGCGGTCACCGTCAAGGCCCCCACCGGGGTGCTCGCCCCGATCACCGCCCCCGAGGGCACCCGCAAGCAGCTCCTGCTGGGCACCGCCGTCTTCGGCACCGCCTACGCCGGGACCCGCTCCAACTGGACCGGACCCGAGCTGCTCCAGTCGGCCGTCACCCTCAAGCTCCCGAGCTGACCCGACGGCCCCACCGCCCCGAAGCAGCACAGCACCACAGCAGGTCGCACCACCCGAGCCGGCGCTCCGCACGACCCACGGGCGCCGGCCCCTTTTCCGTCCTGGGGGGACACACCACATGAGTCATGGGCGCCATGTCACCATGCTCACCGAAGGCACCTACCCACATGTCCACGGCGGCGTCAGCACCTGGTGCGACCAGCTCGTCCGGGGCATGCCCGAGGTCGACTTCAACGTCATAGCCCTGACCGGCAGCGGCCGGGAACCCGTCACCTGGGAGCTGCCCCGCAACGTCTACCGGCACACCTCCGTACCGCTCTGGGGCCCGCCGCCCCGGCGCAGCCGCCGCACCGCCCTCCGCGGCCGCGCCCACCGCCGGTTCACCGAGGTCTGGGAGCAGTTCCTGCTCTCCCTCCTCGACCCCGCCCACGGCGGATTCGGCAGCGCCCTGCGCGAACTCGCCGAGCTCGCCCGGTCCGGCCGGCTCGCCCCGGCCCTGCGCTCCGAGACCGTACTGCGCACCCTGACCCACGTCTGGACCCGCCCCGGGCTGTCCACCGCCCCGGCCGCGCCCACCATCCACGACGCGCTCACCGCCACCGACCTGCTGGAGCACGCGCTGCGCCCGCTCGGCGTCCGGATCCCGCCGGACAGCGTCGCGCACGCGGTCAGCAGCGGGCTGGCCACCCTGCCGGCGCTGGCCGCCGGCTATCTCGACGGGGTGCCGTTCCTGCTCACCGAGCACGGCATCTACCTCCGCGAGCGCTACCTCGGCTACCGCACCGCCGAACAGCGCTGGCCGGTCAAGGCGCTGATGCTCGGCTTCTACCGGGAGCTCAACTCCGAGGGCTACCGGCAGGCCGACCTGATCACCCCCTGCAACCAGTACAACCGCCGGTGGGAGGAGCGCGGCGGCGCCCCCGCCGACCGCATCCGCACCGTCTACAACGGGGTCGACCCGCACCGGTTCCCGGAGGCCGGACCCGAACCGGAGGTCCCCACCCTCAGCTGGTGCGGCCGGATCGACCCGATCAAGGACCTGGAAACCCTGTTCCGCGCCTACGCGTTCCTGCGCGAGGAGATCCCGGAACTGCGGCTGCGGCTGTTCGGACCCGTCCCGGCGGGCTGCGAGGACTACCGGCTCCGGCTGGGAGAGCTCGCCGTCGAACTGGGCGTGGCCGATGGCATCGCCTACGAGGGCCGGATCGAGGACGTGGCCGCCGCCTACGCGGCCGGCAGCGTGGTGATGCTCTCCAGCATCAGCGAGGGCTTCCCCTTCAGCATCATCGAGGCCATGTCCTGCGGCCGGACCACCGTCTCCACCGATGTGGGCGGGGTCCGGGAGGCGGTCGGCGACACCGGGCTGGTGGTCCCGCCGCGCGAACCCGAACTGATGGCCCGCGCCACCCTGGCCCTGCTGCGCGACGACGCCCGGCGGGCCGAGCTGGGCCGGCTGTCCCGGCAGCGGGTGGTGGAGAAGTTCACCCTGGACCAGTCGGTGGACGGCTTCCGCCACATCTACCGGGAACTCGCCGGCCAGCCGGTGCTGCCCGTCCACCCCGGCGACGACTGGACCCGGCGGCTCGTCGACCCCTGGTACCGCGAACTGGCCGCCGACGGGAGCATGTGGTGAGCGGATCCCTCTGGCTGAAGCCCCCCGGCCCCGAGGGCCGCCCGGGGCCCGGCCGCCCGGACGGCGGCGCCCTGCCCGCCATCCCGAGGCCCCGCCGCTCCGGCCCCCAGGTCCCGCACGGCCCCCAGGCCCCGGACGCCGTGACCGGCCCGCCCGGCGCCGACCCCATGGACGAGCTGGCCGAACGCATCGACACCCTGGTGGCCGCCGCCGTCCACCCGGACGAGGTCGCCGCCCTCCTGGAGTCCGACGGGATGACGGACGAGCACATCCGGCTCGGCTACGGCCGCCACGACTCCTTCGGGCTGGCCGAGGACCTCTACGCCAAGGTGCCGCGCAGCTTCCCCGAACCGGCCACCGCCACCGACCCCTGGAAGGTCTCGCTCACCGCCTGCCTGCTCCGCGGGGTCATCTTCGCCCTCCCGGGCCTGGCCTACCTGCTCGGCGGGCCCCTGCTGGAAGGCCCGCCGGACCGGCTCGGACTGCCCGCCGGGACCCTGACCCTGCTGGCCGGTGCCCTGATCGGCTGGGTGTGGGACCAGACCCTCTCGCACCGGGCCTACTCCTGGCTCGGCCTGGGCGACCGGGCGGCGGCCGGCCGCACCCTGCTGGCCGGTGCCCCGGCCGGTGCCCTGCTCGGCGCCGGGGCGGCCTGCACGGTGCCCGGCGGGCCCCCGTTCAGCTACGCCTTCGCGGCCGGACAGGCCCTGTACGTGGGGGCCGCGACCGTCCTGCTGGTCCTCGGCCGGGAGCGGCTGCTGTTCTTCGCCCTGGGCCCGATGGCGGCCGGCGCCCTGGCCTGCCTGGTGCTGGACCCGCCGGTCCCGCTGCGGGTCGGACTGCTCCTGGTGTCCCTGGCCGCCGCCTGCGCCCTGGCCGTCGGGGAACTCCCGGTGGCCGACGGACTGCGGTCGGCCGGCCGCCGGATCCGCGGGCTGTGCTCGCGCGGCTCGGGGGAGGGGCCGGTGCGCTGGCGGGTGCTGCGCGGCGGCGAGGACGAGTCCGGCCCGCGCGGGCCCCGGCTCACCGACTCGGTGCCCTTCGGGGTGTTCGGCCTCGGCACCGGACTGCTGGTGCTGTACGCGGCGCTCGGCGAGGTGATGGCGGGCGGCCCGGCCGAGGCGGTCGCGGCCCCCTCCGCGGTGGCCCTCACCCTGAGCATGGGCCCCGCCGAATGGTTGCTGCACCGGTTCCGCAGCGGCAGTCTCGCCGGGCTGCGGGCCGCCCGCTCCTCCGGCGCGTTCCGCCTCGCCATGGGCGCCACCCTGGTGCGCTGTCTGCTGGGCTATCTGGTGGTGCTGCTGGCCCTGGGGGCCGCCGGCACCCTGCTGTGGCCGGGAGCGCCCGCGCTGAACGGGGTCCGGGTGGCCAGTCTGCTGCTGCTGGGCACCGTGATGTGGACGGGGCTGCTGCTCCAGTCCTTCGGGGCCATCCGGATCGCCGCGGCGGTCTGCGCGGCGGCCGCCGCCGCGCAGTCCCTGGCGCTGCTGTCCGGGACGGGCCAGCCGCGGCTGGTCCAGGTGGTGGTCGCGGGCACCGCCGGCCTCGTGCTGGCCGTCCTGGCCGCCACCCTCCTCAGCCGGGCCACCGCCCACCGCTGACCCCCGCGCGGCGGCACCGATCGACCGCCCCGACCCGAAGGACGTCATGCTGCTGGTCCCGCTCTACGAGCACCCCGACCACCACCCCACCGCCTGGGACGCCCTGGTCCGGGCGGCCGACCGCCTGCACTCGGTGGTCCTCAACCCGGACAACGGCCCCGGCAAGGGCCCCGACCAGCGGTTCGCCGAGGTGGCCGGGCGGCTGACGGACGCCGGGGTCCCCGTCCTCGGCTACGTGGACACCGACTACGGGCGCCGCCCGCACGCCGCGGTGGTCCAGGACCTGCTCCGGCACCGTGACTGGTACGGGGTGGACGGGGCCTTCCTCGACCAGGCCGCCGCCGAGGTCGAACTGCTGCCGCACTACCGGCGGCTGGCGGTGGCCGCCCGGGCCGCCGGGGCGCGCACCCTGGTCCTCAACCACGGGGTGCACCCGCACCCCGGGTTCGCCGAACTCGCCGATCTGCTGGTCACCTTCGAGGGCCCCTGGGACGCCTACCAGGACGCCGAGGTCCCGCAGTGGACCGCCGGGCATCCCGCCCAGCGGTTCTGCCACCTGGTCTACGCGGTGCCGCCGGGCGGTGCCCCGGACACCGCGGCCGCGCTGGCCGCCGAGCGGCACGCCGGGGTGCACTGCGCCGTCCCGGGCAGCGGCGCCCACCCGTGGGGGACCCTCCCGTACACCCTGGAGGCCACCGGATGAGCGGGCCCGGCCGGGCCCGCCGGGCCCTGCCGGCCGTGCTGCTGGCGCTGCTGCTGCCGGCCGCCGGCTGCACCGCCGCCGAGGAGGCGGCCCCCGGTCCGGCCCCGGCCCCGGTCGGCCCGCGCTGGCGGCCGGCCCCCGGCACCGGCTGGCAGTGGCAGCTCAGCGGCCGGCTCGACACCTCCGTGGACGCGCCGGTCTACGACGTGGACGGGTTCGACACCGGCGCCGGGCAGGTCGCCGCGCTGAAGGAGAAGGGCCGCCGGGTCATCTGCTACCTCTCCACCGGCGCCTGGGAGGACTTCCGCCCGGACGCCGGGAAGTTCCCGGCCGTACTGCTCGGCGAGGGCAACGGCTGGGAGGGCGAGCGCTGGCTGGACATCCGCCGCACCGACCTATTGGAGCCGCTGATGGCCGAACGGATCGGGATGTGCCGCGAGAAGGGCTTCGACGCGGTGGAGCCGGACAACATGGACGGCTACCGCAACCGCACCGGCTTCCCGCTGACCGCCGCCGACCAGCTCCGCTACAACCGGCTGATCGCCCGGCTGGCCCATGACCGGGGGCTCGCCGTCGGGTTGAAGAACGACCTGGACCAGATCCCGGAGCTGGTCGGCGACTTCGACTTCGCGGTCAACGAGCAGTGCGCCCAGTACCGGGAGTGCGAGAAGCTCACCCCGTTCGTCGCGGCGGGCAAGGCGGTGTTCCACGTGGAGTACGAGCTGCCGGCCGCCCGGTTCTGCGAGACCTCCCGGCGGCTGCGGCTGAGCTCGCTGGAGAAGAAGTACGAGCTGGGGGCCTGGCGCAGGACCTGCTGAGGACCCGCGGGGCGCGGGTCCCCAAGGGCGCGGGGCCCGTTCAGAGGGGCAGCACCACGTGCACCCGGTAGCCGCCGCCGTACCGGGGGCCCGCGTAGCAGGAGCCGCCGAGGGCGCCCGCGCGTTCCCGCATGCCCAGCAGCCCGTGGGTGCCGCCGGGCCGGACGGCCGGGTCGGCGGCCGACCCCGCGGCCGGGTCGGCCGGCTGTCCGCTGCCGCCGTCGTCGAGCACGGTGACCTCCACCGAGCCGCCCACCCGGACCACGCTGACCTCGGCCCTGGCCCCGGGCCCGGCGTGCTTGCGGACATTGGTCAGGGCCTCCTGGATCACCCGGTAGGCGGCCAGGTCCACGGCGGCCGACAGGGGTGCCTCGGCTCCCGTGGGCCGGTCCACGGCCAGCGCCACCGGCAGTCCGGCGTTGCGGAAGGTGCCGACCAGTTCGTCGAGCACGCCCAGCCCGGGGGCCGGTTCGGTCGGTGCCTGCGGGTCCCCGGACTGGCGGAGCAGCCCGACGGTGGCGCGCAGCTCGTTCAGCGCGGAGCGGCTGGCCTCCCGTACGTGTGCGAGGGCCTCCTTGGCCTGGTCCGGCCGCTTGTCCATGACGTGCGCGGCCACTCCGGCCTGCACGTTGACCAGGGCGATGTGGTGGGCGACCACGTCGTGCAGGTCGCGGGCGATCCGCAGCCGCTCCTCGGCGACCCGCCGGCGGGCCTCCTCCTCGCGGGTCCGCTCGGCCCGCTCGGCGCGTTCCCGGATGGCGTCCACGAAGGCCCGCCGGCTGCGGACGGCGTCCCCGGCCGCCGCGGCCATCCCGGTCCAGGCGAAGATCCCCAGGTTCTCCTGGGCGTACCAGGGCAGCGGCCCGGACAGCATGGCCACCGCGGTCGTGCCGGTCATGGTGAGCAGGCCGACCCGCCAGGTGGTGGGGCGGTCGGTCCGGGCCGCCACCGTGAAGAGGGCGACCACCGTGCAGATGACCACGGGCGCCCGCGGGTCCCCGGTGGCGAGTTCGGTCAGGGACAGCGCGCTGGTGACGGCGAGCACCGCCCGGGGCGCCCGCCGCCGCCAGACCAGCGAGGCGGAGCCGAGCACCATCAGGACGAGGGACAGGGACTGCGGGGTGCGGGTGCCGAAGGTGGGCCCGTGCGGGCCGTGCGGGTCGGCGAAGGATCCGACGACCATGCTGAGCAGCACCCCGAAGGCCAGTACGGCGTCGGTGGCGAGGGGATGCGTCCGCGACCAGTCGAGCGTGGAGCGGACCGCTCCGCCGCCCGTTCCCGGCCGGGGCAGGAGGGGTGTCGTCGTCACCCGCCTACGGTACGGCCTGCCCGCGCGGACCGGACCGGCCCGGACCAGGCCCCCGCCGCCGGGCCCGGGCGTCCCGGAGCGAGAGGACCCCGATCAGCACCAGGACGGCGGCGATGGCCGCGAGGTGCTCCTTGCCGGCCAGGTTGTCCTTCACCAGCACCTCGCCGATCATCACCAGGACCACCAGCCCGGCGGTCAGACAGGCGCGGTAGCGCCAGCAGACGTACACGGCGAGCCCGACCACCGCCGCCGAGGGGCCGGTGTCGTTGACCAGCAGGTCGGAGGCGGGCAGCCCGAGCGGGTGGTCGGGGCCCAGGGCCAGCCCGATCCGGGCGTAGCCGGTGCCGGCCAGGGTGGCCAGATAGCCGACCAGCAGGGTCCGCCACCAGCCCACGCAGATCTCGGCGATCCCGAAGACCAGCAGCATCTGGGCCAGCGCCCCCCACACCGGCAGGTCCAGGGCGGGCACGAACAGGGACAGCGGGGTGCGCAGCAGGGCCGGCCAGAGCGGGTCGGAGGCCTTCACGGAGCCGAGGTCCTGGACGAACCGGAATCCCCAGGACTGGTTCTGGACGATCTGGAAGACGGCGGTGAGGGCCACCGCGGCCAGGGTCATCGGGACCGCCCGCCACTTCCGGCGGACCAGGGCCCCGCGGACGGTCCGGTACATCGGCCCCCACTCCCGGAGGGCGGCCCGCCGGAGCGGGCCGGGGGTTCCGGGGGGTCGGTTCCCGGGGGTCAACGCATCGTCTCCAGGTGCCTGCGGTGCATCCACTTCGGCAGCCCGGGGGCCTCCAGGAAGCCTTCGGCGCGGCCCGCCGCGATCCCGATCCGCAGCAGGTCGGAGCTCTTCTCGAAGAGCATGAACCGCGGTTCCCAGATCGGCCGGTACTTGGCGTTGGCCCGGTAGAGGGACTCGATCTGCCACCAGCGGGAGAAGAAGCTCAGCAGGGACCGCCACAGCCGGAGCACCGGGCCGGCGCCGAGCCGGGAGCCGCGCTCGAAGACGGACCGGAACATGGCGAAGTTCAGCGAGACCTGGGTGACCCCGATCTCCTTGGAGCGTTCCAGGAGTTCGATGACCATGAACTCCATCAGCCCGTTCTCGGAGTCCCGGTCGCGGCGCATCAGGTCCAGGGACAGTCCGGCGGGCCCCCAGGGCACGAAGGAGAGCACGGCGCGGAGTTCGCCCCGGCCGTCGGTGCACTCCAGCATCACGCACTGGCCGTCGGCGGGGTCGCCCAGCCGGCCCAGCGCCATGGAGAACCCGCGCTCGGTGGCGCCGTCGCGCCAGTCGTCGGCGCGGCGGACCAGGTCGGCCATCTCCTCGGCGGGGATGTCGGCGTGCCGGCGGATCCGTACGGTGTAGCCGGCCCGCTTCACCCGGTTGTAGGCCTGCCGGACGGTCCGCATGGCGCGGCCCTCCAGGGTGAACTCGGCGGTCTCCACGATGGCCTCGTCGCCGAGTTCCAGGGCGTCCAGCCCGTGCCGGGCGTAGACCGTCCCGGCCTCCTCGCTGGCGCCCATCACGGCCGGCACCCAGCCGTGCTCGCGGGCCTCGGCCAGCCAGGGCTCGATGGCCCCGGGCCAGGCCTCGGGGTCGCCGATGGGGTCGCCGGAGGCCAGTGAGACCCCGCCCACCACCCGGTAGGTGACGGCGGCCTTGCCGGTGGGGGACCAGATGGCGCTCTTCTCGCGGCGCAGCGCGAAGTAGCCGAGGGAGTCGCGGTCGCCCTGCCGGGCGAGCAGGGCGCGCAGCCGCTCCTCGTCCTCCGGGGTGATCGGGTCGACGGCGCGGCGGGACCGGAAGGCGGCCAGCAGCACGGCGAGCAGCAGCAGGAAGGACATGGCGTTGATGGCCACGTCCACCCAGCCGGGGGTGGTGATGTCCGGCCAGCCGCGGTCGTTCTCGGCGAGGGTGACCAGCCGCATCACCCCGTACCGCCAGCGGCTGGGGAAGGAGGCCTCCCAGTGGTCGGGGGCGGTGTTGGTGGCGCCCACCAGCAGGGCGGCGACCAGGGAGGTGACCAGCAGTCCGGCGACGGCCACGGCGGCGGCCAGCCTGGGGTTGGAGCGGTCGCCCTTGGCGTAGAACTCGCGGCGGCCCAACAGCAGGGCGGTGACGAAGGCGGCGCTCAGCCCGAGGGAGATCCAGTTCTGCGGGTGGGCGCGGATCTCCGGGTAGTCGGGCAGGCAGAAGGCGGCCAGGAACAGGGCGAGGAACAGCCCGCCGAGCACCAGGTTCAGGATCCAGGCGGCCCGTTTGCGGCGGCCCATGGTGACCGCGAGCAGCAGGGAGAACAGCCCGGAGCCGAATCCGGCGGTCAGCAGGTACGGGGTGTAGAAGTCGGCGGTGTTGTGGGCGCGGAGGTCCTGCCCGAGGGAGACCCAGACCGCGCTGAGGAAGTTGACGAAGGTGACGGCGCGCAGGTACCAGACCGCGAAGGCGGCGCCGCGTCGCGAGCGGGGGGTGCCCCGGCCGCCGGTCGGGTGATCGGTGCTGCCGTGCGGATCGCGACCGGGTCCACGGTCCTCGTTCCGGACGGGTGCTGCGCTGGCCAAACGGACCTCTCCCATGAAAAGCGATCATATGGGGCATCGCGCTGCATGAGGGTGTCCGACGACGGCGGCCCGGTCGGGGCCGCCGTCACCAGCGGCTCATCCGGCCGTCTCCACCTCGGGGATCCCGGCGGGTTCCACGGGCTCGGGGAGCTCGGGAAGTTCCGCGGCGAGCGCGGCGGCCGCCTGGACGAGGGGAAGCGCGAGCAATGCCCCGGTTCCTTCCCCCACAGTGACGCCGTGGTCGAGCACGGGGTTGAGCGCCATCCGGTCCAGCGCCTTCGCCTGCCCCGGCTCACCGCTGGCCTGACCCGCCAGCCACCAGTCCGGGGCCCGGAACGCGGCCCGCTGCGCCACCAGCGCACAGGCCGCCGACACCACCCCGTCCAGGATCACCGGAGTACGGCGCACCGCGCACTGGAGCAGGAACCCGGTGATCGCGGCGACATCCGCGCCGCCGACCGCCGCCAGCAGCTCCAACTGGTCGCCCAGCACCGGACGGGCCCGCCGCAGCGAGTCCCGGATCGCCGCGCACTTGCGCATCCAGGCCAGATCGTCGACCGGGACCCCGCCGCGCCCGGTGACCACCGAGGCATCGGTCCCGCACAGCGCGGCCACCAGGGTGGCGGCGACCGTGGTCCCGCCGACGCTCAGATCACCGAGGACCACCAGGTCCGTACCGGAGTCGGCCTCCTCGTCGGCGATCCGCATGCCCAGCCGCAGCGCGGCCTCGGCCTCGGCGACGGTCAGCGCGTTCTCCACATCGGTCCGGCCGCTGCCGCGCCGCACCCGGTGCCGCACGACCTCCTCGGGCAGCAGCCCCGGATCGCAGTCCAGACCGGCGTCCACGATCCGCACCGAGGCACCGAACCGGTCGGCCAGCACGGCCACCGGGCTGCGCCCCTCCAGCACGGCGCGGACCAGTTCGTGCGCCGAGCCCGCGGGCCGGGCCGAGACCCCGAGGGCCGCCACCCCGTGGTCCGCCGCGAACAGCACCACCTTGGGACGCTCGATCGGCCGCACCGGCACCCGGCCCTGGGCGGCCGCCAGCCAGTCGGCGAGCTCGTCCAGCCGGCCCAGGGCGCCGGCCGGCACGGCCAGCCGCTCACGGCGTTCCTCGGCGTCACGCCGGACGCCCCCGTCGGGGCGCTCGATCAGATCGGAGAACTCGTCGAGATTCAGCGTGGTCATCTTCCGAACAGTACAGGCGCCCCCGGGCCCCATCCCCGCCCGCTCAGTCCCCGCCCTTGAGGATGAGCGCCTGCCCGGCGACCACCAGCAGCACCTGCTCGCACTCGCCCGCCACGGCCGCGTTCAACCGCCCCAGCTCATCGCGGAAACGCCGTCCGGCGGGGGTGGCCGGCACCACCCCCGACCCGACCTCGTTGCTGACCGCCACCACCGTCCGCCGGGTGGCCCGGACCGCCGCCGCCAGCTCCTCGGTCCGCTCCCGCAGCCGCTTCTGCCCACCGCCGGCCCACACCTCCTCGTCCCAGGCGCCGACCCGGTCCATGGCGTCGGTCAGCCACAGCGCCAGGCAGTCGATCAGCAGCGGTGGCCCCTCCGTGGCGAGCAGCGGCACCAGCTCGCAGGTCTCCAGGGTCCGCCAGGAGCCGGGCCGCCGCTCCCGGTGCAGGGACACCCGGCCCGCCCAGTCCGGATCGCCCTCCCGGGCGCCGCCGGTGGCCACGTAGACCACCTCGGGGAACGCGGCCAGCCGCTGCTCGGCCTCCACCGACTTCCCGGACCGGGCCCCGCCCAGCACCAGGGTCCGCCGGGGCGGCCCCGGCAGCGCGCGGTACTCCCCGACGGACAGGGCGGAGCCGTCCGGCACGGCCCGCGCCCCGGCGGCCGCGCACCGCCGGTCCAGCTCCGCGCCGGGCGGCACGTCGTGGTCCAGGTGCACGGCGATCACGTCGGTGCCCGGGCCGACCGCCCCGGAGGCCCGCAGCCGGGCCAGCGCGTCCGGCCGCCCCAGCACATCGGCGAGCACCGTGTCGTACGGCCGCTCCCCGTCCTCCGCGGAGGTCCCGGCAGGGGAGCCGCCGGGCGGCAGGTAGAGCAGCCGGTCGCCGGCCGGGCCGGTCACCTCGTACCCGGTGCCGGGCGCGTCCATCGGCACGGCCCGCACCCGGTGCCCGCTGATCACCGAGAGCTCCCGCCCGTCCGGCACCCGGCCGGCCGCGGGCAGCCCCGGCGGCAGTTCCACCGGCGGCCCGTCGTGCGGATGGGTCAGCAGGACCTGCCGCACCCCGCCGAGCGACCGTCCGGCCCGGGCGGCCGCCAGCACCGCCCCCGGGGTCAGGTCGAGCAGCAGTGCCCCGTCCACGAGCACGGAGGTGGCCGCCCGGGCGCGGGGGCCCACGGAAACGGCGCAGGCGGCGCAGGGACAGCCGGGGCGGGGCAGTCCTTCGGGGGTGCCGGTGCCGAGCAGAGTCAGTTCCACAGGGAAGATCCTCCCGCGTCCCCGCGGGTGGTGCTCGCCCGGTTAGTCTGCGGGCAGACTCACCGAGAGCAGTCGACGAGCAGCGGACGAGCAACGGAGGCGGACATGGCGTGGACGTGGCGGTTCGAGACGGCGGACGGCACCGAGACCGCACCGGCGTTGGTGCCTGAGGAGTTCACCACCCAGGGCGACGCCGAATCGTGGATCGGGGAGTTCTGGAAGGAACTCCTGGAGGGCGGCGCCGACCGGGTCCGGCTGTCGGACGACAACGGTACGGAGATCTACGCGATGAGCCTGCGCGAGGCCCTGGACGCCTGAGCGGCGCTCCGGAACCCGGTATGCGGGTGTCCGGACACGACGGTGCCCCGGACCCCCGTGTCGGGGTCCGGGGCACCGTCGCAACGGCCCGGCGTGCCTCAGCCGCGTACGCCGCAGAGGTGCAGCAGGGCGGCGACACCGCGGTAGGGGTCGGTGCGGCCGGCCCGGTCCTCCGCCGCCAGCAGCCGCTCCAGGTCCTCGTCCGAGGGCACCGCGGCCTGGTCCCCGGCCCCGTCGGTGAAGACCCGGACCCCGTACCAGCTGTGCAGGGGTGCCCCGATCCCGGCCAGGGTGGACCGCAGGTCGCCCAGCCGGTCGGCCCGGACCTCCAGGCCCAGCCGGTTGGTGTAGTCGACGGAGTCGAAGGAGCGGAGCGCGCCCGTCCAGTCCCCGGCCAGCCCCGGCCGCATGGCCAGCGCGTCACCGTTGCGGACGAGCAGGGACAGCAGCCCGCCGGGCGCCAGCATCCGGGCCAGCCCGGCCAGCATCCCGTCCGGCTCGGGCACGTACATCAGCACCCCGTGGCAGAGCACCACGTCGAAGGAGCCCGGCAGGAAGTGCGCGCCGGTCTCCCGGCCGTCGCCCTCCAGGAACCGGACCCGGTCGCGGATCCCGGCCGGCTCGGCGGCCAGCGCGGTCCGGGCCACGTCGAGCATCCCCGGGTCCTGCTCCAGCCCGGTCACCATGTGGCCGGCCCGGGCCAGCCGGAGCGCCTGGGTCCCCTGGCCCATGCCCACGTCGAGGACGCGGAGCCGCTGGCCGACCGGGAAGTGGTGGGCGATCCGCTCGTCGACCTGGCGGCCGACGAGCTCCTGCCGGACGGCGTTCCGCAGCCCGCCGAGGCCTTCCAGCCAGCGCGCGGCGCCGTCCGAGAACCCCTCGCTCAGGGTCGTTCCCCTCGCTTGACCTGCGGCTTCGGCAGCCGCAGCCGGCGCATCTGGAGGGTGCGCATCAGACCGTAGGCCACCGCGCCACCGCGCTTGGGCTGGTCCGGGAAGCGCTCGCCCAGGGCCTTGCGGAGCCGGATGAACAGACCGATGGAGTCGAGGATGATCAGCGCGATCACACCGAGCCACAGCAGCAGCGCGACGTTCTGGATCGAGGGGACCCGGATCATGCTGAGCACCAGGATGAGCACCGCGAGCGGCAGGAACATCTCGGCGACGGAGAAGCGGGAGTCCACGTAGTCGCGGACGAACTTGCGGACCGGGCCCTTGTCACGGGCGGGCAGATAGCGCTCGTCCCCGTTGGCCAGCGCCTCGCGCTGCTTGGCCATCTCGACGCGGCGCCGTTCGCGGGCGCGCTTGGCATCCTCCTTGCGGTTGCCGGTCGATGCCACGACGGCCTTGCGCTGCGACTGTGCGACAGCGCGCTTGGGCGTCGGGCGGCCCTTGGGGGCCTGCGGGTCACGGGGCTGCGAAGGATCGGCGCTCACCTTGTCGGTGGCGGCGGCCTTCTCTTCCTTGGAGGAACGGCTACCAAACACAAAACCCAAGCGTACGTGGTCGTGCGCGGCCGCCCCACCCCGGCGGGGAACGATCCGGCAACGGCGTGCGTCTTCCGGGTGTAGGGGATCACCGAGGGGGTCACGTACTCCTTACGCCTGACGGAACGGCGGCGTACTCGTCCTGGAGGAGGAGCGCATCGGCGTCCGATCAGTGAGGTAATGGAGTCAGGGCCCGTACTGTGGTCCCGCAGCCGTAGTCCGTCAGAAGGGGGCGCGCGAAGCCCATGAGCGGTGTCATGAAGCGTATGGGGATGATCTTCCGCGCGAAGGCGAACAAGGCCCTTGACCGGGCCGAGGACCCGCGCGAGACCCTCGACTACTCGTACCAGAAGCAGCTGGAGCTGCTCCAGAAGGTGCGCCGCGGCGTCGCCGACGTCGCGACCTCCCGCAAGCGCCTGGAACTCCAGCTGAACCAGCTCCAGGGCCAGTCCGCGAAGCTGGAGGACCAGGGCCGCAAGGCGCTGGCCCTGGGCCGCGAGGACCTGGCCCGGGAGGCCCTGTCCCGGCGCGCCTCGCTCCAGCAGCAGGTCAGCGACCTGGAGGTGCAGCACCAGACCCTCCAGGGCGAGGAGGAGAAGCTGACCCTCGCGGCCCAGCGCCTCCAGGCCAAGGTGGACGCCTTCCGGACGAAGAAGGAGACCATCAAGGCCACCTACACGGCCGCCCAGGCGCAGACCCGGATCGCGGAGTCCTTCTCCGGGATCTCCGAGGAGATGAGCGACGTCGGCCTGGCCATCCAGCGGGCCGAGGACAAGACCGCGCAGCTCCAGGCCCGCGCGGGCGCCATCGACGAACTGCTGGCCTCCGGGGCCCTGGACGACCAGTCCGGGCTCGGCGCCAAGGACGACATCCAGGCCGAACTGGACCGCCTCTCCGGCGGGACCGACGTGGAGCTGGAGCTGGCCCGGATGAAGGCCGAGCTGGCCGGCGGCCCGCAGGCCCCGGCGATCGAGGGCGGCGCCGCCGGCACCGACCGTCCGTCGCAGCAGCAGTCGCAGAGCCCGCACCGGTTCGACAAGCAGTAGGACGGGGCCGTCATGATTGTCCGCATCATGGGGGAGGGCCAGGTCCGGTTGGGGGACGAGCACCTCGCCGAGCTCAACACGCTGGACGACGAACTGCTGGCGGAGATGGAGAGCGGGGACGGGGCGGGCTTCCAGCGCACCCTGGCCGCCCTCCTGGACAAGGTCCGCGAGCTCGGCAGCCCGCTGCCGGAGGACTCCCTGGAGCCCTCCGAACTGATCCTGCCCGCCCCCGACGCGAGCCTCGACGAGGTCCGCGCCATGCTCCGCGACGACGGCCTCATCCCCGGCTGACGGCTGACGGCTGACGGCTGACGGCCGGCGGCAGGTGTCTGACGGCCGGCATCTGACGGGGCCGGCCGCCTCAGGCCGGCGGGGCCGGCGGCCGCAGCGGCCGCTCCTCGTCCGGCGCCCCGCCGATGAAGTCCTGGATCCTGCGCCGCGGCACGGCCCAGCGCCGGTCGTGACGGTACGCCCGCAGTCCCGCCTTGGCGCGGGCCCGCGGGCGCCCGCCGTAGAACCTCTTCGCGTACGGCGAGTCCGGCCGGGCCAGCCGGACCGCCCCGATCAGCGCCACGAACGGCACCAGGATCCCCACCAGGGCGGTGCGCGCCTTGCCCTTCCACAGGGCGATCAGCGCCAGGAAGAAGTTGCCGGCCACGTTCATGACGACCACACCGCGGCTCTGCCGCTCCTCGTAGGTCAGGTCGTTCACCCCGAAGGGCAGGAATCCGCCCAGCACCAGGGCGACCAGCGCGGCGGTCAGCACCACGATCTCCACGCTCTTGCGGCCCTGCTCGCTCCAGTACACGTCGTCCAGGTGCAGGATCAGCGCGAACTCGTCGAGGACCAGCCCCGCACCCAGCCCGAAGATCACCGCGGAGAGGTACGCGCCGAACCCGTACCGGCCGCTGCCCACCGCCCCGAACCCGCCGATCACCACCAGGATCACCCCGGGAACCACGTGGTGGACGTGCATCCCGCCCGGGGTGATGTTCTTGAACGGTCCCCGTCCGGCCCGGATCAGCCGGGTGATCATGCGGGTGACCAGGAAGGAGGCGACGAAGGACAGCAGCGCGAGGAACAGCGGGAGCTTCCCCGGTTCCACGATGTTCCGGTACCACCAGTGATCCATGATCCGGCTCTCCCTCCGGTGGCATTTGCCCGGTAAGGGGTAATTTACCGGTCGGATGGAGCAGGTAGCGTTCCCCGCGATGAACGACTCGCACTCCGATCCCCACGCCCGCCCCGGCCCCCCGGCGGACCCGTGCCCCGACCCGCCCCGGGAACGGGCCTCGCTCGGCGACGGCATCCGCTTCGCCTTCGGCACCCTCACCGTCTTCCCGGCCCGGATCACCCGCTGGGACCGGCCCGCCGCCCGCACCGGCATGGCCTGCGCCCCACTGGCCGGCCTGGCCGTGGGCCTCTGCGCCGCGGTCCCCGGACCGCTGCTGCTCCTCCTCGGCGGCGGACCGCTGCTGGCCGCCGCCGTGACCGTCGCCGTCCCCGCCCTCCTCACCCGGGGCCTGCACCTGGACGGGCTGGCCGACACCGCCGACGGCCTGGGCAGCGCCAAACCGGCCGAGGACGCGCTGCGGATCATGAAGCAGTCCGATATCGGACCCTTCGGCGTGGTCGCCCTGCTGCTGGTCCTGCTGATCCAGGTCGCCGCCCTCGCCGACCTCTACGCCGAGGGCTGGGCGTACGGCGCCCTGGCCACCGTGGTCGCCGCCGTCACCGCCCGGCTCGCCCTCACCCTGGCCTCCCGCGCCGGGGTCCCGCCGGCCCGCCCCAGCGGCCTGGGCGCCGCCGTCGCCGCCGTCGTCCCCACCCGCACCGCGCTCGCCCTGGCCGCCCTGGTCGCCGCTGCGGCCGGCCTCGCGGCCCTCCCGATCGGCCCGTACGCCGCCGCCGCGGTGCTCGCCGCCCTGCTGGCCGCCGAGTTCCTGCTCCGCCGCTGCGTCCGCCGCTTCGGCGGCGTCACCGGCGACGTCTTCGGCGCCCTCGCCGAAACCGCCGCGACCACCACCCTGGTCACCCTCTCCCTCGGCTGACCACCCGGCCGGCTATCCGAGGCTGTCGGCCCGTTCCGCGAGGGCCCGCAGCTCGGCGGACGCGCCACGCCCGGCGACGAGGACCAGGTCCCGGACCACCGCGCGTGCGGCGAGGTCGACCGCCGTGGAGACGGCCTGGACTTCCACGCTGAGGAGCGGTGTCCTGCGCCGTGGCCGACGCGAGGGGGACGGTCCCGGGGGGCCGGGCGTCGGGAGCCGGGTGTGCGGCGGGGGGTCGGGGGGTGGCGCGTACGCTCCGTCGTGTGGAAGAGATCGTGGTCGGAGCGTTTCCCGGTGCCGCGCCCATCAGGGTGCTGCTCGCCGATGACCAGGCGCTGCTGCGCAGCGCCTTCCGGGTGCTCGTGGACTCGGAAGCGGACATGGAGGTGGTCGGGGAGGCCTCCGACGGGGCCCAGGCCTACGCGCTGGCCGGGGAACTGGCCGCCGACGTGGTCCTCATGGACATCCGGATGCCGGGCACGGACGGGCTCGCCGCCACCCGCATGATCAGCGCGGATCCCGCGCTGGCCGCCGTACGGGTGGTGATGCTGACGACCTTCGAGGTCGACGAGTACGTGGTCGAGGCCCTGCGGGCCGGCGCCTCCGGCTTCCTCGGCAAGGGCGCCGAACCCGAGGAGCTGCTCAACGCCATCCGGATCGCCTCGGCCGGTGAGGCCCTGCTCTCCCCGGCCGCCACCAAGGGGCTGATCGCCAGCTTCCTCGCCCAGGCCGGTCCCGACGCCGCCACCGGGGTTCCCGGCGGCCGGCACGCCGAGCGGCTGGCCGCGCTGACCGTCCGCGAGCGCGAGGTCCTGGTGCAGGTGGCCGGGGGGCTGTCGAACGACGAGATCGCCGGCCGGCTCGCCGTCAGCCCGCTCACCGTCAAGACCCATGTCAACCGGGCCATGGGCAAGCTCGGGGCCCGGGACCGGGCCCAACTGGTCGTCATCGCCTACGAGTCCGGACTGGTCCGGCCGCGCGCCGAATAGGCTGGCGCCCGGCCGGCCGGGCGCCCGGAACTACGGGAGGGGCGCCCCGTGGGGCGCCCCTCCCGGACACACGAACCGCTACGGCAGCGCCAGCATCCGCTCCAGTGCCAGCTTCGCGAAGCTCTCGGTCTCCTTGTCCACCCGGATCTGGTTGACCAGGTTGCCCTCGGCCAGGGATTCCAGGGTCCACACCAGGTGGGGCAGGTCGATGCGGTTCATCGTCGAGCAGAAGCAGACCGTCTTGTCGAGGAAGACGACTTCCTTGTCCTCGGCGGCGAATCGATTCGCCAGCCGCTTGACCAGGTTCAGCTCGGTGCCGATGGCCCACTTGGAGCCGGCCGGGGCCGCCTCCAGCGCCTTGATGATGTACTCGGTGGAGCCCACGTAGTCCGCGGCCGCCACCACCTCGTGCTTGCACTCGGGGTGCACCAGCACGTTGACGCCGGGGATCCGCTCGCGCACGTCGTTCACCGAGTCCAGCGAGAACCGGCCGTGCACCGAGCAGTGCCCGCGCCACAGGATCATCTTGGCGTTCCGCAGCTGCTCGGCGGTCAGTCCGCCGTTCGGCTTGTGCGGGTTGTAGAGCACGCAGTCGTCCAGGGACATGCCCATGTCGCGGACGGCGGTGTTCCGGCCCAGGTGCTGGTCCGGCAGGAACAGCACCTTCTCGCCCTGCTCGAAGGCCCAGTCCAGGGCCTTCTTCGCGTTGGAGGAGGTGCAGATGGTGCCGCCGTGCTTGCCGGTGAAGGCCTTGATGTCGGCGGAGGAGTTCATGTACGAGACGGGCACCGTCACATCGGCGATCCCGGCCTCGGTCAGCACGTCCCAGCACTCCGCGACCTGCTCGGCGGTGGCCATGTCGGCCATCGAGCAGCCGGCCGCGAGGTCCGGGAGGACCACCTTCTGGTCGTCGGTGGTCAGAATGTCGGCGGACTCGGCCATGAAGTGCACACCGCAGAACACGATGTACTCGGCCTCCGGCTTGGCCGCCGCGTCCCGGGCGAGCTTGAAGGAGTCACCGGTGACGTCCGCGAACTCGATGACCTCGTCACGCTGGTAGTGGTGCCCGAGGATGAAGACCTTGTCCCCGAGCTTCTCCTTGGCCGCACGGGCCCGGGCCACCAGGTCCGGGTCCGAGGGGGACGGCAGGTCGCCGGGGCATTCCACCCCGCGCTCGCTCTTGGGGTCGGCTTCGCGGCCGAGCAGCAGCAGGGCAAGGGGCGTCGGCTGGACGTCCAAAGGCTGGGCGGTGGTCACGACACGCACCCTTTCTGTTCCGCGACTACGAGACTCGGTCCTGGTCGGTCCAGGAAGATATCGGCTTCTCGTCTATTTGACGCTATCTATCATAACCGCTTCACGTCACTTTGACGATGCCGATAGTGTCGATGTGACGAATTCGCCCCTCGTCATCGGTCCGACCCACCCCTCCACATCCGTGTGCGAGCATGGGAATGAATCCGAGGCCGCGTCGGTTGCAGCCGACGGCAAGAGTCCGCCCCACTTCGGGAGTGAATGCAGATGTCCGTTCAGGACGAGAAGACCACTGTGAGCGACGGCATCCTCCTGTCCGACGCCGCCGCCGCCAAGGTCAAGGCCCTGCTGGAGCAGGAGGGCCGCGAAGACCTGGCCCTCCGCGTCGCCGTCCAGCCCGGTGGCTGCTCCGGCCTGCGCTACCAGCTCTTCTTCGACGAGCGCTCGCTCGACGGCGACGTCGTCAAGGACTTCGACGGCGTCAAGGTGGTCACCGACCGCATGAGCGCCCCGTACCTGATCGGCGCCTCGATCGACTTCGTCGACACCATCGAGAAGCAGGGCTTCACCATCGACAACCCCAACGCCACCGGCTCCTGCGCCTGCGGCGACTCCTTCAGCTAAGCGCTCCGGGGGCCTCCAGCCCCGCTGCGCGAAGACGGCCCCCAGGACCCCACCGGTCCTGGGGGCCGTTTCGCGTCGCCTCGGCCGGTTGTGGTCGGAAGGTGTGGCCTGATCGCGACCGCCTCTCATGAGCTTGCGTAATAACTGGGCAAAGCGGCTGGACGGACCTCCCTCAAGCGTTGCTCAGATCCGACTCCCCCCTTGTGGTTGAACCGACATAAAACGATCAACCGCCGGCCTGTTCGGAGTCCGCCCCTCCGGATGAAGTGCCTGGTCAAGGCACTCCTGATGTGGTCCCATCGACACCGTCCGGGCAGCAAAGTGCCTGGTCAGAACGGTTCCATGGGGGGAACGTGAAGTCGAGCAAGACCGGTCGTGGTGACCGGGGTATGAAACTGCTGATCTCCGGCGCACTCATGGCCGGCCTGGTGACCGCACCGACGGTCGTCGGCGCGACCGAAGCCGCCGCCGCGGAGCAGTGCGAGTCGTACGTGGCCGCGTACGTCCTGGAGGACACCGGACTCCTCGGCACTCCGCAGATCTTGCGCAAGTACTACGACTGGAGGCCGAAGTCCGGTAACAAGGACGGCACCTTCGTCGAGGACGCGCGAACCGCCACGGTGCCGGGGCTGACCTACCTCTTCGGCGGGGGGAACGGGGTCTTCTACGGTTTCGACCGGGTCGACGGTGCGCTGCAGTCGTACAAGGACAAGTCCGCCACCGGAGGTTCGATGCTGACTCCGGTCAAGACCTACGGAGGCGACTGGACGCCGGCGGAGCGCGTATGGGCCAGTGCGGGTGACGTGCCCGCGGGCACCGGTCCCGTGCTCTACAAGAGCACCTACGGGCGAATCTTCGAGCAGAAGAACGACGGATCGATCTCGATCTATGCCCAGGGCGAGGCCGAGACCGGCGACGGCTCGGTCCTGTGGCGAGCGACGATCCCCGCCACGGCCCCCGTAGCTGCGGCGCTGCGAGGCGCCGATGAAGTCTGGGCGACCGCGGGCCACGTCTACTCGCTCAAAGGCGCGGTGCTGACCCGCTGGACCTACAAGGAGAACCTGCCTGACGGCCGGCCGCCGATCCACGACCCGGAAGTCGTTGCCACTGGCCTGACCGCCGGTACGACGGCTGCGTGGTCTCCGGGGCCCGGGACGCTCTACACCCGGGCAGGTGCAGGACCCGTCAAGAGCTACACCGGCGACTCGTACGCCACGGCGTCGACCGACGTCCGCTCATCGATGCCGGAGGGCCGCGTGCTGACGGACGTGGCGGCGTGCCTGGTGGACCCGGCCGGAGGAAAACCGGTCATCCCCGGTACCACTCCGCCTCCGTCCGGTCCCGAGACTCCCGTCCAGCCGGAACCCGTTCCCGAGAAGCCGACGGGGCCACGCAGGGTGTCCGGGAAGTTCACCCTCGGCAGTGGGGCCCCGGCCGCAGGACTGAAGGTGGACGTCCGGGCCGTCAACCCCGAGCTGATGAACGCTGACGGTTCCGATACGAGACTGCCGGTTCTCGGCACGGTCACGACCGGGAGCGACGGGAGCTGGTCCCTGGTTCTCCCGGAGAAGCTGCCCGCCAAGGTCCAAGCGGCGGCGGACGCCAACGGCGGCATCGTGAACGTCACTGCTGCGACCGGCGCGGTGACGACCTCCGGCGTTCGCATGTTCGGCTCGGACACCCTTCCGGCCGTGCCGGAGCCGATCGAACCGGCGGGTGCGGCTCCCGGCGAGCTCGCCGCCGCTGCTGCCGCGGAACCCGAGCACACTGTGGCGCTGCTGCCGGCCGCGGAGGGCACCGCTCCCACGGAAGAGGCACCCTCACCCGCCGAGGGCGCGAACTCCTACGCTGCCACGCAGGCGGCGAACCCCCGTGCCAACCCGACCGCTCCGAAGCCCAAGTGGCTGAGTGACCGGGAGCCGGCGCCGGCTCAGTTCAATCC
Organism: Streptomyces sp. NPDC033845; assembly: GCF_055576225.1. Taxonomy (NCBI): domain Bacteria; kingdom Bacillati; phylum Actinomycetota; class Actinomycetes; order Kitasatosporales; family Streptomycetaceae; genus Streptomyces; species Streptomyces sp. NPDC033845. The sequence continues at coordinate 393,267 of NZ_JBVIRI010000001.1, read as the reverse complement.
GTACCTGATCAACGGCAAGGACCTCAGCGCCGAGGCGGTCCGTCCCGAGCCGGTACCCACGGGCAGCGAGACCTGCTATTGGCTGAACAGGGTGCTGAGCAAGGACGTGCAGTACACGATCGTCGGCGAGGCGCACGCCTACTTGGACGCCTACGCATCCTTCGAGTTCGAGAGCAAGCTCTCGAACGGCTTCGACATCATGATCAAATCTTCCGGTAAATGGACCCTCGGCGGCACGGTGGCGATGAACTCCTGGGCCGCGACGAGCACTGGATTCAGCAATCGGGGGCCGAAGTTCGCCACGCACTACCGAATCCCGATCATGTACCACAAGCGCAAGGTGACGTACTACTGCGGTGGTGTGCCCCGGAGTAGCTACGAGGAAGTCGTGCCGGTCGGTTACCACGTTCCCGCCGGGGGGTACGCCGGCGTCACCGGCAGGAACCTGCTCTTCGCAAACGGCTATGAGGCCTTCCGTAAATCGGACCCGGAGAAGCGCAGCGTGGTGTGGCCCGGCACGTACACGCAGATCAGTACCGGCCGCAGCCTCAAGTACACCACCGCCGCAACCCCGTTCTACCTCTCGATGTCCGTGTACACGCAGTACGACAGGGACCACAAGCAGCGGATCCTGGCCGGCACCCAGCCCATCAAACATGACATCTGGGGCTACAGGTCCCGCGTGGGAGCGGGGAATCCAGGTGTCTTCTACTCGTACTAGGACGGCGCTCGCCGTGGCGGCGGTGGTGATCGGGCTGCTGCCCGCGTCCCCGGTGACGGGGGCGCCCGCCGGTGTGGGGGAGATCGCGGGCAAGGGCCTCTACAACGGGGCGGAGCCCGGGATGGAGGCGGGCACCGAGAACGCCAAGGTGGGGGAGGAGTGGTGGGTCGCGCTGCCGTTGGTGCTCAATGACACGGACGCGCCCCTGCGGCTCACCGGGACCACCATCGAGGACCTCTCCGGAGGGCTCAGGGTGATGGAGTACGCGGCGTTCGACGCGGCCGAGACGGATGGTGTCCCGCTGCTCTGGCCCGATGGCAACGGGACGATCGACTTTCGGAAGCTGAAGAACCACGCCGGGAGGGCGATCGAGCTGGCGCCCGCGCCGGACGGGGACAACAACGTCTTCTTCATGGCCCGGATCCGGGTGGAGACCATCGAGGGCGGGCGGTTCACGCGCTGCCGGCTGCACTACACACAGGGCGGGCGGAAGTACTACCAGGACTCACCCTGTCGGGCCATCATCAGCGGGGTTCCCGAGGACTGAGGGCGAACGGAGGCCCGCACCGGGATTCCGGTGCGGGCCCTTCGGCTGGTGGTGGTCGGGGGTCGGGTCAGGTGCGGGGGAGTTCCTCGGCGGTGGTCGCGTCCAGGACCTTGCGGTCGCCCAGGGGGCGCTCCAGTTTGGCCGTCATCGACATCTCCTGGGCCAGCAGGATGCAGGCCCGGCCCGGCTCCTTCGGCGTGTCGACGATCCGCACCATCACCGACTCCGGGTGCTCCGAGACCTCCAGCCCGTAGGTGCTGCACGCGCCGCCCCAGAAGTGCACGGTCAGCTCGCGGTCGGCCGCGTCGTACGAGAACCCCGGGACCGTCTTCACACCGGTCTTCGCCGTCTGCTCGGCCGTCTGGGCCACCGTGTGGCCGGGGCCGCCGTCGCGGCCCGCCACCTCGAACAGCCAGGCCGGCACCAGGGCCCGGGCCCCGTCCACCGTGCCGCCGGTCAGCCCGAGGACCGCACCGACCACCGTCTCGGTGCGCGGGGGCTTGATCGGGCGCGGCTCAGGGTTGCAGGGGGCCGGGTCCTGGGTGCCCACGCCGTCGGTCCGTACGGTCTCGCTGTCCAGGGGGACGGCGGTGGCGCATCCGGGCGGGCCGGTGACCGGCCGGGAGGCCGCGTTCAGCCGGTCCAGGGCCTCCTGGGCGGCGACCACCGGACGCTCGTCCGTCGGCTCGGGGGCCTTCAGCTCGCCGCTGCCGGCCACCACCGATCCGTCCGCACCCACGCTGATACGGGTGGACCAGCCCTGGCTCGGGAACCCGAGGAACACCGGGTCGGCGACGACCACCCGGACCGGGCCCTGGGTCAGCCGGGTGTCCAGCTTGGCGCCGAGCAGTCCGGTGGCGCTCAGCACCGGGGCCGCGGCCGCCTTCGCCGCCTCCTCCGGGACGGGGGTCCCGCCGGTCCCCGGCGCCGGGGCGCCCGGGGCCACCGGGGGTTCGGGCAGGGTGGCCGGGCCGCAGGTGTCCTTGCCGCGGACGCAGTCGTCGCCGCCGGTCGCGCGGTGCCGGGTGAAGTTCCAGGTGCCGGGGGCCTGCCGGTTCACCTGGAGCCGGGGGCCCTCGCCCTCCCGGTCGGTGCCCACCCGCCACAGCTCGCCGGTGAGCCGGGGAGTGCCCGGTACGCCGAGTGCGGCGGCGAGGCGGGCCACCTCGGCCTCGGTCACCTGGCCGGTCGCCTTGAGCACCGGGGCCCGGTCAGGGCCGGTGGGCAGCGGCCCCTTGGCCTCGTACACCACCCGTTCGCCGGAGGGATCGGGTTCCCCCGGGGCGATTCCGGGCGGCGGATCGGTGTCCCGGGAGGTGCCGGGGGAGCCCCCCGGGGAGGGGGCGCCCTTGGCGGCGGCGTCCTGGGCGCTCAGCGTGGCGGAGGCCGAGCCGCCGCCCTGGGCGGCGGTCGCCCAGTAGGCGGTGCCGCCGCCGGCCAGCAGCACCGCGGTCGCGACCGCGGCGACCGCCGCGCCCGACCGCCGCCACGGCCGCCGCCCCGTCCCGGCCTCGGCACCCGGACCCGCCGCCGCCTCGGAGTCGGTCCCCGCGCCCGGGCCCGCGCCCGCGGCATCGCCCGCCGCCGCCCCGGACCCGAGCGCCGTGGGCGCCGCGCCCGTCCCGCCGACCGCGCCGGTACCGCCTGCCGCGCCCGTCCCGCCTGCCGCGTCCGCCCCGTGTGTCCCGTCCGTCCCGTCCGCCGGGTCGGTCGTGCCGGGGTGCTGTCCCTTGTCCACCGCATCGCTCCTTCGCCTGCCGTGCCGACCGTGGTGCCGGTGGGACGGAACAGAAGGGCAACCGGTTCCCGTAACTCCCGCGGGCGCCCGCGGGAGTTCCTGCCCTACTGGTCCCCGTACTGCGCGGTGCCCGCGATCAGCCGGGCCGAGGCCGCCGGCACCCGGACCCCGTGGATCCGGTCGGCGCTCACCGGCGCCGGGGCGGGTTCCGCCGGGACCGCCCAGTGCGGGGCCATCCTGGCGCAGTCGCCGAGGAGTTCCGCGAAACCTGGCCTGCCGAAGGCTTCCCCGGCGCGCCCGGGGCCGCTGTACTGGGCGGTGTACGAGGGGTGAACGACGCTGTTCGAGGTGGTCATGGGGGCACCGTAGGCCGGGAAGCCCTCGTCCGGTAAGAGCTACTATCGGGTAGTTTCGCCCGGTCGGTCGACCGTTCCCGACCGGGTAGCGTGGACTGTCCCCTTGCCGCCCCTTCGCAGGAGCATCCACGCCGTGCGTATCGCAGTCACCGGCTCCATCGCCACCGACCACCTCATGACCTTCCCCGGCCGCTTCGCCGACCAGCTGGTCGCGGACCAGCTGCACACGGTCTCCCTCTCCTTCCTCGTCGACAACCTCGACGTCCGACGGGGCGGGGTCGGCCCGAACATCTGCTTCGGCATGGGGCAGCTGGGCAGCCGGCCGATCCTGGTCGGCGCCGCGGGCTCCGACTTCGACGAGTACCGCGCCTGGCTGGACCGGCACGGGGTCGACACCGAGTCCGTACGGATCTCCGAGGTGCTGCACACCGCCCGCTTCGTGTGCACCACGGACGCCGACCACAACCAGATCGGCTCCTTCTACACCGGGGCCATGAGCGAGGCCCGGCTGATCGAGCTCAAGGCCGTCGCCGACCGGGTCGGTGGCCTCGACCTGGTCCTGATCGGAGCCGACGACCCGGAGGCGATGCTCCGCCACACCGAGGAGTGCCGGACCCGGGGCATCCCGTTCGCCGCCGACTTCTCGCAGCAGATCGCCCGGATGGACGGCGACAACATCCGCACCCTGATGGAGGGGGCGGCGTACCTCTTCTCCAACGAGTACGAGAAGGGCCTCATCGAGTCGAAGTCCGGCTGGACCGACGAGGAGATCCTCGGCAAGGTCGGCATCCGGGTGACCACCCTCGGCTCGCGCGGGGTGCGGATCGAGCGGGCCGGCGAGGAGCCCATCGTCGTGGGCTGCGCGGAGGAGACCGCCAAGGTCGACCCGACCGGTGTCGGCGACGCCTTCCGCGCGGGCTTCCTGACCGGTCTCGGCTGGGGCGTCGGCCTGGAGCGGGCCGCCCAGGTGGGCTGCATGCTCGCCACCCTGGTGATCGAGACCCTGGGCACCCAGGAGTACACGCTGGCCCGAGCCCACTTCATGGAGCGGTTCACCAAGGCCTACGGCGACACCGCCGCCGCCGAGGTCGGCGCCCACATCGGCGGCTGACCCGAGGCGACCGGCGCCCGGCGCGCCGGGGAGCGGCGCCGCGCCCCACGGGGGTGCGGCGCCGTCTCAGTGGGCGCGCCGGACCCGGTACGCGACCCCGGCCGCCCCGCCATCCGTCGCCCCGGCGCCCGTCGCCCCGCCATCCGTCGCCCTGGCGCCCGCAGCCCCGGCCCCGGTCTCGGCGTCCGCCTCCGGCGCCGGGGACTCGCCGAGGTAGTCGTGCCCGAGCATGGCGCACCAGGCGGGGATGTCCAGCCGGGCCACCTCGTCGTCCGACAGCACCGTGACCACGCCGCCCACCGGGACCCGCCCGATGGCCCGGGCCAGTTCGATCACCGGCTGCGGGCAGCGCAGCCCCAGCGCGTCCAGGGTGAGCTCCGCCGCCTCCGGCACGGCCGGCGCCGGGGCCGACACGCCGAGGGTCTCGCGGACCCCGGCCACCGCCCGGGGCAGCGCCTCCAGGAAGGCGTTGACCTCCTCGGCGGTGGTCCCGGCCGGCAGCGAGACCCGGACGTTGCCCTCCGACAGCACCCCCATCGCCTTCAGCACATGGCTGGGCGTCAGCGTGGAGCTGGTGCAGGAGGAGCCGGAGGACACCGAGAACCCGGCCCGGTCCAGCTCGTGCAGCAGCGCCTCCCCGTCCACGTAGAGACAGGAGAAGGTGACCAGGTGCGGCAGCCGCCGCTCGCCGTCGCCCACCACCTCCACGTCCGGGACCAGTCGGGCCACCCGCCGCCGGATCCGGTCGACGAGCACCCGCAGCCGGGCCGCCTCCGTGTCCGCCTCGGCCCGGACCGCCCGCAGGGAGGCGGCCGCCGCCACGATCGCGGGCAGGTTGGCGAACCCGGGGGAGCGCCCCGACTCCCGCTCGTCCGAAGGGTGTTGGGGGGAGAAGCGGACCCCCTTGCGGACCGCGAGCAGACCGACCCCGGGCGGGCCGCCCCACTTGTGGGCGCTCGCGGCGAGCAGCGACCAGCCGTCCGCGACCGGTCCCCAGCCCAGCGACTGGGCGGCGTCCACCAGCAGCGGCACCCCGGCGGCCGCGCAGTGCCCGGCCACCTCGGCGACCGGCTGGACCGTGCCCACCTCGTGGTTGGCGGACTGCAGACAGGCCAGCGCGGTGTCCGGGCGCAGCGCCGCGGCGTAGCCGGCGGCGGACACCGCGCCGGTCCGGTCCACCGGGACCTCCGTCAGGGTGCCGCCGCGCGCCTCGTGTTCCCGGGCCGCGTGCAGTACAGAACTGTGTTCGACCGCCGATACGGCCAGGTGGCCGCCGACCCGCCGGCGGCCCGCGAGGGCTCCGGCGATCCCCGAGTGAACCGCGTGCGTCCCCGAAGGAGTGAACACGAGCTCGTCCGGACGGCAGCCCACCGCCTCCGCGGCGGCCTCCCGCGCGGCGTCCAGCAGCAGCCTCGCCCGCCGGCCCTCCCGGTACAGCCGGGCCGGGTCCGCCCAGCCCTCGTCCAGGGCGGCCTGCAGGGCCTGCCGGGCGACCGGGTGCAGCGGGGCGGCGGAAGCGGCGTCGAAATACGGCATCCGGTCACCGTAGAGCAGCCTCCGGGGGCCCCGGGTCAGGGGTCGTCAGTCCGCTGCCCGGCCCCGCAGTTCGGCGCCGGCCAGACCGTCCCCCGTACGGGGGAGCCACCCCTTCGGGGGCAGTAGCGGCGCGTTGGGCACCCTCCCCGCGCGACCCCAAATAGCGTCCAGTAGGGTTTGGTCCGCATAAACATCCAAACCCCTGCCTGCGTCAGGGCCGGCGACCGACCCGACAGACGGCCGCGGCCGGCCGCGCGGGCCGAGACTCTCGGGAAGGCGCTACGTGAGTCCCTACGGCTCCGACCTCCCCCATCGCCCGAAGGGCATGGGAGGTACCCCCATGCCGCGGCGCCCGATGCGGCGGAAGCTGCTGCAGGCGCTGACGGCGGGTGCGGTCCTGGCAACCGCCACCGGTTGCTCGTACACATATAAAGACTTCCCCAACCTCGGAATGCCGGACCCGATCACCGAAGAGGCTCCGCGCATCCTCTCGCTGTGGCAGGGGTCGTGGGCGGCCGCACTGGTCACGGGCATCCTGGTCTGGGGCCTGATCATCTGGAGTGTGATCTTCCACCGGCGCAGCCGCACCAAGGTGGAGGTCCCGCCGCAGACCCGGTACAACATGCCCATCGAGGCCCTGTACACCGTGGTCCCGCTGATCATCGTCTCGGTGCTGTTCTACTTCACCGCCCGGGACGAGTCGAAGCTCCTCGCGCTCTCCGCGAAGCCCGCCCACACCATCAACGTGGTCGGCTTCCAGTGGAGCTGGGGCTTCAACTACGTCGAGGACGTGGACGGCGACCCGGCCACCGGCAAGGCGGGCGAGGTCCCCAAGGAGCTCGCCAACATCCCGGACCGGTACACCAAGGACTTCCCGGCGGGCGCCGAAGGCGTCTACCAGAAGGGCGTCCCGAGCGACCGGAACCCCGAGAAGGGCTGGCCGGGTCCGACCCTCTACCTGCCCAAGGGCGAGAAGGTCCGCTTCATCCTGTCGTCCAACGACGTCATCCACTCCTTCTGGGTGGTCCCGTTCCTGTTCAAGCAGGACGTCATCCCGGGCCACACCAATGTCTTCGAGGTCACCCCGACCGAAGAGGGCGTCTTCATGGGCAAGTGCGCCGAGCTCTGCGGCGTCGACCACTCCCGGATGCTCTTCAACGTGAAGGTCGTCTCGCCGGAGGAGTACCGGGCGCACCTCAAGGAACTGGCCGAGAAGGGGCAGACCGGCTTCCTGCCGGCCGGCATCAAGCAGACTGACCCGGCCCGGAACGCGGAGACGAACAAACTGTGAGCATCCTCAACGAACCCCAGGGTGCCGCCGCAGACTCGTACGAGAACGAGCTGCCGGTACGCCGCAAGCAGCCGGGAAACGTGGTCGTGAAGTGGCTCACCACCACTGACCACAAGACCATCGGTACGCTCTACCTGGTCACCTCGTTCGTGTTCTTCATCATCGGCGGCGTCATGGCGCTGTTCATGCGCGCCGAGCTGGCCCGTCCGGGCACGCAGATCATGTCGAACGAGCAGTTCAACCAGGCGTTCACCATGCATGGCACGATCATGCTGCTGATGTTCGCCACCCCGCTGTTCGCGGGCTTCGCGAACTGGATCATGCCGCTGCAGATCGGCGCGCCCGACGTGGCGTTCCCGCGGCTGAACATGTTCGCGTACTGGCTGTACCTCTTCGGCTCGACCATCGCGGTGGCCGGCTTCGTGACGCCGAACGGCGCCGCCGACTTCGGCTGGTTCGCCTACTCCCCGCTGTCGGACGCGGTCCGTTCGCCGGGCATCGGCGCCGACATGTGGATCATGGGTCTGGCCTTCTCCGGCTTCGGCACCATCCTCGGCTCGGTCAACTTCATCACCACGATCATCTGCATGCGCGCTCCCGGCATGACGATGTTCCGCATGCCGATCTTCACCTGGAACGTGCTGCTGACCGGTGTCCTGGTCCTGCTCGCCTTCCCGGTGCTGGCCGCCGCGCTGTTCGCGCTGGAGGCCGACCGGAAGTTCGGTGCGCACGTGTTCGACTCCGCCAACGGCGGAGCACTGCTCTGGCAGCACCTCTTCTGGTTCTTCGGCCATCCAGAGGTGTACATCATCGCGCTACCGTTCTTCGGAATCATTTCCGAGGTCATCCCGGTCTTCTCCCGGAAGCCGATGTTCGGCTACATCGGCCTGATCGCCGCCACCATCGCGATCGCCGGCCTCTCGGTGACGGTGTGGGCGCACCACATGTACGTCACCGGCGGTGTGCTGCTGCCGTTCTTCTCCTTCATGACCTTCCTGATCGCGGTACCGACCGGTGTGAAGTTCTTCAACTGGATCGGCACCATGTGGAAGGGCTCGCTGTCCTTCGAGACCCCGATGCTCTGGGCCGTCGGCTTCCTGATCACCTTCACCTTCGGTGGTCTGACCGGCGTCATCCTGGCCTCGCCCCCGATGGACTTCCACGTCTCCGACTCGTACTTCGTCGTCGCGCACTTCCACTACGTCATCTTCGGCACCGTGGTCTTCGCGATGTTCTCCGGCTTCCACTTCTGGTGGCCGAAGTTCACGGGCAAGATGCTGGACGAGCGCCTCGGCAAGATCACCTTCTGGACGCTGTTCATCGGCTTCCACGGGACCTTCCTGGTGCAGCACTGGCTGGGCGCCGAGGGCATGGCCCGCCGTTACGCCGACTACCTGGCGGCCGACGGCTTCACCACCCTGAACACCATCTCCACGATCAGCTCCTTCCTGCTCGGCCTGTCGATGCTTCCCTTCATGTACAACGTGTGGAAGACCGCCAAGTACGGCAAGAAGATCGAGGTCGACGACCCGTGGGGCTACGGCCGTTCGCTCGAATGGGCGACTTCCTGCCCGCCGCCGCGGCACAACTTCCTCACCCTGCCGCGGATCCGTTCCGAATCCCCGGCGTTCGACCTGCACCACCCGGAGATCGCGGCCCTCGAACACCTTGAGGACCACACCCCCGCGGCCGTCACCGGTGGCAAGGAGGCCGGCAAGTGAAGATCCAGGGCAAGATGTTCCTCTGGCTCTCCGCCTTCATTCTGATCATGGCCGTCGTGTACGGCGTGTGGTCGAAGGAGCCGGTCGGCACCACCGCTCTGTTCCTGGCCTTCGGCCTGAGCGTCATGATCGGCTACTACCTGGCCTTCACGGCCAAGCGCGTGGACGAGATGGCCCAGGACAACAAGGAGGCCGACGTCGCGGACGAGGCCGGCGACCTGGGGTTCTTCTCCCCGCACAGCTGGCAGCCGCTCTCCCTGGCCGTCGGTGGCGCGCTCGCCTTCAGCGGCGTCATCTTCGGCTGGTGGCTGATGTACTTCTCGGCTCCGGTCATCCTGATCGGCCTGTGGGGCTGGGTGTACGAGTACTACCGCGGCGAGAACCAGAACCAGTAGGAACCCGCCGCAGCAGTCGGACCCGGGGCCCGGACACCTCTTCGGAGGAGTCCGGGCCCCTCGTTTGCAGTCACCCCGCGCGCAGTGATCGTCATATGTTCATAGCGTTGCCTCATGAGTCACACACCGCGTCTTTGGACGGTCATCGGCTGCTCCCTGCTGGTCGCGTCCCTCGGGGCCGGCGCCACCGCCTGCGGGGGCGGCGACACCCCGCGCTCGTCAGGCCCCTACGACGCGGCCGATCAGGTCGCCTTCAACCAGGCCGCGGGCTCCCGGCCCGTCGACCCCGACCGGCCGCTGGAGGTGACCGCCAAGGGGCTGGACGGCAGCCGGATCACCGATGTGACCGCCGTCGACACGCACGGACGCCGACTGGCGGGCGAACTCTCCGCCAAGGGCGACCGCTGGCACAGCACCGTGCCGCTGGCCGCGGGTGTCCGCTACAACGTCACCGTCCGCACCGAGGACGCCGGCGGGGCCCAGGGCCAGCGCACGCTGACGTTCGAGACCACTCCGGCGAAGAAGGTCCTCCAGGTCGAATTCGGCCCGGAGGCGGGCACCTACGGCGTCGGACAGCCCGTCACGGCCGAGCTCAACGAGCCGGTCAAGGACAAGGCCGCCCGCGCGGTGGTCGAGCGCGCCCTGGTCGTCGAGACCTCGCCGAAGCCGGTGGAGGGCGCCTGGCACTGGGTGGACAGCACCCATCTGCACTTCCGCCCGAAGGAGTACTGGCCCGCCAACTCCACCGTCGCCGTACGGAGCAACCTGGAGGGCATCCGGATCGGCGACCACCTGCACGGTGCCGCCTCCAAGCCGCTCAAGCTGGACATCGGCGACCGGGTCGAGGTCATCACCAACGCGGCCACCCACTGGATGACCTTCAAGCGCAACGGAGAAGTGGTCAACTCCATCCCGATCACCACCGGGAAGCCCGGGTTCTCCACCCGCAACGGCATCAAGGTGGTGCTGGGCAAGCAGTACTACGTCCGGATGCGCGGCGACACCGTCGGCATCGGCGGCAGCGAGTACTACAACCTCGACGTGTACTGGGCCACCCGGGTCACCTGGAGCGGTGAATACGTGCACGCAGCGCCGTGGTCGGTCGGCTCCCACGGATACGAGAACGTCAGCCACGGCTGCACCGGCATGAGCACCGGCAACGCCGCCTGGTTCTTCGAGAACATCCGCGAGGGCGACCTCGTCCACGTCGTCAACAGCATCGGCGAGGACATGGACCCGTTCGGGAACGGATACGGCGACTGGAACCTGGACTGGAAGGACTGGAGGGAGGGCAGCGCCCTCCTCAAGGGCACCCAGGACGGCCGCAGCCCCGCCGACGCGGCACGGCTGCGGCCCCAGGTGTAACAGGCCCCCGGGAGGGGACCGTCAGGGCCCGGTGGGCCCGGTCAGGAGTTCACGGAGAGCCGCGTCCGCAGCAGTGCGGCCAGCGCCTCCGGGAACGCCACCGGGTCCACCGGAAGGGTCACCGCCGCGTCCGCGCGGCTCCAGGTGGCCAGCCAGGCGTCCTGCGGGCGCCCCATCAGGAGCAGCACCGGGGGACACCGGAAGATCTCGTCCTTGATCTGCCGGCACACACCCATGCCTCCGGCCGGCACGGCCTCGCCGTCCAGCACGCAGACGTCGATGCCGCCCTGCTCCAGCTCGCTGAGCACGGCCGGAAGGGTGGCGCACTCCGTGAACTCCACCGGCGGCAGGTCCGCCGCGGGCCGCCGCCCGGCGGCCAGCCGCACCTGCTCCCGGGTGCTCGCGTCATCGCTGTAGACCAGAACCCGCGCAGTCGCCCGCATTCGTTCCTCCACGTGTCACATGAATCACGCTTGATGATGCGCCGGATGCTACTCCGTCCGATGTGCCGTCAACATCGGTTCCGCCGCGCCGGTGATCACGTCCGCAAGGCGCTCCAGGGGCCGATCTGATGGGCCGTTCGGGCAGTGCACACCCCTCGGACACTCCGAACGGCACCCCCCGGGGTGAGGGCGGGATAAGCGACCGACATAATGTCGGTCGTGGCGACAGCAACGACAGTAGATACCGGGCACGCGCACCCGACGGTCAACAGGCCGAACCTCGTCAGCGTCGGAACCATCATCTGGTTGAGTTCCGAGCTGATGTTCTTCGCGGCCCTCTTCGCGATGTACTTCACCCTGCGATCGGTGACGGGCGCCGAGTACTGGACGGAACAGGCTTCGAGCCTGAACCTCCCGTTCTCGGCGACGAACACCACGATCCTGGTGCTTTCCTCGCTCACCTGCCAGCTCGGCGTATTCGCCGCCGAGCGCGGTGACGTGAAGAAGCTCCGATCGTGGTTCATCATCACGTTCGTCATGGGTGCGATCTTCATTGGCGGCCAGGTGTTCGAGTACACCGAGCTGGTCAAGCACGAGGGCATGAGCCTCTCGTCCGGTCCGTACGGCTCGGTGTTCTACCTGACCACCGGCTTCCACGGACTGCACGTGACGGGCGGACTCATCGCCTTCCTGCTGGTCCTCGGCCGGACGTACGCGGCCAAGAGGTTCACCCACGAACAGGCCACCTCGGCCATCGTCGTGTCCTACTACTGGCACTTCGTCGATGTCGTCTGGATCGGCCTCTTCGCCACGATCTACCTGATCAAGTAGCGAACACGTCGCCGGGCCCGGCCCCGGCAACTCATCCAGAAACACCGACGCAGAAGATCCTGACACCGGGGTAATCCGTGAAAAAGCTCTCCGCACGACGACGCCATCCGCTGGCGGCGGTCGTCGTTCTACTCCTCGCGCTGGCGGCCACTGGGGGGCTGTACGCCGCCTTCGCCCCCGCGGGCAAGGCGCAGGCCGATGAAACCGCCCAGTCCCTCGCCATCGAGGAGGGCAAGAAGCTCTACGCCGTGGGTTGCGCAAGCTGCCACGGAACCGGCGGTCAGGGTTCCTCTGACGGCCCCAGCCTGGTCGGCGTCGGCTCAGCGGCCGTCGACTTCCAGGTGAGCACGGGCCGCATGCCCGCCCAGCAGCCCGGCGCCCAGGTGCCGAAGAAGCCCAACATCTACACCCAGGCCCAGATCGACCAGCTGGCCGCGTACATCGCGTCCCTCGGCGCCGGCCCGATCACGCCGACCGAGAAGCAGTACGACCCGGCGGGTGCCGACATCGCCAAGGGTGGCGAACTGTTCCGCAACAACTGCGCGCAGTGCCACAACTTCACCGGCGAGGGCGGTGCGCTCACGCACGGCAAGTACGCCCCCAACCTTGAGGACGTCTCGCCGAAGCACATCTACGAGGCCATGATCACCGGCCCGCAGAACATGCCTTCCTTCCCGGACACGACCATGCCGGAGAAGGAGAAGAAGGACATCATCGCGTACCTCCAGCACGTGAACGGCGAGTACTCGACCAACCCGGGTGGTCTCAAGCTCGGTGGCCTCGGCCCCGTGTCCGAGGGTCTCTTCGGCTGGGTGTTCGGTCTGGGTGCGCTGATCGCTGTCGCCGTCTGGGTCGCGGCCCACACCGCTAAGGCCAAGAAGTCATGAGTAGCCAAGACATTCCCGAAGAGAACCTGCCGACTGCGCAGGACGCCCACCACGGTGGCGTAGCGGTTGCGGACGACCCGTTCGCCGACCCGGGCCTGCCGGCCCACAAGCCGCGCATCCAGGACATCGACGAGCGGGCGGCCAGGCGCTCCGAGCGCACGGTCGCGATGCTGTTCACGCTCTCGATGCTGGCCACGGTCGGCTTCATCGCGTCCTACGTGATCCTCCCGGTCGACAAGATCGTGTTCATCTGGCCCATCGGCAAGGTGTCCGCGCTCAACTTCGCCCTGGGCCTCACCCTCGGCGCCGCCCTCTTCTGCATCGGCGCGGGCGCGGTCCACTGGGCCCGCACCCTGATGTCCGACGAAGAGGTCGCCGACGAGCGCCACCCGATCGCCGCCCCCGCGGACGTCAAGGCCAAGGTCCTCCAGGACTTCGCCGACGGCGCCCGCGAGTCGGACATCGGCCGCCGCAAGCTCATCCGCAACACCATGTTCGGCGCGCTGGCCCTGGTGCCGCTCTCCGGCGTGATGCTGCTGCGCGACCTGGGCCCGCTGCCCGAGGACAAGCTCCGCAAGACCATCTGGGCGAAGGGCAAGCTGCTCATCAACCAGAACACCATGGAGCCCCTGCGCCCCGAGGACATCGTGGTCGGCTCGCTGACCTTCGCCAAGCCGGAAGGCCTGGAGGAGGACGCGCACGACTACCTGTCCGAGATCGCGAAGGCCGCCCTGATGATCGTCCGGATCAAGCCGGAGGACATCAAGGACAAGCAGGAACTCGAATGGTCCCACGAGGGCATCGTGGCCTACTCGAAGATCTGCACCCACGTCGGCTGCCCGATCAGCCTGTACGAGCAGCAGACCCACCACGTGCTCTGCCCGTGCCACCAGTCCACTTTCGACCTCTCCGACGGCGCCCGCGTCATCTTCGGCCCGGCCGGCCACGCCCTTCCGCAGCTGCGGATCGGCGTGAATGACGAAGGCTTCCTCGAAGCGCTCGGCGACTTCGAAGAGCCCGTCGGTCCTGCCTTCTGGGAGCGCGGATGAGCACTGCCACAGAAACCAAGGAGCGCAAAGCGCCCGCCGGCGAGCGTGTAGCGGACTGGGCGGACGGCCGCCTGGGCATCTACACCCTCGCCAAGGCGAACATGCGCAAGATCTTCCCGGACCACTGGTCCTTCATGCTCGGTGAGATCTGCCTCTACAGCTTCCTGATCATCATCCTCACGGGTGTGTACCTGACGCTGTTCTTCCACCCGAGCATGAACGAGGTCGTGTACCACGGCTCGTACGTGCCGATGCAGGGCGTCCGGATGTCCGAGGCCTTCGCCTCGACCCTGGACATCAGCTTCGACGTCCGCGGCGGTCTGCTCATCCGGCAGATCCACCACTGGGCGGCCCTGATCTTCGTCGCCGCGATGCTCGTGCACATGATGCGCGTCTTCTTCACCGGCGCGTTCCGCAAGCCCCGCGAGGTCAACTGGGTCTTCGGCTTCCTGCTGCTGGTCCTCGGCATGTTCACCGGTTTCACCGGTTACTCCCTGCCGGACGACCTGCTCTCGGGCACCGGTGTCCGCTTCATGGAGGGCGCGATCCTGTCCGTGCCGATCGTCGGCACGTACCTGTCGTTCTTCCTCTTCGGCGGCGAGTTCCCCGGCCACGACTTCGTCGGACGGTTCTACTCGATCCACATCCTGCTGCTCCCCGGCATCATGCTGGGCCTGGTCGTGGCGCACCTGATCCTCGTCGTGTACCACAAGCACACCCAGTACCCGGGCCCCGGCAAGACGAACAAGAACGTCGTCGGCATGCCGCTGCTCCCGGTCTACATGGCCAAGGCCGGAGGCTTCTTCTTCCTGGTCTTCGGTGTCATCGCGGTCATCGCGGGCATCGCCTCGATCAACCCGATCTGGGCGCTCGGCCCGTACGTCCCGGACCACGTCTCCACGGGCGCGCAGCCCGACTGGTACATGGGCTTCTCCGAGGGCCTGATCCGCGCGATGCCGGGCTGGGAGATCAACCTGTGGGGCCACACCCTGGTCCTGGGCGTGTTCATCCCGCTGGTGATCTTCCCGCTGGTGCTGGTCGCGATCGCGGTGTACCCGTTCGTCGAGTCCTGGGTCACCGGGGACAAGCGCGAGCACCACATCCTGGACCGCCCGCGCAACGCCCCGACGCGCACCGCGTTCGGCGTGGCCTGGATCACCTGGTACGTGATCCTGCTGATCGCCGGTGGAAACGACATGTTCGCGCAGTTCTTCCACCTGTCGATCAACTCGATCACCTGGTTCGCCCGGATCGGCTTCTTCGTCGGCCCGGTCATCGCCTTCGTCATCACCAAGCGGATCTGCCTCGGCCTCCAGCGCCGGGACCGGGACAAGGTGCTGCACGGTCGGGAGACCGGCATCATCAAGCGCCTGCCGCACGGTGAGTTCGTCGAGGTCCACGAGCCGCTCTCGCAGGGTCAGCTGCACACGCTCACCCAGCACGAGCAGTACCGCCCGCTGGAGCTCGGCCCGACGGTCGACGAGAACGGCGTGGAGCGCAAGGTGACACGAACCGAGAAGCTTCGCTCCAAGCTGAGCAAGGGCTTCTACGGTGAGGGCACTCAGATCGACAAGCCCACAATCGAGGAATACAAGGAGATTCAGGATGGCCACGGCCACCACTGAGTCCTGATTCCGGCTGAAAACTGATCGCCACGGCAGGAGCCCCGTCCAGGGTCTGGACGGGGCTCTTTGCCGTCCTCCGCGGCTGGCTAGGCTGGTGTCCCATCGATCGGACTGTGGACCCAGGAGCGAGGACCATGAACGTTGTGACCCCGGCGGGCGGCGACAGCGTGGCGGACAGGACCTGGCCGTCCGTCCTCGACGCCCTGCTGAACGGCCAGGACCTGGCCGCCGCCGACACCGCCTGGGCGATGGACCGGATCATGCGCGGCGAGGCCACCGACGCGCAGATCGCCGGTTTCGCCGTGGCCCTGCGCGGCAAGGGCGAGACCGTGGCCGAGATCACCGGCCTGGTCGAGGCCATGTACCGGCACGCCAACCTGATCGAGGTGCCCGGCCGGACGGTGGACATCGTCGGCACCGGCGGGGACGGCGCCAAGACCGTCAACATCTCCACCATGTCCTCCATCGTGGTGGCCGGCACCGGCGCCAAGGTGGTCAAGCACGGCAACCGGGCCGCGTCCTCCGCGAGCGGCGCCTCGGACGTGCTGGAGAAGCTCGGCGTCAACCTGGACCTCACCCCCGCCCGGGTGGCGGAGGTGGCCGAGGAGGCCGGGGTCACCTTCTGCTTCGCCGTCAAGTTCCACCCGGCGCTGCGGCACGTGGCGGCCGCCCGCCGGGAACTCGGCATCCGCACCACCTTCAACTTCCTCGGCCCGCTGACCAACCCGGCGAAGGTCCGCGCCCAGGCCACCGGTGTGGCCGACGCCCGGATGGCGCCCATCGTGGCCGGGGTGCTGGCCGAACGCGGCTCCTCCGCCCTGGTGTTCCGCGGCGACGACGGCCTGGACGAACTGACCACCACGGCCACCTCCCGGGTGTGGTGGGTGCGCGGCGGCGAGGTCGTCGAGCAGTCCTTCGACCCGCGGGACGTGGGGATCGACCTGGTCGACGTGTCCGCGCTGCGCGGCGCCGACGCCTCGTACAACGCCGATGTGGCCCGCCGGCTGCTGGCCGGTGAGACCGGTCCGGTGCGTGACGCGGTCCTGCTGAACTCGGCCACCGCCCTGGTCGCCCTGGACCCGACCAGCGGCACCCTGGAGGAGCAGCTGGCGGCCGGTATCGCCCGGGCCGCCGAGTCCATCGACTCCGGGGCCGCCCGCGCCGCCCTGGGGCGCTGGGTGGCGGCCAGCAACGCCTGACCCGCCGCTCGCCCGCCGGCCCCGGTCCAGCATGCGGACCGGGGTCTTGCGTTTCTTCGATCATGTGGCAGGATGCTTGCCAGGTCACGAGTGACAGCGTCAAGGCCCCGGCTCGCTGTCCGGCAACCCTCCTTCCGTGGCGGGGTGCCCCGGGTGATGACCAGGTCGAGGGCAGCAAGGCCCTCGGCAAGCGCGGATCCCTCGACACCAGGGGTCCTGGTCCTCCGAGGAGCTCCTTCCGTGAGCAAGCGAATGCGATAGGCGCCCAGCGCCCTTTCTTCACCCCTCCGCAACGGCCCCCGTCGGGCCACCGCGTCGAGGCCATACCCGTACCCCGCACACGGCACCCGTGTGTCCGGCGACGGGCCGTCGAAGCCATTCCGCCCCTGCCCTACCGGGAGACACCGCCATGTCCGCGAGCCTGAACACCGCTGCCGCCGCCGCCACCGACTCCGACGTGTCCGCCGCCTGTGCCGAGCCGCTGCCGGTCCTCGGCCGGGAGGTCACCGTGCCCCTGGTCACCGGCGGCGAGGTCACCTACGCGGCCCTGGACTACGCGGCCAGCGCCCCCGCCCTCCAGCGGGTCTGGGACGACGTGGCCGCCTACGCCCCCTACTACGGCAGCGTGCACCGCGGCGCCGGCTACCTCTCCCAGCTCTCCACCGACCTGTTCGAGCAGAGCCGGGTCACGGTCGCCGAGTTCCTCGACTGCCGGCCCGCCGACCAGGTGGTCTTCACCCGCTCCACCACCGACTCCCTCAACCTGCTCGCCTCGGTGCTGCCGGCCGGCTGCCAGGTCTTCGTCTTCGAGACCGAGCACCACGCCTCGCTGCTGCCGTGGACCGATGCCGAGGTCACCTACCTCAACGCCCCCCGCACCCCCGCCGAGGCCGTCGCCACCCTGGAGCGGGCCCTCGCCGACCGCGACCCGTACGGCCCCGCCCTGGTCTGCGTCACCGGCGCCTCCAACGTCACCGGCGAGCTGTGGCCGGTGAAGGAGCTGGCCGCGGCCGCCCACGCGCACGGCGCCCGGATCGTGCTGGACGCCGCCCAGCTGGCCCCCCACCACCCGGTGTCGGTCCGCGAGCTGGACGTGGACTGGGTCGCCTTCTCCGGCCACAAGCTGTACGCGCCCTTCGGCTCGGGCGTGCTCGCCGGCCGGGCCGACTGGCTCCAGGAGGGCGAGCCCTACCTCGCGGGCGGCGGCGCCTCCCGCAAGGTGGCCCGCCGCGAGGACGGCGGCGTGGACGTCGAGTGGCACACCACGGCCGCCCGCCACGAGGCCGGCTCCCCGAACGTCATCGGGGTCTACTCCATCGCCTCCGCCTGCAAGGCCCTGACCGAGGCCGGGTTCGAGGGCCTGGTGGCCCGCGAGCGGCACCTCATCGCCAAGGTCCGCGAGGGCCTCGCCGACGTCCCGGCGGTCCGCGTGCTGTCCCTCTTCGGGGACGACGCCCCCCGGGTCGGCGTCATCTCCTTCGTGGTGGACGGCTGGAACAGCTCGCACTTCGCCGCCGCGCTCTCCGCCGAGTACGGCATCGGGGTCCGCGACGGCCTGTTCTGCGCCCACCCGCTGGTCCGCACCCTGCTCGGCAGCGAGCCGCAGGCCCAGGGCGAGTGCGGTGCCCCCGAGGCGGCCCCGGGGGAGCGCTCGCTGAACGCGATCCGGGTCAGCTTCGGCGCCGGTACCCCCGACGAGCACGTGGACCGGTTCGTCCGCGCGGTGCGCGAACTCGTCGAGGACGGCGCCCGCTGGCAGTACCGCACCCAGGACGGCCGCTGCGTCCCGGCCGTCTGAGCCGGCCCGCGACACGGAGGAGCCCCGGCGGGCGACCCGCCGGGGCTCCTCCGTGCGCGTCGGGTCAGGCGTCGAGACCGATGGCGAAGGCCGCTTCCAGGTCGTGCTGGGAGTAGGTGCGGAAGGCCACGTGGGTGTCGGTGGCCTCGACCCCCTCGATCTTGCTGATGCTGCCCGGGATGATGTCCGCCAGGTCGTCGTGCTTGGCCACCCGGACCAGCGCGATCAGGTCGTAGGTGCCCGTGACCGAGTAGACCTCGCTGACGCTTTCCAGCCTCGCGATGGACTCGGCGATCTCGGGGATGCGGTCCACGCTGGTCTTGATGAGCACGATCGCGGTGATCACGGCTGGCTGTCTCCCTCGGTGGCCGTCGCTGGTCGCCTCACTCTATCCATACGGCGGTAGCGCACCCAGGCGTAGAGGAAGCCCAGCGAGAAACCGGCCAGATGGGCCAGATAGGCGACCCCCGGACCGCTGCCCGCCCGCTGGGCGGCCACCCCCTGGAGGGCGAACCAGAACAGCAGCACCATCCAGGCCGGGAACCGCAGCGGCAGGAAGAAGAGGAAGGGGAACAGACTGGTCACCCGGGCCTTGGGGAACAGGCACAGGAAGGCCCCCAGGACCGCCGAGATGGCCCCGGAGGCGCCCACCAGGGTCTCGGTGGAGGAGGCGTTGGCCGCCGCGTAGGCCACCAGCGAGAGATAGCCGGTGGCCAGGTAGAAGAGCAGGAACTCGGCCCGGCCCATCCGCTCCTCCGTCATTCCGCCGAAGACGTGCAGGAAGAGCAGGTTGCCCAGCAGGTGCAGCCAGCCGCCGTGCAGGAACAGGGCCGTCAGCGGGGTGAGCAGTTCCCGGCCGGTGCCGGTGAACAGCTCGGCGGGGACCACGCCCCAGCGTCTGAAGTACTCCGTCCCGGCGGCCGCCAGCTCCTCGCCGGTTCCGTAGTCGGGGTTGAGGCCGGACGCGGGGCCCAGCAGGAACACCACGCAGCAGCCGGCGATCAGGGCACGGGTGACCACCGGACCCCGGGCCGCCTCGCGCAGCGCCCGCCACCTTACGATCATGTGAAAGAGCATGGCGTAACCGGACGGATACCGATCGCATGCCCCGCCGATGCCGGGCGGGCCGTAGGGTTACGTGCTGGCCGCCCGGGAGGCGGTTTACTTGAAAGAGCGACGAAGGAGAGAGTCCGCGCGATGACGGTTCCCCTGCCGACCACGACGACCCGGTGGCGCTGCACCCTGTGCGGCAACCTGACCCGGTTCGACGTCACCCGTTCCTCGAAGGTCGTGGAGTACGTCCACCTCGACCTGGCCGGTGAGCCCAAGGTCGAGGAGCGCGAGGTGGTCAATGAGACCATCGAGTCGGTGCGCTGCCGCTGGTGCAACGCGGTGGACCAGATCGAGCTCGTGGACAGGCCGGGCGCGGACTCCTGACGGAGCGAGGACCCGACGGAACGGTAGGGGTGACGGATTGTGGAGCCAGCAAGCGGTGCCGAGCCGGCCGGTGCGGCCGGTGACGCCGCGGAGGCACTCGACCGCCCGCTGCCGGAAGGCGTGCGGCGCCGGGTCGTCGCGCTCGTCTCGGACGCCTTCGGCGGACTGACGGTCGCCGACCTGCCCGCGCAGCTGCGGCAGTACGCCCGGTTCACCCCCTCCCGCCGGGCCAAGTTCGCCGGGAACGCGATGGCCGCCGCCGTCGAGTCGGACGCGGTGTTCCGCGGCCGGGTCGGCGAGAAGTTCCGGGAGGCCCATCCGGAACTGGCCGCCTCCCTGGACGCCTCCGCCCCGCCGGCCGCCGCCGATCCGCTGGACATCGCGGCCGCCGCCTATGTGCTGCGCCCGTCCGGCTGGGCGAAGCTGGTGGCCGCCGCCGGCGAGGAGGCGCAGCGCGCCGACGCCGAGCGGCTGGGCGAGGAGGGCCGGCGGGAGCTGGAGCGGCTGCGCGAGGAACTGGCCGCCGCCCGGGAGGCCCAGCGCAGCGGCGGCGAGCAGCTGAGGGCCGAGCTGGAGGCCGCCCGGCGGGAAGCGGAATCGCTTCAGCGCAAACTCCGCAGCGCCCTCAGCGATGTGAAGCGCGGTGAGGCGGCGCTGCGGAAGACCGGTGCCGAGATCGAGGGCATCCGCGGCGAGGCGGCCGCGCAGGTGGCCGCCGCCGAGAGCGAGACCCGGCGGCTGAAGGCCAGGCTGGCCGAGACCGAGTCGGCCCTGGAGGCCTCCCGGCGGGCCAGCCGGGAGGGCCGCAGCGTGGAGGACATGCGGCTGCGGCTGCTGCTGGACACGGTGCTGGACGCGGCCCAGGGGCTGCGCCGGGAGCTGGCGCTGCCGCCGGTGTCCACCCGGCCGGCCGATTCGGTGGACGCGGTGGAGCCGGGCCGGATGACCCCGAAGGACATCGCGGCCAGGGCCCTGTCGGAGACCGATCCGGCGCTGCTGGACCAGCTGTTGGCGCTGCCGCAGGCCCATCTGGTGGTGGACGGCTACAACGTGACCAAGACCGGCTATCCGACGATGCCGCTGGAGAAGCAGCGGCTGCGGCTGCTGGGCGGGCTGTCGATGCTGGCCGCGCAGACCGGTGCCGAGATGACCTGTGTGTTCGACGGGGCCGAACTGGCCGCGCCGGTGCTGCTGGCGCCGCCGCGCGGGGTGCGGGTGCTGTTCTCCAAGCCGGGCGTGACGGCCGACGAGCTGATCCGCCAGCTGGTGCGCGCCGAGCCCCCGGGCCGGCCGGTGGTCGTGGTGTCGGCGGACCGGGAGGTCGCCGACGGGGTGGCCAAGGCCGGTGCCCGGCCCGTTGCTTCCGTTCTGCTCCTGAAGCGGCTTTCGCGCGTCTCGTAACTCCTGCCCTCAATGCCCGAATTGAGGGAACGGAGGGTCAATCGGTCGACACGCAGCGTGCGGTGAAGGTAAAGAACCTGGTCGGGCAACGGATTTTTTCCCGCCAGGATTTGAACTGATCACAACATGGTCACTAGGGTCGGCCCAAACCTTCGTGCGGTTGATCACTCGTCCGAGTGGCGGCGGAGGTACGCAAAGGAGCTCGCCTCCGTGGCCTCCCACCGCCGACCCAAGCAGCCCAACCGCGCCCGTGTGACCGTGCTCACCGCAACGGCCGCGGCCGCAGTGGCCCTCTCCTCCCAGGCGGCGACCGCCGCCCCCGCCAAGCCGGGCAAGGACGAGGTCAAGGCGAAGGTCGACGCGCTCTACGAGGAGGCCGAGAAGGCCGCCGAGAAGTTCAAGGGCGCCAAGGAGCAGCAGGAGAAGCTGGAGAAGGAGATAGGCCACCTGCAGGACCAGGTGGCCCGCGGCCAGGGCGAGCTCAACGAGCTCCGCAACACCCTCGGTTCGATGGCCTCCGCCCAGTACCGCACCGGTGGCATCGACCCCTCCCTCGCGCTGTTCCTCTCCTCCGACCCCGAGGACTACCTCGACCAGGCCGCCGCCCTCGACCAGTTGAGCGGCCAGCAGCTGGAAGCCGTCCAGAAGATCCAGGCGAAGCAGCGCGGTCTCGCGCAGAAGCGCCAGGAGGCGGCCGGCAAGCTCAAGGACCTGGACGCCACCCGCAAGGTGCTCGGCGAGAAGAAGGACGCCATCCAGGGCAAGCTCGGCGAGGCCCGCAAGCTCCTCAACACCCTCACCGCGCAGGAACGCGCGAAGCTGAAGGAGGAGGAGACCCGCGCCACCCGCAACGACGGCGAACGGGTCAAGCTCGGCAACGTGAAGGCCTCCGGCGTGGCCGGCGCCGCCCTGCGGGCCGCCCAGACCAAGCTCGGCGCCGCCTACGTCCCGGCCGCCGAGGGCCCCAACTCCTTCGACTGCTCCGGCCTCACGCAGTGGGCCTACCGGCAGGCCGGGGTGAAGATCACCCGCACCACCTGGACCCAGGCCAAGGAAGGCACCCGGATCCCGCTCAGCCAGCTCCAGCCCGGGGACCTGGTCTTCTTCTACGGCGACCTGCACCACGTCGGCCTGTACGCCGGCAACGGCATGACCCTGCACGCCTCCAACCCGCGCGGCGGGGTCAAGTACGAGAAGATCAGCTACATGCAGCCGCAGTTCGGCGTCCGCATCTGAGGCTCCGGGCGATCCGGCGCTCCGGGCACCGCCGGCCGCTCCCGGCGCCCGCCGTCGCCTCCGCGAGGCGCGCCGGACGTCGACCGTCCGGGCGAATTCCCAGAACCCCCCGCACCCGCACGCCCCGCCGATGACCTGCGTACCTCGGCGGGGCGTCACCGTGCGTGCACGCGGCGGGTCGTTGGCCGGGGTGTCCCCGCGCGGCTACTGTCTGCCAGCGCGGAACCCGGCCACGGCCGTCCACGGGGGGCGGACCCGGGTCCGCGCAGCGGAAGGGAGTGCGGCTTCCCTTGGGAACCCATCGTCGGCCGGCAACCGCGGGCCCGGAACGGCGCGCGAAGGTCACCGTCCTGTCCGCCGCCGTGGCGGCCACCGCCACCGTGCTCACCGGCGGCCCGGTCCAGGCCGCGCCCGCGGACCCGGCGGCCGGCGCCCGCGCCCGGGTGGACCGGCTCTTCGAAGAGGCCGAACGCGCCACCGAACGCTTCAACGAGGCGGGGGAGCGCACCGACCGGCTCCGCGCCGAGGTCCGCCGCGCCCAGGACGAGGTGGCCCGCGGCCAGGACCGCATCAACACCATGCGCGGGGTGCTCGGCGCGTTCGCCGGGGCCCAGTACCGCTCCGGCGGCCTCGACCCCACCATGGAGCTGCTGCTCACCGAGGACCCCGACGACTACCTGGAGAAGGCCGGCACCCTGGACCGGCTCACCGGCCGGCAGGCCCGGCAGCTCGCCGAACTCCGCGAGGAGCAGCGGGAGCTGACCCAGCAGCGCCGGGAGGCCACCGCCAAGCTCACCGAGCTGGAGCGGCTGCGGGCGGACGTGGCCCGGCACAAGCGGGCCGTCACCTCGAAGCTGGCCGCCGCCCGGCAGCTGCTGAACGCCATGCCCTCGCCGGAACGGGCCGCCTACGAGCGGGCCTCCCGGGACGGCGGGCGCGGCGCCGGACTGCCCGAGGCGGGCGGGCCCGGACCCTCCTCCGGCCGCGCCGCCGCCGCGGTGAACGCCGCCCGGGCGGCGGTGGGCCGCCCGTACGTCTGGGGTTCCACCGGACCTTCCGGGTTCGACTGCTCCGGGCTGATGGTGTGGTCCTACCGGCAGGCCGGGGTGGCGCTGCCGCGCACCTCGCAGGCCCAGCGGTACGCCGGGCGCCGGGTCCCGCTCTCCGAGGCGCGCCCGGGGGACCTGGTGACCTACCGCTCGGACGCCAGCCATGTCGGGATGTACGTGGGCAACGGCCAGGTGATCCACGCCCCGTACCCGGGCGCCCCGGTCCGCTACGACCCGGTCGGCATGATGCCGGTCTCCTCGGTGACCCGCCCGTGAGCGCGACCGTCACCCCCACCATGGCCCCGCCCGGCCGCTGACCGGCCCGCCGTACCATCGGCGGATGCGCCCCCGCCTCCTCGTGCTGCTCCTCGTGCTGCTGCTCGGCCTGCCGGCCGGGTGCACGGGGTCCGCCGGGCCCTCCGGGGCCGGGCCGGACGGAGCGGCGGAGACCGGGCGGCAGCTGCGGCGGGCCGTGGCCGACTGGGCGGCGGCCGGCGGCGGCCGGCCCGCCGGAGTGCCCTTCGCCTCCTGGACCTACGAGGCCGGGGAGGTCCGGCCCGGTGCCGCGGGGGACCGGGCCGTGGTCCGGGCCCGGCTCCGGTACCGGCTGGACGGGCACGACCCGGCACCGGCCGGCGGGGCCCGGGAGCTGGCGCTGACCCGGACCGACGGCCGCTGGCGGGTCACCGCCGACCGGCCCGCCCCCGGGACCCCGCCCGAACTCTGGGACCAGGGGCCGGTGCTGGCGGTCCCCGGCCGGCACGCGCTGGTGCTGGGCACCGGACCCCGGGAACCGCTCGCCGCGATCGCCGCCGAGGCAGACCGGGCCGTCCCGGCCGTACGGGCCGGCTGGCCGGGGGAGTGGCCGGGCCGGGCGGTGCTGCTGGTGCCCGGCTCGGAGGAGGCGATGGAGGCCCTGACGGGCTCCCCGCCCGGCTCCTACCGGGGCATGGCGGCCGTCACCACCGGCCGGGTCGGGGCCTCCCCGGCCCCGGCGGACCGGGTGGTGGTCAACCCCGGGGGGTACCGGGAGCTGTCCGCCGACGGCCGCCGGATCGTGCTGGTCCACGAGCTGACCCATGTGGCCACCCGGGCGCAGACCTCGGCCGGCACCCCGATGTGGCTGTCCGAGGGGTTCGCCGACTGGGTGGCCTACCGGTCCGACGGCCGCCCGCCCGGGGAGATCGCCCCGGCCCTCCGGCGGGCGGTACTGGCCGGCCGGGCCCCCGAGGAGCTGCCCGGGAACGCGGCCTTCGCCTTCGGCGGCGACCAGGAGACCCTCTCCCGGGCCTACGAGGAGGCCTGGCTGGCCTGCCGGACGATCGCCGAAGGCTGGGGCGAGGACGCCCTGGTCCGGCTCTACCGGGCCGCCGCCCGCACCCCGCTGCCGCAGGCCCTTGCGGAGACCCTGGGCACCGGGCTGCCCGGCCTCACCGCCGCCTGGCGGGAGGCCGTACGGACCGTACCGGGCGCTCCTCAGGCCCCCTGAGGAGCGGCCGGGGCCGAACCGGCCCGGCCCGCCGGGGCCGCGACCGACTCCCCGGAACCGCCCGAGCCGCCCGAACCGTCGGAGTCCCCGGCGCTCGCGGAGCCCCCGGAAGTCCCCGACAGCGGCGGCAGGTCAGCCCGGTCCGCCGTCCACAGCACCCGGCAGGCCGCCACGGCCACCCACACCAGCAGCGCGTTGCGGATCACGATCAGCACGATGCCGAGCCAGTCGCTGCGCACGATCTCGTCGAAGAAGGTCGGGAACTCCAGCTGGGTGAACCCCGTCGCCACCAGCAGGATCCGGGCCGGCCGGAGCATCCGGGAGTCCGGCACGGTCAGACAGACCGCCGCCAGCGCCACCAGCCACACCAGGTACTGCGGGCTGATCACCCGGCTGGTCAGGGTGAACAGGAGCACCGCCGCGAACGCGGCGTCGAAGACCACCCGGTCGTCGCCGGCCCGCAGCCGGGCCCGCAGCCGCCACACCAGCAGCCAGCCGAACACCACCGCGGTCAGGGCCAGCGAGACCCGGCTGACCGTCTCCACCCAGGGCCCGAGGAACTCCACCGAGCCGTAGTTCAGCTTCACCTCGCCCTCCCACCAGCCGAAGGCGCGGGCGAAGTGCAGCGGCAGCGCGCCCAGGGACTCGACCTCGGTGCCCCGGTCCCGCTGGAAGGTGAGGAACGCCAGGGAGCCGGGCATGGCCAGCGCGAACAGCAGGAGCAGTACGGCGCCGGCGCCCGCGGCGGTCAGCCAGACCGTCCGGTTGCGGACCCCGGCCAGCAGCAGCGCCGGCCACACCTTGAGCACCGCGCCCAGCGCGATCAGCGGGCCGCGCACCCGGGGCAGCAGCAGGGCCGCCACGGCCACCGCCGAGACGAAGATGTCGTACCGGGCGTACGCGGTCGGGCCGATCAGCGGGACCGCCCACACCCAGTACCAGGCGCCGCGCGGGGCGCGCCGGGCGAGCAGCCAGG
The DNA here is from genome assembly GCF_055576225.1 of Streptomyces sp. NPDC033845. Lineage (NCBI taxonomy): Bacteria > Bacillati > Actinomycetota > Actinomycetes > Kitasatosporales > Streptomycetaceae > Streptomyces > Streptomyces sp. NPDC033845. The sequence goes on along the minus strand of NZ_JBVIRI010000001.1, from coordinate 367,066 downwards.
CGACCAGGGCGTCGGCCGCCAGGCAGAGCAGCACGAAGGCGGCGGTGTAGGAGAGGAAGGGCAGCAGCCCGGGCGCCATCACGGGCAGGGCCGCGCCGGGCGGGTACTGCCAGGTGACGTCGTCGAGGGGATACGTTCCGTTGCGGAGGACGCCGAACCAGCCCTGGTAGATGACGCGGACGTCGGTGGTGACGTCCGATCCCGGCAGCGGGATCACCCGGAAGGTGCAGAGCAGCAGCAGGATCCTGGTGGCCGACCAGGTGAGAGGAAGCTTGGACACGGCGTCATTCTGCGCAGGTCCGGACCAGGGAGGCCATCGGACTCGGCAATCGAGACGCGTCCGGTACTCCGGTACTGTCGGCAGGCGATGCACAAGACGCTGATCGTGACCAATGACTTCCCGCCGCGGCCCGGGGGTATCCAGGCATTCCTGCACAACATGGCCCTGCGCCTGGATCCGGACCGGATCGTGGTCTACGCCTCGACCTGGAAGCGCGGCGAGGAGGGCCGGGAGGCCACCGCCGCCTTCGACGCGGAGCAGCCGTTCCCGGTGGTCCGCGACCGGACCACCATGCTGCTGCCCACGCCCCGGGTGACCCGGCGGGCGGTGGGCCTGCTGCGGGAACACGGCTGTGAGTCGGTGTGGTTCGGGGCGGCCGCCCCGCTCGGGCTGATGGGTCCGGCGCTGCGCCGGGCCGGTGCCCGCAGGCTGGTGGCCACCACGCACGGCCACGAGGCGGGCTGGGCCCAGCTGCCGGCCGCCCGGCAGCTGCTGCGGCGGATCGGCGAGGGCACCGACACGATCACCTATCTCGGCGAGTACACCCGGAGCCGGATCGCCTCCGCGCTGACCGACCGGGCGGCCGGGCGGATGGTGCAACTGCCGCCGGGCGTGGACGAGAAGACCTTCCACCCCGGCTCGGGCGGTGACGCGGTCCGGGCCCGGCTGGGGCTGTCCGACCGCCCGGTGGTGGTGTGCGTGTCCCGGCTGGTGCCGCGCAAGGGCCAGGACACCCTGATCCGGGCGATGCCGCGGATCCTGGCGGAGGTCCCGGACGCGGTGCTGCTGATCGTGGGCGGCGGCCCGTACGAGGCGGAGCTGCGCAAGCTGGCCGCCGAGGGCGGGCTGTCCGGCTCGGTGGTGTTCACCGGGGCCGTGCCCTGGTCCGAACTCCCGGCGCACTACGGGGCGGGGGACGTGTTCGCGATGCCCTGCCGGACCCGGCGGGGCGGTCTGGACGTGGAGGGCCTCGGCATCGTCTATCTGGAGGCCTCGGCCACCGGGCTGCCGGTGGTCGCGGGGGACTCCGGCGGCGCCCCGGACGCGGTGCTGGACGGGGAGACCGGCTGGGTGGTCCGGGGCGGGGTCCCGGAGGACTCGGCGGACCGGATCGTCACCCTGCTGGAGGACCCGGAGCTCAGGGCCCGGATGGGTGCCCGGGGCCGGGCCTGGGTCGAGGAGAGGTGGCGCTGGGACCTGCTCGCGGAGCGGCTGCGCGAGCTGCTGTGAGGCGGGTCCCGCCGGTCGAGCCATAACTGACTGTCCCTCGGATGTGTGTCGGGAACGCGTATGGGCGGACGGCCGGATTCCGCCCATGATGCGGCCATGACACCTCAACTGACGCGTCGTCATATCCTGGGTCTGGGAGCCCTCCAGACCGCGGCCGCCCTCGGGATCACCCGGATCGGCCTGTCCGCCGCGGCCGCCGCCGAACCGCCGCCCGCGCAGTACGCCCCCGCCATCGTGGTCGGCTCCGGCTACGGATCGGCCGTCGCCGCCCTCCGGCTCGGCCAGGCCGGCGTCCGTACCGTGGTCCTCGAAATGGGACGGCTCTGGGACGGCCCCGGACCCGACGGCAAGGTCTTCCCCTCCACCAGCGCCCCCGACCACCGCTCCATGTGGTTCCGCAACCGCACCGAGGCCCCGCTCGCCCAGTTCCTCTGGCTGGACGTGGTCAACCGCGACATCACCCCCTACCCCGGGGTCCTGGACCGGGTCCACTACGGCGCCATGTCCGTCTACGTGGGCCGCGGGGTCGGCGGCGGCTCCCTGGTCAACGGCGGCATGGCCCCCACCCCCCGACGCTCCTACTTCACCGAGGTCTTCCCCGGGGTCGACGCCGAGGAGATGTACGGCACCTACTACCCCAGGGCCCGCCAGATGCTCGGGGTCAACGACATCGACCCCGCCTGGTTCGAGTCCACCGACTGGTACCGCTTCGCCCGCGTCTCCCGCAAACACGCGCGGAACACCGGCCTGAAGACCGTGTTCGTGCCCAACGTCTACGACTTCGGCTACATGCAGCGGGAAGCGGCCGGCCAGGTCCCCAGGTCGGCCCTGGCCGGCGAGGTCATCTACGGCAACAACCACGGCAAGAAGAGCGTGGACAAGACCTACCTCGCCGCCGCCCTCGGCACCGGCAACGTCACCATCGAGACCCTCCAGCGGGTCGTCGGGGTGCGCCCCGACCCGGCCGGCGGATACGTCCTCACCGTCCAGGGCAGCGACCTCACCGGCAAGGTCACCGGCACCCGCGAACTCGGCTGCCGGCAGCTGTTCCTGGGCGCCGGCAGCCTCGGCACCACCGAGATCCTGCTGCGCGCCCGTGAGACGGGCACGCTGCCCGCCCTCAACGACCAGGTGGGACTGGGCTGGGGCGGCAACGGCAATGTGATGACCGCCCGCGCCAACCACCTCTGGGACACCGTCGGCGCCCGCCAGGCCACCATGCCCGCCCTGGGCATCGACGACTGGGACAACGCCTCGAACCCGGTCTTCGCCGAGATCGCCCCGCTGCCCATGGGCCTGGAGCACTGGATCTCCATGTACCTGGCGATCACCAAGAACCCCGAACGCGGCCACTTCACCTACGACCCGGCCACCGACTCGGCCCGGCTGAACTGGCGGAGCGAGCAGAGCACCCCGTCCGTACAGTCCGCCAGACGCCTCTTCGACCGCATCAACCGCACCAACGTGACCGTCTACCGGCACGACCTGTTCGGCGGCAACCGGGCCTTCGCCGAGGACTTCACCTACCACCCGCTGGGCGGCTGCGTCCTCGGCAGGGCCACCGACTCCTACGGCCGCGCCCACGGCTACCGGGGCCTCTACGTGGTGGACGGCTCCCTGGTCCCCGGCTCGCTCGGGGTCAACCCCTTCGTCACCATCACCGCGCTCGCCGAACGCAACATGGCCCGCGTCCTGGCCGAGGACCCCCGCTAGCGGGGGGCCCGGCGGACCGGGGGATCAGCCCCGGTACAGCGCCTCGATCTCGTCCGCGAAGTCCTTCGCCACCACGTTCCGCTTCAGCTTCAGCGAGGGCGTGATGTGACCGGACTCCTCCGTGAACTGGGAGCCCAGAATGCGGAACTTCCGCACCGATTCCGCCTTCGACACCGCCGCGTTGCCGTCGTCCACCGCCTGCTGGACGGCGGCGATCAGGTCCGGGTCCTCGCGCAGTTCCGCCGCGGTCACCCCGTCCGGCTTGCCGTTCTCCCGCGCCCACCGGCCGAGGAACTCCTCGTCCACGGTCACCAGCGCGGCCACGAACGGCCGGGCGTCGCCGACCACCATGCACTCCGCGACCAGCGCGTGCGCCCGGATCCGGTCCTCGATCACCGCGGGGGCCACGTTCTTGCCGCCGGCCGTGACGATGAGCTCCTTCTTCCGGCCGGTGATGGCCAGATAGCCGTCCTCGTCCAGGGTGCCCACGTCACCGGTGTGGAACCAGCCGTCGGTCAGCGCGTCGGCGGTAGCGGCCTCGTTCTTCCAGTACTCCTTGAAGATGTGCTCCCCGTGCAGCAGCACCTCCCCGTCGTCCGCGATCCGCACCACGGAGCCGGGCAGCGGCTGGCCGACCGTGCCGATCTTCTGCCGGTCCCACGGGTTGAAGGCGGTGGCCGCGCAGGACTCGGTCAGGCCGTAGCCCTCCAGCACGGTGAACCCGATGCCCCGGAAGAAGTGGCCGAGCCGCTCGCCCAGCGGGGCGCCGCCGGAGATCGCGTACTCGCCGCGGCCGCCGAGCACCGCGTGCAGCTTGCTGTAGACCAGCTTCTTGAAGACCTTGTGCTTCAGCTTCAGCCCGAACGAGGGCCCGCCCGGCAGGTCCAGCGCCCGGCTGTACGCGATGGCCGTCTCGGCCGCCGCGTCGAAGATCTTCCCCTTGCCGTCGGCCTGGGCCTTGGCCCGCGCCGAGTTGTAGACCTTCTCGAACACCCGGGGCACGCCCAGGATCAGCGTGGGCCGGAAGGACTGGAGCTCGTCGGTCAGGTTCTTGATGTCCGGTACGCAGCCGAGCCGGATCGGCGCCAGCACGGCCGCCACCTCCACCAGCCGGCCGAAGACATGGGCCGCCGGCAGGAACAGCAGCACCGAGCACTCACCGGTGCGGAACAGCGGGCTCAGCCGCTCCACCACGTTCCCGCACTCGGCGAAGAAGTTGCGGTGGGTCAGCACACAGCCCTTGGGGCGGCCGGTGGTGCCCGAGGTGTAGACGATGGTGGCCGGGTCGTCGGCGTTCGCCAGCGCGCTGCGCTCGTCGACCTGCTCGTCGCCGACGGACTCACCGGCGGCCCGCAGCTCCTCCAGCGCGCCCCCGTCGATCTCCCAGACCTCCCGGAGCTCCGGCAGCCGGTCCCGCAGGGCGGCCACGGCCGCACCGTGCCCGGGGGCCTCGACCACCACGGCCACCGCGCCGGAGTCGCCGAGGATCCACTGGATCTGCTCGGGGGAGGAGGTCTCGTACACCGGGACGGTGACCCCGCCGGCGGTCCAGATCGCGAAGTCGGTCAGCACCCACTCGTAGCGGGTGCGGGAGATCAGGGCCACCCGGTCGCCCGGCCGGACACCGGCGGCGATCAGGCCCTTGGCGACGGCCCGCACCTCGGCCAGGAACTCGGTGGCGGTGACGTCCTGCCACTGCCCGGCGACCTTGCGGGCCATCACGGCGGTGTCCGGATGCTGCGCGGCGTTGCGGCGGATGAGATCCGTCAGGTTCCCGTCCGACGGGACCTCGTACAGGGCCGGAAGGCTGAACTCGCGCAAGACTGCTGCTCCTCTGGGGCGCCATCGCCACGATGTGGACCGACCGGACGTTACCCACCGGTAGTGCGTTCCGATAGGGGGAACCGGCCAGATGTTCCGTGCGTCACATGACGCGGCCTTATCGTGCCGACGATAGTCCACCCCTTTCGCGACTCGGAAGTAACCGCAGGTCCGACGGCTTTAACCGGTCTACCCACGGAGCCCGGGCCGCCCTAGGGTGATCGGCATGGGTGGCTTGAACATCGATCTGCGGTCCACGGGTACCGAGCGGGCCGGGGGCCCGGCGCGCGGGGCGCGCCGCAGGGCGCACAACCGGGTGCACGTGGTCAGTGACGTGCACGGCAACGCGGCGGCGCTGGCCCGGGCCGGAGAGGGCGCCGACGCCCTGATCTGCCTCGGGGACCTCGTCCTCTTCCTCGACTACGCCGACCATTCGCGCGGGATCTTCCCCGACCTCTTCGGAGCCGAGAACGCCTCCCGGATCGTCGCCCTGCGCACCGAGCGCCGGTTCGCCGAGGCCAGGGAGTTCGGCCGGGCCCTCTGGGGCGGCATCGACCGGGAGAAGGCCATCGAGGAAGCGGTCCGGCGCCAGTACGCCGAGATGTTCGCGGCCTTCCCCACCCCGACGTACGCCACCTACGGCAATGTCGACATCCCGACCCTCTGGCCCGAGTACGCCGGAACCGGCACCACGGTCCTGGACGGGGAACGGGTGGAGATCGGCGGCCGGGTCTTCGGGTTCGTCGGCGGCGGCCTGCCCTCCCCGATGCGCACCCCGTACGAGGTGGACCTGGAGGAGTACGCCGCCAAGGTCGAGGCGCTCGGCGAGGTGGACGTGCTCTGCTCGCACATCCCGCCGGAGGTCCCCGAGCTCTGCTACGACACCGTCGCCCGGCGGTTCGAGCGCGGCAGCGCCGCCCTGCTCGCCGCCATCCACCGGGTCCGCCCCCGCTACGCCCTCTTCGGCCACGTCCACCAGCCGATGGCCCGCCGGATGCGGATCGGCGCCACCGAGTGCGTGAACGTCGGCCACTTCGCGGCGACCGGGCGGCCCTGGGCCCTGGAGTGGTGATCCTCCGGCGCGCGGTAGCCTTCCAGCGGCGGCCGGAGGCCTGCCGCACGATCCTCGAACACTCCCCGGAGGAGCCACCGCGATGGCGGAACACACCAGCTCTAGCATCACGATCGAGGCGGCGCCGGCCGACGTCATGGCCGTGATCGCGGACTTCGCCCGCTACCCGGAGTGGACCGGCGAGGTGAAGGAGGCCGAGGTGCTGGCCACCGACGCCGAGGGCCGCGCGGAGAAGGTCCGCCTGCTCCTGGACGCCGGCGCCATCAAGGACGACCACACCCTGGCGTACACCTGGAAGGGCGCCGACGAGGTCAGCTGGACCCTGGACAAGTCCCAGATGCTCCGCCAGCTGGACGGCTCCTACCTGCTGGCGCCGCTCGGCGACGGCACCCGCACCGAGGTGACGTACCAGCTCACGGTGGACGTCAAGATCCCGATGCTCGGCATGATCAAGCGCAAGGCCGAGAAGGTGATCATCGACCGGGCGCTGGCCGGCCTGAAGAAGCGCGTCGAATCCGCCTGACCCCCGCACCACAGGAGCACCCCACCCCCATGCACACCCTGCTCGTCACCGGCCCGGGCGGCGCCGGGCGGACCACCGTGGCCGCCGCCACCGCCCTCGCCGAGGCCCGCCGGGGCCGACGGGTGCTGCTGCTCTCCGGGGACGCCACGGACCCCCTCGAAGGCCTCCTCGGCCCGGCCCGCGGCCCCGCCGCGGAGGTCGCCGACGGGCTGACCGCCCTGCCGGTCGCCGCCGACGGTCTGTGGCGGGCCCGGATCGACTCCGGCGACGAGGTCCGCGAGCAGCTGGTCGCCCTCCAGGAGCGCGGCACCTCCGTCCTCGGACTCCTCGGCGCCCGCCCGCTCGGCGCCGAGGAGCTCACCGCCCTGCCCGGCGCCGAACAGTTCGCCCTGCTCCGCGCCCTGCGCCGGTCGGCGGAGACCGGGTTCGACCTCACCGTGGTCGACCTGCCGCCGCTCCACCAGGCCGTCACCACCCTCGCCCTCCCCGCCCAGCTCCGCCGCTACCTGAGCCGGCTGCTGCCCCCCGAACGGCAGGCCGCCCGCGCCCTGCGGCCCGTACTGGCCCAGCTCGCCGGAGTCCCGATGCCCGCCCGGTGGCTCTACGAGACCGCCGCCCGCTGGGACCGGGAGATGGCCGCCGTGCAGGCCGTGATCGAGGCCGCCACCACCGCCGTCCTGCTGGTCGCCGAGCCCGGACCGGGCGCCGCCGAGGAGCTCCGGCTCGGCCGGCTGGGCCTGGCCCTCCAGGGCCTGGCGGTCGGCCCGGTCGTCGCCAACCGGCTGGTACCGGACGGGGGCACCGACCCCTGGCTGACCGGCCTGGCCGCCCGCCAGCGGGCCGCCGCCGGAGAGTGGCCCGGCCACCTGCCGCTGCCCCACCTGGGCCGGGCCCCGGAGGGCCCCGCCGACCTGGCCCTCCTCGACCCCGGCCCGGCCGTCCTCCCGGAGCCCCCGCACTGGCCGGTGGCCGACCGGACGGCCGAGGACGGACTCCTGACCTGGACGGTGCCGCTGCCGGGCGCCCGGAAGGCGGAACTGGACCTGGTCCGGCGCGGGGACGAGCTGCTGCTCACCGCCGGACCCCACCGGAGGATCGTTTCGCTGCCCTCCGCGCTGCGCCGCTGCACCGTCTCCGGCGCCGCTCTCACCGACGGCGCCCTGCGGATCCGCTTCACCCCCGACCCCGCCCTCTGGCCCGCGGCCCGCTGACCGGGGCACCGTTCCTCCGTTCGGGTACCGTCGAAGGTGTCCGCCCCGCAGCTGCCGCAGGAGAGTCCGCCATGAGCGAGGCCACCGACCGCCCCCACGACGAAGACGCCTGGGCCAAGGCCTGCGCCGAGGACCTCGCCGAGGAGAAGGCCCGCCGGCGGGCCGGGCAGGGCCCCGCGGCCGACGGCCTCGGCACGGCCGCGGAAGAGCTCTTCAAGCTCTTCGAAACGGTCGCCGACAAGGTGAGCGCCCTCGACAACCCGCTGATCACGGGCGCCGCACAGGGCGCGGTCCGGCAGTTCACCGAGATCGTCGACCAGGCCAGGACCGCCGCCAAACCCGTCATCGAGCGCAACCCGGAGGTCTTCGACCACCTCGCGGCGGCCGGCTCCGAACTGCTCGCCGCCTACCGCTCCGCCGTGGCCGGCCACGAGCACCGCTGGACCCGCGACGACCCCCGGGACCCCCGCACCGCGCCCCGGGACGAGCGGACGGAGGACCCGGAGGGCGAAGACCCCGCCGGATCCGGCCGGATCGACCTCGACTGACTCTCCGCCACCCTCGGGTACCGTTGGCCGTGGCGGGGTTTGACCGGAAACCGAGGGACTAATGGGACTCACCATCGGCGTCGACATCGGCGGCACGAAGATCGCGGCCGGCGTGGTCGACGAAGAGGGCACCATCCTTGAGACGTACAAGGTGCCCACCCCGCCGACCGCGAGCGGCGTGACGGAGGCGATCTGCAACGCCGTCTCCGAGGTCAGCAGCAACCACACCATCGAGGCCGTCGGCATCGGTGCCGCCGGCTACGTGGACGACAAGCGGGCGACCGTGCTCTTCGCCCCCAACATCAACTGGCGCCACGAACCACTGAAGGACAAGGTCGAACAGCGCATCGGCCTGCCCGTGGTGGTCGAGAACGACGCCAACTGCGCCGCCTGGGGCGAATACCGCTTCGGCGCCGGGCAGGGCCACGAGGACGTCATCTGCATCACCCTCGGCACCGGCCTCGGCGGCGGCATCATCATCGGCAACAAGCTGCGCCGCGGACGCTTCGGCGTGGCCGCCGAGTTCGGCCACATCCGGGTGGTCCCGGACGGCCTGCTGTGCGGCTGCGGCAGCCAGGGCTGCTGGGAGCAGTACGCCTCCGGCCGCGCCCTCGTCCGGTACGCCCGGCAGCGCGCCAACGCCACCCCGGAGCGCGCCGAGATCCTGCTCCGGCTCGGCGACGGCACCCCCGAGGGCATCGAGGGCAAGCACATCAGCGAGGCCGCCCGGGCCGGCGACCCGGTCGCCGTGGACTCCTTCCGCGAGCTCGCCCGCTGGGCCGGCGCCGGACTCGCCGACCTGGCCTCGCTGTTCGACCCGTCCGCGTTCATCGTCGGCGGCGGGGTCTCCGACGAGGGCGAACTGGTCCTGGACCCGATCCGCAAGTCGTTCCGCCGCTGGCTGATCGGTGGTCAGTGGCGCCCGCACGCCCAGGTGTTGGCCGCCCAGCTCGGCGGCAAGGCCGGACTGGTCGGCGCCGCCGACCTCGCCCGCCAGGGCTGACCGCACCCCCGCCCGTGCTGCCCGCCGCGCCCCCTGTGGGCGCGGCGGGCAGCGGCATATCTTGCTGGGCATGGATGACTTGCCCGACCTGCCGCAGTCCCGCACGGAGTCCGACGGCTCAGTCGTGATCCGGGTGCTCAGCTACAACATCCGCTCGCTGCGCGACGACGAGGAGGCGCTGGCCCGGGTGATCCGGGCCTGCGCCCCCGACCTGGTCTTCGTCCAGGAGGCCCCGCGCTTCTTCCGCTGGCGCAAGCACGCGGCCCGGCTGGCCTCGAAGACGGACCTGGTGGTGCTGGGCGGCGGTGCCACCGCGGCCGGCCCCCTGCTGCTCTGCTCGCTCCGCGCCTTCGTGGAGAGCACCGAGGACGTCCTGCTGCCGCGGACCCCCGGACTCCACCGGCGCGGGTTCGCCACCGCCGTGGTCCGGATCGGCGCCGCCCGGATCGCCCTGCTCAGCGCCCACTTGTCGCTGGACCGCACCGAACGGCTGGCCCAGGCAGGGCTGTTGGTGGACCGGGTGCGGCAACGGGACGCCCCGTACGCCCTGGTGGCCGGGGACATCAACGAGACCCCGGCCGGACCGGCCTTCGGCCGCCTCGCCGCCGAACTGACCGACTGCCGCACCGCGGCCCCCTGGGGCGGCGGCCCCACCTTCCCCTCGGCCGGCCCGGACCGCCGGATCGACGCGGTCTTCGCCGCCGGCGCGGTCCAGGTCCTGGGCTGCGGGGTGCCGACCACCCTCCCCGGAATCACCCCCGCCGACCTGGCAGCCGCCACCGACCACCTCCCGGTCCTGGCCGCCCTCCGCCTCCCGGCCGCCCCGCCGGAGAGGCCGGACGGGCCGGAGAGGCCGGACGGGCCGGAGGGGACCGGCTAGACGACCGCCCCGCGGCCGGGGTCGTCGTCCTCCTCGTCGTCGTGGGCCATGCGGCCCACCAGAGTGGCGAAGCCGCCGAGGAAGCCGCCCACCCCGAGGGTGGTCAGCCACCAGGTCATCTCCCAGCTCAGCAGGACCGCCAGCAGCAGCAGGACCGGCCCGCCGACCACCGCCAGCCACGCGAACTTGGTGGTGGTGTCGGCGGCCGGCAGCGGCGGCGGCTCCGGCGGGACGAAGTGTCCCTCCTCGCCGTCCCCGTCGGCCGGCTCGGCCAGCGAGTGGTCCCGCGGGCCGCCCCCGCCCACGCCCGGGGCGAACACCACCGAACTGCCCAGCGGGGCCGGCGGGGCGGCCGGCCCGGTGTCCTTCTCCGGCGGCTTCGGCGCGGCCGTCGCGGCCGGCGGTTCCGGCGGTTCCGGCTTGACGTCCTCCTCCGGCAGCAGCAGGTCCTCGATCGGTTTGAACGGCCGCGACCCCGGCGGGTCCGGCGGCTCCTGGCCGTACCCGGCGACGATCGCCGCCCAGGCCGCTTCCTCGTCGAGCGGCGGGACGCCGCCCACGGGCTCCTCCTGCTCAGCCACCGGTGCCCGCCCCCTCCCTGAAACGCGGCTCGTCGACGTGTCCCGTGAGCCGGCCGATGAACGCATAGCTGTCCGCGAAGATCCGCTCCGCATCATGGTCCAACGTCGCGACGTGGTAGCTCTGTTCCAGCAGGGTCTCGGTCACGTCCGTGGAGGACACCCGGGCCAGCACCCGCGCCGAGTCCACCGGCGGCACCACGTGGTCCTGCGGGCTGTGCAGGAGCAGCAGCGGCTGGGTGACCTGCGGCAGCTCCTTGTCCACCAGCTGCAGGAACTGCCGCAGCGAGTGCGCGGCCCGGGTCGGGACCCGGTCGTAGCCGACCTCCTGGGAGCCCGGCTTGGCGATGTCCGAGGCGATGCCCGGGGTGGAGCGGACGAAGTGCTTGGCCACCGGCAGGGCCACCGCCAGCGGGTCGTGGATCTTGTTCGCCGGATTGACCAGGACCAGCCCGCGCACCGCGTCCCCGTGCCGGGCCGCCAGCCGCAGGCTCAGCGCGCCGCCCATGGACAGTCCGAACACGAACACGGTGGCGCACCGCTCCAGCAGCTCGCGCAGCGCCCGGTCGACCTCCGCGTACCAGTCCTGCCACCCGGTCAGCTGCATGTCCTCCCAGCGGGTGCCGTGTCCGGGCAGCAGCGGCAGGGACACCGTCAGTCCGCGCTCGGCCAGGTACTCGGCCCACGGCCGCAGGGACTGCGGGGAGCCGGTGAATCCGTGGCAGAGGAGGACGCCGACCTCTCCGCCCTCGTGGCGGAACGGCTCGGCACCGGGGAGGACGGGCACCAGGATCTCCTTGGAGGCGATGGGCGGGAGGGGTGTTCGGGGGCGGGTGCGCTGTGTGACTTCACCGTACGCGACGGGACAGGCACCGACCAGGGTCGAAGGCCCGCTCGCGGCCCCGGGAGGGGTTGACGGGTTAAGGTCTGTTCGACGGACACAGGAAGGCTGCTCAGTTGATCTACGGCGCAATGAAGTTCTCCATCGGCGGGTCCCTGAAGCTCGCCTTCCGGCCCTGGGTGGAGGGCTTGGAGAACATTCCCGCCGAGGGTCCGGCGATCCTGGCCTCCAACCACCTCTCGTTCTCCGACTCCTTCTTCCTGCCCGCCGTGCTGGACCGGAAGGTCACCTTCATCGCCAAGGCGGAGTACTTCACCTCCCCGGGTGTGAAGGGCAGGCTGACGGCCGCCTTCTTCAAGGGGGTGGGCCAGCTCCCGGTGGACCGGTCCGGCGCCCGCGGCGCGGGCGAGGCCGCGATCAGGAGCGGGATCGAGGTCATCGAGCGCGGTGAGCTCTTCGGCATCTACCCGGAGGGCACCCGGTCGCCCGACGGCCGGCTCTACCGGGGCAAGCCCGGCGGTCTGGCCCGGGTGGCGCTGGCCACCGGCGCGCCGGTGATCCCGGTCGCGATGATCGACACCGAGAAGATCCAGCCGCCCGGCAAGGTGGTCCCCAAGCTGATGCGTCCGGGCATCCGGATCGGCAAGCCGCTCGACTTCAGCCGCTACCACGGCATGGACGGGGACCGCTTCATCCTGCGCTCGGTGACCGACGAGGTCATGTACGAGATCATGAAGCTGTCCGGCCAGGAGTACGTGGACATCTACGCCACGGCCGCCAAGCGCCAGATCGCCGACGCCGAGAAGGCGGCCAAGGGCGAGGCCAAGGCGGAGGCCAAGGCCGGGGCCGAGGCCGGGAACGACGCCAAGGGCGAGGCCAAGGACGAGTCCAAGGGCGGGCCGGTCGGCGAGTAGCGGCGGGTCCGCGGGGGCGGGGCGGGGGAGACGGTGAAGCGCGAGCGTGTCGTGGGCATGTCGGTCGAGCAGCCGCTGTGGCGTGCCCTGACGGCCTACCGGGTCCTCACCATGGTCTACGCGGCGCTGCTGTTCGCCTCGGCCTACGGCGAGTTCCGGCGCCCCGGCCTGGCCATCGGCTACCTGGCCCTGCTGTTCCTGTGGACCCTGGCCACCCTGTCCAGGGTGGCCAACGCCCGCAGCTGCACCCGGGCCTTCCTCGGCGCCGACCTCGGCATGGCCCTGACCGGGATCCTGCTCACCCCCGTGGTGGACTCGGCGGCCCGGATCGCGGACGGCGGGCCCACCCTGCCGTCCATCTGGACGGCCGGCTCGGTGCTCGCCTTCGCCCTCAAGGGCGGCTGGCGCTGGGCCCTGTTCGCCTCCTCCTTCGTGGCCGTCGCCAACATCGTGCAGCGCGGTGAACCCACCCGGGACACCCTGCACAACGTGCTGCTGGTGTGGGTCGCCTCCATCGCCATCGGCTACGTGGTCGAGGTCGCCCGGGCCAGTGAGGCCACCCTCGCCCGCGCCCTGGAGATCGAGGCCGCCACCCGGGAGCGGGAACGGCTGGCCCGGGACATCCACGACGGGGTGCTCCAGGTCCTGGCCATGGTGCAGCGGCGCGGCAGCGAGATCGGCGGCGAGGCCGAGGAGCTCGGCCGGATGGCGGGGGAGCAGGAGGTGGCCCTGCGCACCCTGGTCTCCAGCGGTCTGCTGCCCGCCTCCCGGGTCTCCCGCGACGCCTCGCTGGGGGCGCTGGTGGACAGTGTGGAGGTGGCCGAGCCGGACCACGGGGACGGGGAGCTGGACCTGCGGTCGCTGCTGGCCCCGCACGCCGGCTCCCGGGTCAGCTTCGCGGAACCCGGCGGCCCGGTGCCGCTGCCCGGTCCGGCGGCCCGGGAGCTCGCCGCGGCCGTCGGCGCCGCCCTGGACAACGTGCGCAGGCACGCCGGGGACTCGGCCCGGGCCTGGATCCTCCTGGAGGACTGGGGCGACGAGGTGGTCGTCACGGTCCGGGACGACGGGCCGGGCATCGCGCCCGGCCGGCTGGACCAGGCGGCCGGCGAGGGCCGGATGGGGGTGGCCCTGTCCATCCGGGGCCGGCTCCGGGAGCTCGGCGGCACCGCCGAGCTGGTGTCCGTACCGGGACAGGGCACCGAAGTGGAACTGAAGGTACCCAGGGGGAGGACGGACCAGGCATGACGGACGCGAACGAGATCAGGGTGATGGTCGTCGACGACCATCCGATGTGGCGGGACGCGGTCGCCCGCGACCTGGCCGCCGCGGGCTTCGACGTGGTCGCCACGGCGGGCGACGGCCCGCAGGCGGTCCGCCGGGCCCAGGCGGTCCGTCCCCAGGTGCTGGTGCTCGACCTCAACCTGCCCGGACTGCCGGGGGTGCGGGTCTGCAAGGAGCTGGTCGGCGCCGATCCGGCGCTGCGGGTGCTGGTGCTGTCGGCGAGCGGGGAGCACGCCGACGTCCTGGAGGCGGTCAAGTCCGGTGCCACCGGGTACCTGCTGAAGTCCGCCGGGGCCGAGGAGCTGATCGACGCGGTCCGCCGGACCGCCGTGGGCGACCCCGTCTTCACCCCCGGTCTGGCCGGCCTGGTCCTGGGCGAGTACCGCCGGCTGGCCACCGAGCCGGCCCCGGCCACCGCCGGGGAGCCGGCCGCCCCGCAGCTCACCGACCGCGAGACCGAGGTGCTCCGGCTGGTCGCCAAGGGCCTGTCCTACAAGCAGATCGCCGAACGGCTGGTCATCTCGCACCGCACCGTGCAGAACCACGTCCAGAACACCCTGGGCAAGCTCCAGCTGCACAACCGGGTGGAACTCGTCCGCTACGCCATAGAGCGCGGCCTCGACGACGCCTAGGGCCATCACCCCTGAGGGTGAACCTGGACCGGTCAACCTCCCTTGATCGCACCGGAATTGACGCTCCCGGGTGGCGCGGTGTGACCTGAGTCTCACTAGCGTGGACCTCATGGCGAAGGGAGATTCCATGAAGGTCGGAGTGCTGACCGGCGGCGGCGACTGCCCGGGGCTGAACGCGGTGATCCGCGGGGTGGTCCGCAAGGGCGTCCAGGAGTACGGCTACGAGTTCATCGGGTTCCGCGACGGCTGGCGCGGTCCGGTGGACGGGGACACCGTCCCCCTCGACATCGCCGCGGTGCGCGGGATCCTGCCGCGCGGCGGCACCATCCTCGGCTCCTCGCGGACCAACCCGTTCACGGTGGAGAACGGGGTCCGCTCCATCAAGGAGAACCTCGCCAAGTACGAGGTGGACGCGCTGATCGCGATCGGCGGGGAGGACACCCTCGGGGTCGCCGCCCGGCTGCACGGGGAGTTCGGGGTGCCCTGCGTCGGGGTCCCCAAGACCATCGACAACGACCTGTCGGCCACCGACTACACCTTCGGCTTCGACACCGCGGTCGGCATCGCCACCGAGGCCATCGACCGGCTCCACACCACCGCCGAGTCCCACATGCGGGTCCTGGTCGTGGAGGTCATGGGCCGGCACGCGGGCTGGATCGCCCTGCACTCGGGGCTGGCGGGCGGCGCCAACGTCATCCTCATCCCCGAGCAGCGGTTCGACGTGGACCAGGTCTGCGCCTGGGTGACCTCCCGGTTCAAGGCCAGTTACGCGCCGATCGTGGTGGTCGCCGAAGGGGCCATGCCCAAGGACGGGGACATGGTCCTCAAGGACGCCACCAAGGACTCCTTCGGGCACGTCCGGCTCTCCGGGGTCGGCGAGTGGCTGGCCAAGGAGATCGAGTCGCGCACCGGCAAGGAGGCCCGGACCACCGTCCTCGGCCACGTCCAGCGCGGCGGCACCCCCAGCGCCTTCGACCGCTGGCTGGCCACCCGCTTCGGGCTGCACGCCATCGACGCCGTCCGGGACGGTGACTTCGGGAAGATGGTCGCCCTCCAGGGCACCGACGTGGTGCGGGTGCCGATCGCGGAGGCCACGGCCCGGCTGAAGACGGTGGACCCGGAGCTGTACCGGGAGGCCGGGGTGTTCTTCGGCTGAGCGGGCTGCCACGGGTCGTATCGTGACGAATCCACCCGTACGACCCGTGGGAGCTGTCGTGGAGATCTTGGCGTTCGGTGTGCAGTCGGACGAGAGGCCGATCATCGAGGAGGCCTTCGGGGACCTCCACGAGGTGCGCTGCCTCGACGTCTTCCTCACCGAGGACACCGCGCCCATCGCGGCCGGCTACGAGGTGGTCTCCTCCAGCGTGAACGCCGACCTCAGCGCGCGGGTGCTGAACATCCTGGCGGCCGGCGGCACCAAGATGATCGCCCAGCGCTCCACCGGCTTCAACAACATCGACCTGGACGTGGCCCGCCGTCTCGGCCTCACGGTCAGCCGGGTCTCCTACTACTCGCCCTACTCGGTGGCCGAGTTCGCCTGGACCCTGGCCATGGCCGTCAACCGGAACATCGTCCGGGCCTCCAACCGCACCAGGGACTTCGACTTCCGGCTGAACGGCCTGATGGGCCGGGACTTCCGGGGCCGCACGGCCGGGGTCCTCGGCACCGGGAAGATCGGCGAGGCCTTCGCCCGGATCGCCGCCGGCTTCGGCATGGAGCTGCTGGGCTGGGACGTGGTGGAGAACCCGGCCTGTCTGGAGCTGGGCATGCGGTACGTGGACAAGGAGGACCTGTTCGCGCTCTCCGACCTGATCAGCCTGCACGTGCCGCTGCTCGACTCCACCCACCACATCATGGACGCCAAGGCGCTGCGGATGATGAAGGACGACGCCATCCTGGTGAACTCCAGCCGCGGCGGCCTGGTGGACACCGAGGCCCTGGTCACCGAACTCCGGTCCGGCCGGTTCACCGGCGTCGGCCTGGACGTCTACGAGGCCGAGGCGGGCCTGTTCTTCATGGACCGCTCCCTGGAGGCGGTGGAGGACGACACCCTGGCCCGCCTGATCACCTTCCCCAATGTGCTGGTCACCTCCCACCAGGCCTACTACACCCACGACGCGGTGGGCCAGATCGTCGACACCACCGTCGCCAACGTGGCCGACTACCTGGCCGGCCGCCGGTCCGAGAACACCCTCTCCCCGGCCTGAACACCGGCCCCACCAGCGGTCCGGCCACCGGTCCCTCCCGCGGCCCCGCCACCGGCCGACACCCCGGCCAGCAGCGAGCCCAGCAGCTCCGCCCCGCGCAGGGTGAGCACCGACTCCGGATGGAACTGGACCCCGGCGAACCCCGGGCCGCGCAGCGCGTACACCTCGTGCCCGGCCGGGTCCCGGGCCACCTCCACCCCGCGCCCGGCCAGGTCGGCGGCCTCCTCCGGGCCGCAGGAGGCCGTGAAGGTGTTGTAGAAGCCGACCACCTCGGGGGAGCCGAACAGGTCGATCTCCAGCTGCGCCCCCTGGGCCGGCTCGGCCTTGCGCACCAGCGGCAGCCCCAGCTCCGCCGCCAGCAGCTCGTGCCCCAGGCAGACGCCCAGCAGCCCGTGCCGGTGCCCGGCCAGCAGCTCCGCCGTCAGCCCGCGCAGCAGCCGCATCCGGGGATCGGCCGGGTCCGCCGGGTTCCCCGGCCCGGGCCCCAGCACCACCGGGCCCGGGTGGGCCAGGGCCGCCGCCCGCAGGCCCGGATCGTCGAAGCGGCGCACCTCCACCGGGTGGCCGGCCACCCGCAGCACATGCCCGAGCATGGCCGTGAACCGGTCCTCGCCGTCCACCACCAGCACCCGCCCGGCCGGCTCCGCGGGCCGCTCCTGCATCCGCAGCCAGAACGGGGCCAGACCGGCCCGGCGGTCCGCCAGCGCCGCCCGCACCCGGGGGTCGTCGGCCAGTCTCCCGGCCCGCTCCCGGACCGCCGCCGGGGCCGCCGGACGGACCCCCAGCGCGGCCAGCACCCCGGCCGCCTTGGCATGGGTCTCGGCCACTTCCTCGGCCGGAACCGAGTGCCGGACCAGGGTGGCGCCGACCGCCACCCGCAGGGTGCCGTCCGCGGCGATGTCCGCCGTCCGGATCAGGATCGGCGAGTCCAGGGTCTGCGCCCCGGCCGCGTCCCGGCCCAGCAGGGCCAGCGCCCCCGCGTAGTAGCCGCGCCCGCCGCCCTCCCCGAGCGGCTCGTGCCGCCGGATCACCCGGCAGGCGTTCTCCACCGGGGAGCCGGTGACGGTGGCCGCGAACATGGTCTCCCGCAGCACCTCGCGCACGTCCAGGGAGGACCGGCCGCGCAGCTCGTACTCGGTGTGCGCCAGATGCGCCATCTCCTTCAGCCGGGGCCCGACCACCACCCCGCCCCGGTCGCCGACCGCGCACATCATCTTCAGCTCCTCGTCGACCACCATGGAGAGCTCCTCGGTCTCCTTGCGGTCGGCGAGGAAGGACAGCAGCGAGTCCACGGTGGGCCCGTCCGCCGGATAGCGGTAGGTGCCGCTGATCGGGTTCATCACCACCGTGCCGCCCGACATCCGCACGTGTACCTCGGGGCTGGCCCCGACCAGGGTCCGCTCCCCGGTGTGCACCACGTACGTCCAGTAGGCCCCGCGCTCGCCCGCCAGCAGCCGGCGGAACAGGGCGAGCGCCGCGGCCCGGTCGAAGCCCGCGATCCGGCCCCGGTAGGTGCGGCGGATGACGAAGTTGGCGCCCTCGCCCCGACCGATCTCCTCGGCGACCACCCGTCCGACGGTGTCCGCGTACTCCTCGTCGGTGATGTCGAAGCCGCCGCCGGTGACGGTCACCGGCCGGTCCGGCAGGGCCGCCAGCACCTCCGCGAGCGGGAAGGCGTACGCCCGCTCGGCGCACAGCACGCTCAGCGGGGTGCCGTCGTCGGTGGCCTCGAACCCGCGCTCGCGGATCTGCCGGAACGGGACCAGGGCCAGGCTGGGCAGCTCCCGGACCGGGAGGTCGGCCAGCAGCGCGACCTCCCGCACCGGGCCGGTCAGCAGCTCCACGGTGTCCGTGTCGCGGCCGGGGGTGCGCCGCCGGAGCAGGGCGAAGGGAGGCCCCTGCGGGTCCAGCAGCCGTTCGAGGACCTGATGGATCGGGGGGCGGGTTCCTGAGGTTTCCACGGGCATGGGAGCGGTCCCTTCCGGGTCGGGAAGGAGGGAGCGGCCGCGGAAAACGAAGAAGGCCGCCCCCTCGGGCGGCCTTCGCGTCTGTGCGTCTGGTTCGGGTACGCGCAGTTCAGTGGGCCGCCGGAGGAGCGGTCCACCACCAGTTCTGGTTCGAGTGCGCGAACATGCGCAGACCATACACCCGCAACCTTGATCGGAGAGACAGCGCGTCTCACTTTGTGAGCGGCGAACCTGAGCACCACATTCACGCCGTAGTGTTTACGGGGTGACCGTGAACGCTGAAACCCAAGCCCCCGCCGCCAAGGCGACCTGGCGAGACCTTCCCGCGGCGCAGCAGCCTTCGTACCCCGATGCCGAGGCTCTGCGCGCTGTCGTCGCGGACCTCGAGTCGTATCCCCCCCTCGTGTTCGCGGGTGAATGCGACCAGCTGCGCGCCCGTCTGGGAGCCGTCGCCAAGGGCGAGGCGTTCCTGCTGCAGGGCGGCGACTGCGCCGAGGCCTTCGATGCCGTGTCCGCCGACCACATCCGCGCCAAGCTGAAGACGCTGCTCCAGATGAGTGCCGTCCTGACCTACGCGGCCTCCGTGCCGGTGGTCAAGGTCGGGCGCATCGCCGGCCAGTACTCCAAGCCGCGCTCCAAGGACACCGAGACCCGCGACGGCGTGACCCTGCCGACCTACCGCGGCGACTCCGTCAACGGCTTCGCCTTCACCGAAGAGGCCCGGATCCCGGACCCCGAGCGGCTGAAGCGGATGTACCACGCCTCCGCCTCCACCCTGAACCTGGTGCGCGCCTTCACCACCGGCGGCTACGCCGACCTGCGGCAGGTGCACGCCTGGAACCAGGACTTCGTGCGCTCCTCCCCGTCCGGGCAGCGCTACGAGCAGCTCGCGCGGGAGATCGACAACGCGCTGAACTTCATGAAGGCCTGTGGCACCGACCCGGCCGAGTTCAAGGCCGTCGAGTTCTACGCCTCGCACGAGGCCCTGCTGCTGGACTACGAGGGCGCGCTGACCCGCACCGACTCGCGGACCGGCAAGCTGTACGACACCTCCGGCCACATGGTGTGGATCGGTGAGCGCACCCGGCAGCTGGACCACGCGCACATCGAGTTCTGCTCGCAGATCGCCAACCCGATCGGCATCAAGCTGGGCCCCACCACCACGGTGGACGAGGCGCTGACCTACATCGACCGCCTCGACCCCGAGCGGGAGCCGGGCCGGCTCACCTTCGTGGTCCGGATGGGCGCCGACAAGGTCCGCGACAAGCTGCCCGTGCTGGTCGAGAAGGTCACCGCCTCCGGTGCCACCGTGGTCTGGGTCACCGACCCGATGCACGGCAACACCTTCGAGGCGGCCTCCGGCCACAAGACCCGCCGCTTCGACGACGTGCTCGACGAGGTCAAGGGCTTCTTCGAGGTCCACAAGGCGCTGGGCACCCACCCGGGCGGCATCCACGTGGAGCTCACCGGTGACGATGTCACCGAGTGCGTGGGCGGCGGCGACGAGATCTTCGTCGACGACCTGCACCAGCGCTACGAGACCGCCTGCGACCCGCGGCTCAACCGCAGCCAGTCCCTGGACCTGGCCTTCCTGGTGGCGGAGATGTACCGCGACCAGTAGGCAGGACCGGTAGGCGCGATCAGTAGGTGCCTTCCTACGACGACGGGGCGCGGATCGATGTGATCCGCGCCCCATCGTCATGGAGAGGGCTTTTAGGTCACCCTAAGTTTGGGTACGGTTAGGTAAGCCTCACCGAATAGGGGATGGCTCGCCCGAACCGTTCCTGTCAGGGAGGTGGACCGCGTGTACGTCTGCTCGTGCTTCGGTGTCACCGACAAGCAGGTCAAGGACCACGCGGCCGCGGGCGCCTGCACCCCCCGGCAGATCGCCTCGGCCACCAAGGCCGGAACCGACTGCGGCTCCTGCGTGCGCACCATCCAGGGCCTGCTGGGCCGCGGCGCGTGCCCCCGCCGGGCCCTCCTGGAGAAGGGCGAGCCGGCCGCCGTCCTGGCCGCCGGCACCGAGCTGGCCGAAGCGGCCTAGCCGGTCCCGGTGCGGCCGTCGCTAGCTGGGCTGCTCGATCAGCTGGGCGATGTAGAGCGGCTCACCGAGGGACTCGATCAGTTCCAGCTGGGTGTCCAGGTAGTCGATGTGGTGCTCCTCGTCCTCCAGGATGTCCTCGAAGAGACGCGCCGAGGTCACGTCGCCCTTGCCGCGCATCACCTCGATCCCGCGCTTCAGCCGGTCGATGGCCTCGACCTCCACCTGGCGGTCGGCCTGGAACATCTCGGTCAGGGTCTGGCCGACCCGGACGTGGAAGAGGCGCTGGTAGTTCGGCAGCCCGTCCAGCATCAGGATGCGCTCGGTGATCTTGTCCGCGTGCTTCATCTCGTCGATGGATTCTTCACGCGTGTACTTGGCGAGCTTGGTCCAACCCTTGTTGTCCTGGATGCGGTAGTGCAGCCAGTACTGGTTGATCGCGGTGAGCTCGCCGGTCAGCTGCTCGTTGAGAAACTCAAGGACCTCGGGGTCGCCCTGCATCGCAGAGGCTCCTTCCAAGCAATGTCAGCTAGGTGACTGGGCAGGTGGCCGCATCCTTGCACCGCCGCCGGAGGTCGTCCAGTAAGTGCCTCCTTAGTAGGAGTTGCCCGAATCGGGGTCGAACTGGTCCGGACCACCCCCGGCCGTCTGTCACCATGGAGTCATGGGTCAGCCGGAAAGCCGGGAATCTCCGGGAGCGCAGCAGTCGGAGCTTCCCCCGGGGCAGCGGCTCCAGCGAGGCTGGCCGGTCACGCACTACGGTCCGGTCCCCAAGTTCAAGCCCGACCGCTGGGAGTTCCGGGTCTTCGGGGCCACCGCGGACGGCGAGAAGCACTGCTGGAACCACGAGGAGTTCTCGGCGCTGCCGTTCTCCACCGTGGTGGCCGATCTGCACTGCGTGACGAAGTTCAGCATGACCGGGGCCGAATGGGGCGGTGTGCCGGCCCGGAGCCTGCTGGCCCTGGCCCCGCCGGACCCCCGGGTCACCCATGTGATGGTGTGGGCCGAGTACGGCTTCAGCTCCAACCTGCGGCTGGCGGACTTCGCTTCGGAGCGGACCGTCTTCGCCACCCACCAGGGCGGCGAGCCCCTCACCGCCGAACACGGCTTCCCGCTGCGGCTGGTGGTCCCGCACCTGTACGCCTGGAAGGGCCCCAAGTGGGTCCGCGGCATCGAGTACATGACCGCCGACCGCCGGGGCTTCTGGGAGGAGCGCGGCTACCACAACATCGGCGACCCCTGGCGGGAGCAGCGCTACTCGTACCAGGAGGAACCGGGCGACGGTCCGGAACTCTGACCGCAGGGTGACACCCGTGGTCCCGGTGGACCACGGGCCGGCCGCCGGCTAGCCCGACCCGCGGAGCTCCTTCAGCAGGGCCACGTCCGCCGCGTGCCCCTCCTTGCCGCCCGGGGTCTCGATGATCAGCGGCACCCCGGCCGTCTCCGGGTGCGAGCAGAGCTCGGCGAAGGCCTCCCGGCCGATGTGACCGGCGCCGATGTTGGCGTGCCGGTCCCTGTGCGCGCCCACGCCCTCCTTGGAGTCGTTGGCGTGGATCAGCTTCAGCCGGCCCGGCCCCACCGCCTCCACCAGCAGGTCCAGGGTCTCCTTGGCGCCGCCGGGCCCGGCCAGGTCGTGACCCGCCGCGAAGACATGGCAGGTGTCCAGGCAGATCCCCAGCTTGGGGTGGGACTCCAGCACCTCGAAGTACGGGGTGAAGTCCCAGGTCCGCGAGCACAGCGAGGAGCCCTGGCCGGCCGTGGACTCCAGCAGCAGGAACGGGTCGTCGTCACGGGTCAGTTCGTCCAGCAGCGGCAGCAGGTGCTCCCCGACCTGGGCCAGCGCCACCTCGCGCGGCCGTCCGCCGGTGGCCGAGCCGGTGTGCACCACCACGCCCAGCGCCCCGATCTCCCGGCCCCGGCGCAGCGAGTGCCGCAGCGACTCCACCGACTTCTCCACCGTCGCCGGGGTGTGCGAGCCGAAGTTGATCAGGTACGGGGCGTGGACGTAGGCCGGGATGCCCCCGGCGGCGCACCGCTCGCGGAACAGCTCGTCCTGCGCCGGGTTCCCGACCGGGGTGGCCCAGCCGCGCGGGTTGGCCACGAAGACCTGCACGGCCTCCGCGTCCAGCTCACGGGCGTAGGCCAGCCCGACCGAGGCGAGTCCGCCGGCCACGGGCACGTGCCCGCCCACCGGGTTGCGTACGGCGTCTTCCACGTGCGGTCACAGTCCCTTGGTGCGGATGGTGATGGTGCTGCCCTCGGGGGCGCTCTGGCCGGCCGGCACGGACTGGGCCGCCACGGTGTCGGAGAACGAGAGGAAGGGCCGGTCCACCTTGACCTCGAAGCCGGCGGCCTCCAGGGTGCTCCGGGCCTCGTCCACGTCCCGCCCGGTCACCTCGGGCACCGGGACCTGCCGGGGTCCCTTGGAGACGGTCAGGGTGACGGTGTCCCCGGCCGCGGCCTGGGTGCCGGCCGCCACCGACTGGTTGGCGACCCGGCCGGCCGGCTGCTGGGAGTTCACCTGTTCCGGGGCCAGCCGCACCTTCAGCCCGAGCTCCTCCAGACCGCTGCGGGCCTCCTCCACGGAGTCCCCGACCACGCCCGGCACCGGCACCGGCCGGCCCTTGCTCACCAGCAGGGCCACGGCCGTGTCCGGGGCCCGCTTCTCCCCGGCCGCCGGATCGGTGCTGATCACGGCGCCCTGGGCGATGTCCTGGCTGAAGGCCTGGCCGACCATGCCGGGTGCCAGCCCCTCCGCGGCCAGCGCCGCCTTCGCGGCCGCCAGCGGCTTGCCCTTCAGATTGGGCACGGACACCAGCTCGCGGCCGCGGGACACCGTCAGGGTGACCGAGCCGTTGCCGCGGATCCGCTCCCCGGGCGCCGGGTCGGAGCCCATGACGGTGCCGCGCTCAAAGGTGTCGCTGAACTTCTTGTCGATCCCCTTCAGCCCGAGACCGGCCGCCGACAGCTCCTGGCGGGCCTGCGCCTCGCTCTTCCCGAGCAGGGCCGGGACCCGGGTGAACTGCCCGGAGTTGATGTACCAGACGCCGGTGCCCAGCCCGAGGGCCAGCAGCACCCCGGCCACCGTCAGGAACAGCCCGCGCCGGGAGCCCGACGCCCCGCCGCTGCGGGATCCGGCCGTCCGCAGCCGGGCGGCCCGGCCCGGCCGGGCCGCGGGCATCGGCGGGGAGGCCAGCCGGGAGGTGCGCTCCACCGGCTGCCGGGTGGTCAGCGGCCGCGGCACCACCCCGGTGCGGTCCTCGGACGCGGACCGCGCCCCGGCCCGGGCCTGCGGGGGTACGGCGTCCAGCTCGGCGTCGGTCAGCCCGGCCCGGGCCTCCCGGGCCAGCGCCAGCAGTGCCACCGCGTCCGTGGGGCGCTGCTCCGGGGTCCGGGCGGCGGCCCGCGCCACCAGGGAGTCCAGGGCGGCGGGGAGTCCCGGTACGGAGGCCGAGGGGGCCGGCACGTCCGCGTTCAGGTGCTGGTAGATCACCTGGGCGGGGGAGCCGCCGGTGTGCGGCTTGGCGCCGGTCAGCATCTCGTAGAGCACCACGCCGCAGGCGTAGACGTCGACCCGGGTGTCGGTGGCGCCGTTCTCGATCTGCTCGGGGGCCAGGTAGGAGACGGTGCCGAGCACCGAGCCGGTGGTGTGGGTGACCGAGTCCACGCTGCGGACCAGCCCGAAATCGGCCACCTTGACCCGGCCGTCGTCCCCTATCAGCACGTTCTCGGGCTTCATGTCCCGGTGCACGAAACCGGCCCGGTGGGCCGCGCCGAGGGCGGCCAGCACCGGCTCCAGGATGTCCAGGGCGGCCCGGGGGGCCAGGGCGCCGCGCTCGCGCAGCACGTCGCGCAGGGTGCAGCCGGAGACGTACTCCATGGCCAGGTAGACGTAGCCGCCGTCGGTGCCCTGGTCGAACACGGCCACCACGTTGGGGTGGGCCAGCCGGGCCACGGACTTCGCCTCCCGGATGAACCGGTCGACGAAGCCGTGGTCGGCGGCGAGCGCCGGGTGCATCACCTTGAGGGCGAGCACCCGGTCCAGGCGGGTGTCCAGGGCGCGGTAGACCGTGGCCATGCCGCCGACCGCGATCCGGGCGTCGACGCGGTAGCGGCCGTCGAGCACGCGCCCGACGAGGGGGTCATCCAGGGTCGTATCCACCCGCCGATTCTACGAGCGCCACCTGTGCCTCCCGTCCGGGTGCCCCCGCTTGCAGCCCAGCTGTGACGTGCGGGCCCGGGCCGCCGGGCCGGCCGGGGGTCAGAACGCGGGCCGCTCCGGATCCAGGTGGGCGAGGCCCCCGGTGGGGGAGGAGGCCTCGGCGAACCGGCGGACCGGGATCCGGCCGGCCCGGTGGGCCAGCCGGCCCGCGGACACCGCGTCCCGCATCGCCGCCGCCATCAGCACCGGCTCCTGCGCCCGGGTGACGGCGGAGGCCAGCATCACCGCGGCGCACCCCAGCTCCATGGCCAGGGCCGCGTCGGAGGCGGTGCCCGCCCCGGCGTCCAGGATCACCGGCACCCCGGCCCGGTCCACGATCAGCTCGAAGTTGTGCGGGTTGCGGATGCCGAGCCCGGAGCCGATGGGGGAGCCCAGCGGCATGACGGCCGCGCAGCCCACGTCCTCCAGCTTCCGGGCCAGCACCGGGTCGTCGCTGGTGTACGGCAGCACCGTGAACCCGTCGTCGACCAGGGTCTCCGCTGCGTCCAGCAGCTCGACCCCGTCCGGGAGGAGGGTCCGCTCGTCGGCCACCACCTCCAGCTTGATCCAGTCGGTGCCGAGGGCCTCGCGGGCCAGCCGGGCGGTCAGCACCGCCTCGCCGGCCGTGTAGCAGCCCGCCGTGTTCGGCAGCACCCCGATGCCGAGCCGGGTCAGCACCGAGAGCACCGAGCCCTGGACCGTGGGGTCCAGCCGGCGCATGGCCACCGTGGTGAGCTCGGTGCCGGAGGCCACCAGGGCCCGTTCCAGCACGTCCAGGCTGGGGGCTCCGCCGGTGCCCATGATCAGGCGGGAGGAGAAGGTCCGGCCGCCGAGCGTGAAGAGGTCGTCGGCCATGGTCAGCCTCCCTGTACGGCGGTGAGGACCTCGACGCGGTCCCCCTCGTCCAATGTGGTCGCGGGCCACTGCCCGCGCGGTACGACGGTCTCGTTGAGGGCCGCCGCGACCCCGGACGGGGCCCGGGTCAGGGCCGCCACCACCAGGTCCAGGGTGGTGCCGGCGGCGATCTCGCGGGGCTCCCCGTTGACGGAGATGGTCATGCGTACGACTCCTCGAAGGCGGCGGGAGCGGCTGCCGGGGCGGCCGCACCGGACCCGGCCGGGAACCGGCGGGGGCTGAACGGGCGCCCCTGTTCGGGGAGTTCGCCGGTGACCAGCAGTTCCGCCAGCAGGTCCCCGGTGACCGGGGTCAGCAGCACCCCGTTGCGGTAGTGGCCGGTGGCCAGGTGCAGTCCGGGCAGTGCGGTCGGGCCGAGCAGCGGAGCGTTGTCGGGGGAGCCCGGGCGCAGTCCGGCCCGGCTCTCGGTGAGCGGGAGTTCGGTGATCCCGGGCACCAGCTCGTGGGCGTCCCGCAGGAGTTCGTACACCCCGCCCGCGGTGACGGTGGTGTCCCAGCCCAGTTCCTCGCTGGTGGCGCCGATGACCAGCTCGCCGTTCTCGCGCGGCACCAGGTAGACATGGCTGCCGCGGACCACCGCGCGGACCGTCCGGGACAGGAACGGCGCGTAGGCGGCCGGCACGGTCAGCCGCAGCACCTGGCCCTTCACCGGCCGGACCGGCACGGCCGCCTCCGGGGGCACCCCGGCCAGCCGACCGCTGAGGCTCCCGGCGGCGAGGACCACCTGGCCGGCGGACACCTCGGTGCCGTCGTCCAGGAGCGCCCCGGCCGCCCGGTCGGCGACCACGGTGAGCCGGGCCGCGGCGGCCCGGTGGAAGACCACCCCGGCCCGCTCGCAGGCGGCCAGCAGGGCGGCCGCCAGCAGCCGGGGGTCCACCTGGTGGTCGCCGTCCACCCGCAGCCCGCCGCGCACCCCGGGGGCCAGCATCGGTTCCAGCCGGCGGCACTCGCGGCCGGTCAGCCACTCCGACCGGAGCCCGCAGCGGCGCTGGAGCGCGTGCAGTTCGCGCAGGTGCAGCCGGTCGTCGGAGTCCAGGGCCACGGACAGGGTGCCGCAGGCCCGGTAGCCGATGCCGAGGCCGCCGCTGGCCTCGGCGAGCTCGGCGGCGAACTCCTCGTAGCGGGCGGCCGAGGCCAGGTTGAGGGCGAGCAGGGTCTCCTCGCCGTAGTGCAGTTCGGTGACGGCGGCCAGCATGCCGGCCGCGACCAGGGCGGCTCCGCCGCCGGGCGCCGGGTCGGCCAGGGCCACGGTCAGCCCGCGCCGGGCGGCCCGCCAGGCGGTGACCAGGCCGATGATCCCGCCGCCGACGACCAGGACGTCCGGACTGCGGGTGCCCGGACCACGGGTGCCCGGACTGTGGGTGTCCGGCCTGTGGGTGGATGAGTGCATGGGCGTCCAGCCCCTCCCTTCGCCGGCATGATCCGGATCAGGTTCGTACGGTCGGAGGCCGTCCAGCCTCCCTCTCAGCCCGGTGCGCCCGGACTCCCGCGGATGGGTACGGTGGCCAGACTAACCCCCGCTCCGAGGGCCGGGTAAGGCTGCCTATTCCTGACGGATCGTCAGCTGATTAGGGTGTCGGCGTGAACGAGCAGACGGAACAGATCGAACAGATCGAACGGATCGAACGCGCCGAGGACCCCGGGCGGCCCGGCGTGGTGATCGTCGGCGCCGGCATGGCCGGGGTGCAGACCGCCGTGGCCCTGCGCGAAGCCGGCCACCGCGGCCCGGTCACCCTGCTGGGAGCCGAACCCCACCAGCCCTACGACCGGCCCCCGCTCTCCAAGGCGGTGCTGCTCGGCAAGGCCGAGGACTCCGCGTTCGACGTGGACTTCGAGGAACTCGGCATCGACCTGCGGCTCGGCGTGGAGGTCACCGGCCTGCGGGCCGCCGACCGCCAGGTCGACACGGCCGCCGGCCCGGTGCCGTACGAGGTGCTGGTCCTCGCCACCGGCGCCGAACCCCTCACCCTCCCCGGCGCCGATGGCGTCCCCGGAGTGCACCTGCTGCGCACCCTGGACGACGCGGCACGGCTCCGACCGGTGCTCGCCGGGGCCCCCGAGGTCGTCGTGGTCGGAGCCGGCTGGATCGGCGCCGAGTTCGCCACCGCCGCCCGGGCGGCCGGCTGCGGGGTCACCGTGGTCGAGGCCGCCGACCGGGTGCTCCCCGGCGCCCTGCCGCCCGAGGTGACCGCCCCGATGGCGCACTGGTACCAGCAGGCCGGGGTCCGCCTGGTCACCTGCGCCCGCGTCGAGTCCGTGGAACCGGGCCTGGTCCGGCTGGCCGACGGCCGCGAGATCCCGGCCGGCGCCGTGGTGGTCGGCATCGGCGCCCGGCCCGCCACCGGCTGGCTGGCCGGCTCCGGGGTGGAGCTCGGCCCGGACGGTTCGGTCACCGCCGACGACCGGCTCCGCACCTCCCTCCCCGGGGTGTACGCGGTCGGCGACTGCGCCTCCTTCCCCTCGGCCCGCTACGCCGCCCGGCTGCTCGTCCACCACTGGGACAACGCCCTCCAGGGCCCCCGCACCGTGGCCGCGGGCATCCTCGGCACCGAGGACCTCCCCTACGACCCGGTGCCCTACTTCTGGTCCGAGCAGTTCGACCGCTTCGTCCAGTACGCCGGGCACCACACCCCCGCCGACACCCTGGTCCGGCGCGGCGACCCGGCCGGCCCGGCCTGGTCGGTCTGCTGGCTGCGGGAGGGCGCCCTCACCGCCGTACTGGCCGTCGGCCGGCCCCGCGACCTGGCCCAGGGCCGCCGCCTGATCGAGTCCGGCTCCCCGGTGGACCCGGCCAGGGTCGCCGACCCGGCCGTCCCGCTGAAGTCGGCCCTCGCCGGCTGAGCCCCACCGGACGGGCCCGGCCCGCCCCCGGACGGGCCGCCCGGGTACCGGGTGTCCGTCCGGGATGGCAGGCTTGGTCCCGTGACCGAGATTGACGCAAAGATCGAAGCTCTCGTCCCCGAGTGGCTCTACCTCCCCGACATCGCAGAAATGCTGGACGTCGAGGTGACCCGAGTCCGCCAGCTGGTCAAGGAGGGCCAGCTCATCGCCGTGCGCCGCGGCGAGAACCGCGCGCTCCAGGTGCCCGCCGCCTTCATCGACGGCGACAAGGTGGTCAAGGGCCTGGTGGGCACCCTGACCCTGCTCCGGGACGACGGCTTCACCGACGCAGAGATGCTGGAGTGGCTCTTCACCGCGGACGACAGCCTCCCCGGCACGCCCGCCCAGGCCCTCAGCGAGAACCGCGGCACGGAGGTGAAGCGCCGCGCCCAGGCGCTCGCCGTCTGACGGCGCCACCACCCGCAGCACCTGCACCAACCGCACCAACCGCAGCACCCGCACCACCGCACCACCCGGTGTGCGGGCCCCCCGCACGGGGCCCGCACACCGCTCACGCAGCTCACACCGGGGGATCCCATGTCCTTGGCCGACGCACGGCTCTACCTCTGCACCGATGCCCGCAAGCGCCAGGGCGATCTGCCCGAGTTCCTGGACGCCGTTCTGGCCGGCGGCGTGGACATCGTCCAGCTCCGCGACAAGGGCATGGAGGCCGGCGAGGAGCTGGAACACCTGGCCGTCTTCGCCGAGGCCGCCCGCCGGCACGGCCGGCTCCTCGCGGTGAACGACCGGGCCGACGTGGCCCACGCCATCGGCTCCGACGTGCTGCACCTGGGCCAGGGGGACATCCCCGTCCCGGCGGCCCGCGCCATCCTGCCCGCCGGAGTGCTCGTCGGCCGCTCCTGCCACGCCGAGGCCGAGGTGGACGCCGCCGTCGCCGAGCCCGGCGTGGACTACTTCTGCACCGGCCCCTGCTGGCCCACCCCCACCAAGCCCGGCCGGCACGCCCCCGGCCTCGGCCTCGTCCGGTACGCCGCCGGGCTCGCCCAGGACCGCCCCTGGTTCGCCATCGGGGGCATCGACGCGGGCAACCTCGACGAGGTCCTGGACGCCGGGGCCACCCGGGTGGTCGTGGTCCGCGCCCTCACCGAGGCCACCGACCCCGGAGCGGCCGCCGCCGGTCTCGCCAAGCGGATCCGCGAACGCCTCGGCTGAACCGGCCCGCCCGGCTGTCCAAAAAGCTGTCCATCTGGTGGACAGCGCTTCGGTGTCCCCGGGCGCCGGTCTAACCTGCCCGTATGGCCTTTGGTACCGCTTCGACCTGGACAGACCGTGCGCACACGGTCCACGACCTGCTGGCGTCCGGGCCTTCGTACTCCTTCGAGTTCTGGGCGCCCAAGACGGAGAAGGGCGAGCGGAACCTCTGGAACGCCCTCCGCCGGGTCGAGGCGGTGGCCCCCAGCTTCGTCTCCGTGACCTACGGGGCCGGCGGCTCCACCCGCGGCGGCACGGTCAAGGCCACCCAGGAGATCGCCGCCGACACCACCCTGACCCCGGTGGCGCACCTCACCGCGGTGGACCACTCCATCGCCGAGCTGCGGCACGTCATCGGCCAGTTCGCCGACGCCGGCATCCGCAACATGCTCGCCCTGCGCGGGGACCCGCCGGGCGACCCGATGGCCGAGTGGGTGCCGCACCCGGAGGGCGTGCACTACGCCGCCGACCTGGTCCGGCTGCTCAAGGAGTCCGGGGACTTCTGCGTGGGCGTCGCCGCCTTCCCCGAGATGCACCCGCGGTCCTCCGACTGGGACACGGACATCCGTCACTTCGTGGACAAGTGCCGCGCGGGCGCCGACTACGCGATCACCCAGATGTTCTTCGATCCGGAGAATTATCTGCGGCTCCGCGACAGCGTGGAGAAGGCCGGCTGCGACACCCCGATCATCCCTGAGGTCATGCCGGTTGTGGGCATCCGGCAGTTGGACCGGCTGCCACAGCTCAGTACAGCGGTCTTCCCCCCGGCGGTGAAAGAGCGCATGCTCGCCGTCAAGGACGATCCGGCCGCTGTACGCTCCATTGGCATCGAGTTCGCCACGGAGTTCTGCGCGCGGCTGCTGTCCGAGGGTGTCCCGGGGCTGCACTTCATCACGCTGAACAACTCCACGGCGACCCTCGAGATCTACGAGAACCTCGGCCTGCACCAGCGGGCCTAGACCGGTCACCTCCTGTCGGGCGGCCGAACCGAGAGGGGCCAGGCATGGGGATGTACGTCCTGTACGGGGCGTTCGGCTTGGTCGCGCTGTGGCTGCTCGCCGAGGTCCTGCTCCAGTACAAGGCCCGGCTGCGCTGGCGGCTGCTGGCCTTCACCGGCTTCCTCGGGGTGGTCGCCGGGGTGCTGCTGCCCTCCGTCCCGGTCATCGGGGCCGGTGCGGCCGCCTTCGCCGTGGGTCAGACCCTGGTCACCCTGTCCTTCCGCAAGGGCTTCGAGGCCGGCTGGGCCCTGCGCCGGGACGGGGCGCCCGAGGACCTGGTGGCCCCCGCCGCCCGGCGCCGGGGCCCCGCCGCCGAGGACCGGGATCCCGCCCTGCGGGTATCCGACCTCTCCTTCGAGGCCCCCGCCGGCCCTGCCGCGGCCGCCCGTCGGCCCGCGGACCGCTCGGAGGAGGACTTCTTCAGCCCGCAGGGGCTGCCCGGGGACACCGGATACGGCTTCCAGGACGCCGGTGACCGGCAGCCGACCGGCGCCTTCCACCCGGACGGCTTCCTGCCCGGCGGGTTCGCGCCGGCGGGCGGGCAGGACGCCCATCAGTACGCGGCCCACCAGGACCCGTACGGCCAGGGCTACTACCAGCCGGACGGCGAGCAGCAGGTCTACGCGGCGTACTCGGACCCGTACATCGGCACCGGCCCCGCGGCGCAGTCCTACGGCTACCCGGACCCGTACGCCCAGGGCCAGTACGCCATGGACACCCCGCCCGGCGGGGTGTGGGTCCCGCAGCAGCGGGCCGAGGAGCCGGGGCCCTACCCCCAGCAGGAGGCCTGGACCGGCCAGGACGGCGGCTACCAGCAGCCGTACGACCCCCAGCAGGCCCACCGGTCCACGCAGCCGCAGCAGCCCCAGCAGCAGGGCTATCCGTACACCGGCGAGTACGAGCAGTACCGCTACTGAGAGCCGCGGAACCCGGCGCCCTCCACGATCAGTCCGGCCACCAGGGCCCCGGTCATGCCCGCGTGCGGCAGGCCGCCGCCGGGGTGTGACCAGCCGCCGGCCCGGTACAGGCCGGGCAGGCCCGTGGTGTTCGCGGGGTGGAGCAGCAGCCCGCCCGCTCCGGCCAGCGAGGGAGCCGGCACGGCTCCGCCCGCCGCCCCGGTGTCCCGTTCCACGTCCGCCGGGGTCCGCACCTCGTGCCACAGCAGCCGCCGCTGGAGGTCGGGCACCACCAGGGCGGCCGCCTCCAGCAGCCGTTCGGCATGTGGACGGGCCGTCTCGGGATCCGACCAGTCGAGCCCACCCTGGAGGGCGCAGACGGCCTGGACGGTCACCGCCTCGTGGTCCTCGTCCGGCCGGGTGGACGGGTCGTCCGGACGGAGCACGGTGAGGTCGGGGGTGCTGCCCCGGCTGGACAGCAGGGTGCGGTGCGCGGTGCCGGTCGGGCGGGCCCCGCGCAGCGCCAGGAACAGGGTGAGCCGGCTGGTCCCGCCGCCCGCGCCGTCCCCGCCGGATCCGGGGGCGCGTCCGCCGGCCGTCAGCTGCCGGGGGTCGATCCCGCAGACCACCGAGTCGGCCCGGGCCTCGGTGCCGTCGGCGAGCCGCAGTCCGGCGGCCCGGCCGTCCTCCGCGAGCACCTCGCGGACCTCGGCCCCGAACACGAAGGCGACCTTCCGTTCCAGGCAGCGTTCGTGGACGGCGTCGGCCAGGGCCCGCATGCCGCCGCGCGCGTACCAGCTGCCGAAGGTCTGCTCCATGTAGGGCAGCACGGTCGCCGATCCGGGGGCGGTGTCGGGGTCGAGGCCGTACGAGCGGACCAGGCCGGTGAGCAGTTCGCCGAGGGCGCCGCCGAGCTCCCGGTCGGCGATCTCGGCGAGGGTGGGCGGACGGCGGCGCAGCAGCCCGCTCCGGCGGAGCGCCGGATAGGGGTCGGCGGCCAGCTCGGCGGCCCGGCCGGGGCCCAGGGGCTCTTCCAGCAGCGGGCGGCGGGTGGCGTCCCAGACGGAGCGGGCGCGGGTCAGCATGCCGTTCCAGCGGTCGCCGGCGCCCGGTCCGAAGGCCTGGTCCAGGGCGGCCGCGACCCCGCCGTGGGAGGCACCGGGGAGGGTGAGGTCGATGCCGTAGTCGGGCAGCAGGTGCCGGACGGCCGGGTTCGCCTGGACCAGGTCCAGGCAGTCCTCCAGGGGGCGTTTGCCGGTCTTCACGAACAGGTCGCGGTAGACGGCGGGCAGGTGCAGCAGGCCCGGCCCGGTGTCGAAGGCGAAGCCCTCGCGTTCCCGGCGGCCGACGGCCCCGCCGTAGGTCTCCGAGCGTTCGTACACCGTCACCTGGTGTCCCGCCACCGCCAGCCGGGCGGCCGTCGCCATCGCGCCCATCCCGGCGCCGATCACCGCAATTCGTGCCATGCGGTGACCTTATCGAGCGCGGTCAGCCCGGGGGCGACCCGGTCCGGTCCGGGTGCTCCGCGCGGGCGGCGGCGGCCAGCCGTTTCTCCTCCCGGCGCTGGGCGCGGCGGCGCCGGAACCGGCGGATCCGGGACCAGAGGTAGATCAGTGCGGCCAGACCGAGGGCGAGCAGGACGGCGGCGATGATCGCGGCGGCCTGCGGGTTGAACATGGCGAAGGTGACGATGCCGCCGACGCCGAGATCCTCGGCGGTGCTCATGGCGATGTTGCTGAACGGCTCGGGGGAGGTGTTGATCGCCATCCGGGTGCCGGCCTTGACGAAATGGCTGGCCAGGGCGGTGGAACCGCCGACGGCTCCGGCGGCGAGATCGGACAGGGAGCCGCTCTGGCCGGCCAGCAGGGCGGCGACCACGGCTCCGCAGACGGGCCGGATCACGGTGTGGACGATGTCCCAGAGGGAGTCGACGTAGGGGATCTTGTCGGCGACCGCCTCGCAGAGGAAGAGCACTCCGGCGGCGATCAGCACGTCGGTGCGCTGGAGGGAGGCGGGGACCTCGTCGGTGAGCCCGGTCGCGCCGAACAGGCCGAGCAGCAGGATCACGGCGTAGGCGTTGATGCCGCTGGCCCAGCCGCTGGTGAACACCAGGGGGAGCACGCTCATCCGCCCAGCATGCCGCAGCCGGGATGATCCGGCGGGGTGAAACGCGTGAGGGGGCGACCGCCGGCGGCGGTCACCCCCTCACCCGGATGTCATGGGTGTCGCGGGTCGCGGGAGCTCAATGCCCCTGCTGTTCGTCGCGGCGGCGCTGCCACCGCTGTTCGATACGGGTCATCATGGACCGGCGCTGCCGGTTCCGGCCCTGGCCCGAGCCGCCGGCGGCACCGCCGGAGACGGGCTGCTCGCCGGGTTTGGGGGCCTTGCGCCATCCGGTGACCGCGAGCACCGCGCAGCCCAGCATGACGAGAAAACCCACCACGCTGATCCAGATCAGATTTCCCTGCGCGACCATTCCGGTCATGAGGAGCGCGATACCCACCAGAAAGCCTGCGACCGCCTGGTAGACCCGTCGCCGGGTGTACGTACGCAGCCCGCTTCCCTCAAGCGCTGTCGCGAACTTGGGATCTTCGGCGTACAGCGCTCGCTCCATCTGCTCGAGCATTCGCTGCTCGTGCTCCGAGAGCGGCACGGGAGTCCTCCTCATCCGTCGGTCGCGGGGGGCGACCGGGGGTCCCCTTCAGGATAGGCAGGGAATCGCCCCCGTGAAACCCGCCCCTCTACGCCATGTTTTTCTGAATCGAGCCTGAAACGAGCACTGCGGCAAACCGTACCGTCGCGAGGGCGGCCGGTGAGGCCATTGTTCCCCAACGGCCCCGGGACCACACCGGACGGTGTCCCCCGATCATACGGGTCCGGCAGCCGGAGCGGAGGGCTTGCGGCGGCACTGCGTCACTTCCCGGGTCCGGGGCAGCGTCGCAGCTCAGGCCTGCTTCTCGCCCAGTACGTGCAACTGGGTGGCGACGGCGTGGAAGGCGGGCAGCTCGGCCGCCGCCTCCTCCAGCTTGAGCAGGGCTTCGACGGCTCCCGGTTCGGTGTCCACCAAGACCCCGGGGACCAGGTCGGCGAAGATCCGGACGCCGTGCACCGAGCCGACCTCCAGACCGGCCCCGGAGACCAGGGCGGAGAGCTGTTCGGCGCTGAACCGGCGGGGGACGGGGTCGCCGGAGCCCCAGCGGCCGTCCGGGTCGGTGAGCGCGGTCCGGGCCTCGGTGAAGTGTCCGGCCAGGGCCCGTGCCAGGACGGCCCCGCCGACCCCGGCCGCGAGCAGGCTGAGGGTGCCGCCGGGGCGGAGCGCGGCGACGGCGTTGGCGACCCCTTCGGCCGGGTCGTCCAGGTACTCCAGGACGCCGTGGCAGACCACCACGTCGTAGGAGCCGCGGTCGACCACGTCCAGCAGGCCCTGGGCGTCGCCCTGGACCCCGCGGACCAGGTCGGCGACCCCGGCCTCGGCGACCCGGCGCTCCAGCCCGAAGAGGGCGTTGGGGCTGGGGTCGACCACGGTGACCCGGTGGCCGAGCCGGGCCACCGGGACCGCGAACTTGCCGGTGCCGCCGCCGGTGTCGAGCACGTCCAGCACATCCCGCCCGGTGGCCTTGACCCGGCGGTCGAGCGCCTCCTTCAGGACCTCCCACACCACGGCGGTACGGAGGGAGGCGCGGGGGCGGGAAGTGTCGGACACGTCGAATGACTCCTCGGCGCGGAAGGGGTGTGCGGTGCGGTCACCACCCTATTCCCTATCCCCGCCGGGCCGGTCATCCCACGTCCGGGCGCGGCCCGGGCAGCGGCGGACGCAGTTCCAGCAGCCGCTCGACCAGCCGCAGGAACATGCCCGCGGCGCGCAGCAGGTCGTCCGCGTCGCGGCTGCTGGCCGCGTCCGCTATCCCCGCCTCGGCCCGCGCCCGGCGGGCCGCGCCGGAGGCGAACAGGGCGCTCCACTCGGAGAGTTCCGGCGCTATCTCCGGAAGCACCTCCCAGGCGCTGCGGATCCGGGGCCGGCGCCGCGGGCCGACCGGCTCGGGCTTGCCGCGGGCGGCGAGCACGGCCGCGGCGGTGCGCAGGGCGGCGAGGTGGGCGGTGGCGTACCGCTCGTTGGGCCGGGGCAGCTCGGCGGCCTCGGCCAGGCCCCGGTGGGCCTTGGCGAGCAGGTCGAGGGCGGCGGGCGGTGCCGCCGACTTCCGCAGGACGGGGTGGACAGGGGACGGGGACGGTGTGGCCATGGCGAACCTCCTGTCGATGCGTTCTGTCTGTGTCGCTCGGTCCGTGGTGCTCGGTCTGTGTCGCTTTCTGTCAGTTGTTCGGTATCCATCGTGACGTACCCCACTGACAATCGCGCTGACCTGCGGATTCGTGCTGGCTACGAAGGATGGTAGTTTTTGAACTGACCGGTCAGTTCAAAGAATGTCGAGGGGGGAACCCGTGGACAGCCCACACCACGGCGCGGCGGTCAAGGCCGAGGACTTCGGACTCAAGGGCCCGCGCGGCTGGGTCTTCCGGGGGGTGGGCGTGGACGCCGCCCCCGGCTCGCTGATCGCGATCACCGGCCCCTCCGGCAGCGGCCGCACCTGTCTGCTGCTCGCCCTCACCGGCCGGATGAAGCCCACCGAGGGCACCGCCGAGGTCGGCGGGCACCCGCTGCCCCGGCGGATGGCCGCGGTCCGCGGGATCGCCGCCCTGGGCCCGGTCCCCGGGGTCACCGACCTCGACCCCTCCCTGACCGTCGCCGAACACCTCCGCGAGGGCGCCCTGCTGCAGGGCCGTTACGAGAGCTCCCTGCGCGCCCTGTTCCGCACCCCCAAGGAGCGGGCCGCCGCCGCGACGGCCCGGACCGACGCGGCGCTGGCCGCGGCCGGTCTGGACCTGGCGGCCCTCCCCAAGGGGCCCCGCACCCCGGTCCGCGGCCTCGAACGCCTCGAAGCCCTGCGGCTCTCGGTGGCCCTGGCCCTGCTCGGCCGGCCCCGGCTGCTCGCGGTGGACGACACCGACCTGAAGCTGTCCGCCGAGGAGCGGGACCGGGCCTGGGAGCTGCTCCGCGGTCTCGCCGCGGCCGGCACCACCGTCCTCGCGGTGTGCACCGAGGCCCCCGCCGGCGCGGTCGAGCTGCGCACCGGGTCCCCGCGCCCGGAGGGGGTGGAGCCGGGGGGCTCCACCCCCTCCGCCATGGCCCCCGCCGGGTCCGCCGCCCCCGCCGGGCCCCGCAAGCCCGCAGGGCGCACCGGGCCCGCCCGGCCGGCCGACCCGGCCGATGCCCCCGCCGGGCCCGCCGCCCCCGCCGGGCAGGCCAAGCCCGCCGCCTCTGCCGAGCAGGCGGGGGCCGCCGGGCCCGGCAAGCCCGCAGGGCGCACCGTGCCCGCCGGTCAGGCCGGACCCGCCTGGCCCGCCGGGCCCGCCGGGCCCGTTGCGTCCGCCGATCCGGCCGGGCCTGCCGATCCGGCCGATCCGGCTGATCC
This sequence comes from Streptomyces sp. NPDC033845, assembly GCF_055576225.1. NCBI lineage: Bacteria > Bacillati > Actinomycetota > Actinomycetes > Kitasatosporales > Streptomycetaceae > Streptomyces > Streptomyces sp. NPDC033845. The sequence continues at coordinate 329,751 of NZ_JBVIRI010000001.1, read as the reverse complement.
GGCTGAGCCGGCTGAGCCGGCCGACCCGGCTGGGCCTGCCGAACCGGCCGGGCACGCCGGGCCGGCCGAGGCCACCGCCACCGCCGAGACCGTCACGAAGGAGGCCGAGGATGAAATCCTCGAAGCTCGCCGCGCTTGAGCTCAAGCGGTTCGGCCGGGGCAAGCTCCCCCGCGCCGCCCTGGTCGCCGTCCTGCTGATCCCGCTGCTCTACGGCGCCCTCTACCTCTGCTCCTTCTGGGACCCCTACAGCCGTCTCGACAAGGTCCCGGTGGCCCTGGTCAACTCCGACACCGGCACCACCGTGGACGGGGAGCGGCTCTCCGCCGGCGACGAGATCGCCGAGAAGCTGAAGGACAGCAAGACCTTCGGCTGGCAGGAGGTCGGCGCCGCCGAGGCCGAACGGGGCCTGGAAGAGGGGCGTTTCTACCTGACCCTCACCCTGCCCGCCGACTTCAGCACCAGGATCGCCTCCAGTTCCGGCGAGGACCCCACCACCGGCGCCCTCCAGGTCCGCACCAACGACGCCAACAACTACATCGTCGGCTCCATCTCCAAGACCGTGTTCTCCGAGGTCCGGGCCGCCGCCTCCAGCAATGCCTCCCGGGGCTTCCTGGACAAGATCTTCATCTCGTTCTCCGATCTGCACGACAAGACCACCGAGGCCGCCGACGGCGCCGACAAGCTCAAGGACGGTGCCGGGAAGGCCAAGAAGGGGTCCGAGGACCTCGCCGACGGTCTGGACACCGCCAAGGAGAAGACCGGTGAACTCGCCGGCGGCCTCCGCAGGCTGGACTCCGCCGCCGCGCGGCTGGAGACCGGCAGCGCCGACCTCGCCGCCGGTACCGGGATCCTCGCCGGGAAGGTCAACGGGGCAGCGGCCAAAGCCCGTCCGTTCCTGAAGGACCCCGAACGCCTCGCGGCCAGCGCCGAACTCGTCGCCGACACCGCCAGGACGGTCCGCAACCACCTCGGGAGCGTCACCGCCAAGGCCCCCGCCGCGGCCGCCGCCGCGAAGAAGGCCGCCGAGCGGACCGACCGGCTCTACACCGAGGCCTGCGCCACCGGGGCCGAGGCCCCGCCCGCCTTCTGCCCGGAACTGAAGAAGGCCAAGGACGCGGCCGCGGAGGCCGCCGAACTCGCCGGGGACGTGGACACCCTCGTCAAGACCGGCAGCGGTGACATCGACACCCTCAAGTCCCAGCTCACCGACCTGGAGAACAAGGCCCGCGACGTGGTCCGCCGGGCCCCGGCCCTGACCGCCGACCTCGACGCCGCCGTGGCCAAGGTGAACGCCCTGAACACGGGCGCCCGCAAGGTGGCCGACGGCATGGACAAGCTGCACACCGGCATCACCGCGGCCAGCAAGGGCTCCACCGGCATCGACCGGGGCGTCGGCAAGCTCGGCGACGGGGCCCACACCCTCAACAGCGGCATGTACAAGCTCGTCGACGGTTCCGGCGAGCTCGCCACCGGACTGCACGACGGCGCCGGCCGGATCCCCGACTACGACCAGCAGGCCCGGGAGGCCCGCACCGAGGTCATGGCCGACCCGGTCCGGCTCGCCGCCCAGTCCCTGTACAAGGCGCCCAACTACGGCACCGGCTTCGCCCCGTACTTCATCCCGCTGTCCCTCTGGGTCGGCGCGATGGTGGCCTACATGCTGATCGCCCCGGTCAACCGGCGGGCCCTGGCCGCCGGAGCCTCCCCCTGGCGGGTGGCCCTGGCCGGCTGGCTGCCGGTGGCCTCCCTCGGCGTGCTCCAGGTCGCCCTGCTGATGAGCGTCCTGCACTTCGCCCTCGGTCTGGAACTGGCCCATCCGGCCGCCGCCATCGGCTTCCTGGCCCTGGTCACCGGCTGCTTCGCCGCCATGGTGCAGTGGCTGAACGCCAAGTTCGGCGCGGCCGGCCGGATCCTGGTCCTCGCCGTGCTGATGCTCCAGCTGACCTCGGCCGGCGGCACCTATCCGGTGCAGACCAGCCCCGGCTTCTTCAACGCCATCCACCCCTATCTGCCGATGTCCTACGTGGTGGAGAGCCTGCGCAGGCTCATCACCGGCGGCGACCTCACCCCCGTCTGGCAGGGCTGCGCGGTGCTGCTGGCCTTCACCGCCGGATCCCTGGCGCTGACCGCCCTGGCCGTGCGCGGCAAGCAGGTGTGGACCATGGACCGGCTCCACCCGGACCTGAGCCTGTAGGCGGACCTGTGAGAATCAGCGCCATGGACAGCAGCACCGGCACCAGCGCCGGATCCGGCACCGCCCGGCGGCGGGCCACCCGCCAGAAGCTCTACGAGGCCGCCGTCACCCTCATCGCCGAGCAGGGTTTCTCCGCGACCACGGTCGACGAGATCGCCGAACGGGCCGGAGTCGCGAAAGGCACCGTCTACTACAACTTCGCCAGCAAGACGGACCTGTTCGAGGAGCTCCTGCGGCACGGGGTCGGCCTGCTGACCGCCTCCCTGCGGACGGCCGCCGAGGACACCGAGGCCCGCGGCGGCAGCAAGGTCGAGGCCCTCGACGCGATGATCCGCGCCGGACTGGTCTTCATCGAGCGCTACCCGTCCTTCACCCAGCTGTACGTGGCCGAGCTGTGGCGCACCAACCGGGCCTGGCAGTCCACCCTGATGGTGGTCCGGCAGGAGGCCGTCGCCGTGGTGGAGACCGTGCTCCGCGAAGGGGTGGAGCGCGGGGAGCTCAGCCGGGAGATCGACGTGCCGCTGACCGCCGCGGCCCTCGTCGGGATGGTCCTGGTGGCCGCCCTCGACTGGCAGTCCTTCCAGCGCGAGCGCTCCCTGGACGACGTGCACTCCGCGCTGTCGTTCCTGCTGCGGGGCCGGGTCAGCGGCGGCCGGTGACCCCCGGTCGGTGACCCCCGGTCGGCGGTGTCCCGGCCGCCCGCCCGGCACGTAGAACTGAGTATCCGTACCTAGGCGCGCAGATGAGTACGCGCACGGATGGGCCGCCGCCCGCGGGACCGCAGACTGGTGGCCATGGACAGGGGCGTCCGGCCCGCACCGCCGACACGGGGCCGCGGAGCGGGCCGGACACCTCACTTCCGCACGAAGACACCGCCGCGACGGGACCCGGGGGGAACGGGTCCCGCCGCGGCGGTGTTCTCGTCGTGTACCGGGTGACGCCCCGCTCTCAGCCGCGGCGCGGCAGCGGCAGCCGGCCCCAGGCCGCCGAGGCATGGCCCGCCAGGACGGTCCGGCGGGCGGTCAGCGCCCACCACAGCCGGACCGCCGAGCGCGGCAGCAGCAGCGAGCGCAGCCGCCGGCCGCGGGAGGCGGCCGCCAGGAGGCCCGCCCGGGCCTGCTGGACGTCCGCGGCCAGGCCCTCGTACGCGGGGCCCGCGCCGGGCGGGGCGTACAGGGCGACCTCCACCGCGCCGGCCACCCGGTGCACGGCCTCCGCCGGGGCCCCCGCCAGGGAGCCGAGCTCCACGATCCGGGCGGCCGCCCGGCGCGGGGACAGCGCCTCGTCGGGGGCGATGTCCAGGTCCCAGGCCGAGTCCCCGAGCTCCCGCCAGGCGTCCAGCGGACGCCCGGAGGCCAGCCGGCGGGACCGCAGCCGGCTCCGCCAGAGCAGCGGAAGCGAGGGCAGCGCCAGCAGCAGGAGGCCCAGGGCGGTCAGGCCCAGCGCCGGGCCCCAGCCCGACCCGGTGTCCGTCGGGTCGGTGACCACGGTGGCCGCCGTGTCGCAGTCGCCGAGCCGCCGCAGCTCCGGCGGGCAGGTGTCGGCCGACCGGGAGGGCGTCGGCTCCGGGGCGCCGGAGCTCCGGGAGGGCGCCGCGCTCGGCGCCGAGGGCTGGTCGGCGGGCAGCTCCGCCCGGGTGTAGTCCGGGGTGGTGCCGCGGGTCGGGGTGGGCTCGAAGCGGGTCCAGCCCACTCCCTCGAAGTACAGCTCCGGCCAGGCGTGCGCGTCCTTCATGGTGACCTGCATGCTGCCGTCCGGCAGCGCGGTGCCGGGGGTGAACCCGACCGCGACCCGGGCCGGGATGCCCAGCGAGCGGGCCATGGCGGCCATCGAGAAGGAGAAGTGCACGCAGAACCCCTCCTTGTCCCGGAGGAACCGGACGATGGCCTGCGAGCCGGAGCCGGAGGAGCTCCGCGTGTTGTAGCTGAACCCGCCGTTCTCCTTGACCGCGAACCAGTTCTGCAGCTTGAGCGCCTTTGCGTAGTCGTCCTCGGCGCCCCGGGTCACCCGCAGGGCGGTCTCGGCGACCACCGGGGGCAGGTCGTCCGGCAGCCGGGTGAACTCCTCCAGGAAGGCGGCGGGCGGCCGGGGCGCCCCGGACAGCTGCCGGGCGGTGGGGCGGAGCACCAGGCTGGTCACCGTGTACCGGGCGTTCTGCACGGTCTGCCGCTTGCCTTTGCCCAGGTCGTCGCCGATGACGGTGCGGCCGACCGGTTCGAACCGCCAGCGCCCGCCGATCTCCACCTGGGTCGCCGGGTACGGCATCGGCACGTACCGCTGCACGTAGTCGGAGGCGGCCGACACGCTGGTCCGCACCTCGGTGGCGTCCAGCCGGGCCTGCCCGGCGAGCCCCGGGACCTGCGGCAGCTGGTCGGGGACCTCGGTGAGGCTGCGGCCGGAGGACTTCCACTCCACCCCGTCGAACTCGTCCAGGGAGACGATCCGCAGGTACTGGTCGGCCGGGCGGTTGTCGGTGCGGTAGCGCAGCACCACCCGGTCGTCCTGGGAGTTCAGACTGCTCTGCAGGGCGACCAGCGGGTTCACCGCGGAGATGGTGCCGCCGCCGGAGCCGTTCCCGCCGCCGTCGCCACGGCCGCCCGTCAGCCCGCCCTGCGGGGTGGGCAGGACGTACGCCCCGGCCAGCGCGATCAGCACGGCGACCGCGCCGAGCCGGCGGCCGGTCCGCACCGGTGCCACCGCGGGCCCGCCGGGCCGGCCGCCGGCCGGACCGCCGCCGAACACCCGGCCCCACTGGGCGAGCCGGTCGCGGCTCTCGGCCAGCAGCATCAGCAGATAGCCCGCCCCGGCCATCACGAACAGCGGCCAGGAGCCGCCCTCGGAGAGTCCCGCGGCCACCGAGTAGAGGGCCAGCAGCGGCAGTCCGGCCGCCGCCGCCGTCCGGAAGGTCACCGCGAGGAGGTCCACCAGCAGGCCGATGACCAGCACCCCGGAGACCAGCAGCAGCCGGATCCCGTCGGTGAGCGGGGCCGGTATGGCGTACTCGGCCACATCGGCCAGGCCCTCCTGGTACAGCGCGCCCACACCGCCGAACAGGGTGTCGCCCAGCCCGCCGCCCTCCCCGGACCGGCCCGCGCCGGCGAACAGCAGCACCAGCAGGGCCAGCGAGACGAGCAGCTGGGCGCCGACCGTCAGCGAGCGGGCCAGCGGCACCCGCCGGCACAGCGCGCCCACCCCGGCCTGCACCGCCAGCAGTCCGGCGGCCTGCACCAGCCAGGCCGTCCCGCCCACCAGCGGGACCAGGGACACCGCGGTCAGCAGGGTCGCCAGTACGGCGAACAGCGTCAGTCTCGCCCGGCCGCTCATGCCCAGCCCCCCGCACCCGAAGTCCCCGTGCCCAGGGGCATCCCGCCGAATTCCGGGGTGTGCGCCCCGGCCTGCCGCCACAGTTCGCCGAGGGCGGCGCCCGGAAGTACCTCGACGGCCGTCCAGCCCGCCTCCCGCAGCCGGTGCAGACGCGCGGCGGCCGCGGAGCGGTCGGGCGCGCCCTCGGACGCCCCGGCGGCCGGCGCCGGGCCGGTGGTCCGGCCGGCCCAGGCGTCGGGGTCCAGGACGAAGGCCACCGCGCCGCCGCTGCCCCGGCGCAGTCCGGCCGCCAGCTGGGTCTGGGTCTCGTCCAGGCCGCCGAAGAAGGCGATCAGCAGCCCCTCCTCGCCGTGCCGGGCGGTGTCGCAGACCCGGGACAGGCCGCTGCCGTCGGAGTGCCCGACGACCGCGAGGGTGTCCATCATCAGCCCGGCCGCCTCGGCCGACTCCTGGCCGCCGCCCGCGGAGAACCCGCCGCCGCCCGCCCCGGGGACCGAGTCCCCGGTGTCGGTGAGCAGCCGGACCGAGAAGCCCCGCTCCAGCAGGTGGAGCAGGGCGGAGGCCGCCCCGGAGACGGCCCATTCGAAGGCCGAGTCGGGTCCGGCGCCCTCGAAGGCCGTCCGGCGGGTGTCCAGCAGCACGGTGGCCCTGGCCCGCTGCGGCTGCTCCTCGCGGCGCACCATCAGTTCGCCGTAGCGGGCGGTGGACCGCCAGTGCACCCGGCGCAGGTCGTCGCCCGAGCGGTAGCCGCGCGGGATCACGTCGTCGTCCCCGGCCAGGGCCAGCGACCGCTGGAGGCCCTCGCCGTAGCCGTTGGCCTCGCCGGCCAGCCGGACCGGGGGCAGCGGCTCGGTGCGGGGGATCACCGTCAGCGTGTCGTAGGTGCTGAACGAGCGGGTCAGCTCGACCAGCCCGAAGGGGTCGGTGAGCCGCAGCTGGAGCGGGCCGAGCGGATAGCGGCCGCGCAGGTCCGAGCGGACCCGGTAGGACACCTCGCGGCGGCCGCCGGGCTCCACCCGGTCCAGGACGAACCGGGGTCGCGGGCCCAGCACGTACGGCACCCGGTCCTGGAGCATCAGCAGTCCGGTGGGCAGCCGGGAGACGTTGTCCATGCGCAGCTGCACCCGGGCCTCCCCGCCGGCCGGGACCCGCATCGGGGTGAGCCGGCGGCTGCCGGACACCCGGTAGCGGGTGCGGTGCAGTGCGTACACGCAGAGCAGCGGGAGCACGGCGATCAGCAGCCCGACCTGGAGCAGGGCCTGCTGGCCGAGGACGAAGGCGCACACGGTCGCGGCCAGCCCGGCGGCCAGGAAGGACCGGCCCCGGGTGGTGAGTCCGGACAGGGCGGCGCGCAGTCCGCCGGGGCCGCCCGCCCCGGCCGGGGTACCGCCGGCGGCCATCAGAAGCCCCGGGCGCCCGGCTGCTCCCCGGTCCGCGGATGGGCCGCGGGGACCGGGGTGCGCTGCAGGATGTCGGCGACGACCTGCTCGGGGAGCCGGCTGGCCAGCCGGGCCTGCGCGGTGATGGACAGCCGGTGGGTGAGCACCGGGGAGGCGAGCGCCTGCACGTCGTCGGGGAGCACGTAGTCGCGTCCGGAGAGGGCGGCGGAGGCCTTCGCCGCGCGCAGCAGGTGCAGGGTGGCCCGGGGGGAGGCGCCGACCCGGACGTCCTGGTGGACGCGGGTGGCGGAGACCAGGTCGACGATGTAGCGGCGGACCGGTTCGGCCACGTACACCTCGCGGACCGCCTCGATCAGCTTGACGATGTCGTGGGCGTGCGCGACGGCCTGGAGGTCGTCGAGCGGGGACACCCCGCCGTGCACCTCCAGCATCTGCAGTTCGGCGGCCGGGCTGGGGTAGCCGACGGAGACCCGGGCCATGAAGCGGTCCAGCTGGGCTTCGGGCAGCGGGTAGGTGCCCTCCATCTCCACGGGGTTCTGGGTGGCGACCACCATGAAGGGGGAGGGCAGCCGGTAGGTCTGGCCGTCGCTGGTGACCTGCCGTTCCTCCATGGACTCCAGCAGGGCGGACTGGGTCTTGGGGGAGGCCCGGTTGATCTCGTCGCCGATCACGATCTGGGCGAAGATCGCGCCGGGCTTGAACTCGAACTCGCGGTTGTGCTGGTCGTAGACGCTGACGCCGGTGACGTCCGAGGGCAGCAGGTCGGGGGTGAACTGGATGCGCTGGACCGAGCAGTCGATGGACTTGGCCAGGGTCTTGGCGAGCATGGTCTTGCCGACCCCGGGCACGTCCTCGATCAGCAGGTGCCCCTCGGCGAGGAGCACCGTCAGCGCCAGCCGGACGACCTCGGGCTTCCCCTCGATCACGGTCTCCACCGACCTGCGGACCCGGTCCGCGGTGCTGGTCAGATCCGCGAGGCCGGCACGGTCGTCGTAGGTCGTCACCTGGTTCTCCACCCCAAAACAGCCAAAACGATCAAAAATGGGGTCCGCCGGGACCCGGACCGCTGCGGGTCCGGGTGGCGTTCCTCCCGCATTCTTGACGCCGTAGCCGTCCCCTGTCACTCAAGAGGCCGGGTCGATCTCCCGCAGCAGGCCGGTGTGGACGTCGAAGACGAAGCCTCGCACATCGTCGGTGTGCAGCAGGAACGGGTTGGTGCGCACCCGCTGCATGGACTGCCGGACGTCCTGGTCCACGTCCCGGAAGGACTCCACGGCCCAGGCGGGGCGCTGGCCGACCTCCAGCTCCAGCTCGTGCCGGAACTCCTCGGTCAGGCTCTCCAGACCGCAGCCGGTGTGGTGGATGAGTATGACGCTGCGGGTACCCAGGGCCCGCTGGCTGATGGTGAGGGAGCGGATGGTGTCGTCGGTGACCACGCCGCCGGCGTTGCGGACGGTGTGGCAGTCGCCGAGCTCCAGGCCGAGCGCCGCGTGCAGGTCGAGCCGGGCGTCCATGCAGGCCACCACGGCGACCTTGAGGACGGGGCGGGCGTCCATGCCCGGGTCGGTGAAGCGGCCGGCGTAGCCGCGGTTCGCCTCGACCAGGCGGTCGATGACGGATTCCCCGGCGCTCTGGGCCACGGGAGCCGGCGCGGAGTCGGTGGGCAGGTGTGCGGAAGTCGTCATACCCAAGACGTTAGTGGTCACGGCTGGTGAAGGCCTTGCGTGAGGACGGACAAAGAACGTCAACGACCCTTGTTGTGAGCTAACCCACAGGAGTGGGCGGGAGGCGGCCGTCCGGGTGATTCGGGGCCGCCGGCGGTTCGGTGGGGGCGGGCCACACCGGTCACGGGCCGGTTCGTTGACCGCGGCGACCGTTGGACTAAAGTGGCGCGAAACCGGCCGGGGCCCAGCCGTGGCCCGGGCCCGGGCCGGAGTCGCGGTCCGGACGGCACAACCCGCGTGCGCGGTGCGTACGCCTACGCATACGACTGCCGCGCCGTTATCTGAGAGGGCGCCTTGACCAGCGAATCCCGACATGTCCCGGTGATGCTCCAGCGGTGCCTGGACCTGTTGGCCCCGGCGCTGGAGGCCCCCGGGGCGGTCGTCGTCGACTGCACCCTCGGCCTCGGCGGCCACAGCGAGGCCCTGCTCCGGCAGTTTCCCGGAGTCCGACTGATCGGGCTGGACCGGGACAAGGAGGCCCTGCGGCTCTCCGGCGAGCGCCTCGCCCCCTACGGCGACCGCGCCACCCTGGTGCACGCCGTCTACGACGAGCTCCCCGAGGTCCTCGACAGGCTCGGCGTCCCCGCCGTCCAGGGTGTCCTCTTCGACCTCGGCGTCTCCTCCATGCAGCTCGACGAGGCCGACCGCGGGTTCGCCTACGCCCAGGACGCCCCGCTGGACATGCGCATGGACCAGACCACCGGGATGAGCGCGGCCGAGGTCCTCAACAGCTACCCGCCCGGCGAACTGGTCCGCATCCTGCGCGCCTACGGCGAGGAGAAGCAGGCCAAGCGGATCGTCTCCGCGGTGGTCCGGGAGCGCGCCAGGGAGCCCTTCACCAACAGCGCCCGACTGGTCGAACTGATCCGCGACGCCCTGCCGCAGGCCGCCAAGCGGACCGGCGGCAACCCGGCCAAGCGCACCTTCCAGGCCCTGCGGATCGAGGTCAACGGGGAGCTCTCGGTGCTGGAGCGGGCCATCCCGGCCGCGGTGGACCGGATCGCCGTCGGCGGCCGGATCGCGGTGCTCGCCTACCACTCCCTGGAGGACCGCCTGGTGAAGACGGTGTTCGCGGCGGGTGCCGCCTCCACCGCCCCGCCCGGACTGCCGGTGGTCCCCGAGAAGTACCAGCCCAAGCTGAAACTGCTGACCCGCGGCGCGGAGCTCCCCACCGAGGAGGAGGTCGCCGAGAACCGCCGGGCCGCCCCCGCCCGGCTGCGCGGGGTGCAGCGCATCCGCGAGGCCGAACTGTGAGTCGGGCGCCGCTGGGCGGACCCGGGGACCGGGAGGAAGCGTGAGCAGAGTGGCCACCGCGACCCGGATGCGGGTGGCGCGCCTGGGCGGCAGGCGCCCGCGCGGCGCCCGCCCCGCCGGGGGGACGGCCCCGCAGGCCGCCCGCACCCCCTTCGTGCTGCTGGTCGTGGTGCTGCTCGGCGGCGGCCTGATCAGCCTGCTGCTGCTGAACTCCGCCCTCAACCAGGGCTCCTTCCAGCTCAGCAGGCTGAAGAAGGAGACCACCGCGCTCACCGACGAGCAGCAGGCCCTGCAACGCGACGTGGACGCCCACTCGGCCCCCGACGCGCTGGAGCGCCGGGCCCGCGAGCTCGGCATGGTGCCCGGCGGCAGCCCGGTCTTCCTCGGCCCGGACGGGAAGACCACCGGCAGCCCCACCCCCGCCGCGGCCCCGCCGCCCCCCTCGCCCACCGCCGCCCCGCCCGCCGCCGCCCCGGGCACCGGCGCCGACCCGGCGGCCCCCGGCACGAACCCGCCCCCCGGCCCGAACGCCGCCCCCGACGCCGGCAGCACCGCCCCGAACACCGCCGCCGCCCCCGACACGGGCACCGGCACCGGCCCGGCCGACGGATCCGCCGTCCCGCCCGCCGGACCCGAAGGCACCGAACCCCCCGCGGACCCCGCGGCCCCGGCCGCCCCCGCGCCCCCGCAGTCCACCCCGAGCCCCGGACGGTGACGACGTGACCGCCAAGGAACCGCCCCGCCGCCGGGTCCCGGGCCCGCCCCGGCCGCGCCCCGCCGAACGCGGCCGGGGTGCCGCCGGCCGGCCCGGCGGCCGCCCCGCCGCCCGCCCCGCCACCCGGCGGCCCGCTGCCCCCCGCGCCGCGCACACCATCCGGCTCGGCAACCCGCGCCCCCGGCTGCGGCTGGTCGGCATCGGACTGACCCTGGTGATGCTCGCCTTCGTGGTCCGGCTGCTCCAGGTCCAGGCGGTGGACGCCTCCACCTTCTCCGCGGTCGCCTCCAAGAACCGGTACGCCAGCTACACCCTGGCCGCCGAGCGCGGGGACATCACCGACCGCAAGGGCGTCGCCCTCGCCACCAGCGTGGACGCGTACGACATCACCGCCGACCCCTCCATGTTCACGCCCGAGGAGAGCAAGGCCCCGGACGCCCCGGAACAGGCCGCCGCCCTGCTCGCCCCGATCCTGGGCAAGGAGGCCGGGGAACTGGCCGGCCGGCTCAAGACCAAGAACACCCGCTACGTGGTGCTGGCCCGCCGCCAGACCCCCCAGGTCTGGAACCAGATCAAGGACCTCAAGCGGGTGTTCGCCGACAAGGCGACCGCCGACCGGAACAACAACGGGCCGGGCGCCAACGTCCTCGCCGGGATCTTCAACGCGGAGAGCAGCAAGCGGGTGTACCCCAACGGCACCCTGGCCGCCGGGATACTGGGTTACGTCAACGCCGAGGGCAAGGGCGGCGGCGGCCTGGAGTCCTCCCTGGACGACAAGCTGTCCGGCCGCGACGGCGAGGTCACCTACGCCCAGTCCGGCGGCCGCCGGGTCCCCACCGCCGGCTCCAGCGAGAAGCCGGCCGTCCCCGGCCAGGACATCGAGCTGACCATCGACCGGGACATCCAGTGGGCCGCCCAGAACGCCATCACCGAGCAGGTGGAGAAGTCCCGGGCCGACCGCGGCTACGTGATCGTCCAGGACACCCGGACCGGTGAGGTGCTGGCCATGGCCAACTCGCCCGGCTTCGACCCCAACGACCTCAGCAAGGCCCGCTCCGCCGCCATGGGCAACGCGGCCCTCCAGGACGTCTACGAGCCCGGCTCCACCGCCAAGGTGATGTCCATGGCCGCCGTGCTGGAGGAGAAGAAGGCCACCCCCGCCACCCATGTGACGGTCCCCAACCGGCTGCACCGCGGCGACCGGCTCTTCAAGGACGACATCGACCACCCGACCTGGTACCTGACCCTCAACGGGGTGCTGGCCAAGTCCAGCAACATCGGCACCATCCTGGCCACCGGACAACTGGGCCCCACCCAGCCCGAGGCCAACAAGGTGCTGCACTCCTACCTGACCAAGTTCGGCATCGGCCGGCCCACCGGGCTCGGCTACCCGGGCGAGTCCCGCGGACTCCTCGCCGAGCCCGGCACGTGGTCGACCTCCCAGCAGTACACGATCCCCTTCGGCCAGGGGCTCTCCCTCAACGCCATGCAGGCCGCCTCGGTGTTCTCCACCGTCGCCAACGGCGGCGTACGCATCGAACCCACCCTGGTCCGCGGCCACAAGGGCCCCGACGGCCGGTTCACCCCCGCCCCGGAGCCCGAGCGCACCCGGGTGGTCAGCGAGGAGACCGCCAGGACCCTCGCCCAGATGCTCGAATCGGTGGTCGACGACCAGGAGGGAACCGGAACCAAGGCGAAGATCCCCGGCTACCGGGTCGGCGGCAAGACCGGCACCTCCAACCGAGTGGATCCGGCCACCGGCCGCTACAAGGGCTACACCGCCTCCTTCGCCGGCTTCGCCCCCGCCGACAACCCCCGGGTCACCGTCTACTGCGCCATCCAGAACCCCACCAAGGGCAGCTACTTCGGCGGCCAGATCTGCGGACCCATCTACAAGAAGGTGATGGAGTTCGCCCTCAAGACCCTCCAGGTCGCCCCCACCGGAACCGCACCCGCAGGACTGCCGGTCACCTTCAAGCCCGGCCAGTGATCAGAAGAGCGTGAGGCACCCCCAGTGACAACGATCACCCCCGACCCCGGGAACCGGAACGGCACGGCCCCCTCGATTCCCGACCGGCCCGCCGCGCCCGGTACGCTCACCGCCGTGCCCCACGCCGATCAGCCCAGAACCACCCAGAAACCCCCGGCAGCGCCGCCGGGAGCGCCCCGCCCCGCAGCCGTCCGCCCGACCCCCCTCGGGGCCCTGGCGGACCTGCTCGGGACGGCCGCTCCGGGAGCCCGGGCGGAGATCACCGGCATCACCCACGATTCGCGGGCGGTCCGCCCCGGCGACCTCTACGCGGCCCTGCCCGGAGCCCGTGCGCACGGCGCCGACTTCGCCGCGCAGGCCGCCGGACTCGGAGCCGCCGCGATCCTGACCGACCCCGACGGGGCCGAACGGGCCGCCGCCACCGGTCTCCCGGTGCTCACCGTGCCGAACCCGCGGGGCCGGATGGGCGAGCTGGCCGCCGAGATCTACGGCCGGCCCGGCGAGGCCCTGCTCCGCATCGGCATCACCGGCACCTCCGGCAAGACCACCACCGCCTACCTGGTGGAGGGCGGCCTGCGCGGCGCCGGCCGCAGCACCGGCCTGGTCGGCACCGTGGAGACGCGGATCGGCGAGGAGCGCATCAAGTCCGAGCGCACCACCCCCGAGGCCACCGACCTCCAGGCGCTGTTCGCGGTCATGCGCGAACGCGGGGTCGACGCGGTCGCGATGGAGGTCTCCAGCCACGCCCTGGTGCTCGGCCGGGTCGACGGATGCGTCTTCGACGTGGCCGTCTTCAACAACCTCAGCCCGGAGCACATGGAGTTCCACACCGGCATGGAGGACTACTACCGGGCCAAGGCGCAGCTGTTCACGCCGGCCCGGGCCCGGCTGGGCGTGGTCAACCTCGACGACGAGTACGGCCGCCGGCTGGCCAAGGAGTCCCCGATCCCGGTGGTCACCTTCTCCGCGGAGGGCGACCCGGCCGCCGACTGGCGGGCCGAGGACGTGGTCCAGGGCCACATGGACTCCACCCTGACCGTGCTCGGTCCGGAGGGCCGGCGGATCCGGGCCACCGCCCCGCTGCCCGGCCCGTTCAACGTGGCCAACACCGTGGCCGCGATCGTCACCCTGGCCGCCGCCGGGGTGGACCCGCAGACCGCCGCCGACGGGGTCGCCGCCGTCCCCGGGGTCCCCGGCCGGCTGGAGCGGGTCGACGCCGGACAGCCCTATCTGGCCGTGGTCGACTACGCCCACAAGACGGACGCCGTCGAATCGGTCCTGCGCGCGCTGCGCGAGGTCACCACCGGCAGCCTGCACATCGTGCTCGGCTGCGGCGGCGACCGGGACACCACCAAGCGCGGCCCGATGGGCGCCGCCGCCGCCCGGTTCGCCGACACCGCCGTACTGACCTCGGACAACCCGCGCTCCGAGGACCCGCTGAAGATCCTCGCCGCCATGTTCGAGGGCGCCGTCTCCGTCCCGCAGGGCGAGCGCGGCACCGTCCTGGTCGACGCCGACCGGGCCGCGGCCATCGCAGCCGCCGTCGCCCGCGCCGCCCCCGGCGACACCGTGCTGGTGGCCGGAAAGGGACACGAGCAGGGCCAGGACACCGGCGGAGTGGTCCGCCCCTTCGACGACCGCGAGGTCCTGCGCGCCGCCGTCCTGGCCGCGACCGCGGGCCACCCGACAGATTCCGCCCGACAGGCCGAGGTGAACTAAGTGATCCCCCTCTCCCTCGCCGAGATCGCCGACATCACCGGCGGGCGCCCCCACGACATACCGGATCCGTCCGTCCAGGTCACCGGCTCCGTGGTCTACGACTCCCGGGAGGTCGGACAGGGCAGCCTGTTCGCCGCCTTCGACGGGGCGAACGTGGACGGCCACGACTACGCCGAGCGCGCCCACGCGGCCGGCGCCGTCGCGGTCCTGGCGACCCGTCCGGTGGGAGTCCCCGCCATCGTGGTCCCCGACGTGGAGAAGGCGCTCGGCGCCCTCGCCCGCGCCGTGGTCGGCCGTCTCGGCACCGACGTGGTGGCCCTCACCGGCTCGGCCGGCAAGACCTCCACCAAGGACCTGATCGCCCAGGTGCTCCAGCACCACGCGCCCACGGTGTGGACGCCCGGCTCGCTCAACAACGAGATCGGACTGCCCGTCACCGCGCTCCGCGCCACGGCCGAAACCCGGCACCTGGTGCTGGAGATGGGCGCCCGGGGGATCGGCCACATCGCCTACCTCACCGGTCTGACCCCGCCCCGGATCGGTGTGGTCCTCAACGTCGGGACCGCCCACATCGGGGAGTTCGGCGGCCGCGAGCAGATCGCCCAGGCCAAGGGAGAGCTGGTCGAGGCCCTGCCCGCGGAGGCCGAGGGCGGGGTGGCCGTCCTCAACGCCGACGACCCGCTGGTCCGTGCCATGGCCTCCCGCACCAAGGCCCGTACGGTCTTCTTCGGGGAGAGCGAGAGCGCCGAAGTCCGGGCCACCGAGGTGCGTCTGACGGAGCGGGGACAGCCGGCCTTCACACTGCGCACACCCTCCGGGTGCAGTGATGTGACCTTGCGGCTGTACGGTGAGCACCACGTGTCGAACGCGCTCGCCGCGGCCGCCGTCGCCCATGTGCTGGGCATGTCCACCGCAGAGATCGCCACCGCGCTCTCCGGCGCGGGCACGCTCTCCAGGTGGCGTATGGAGGTCACGGAACGGGCCGACGGCGTGACGGTCGTCAACGACGCCTACAACGCGAACCCCGAGTCCATGAGGGCCGCTCTGCGCGCGCTCGCCGCCATGGGCGGCGCCGCCAAGGAGCGCGGGGGACGCACGTGGGCGGTGCTCGGTCCCATGGCCGAGCTCGGGGACGAGGCGCTCGCCGAACACGACGCGGTCGGACGGCTGGCCGTCCGGCTCAACGTGAGCAAGCTCGTCGCGGTCGGGGGCAGGGAAGCCTCCTGGCTGCAACTGGGCGCATATAACGAGGGTTCGTGGGGTGAGGAGTCGGTGCTCGTGTCCGACGCACAGGCGGCGGTCGACCTGCTGCGCAGAGAACTGCGCCCGGGGGACGTCGTGCTGGTGAAGGCATCCAGGTCGATCGGCCTGGAGCGGATCGCACAGGCGCTGCTCGCCGGTGAGGGCGAGGTCGCCGACCGATGAGGCAGATCCTGTTCGCGGGTGTCATCGGTATGTTCCTCACCATCGTCGGCACCCCGCTGCTGATCAAACTGCTGGCCCGCAAGGGCTACGGGCAGTTCATCCGGGACGACGGCCCGCGCGGCCACGCCGGGAAGAAGGGCACGCCCACCATGGGCGGCATCTCCTTCATCCTGGCGACCCTGGCCGCGTACGCCCTGACCAAGGTGCTGACCTCCAGCGAGCCGACCTTCTCCGGCCTGCTGGTGCTGTTCCTGATGGCCGGCATGGGCCTGGTCGGGTACCTCGACGACTACATCAAGATCGTCAAGCGGCGTTCGCTGGGCCTGCGGGCCAAGGCGAAGATGGCCGGCCAGCTGATCGTCGGCATCGCCTTCGCCGTCCTCGCGCTCCAGTTCTCGGACTCGCGCGGGCTGGCCCCGGCCTCCACCCGGATCTCCTTCGTGGCCGACTTCGGCTGGTCCATCGGGCCGGTGCTGTTCGTGGTCTGGGCGCTGTTCATGATCCTGGCGATGTCCAACGGCGTGAACCTCACCGACGGCCTCGACGGCCTGGCCACCGGCGCCGCGGTGATGGTCTTCGGCGCGTACACCTTCATCGGCGTCTGGCAGTACCAGGAGTCCTGCGCCAACGCGCAGACCCTGACCAACCCGGCGGCCTGTTTCGAGGTACGCGACCCCCTCGACCTCGCGGTGGTCGCCTCCGCCCTGATGGGAGCCTGCTTCGGCTTCCTGTGGTGGAACACCTCGCCCGCCAAGATCTTCATGGGTGACACCGGCTCGCTGGCCCTCGGCGGCGCGCTGGCCGGTCTGGCCATCTGCTCGCGCACCGAACTGCTGGTCGCGCTGCTCGGCGGTCTCTTCGTCCTCATCACCATGTCCGTGGTCATCCAGGTCGGCTCCTTCAAGCTCACCGGGAAGCGCGTCTTCCGGATGGCCCCGCTCCAGCACCACTTCGAACTCAAGGGGTGGTCCGAGGTCCTGGTGGTGGTCCGGTTCTGGATCATCCAGGGCATGTGCGTGATCGTGGGCCTCGGTCTCTTCTACGCGGGATGGGCAGCCGACAAGTGAGCGAAACCGACCTGGCCGGCCTGCTCGGCCCCGACGCCCTGGGCCGGTTCGGCCTGCCGGGCCGGATCACCGTCGCCGGACTCGGGGTGAGCGGCATCAGCGCCGCCCGGGCACTGGCCGGGCTGGGCGCCGCCGTCACCGTGGTCGACAACGGCAACGGGGACGCGCACCGGGCCAGGGCGGCGGAACTCGCCGGAGCCGGCGTCGAGGTCCGCCTCGGCCGGCTCCCGGACGGGGCCCCGGCGGGCGAGACCCTGCCGGAGGGCACCGAACTGGTCGTCACCTCGCCCGGCTGGAAGCCCGACAGCCCGCTCTTCCTCGCCGCCGCCAAGGCCGGCGTGGACGTGGTCGGCGATGTCGAGCTCGCCTGGCGGCTGCGCGGGGCCGGCGCCGAACTGCGCGCCGCCCGCGGCACCGCCGGCCCCGGCGCGGAGCCGGCCGGACCGGCCGAATGGCTGGCCATCACCGGCACCAACGGCAAGACCACCACCACCCAGATGCTGGCCTCCATCCTGAAGGCCGCCGGACTGCGCACCGCCGCCGTCGGCAACATCGGCACCCCGATCATCGACGTGGTGCTCGGCGAGCAGGAGTACGACGTGCTCGCCGTCGAGCTCTCCAGCTACCAGCTGCACTGGGCGCCCAGCCTGCGCGCCCACTCCGGGGCCGTGCTCAACCTGGCCCCCGACCACCTCGACTGGCACGGCTCCATGGAGGCGTACGGCGCCGACAAGGGCCGGATCTACGAGGGCAACACGGTCGCCTGCGTGTACAACGCCGCCGACCCGGCCACCGAGCGCCTCGTCGAGCAGGCCGACGTGGAGGAGGGCTGCCGGGCCATCGGCTTCACCCTCGGCGCCCCCGGCCCCTCGATGCTCGGCGTGGTCGACGGCATCCTCGTCGACCGGGCCTTCGTCGAGAACCGGCAGAAGAACGCCCAGGAGCTCGCCGAGGTCGCCGACGTCGACCCGCCCGCCCCGCACAACATCGCCAACGCGCTGGCCGCCGCCGCGCTGGCCCGCGCCTTCGGCGTGGAACCGCGCGCGGTCCGGGACGGGCTGCGGGACTTCCGGCCGGACGCGCACCGGATCAGCCGGGTCGCCGAGGTCGCCGGGGTCACCTACGTGGACGACTCCAAGGCCACCAACACCCATGCGGCCGAGGCCTCGCTGGCCGCCTACGAGCCGGTGGTCTGGATCGCCGGCGGGCTGGCCAAGGGAGCCACCTTCGACGAGCTCGTCCGGCGGTCCGCCGACCGGCTGCGCGGGGTGGTGCTGATCGGCGCCGACCGGGCGTTGATCAAGGAGGCACTGGCGCGACACGCCCCCGATGTCCCGGTCGTCGACCTCGACCGGACCGACACTGAGGCGATGCTCGCAGCGGTCCGGGAAGCGGCCCGGCTCGCCGAGCCCGGCGACACGGTCCTGCTGGCACCCGCCTGTGCCTCGATGGACATGTTCGCGAACTACAGCAGGCGCGGGGACGCGTTCGCCGACGCGGTGCGCGAACTGGCCGCCGAGCAGGGCGTCTAGGGGTCTTCTCCGACGGGCTGCTCGTCCGAGTGGAGGGGAAGACGACAGATGCCGGCCAAGCAGATGCTGCCGGGGCGGCGGCCCGCCGCCGTCCGGGCGCAGGGCCGCAAGCGGCCCGTCACCGGTGCCAAGCGGCCCGTCGGAGGCGCCGGCCCGCTGGCCGGCGCCCGACGCAGCTACCGCCGCCTGAAGCGGACCTGGGACCGCCCGCTCACCGCGTACTACCTGATCCTCGGCAGCTCGCTGCTCATCACCGGCCTCGGCCTGGTGATGGTCTACAGCGCCTCCATGATCAAGGCGCTCCAGCTGGGCCTGTCCCCGTCGTACTTCTTCCAGAAGCAGTTCCTGGCCGCCGCGATCGGCGCCGGACTGCTGCTGGCCGCCTCCCGGATGCCGGTGAAGCTGCACCGGGCACTGGCCTATCCGGTGCTGGCGGTGACCGTGTTCCTGATGGTCCTGGTCCAGGTCCCCGGGATAGGGGTCTCCATCCAGGGCAACCAGAACTGGATCTCGCTCGGCGGCCCCTTCATGCTCCAGCCCAGCGAGTTCGGCAAGCTGGCGCTGATCCTGTGGGGCGCCGACCTGCTGGCCCGCAAGGGCGACAAGGACCTGCTGACCCAGTGGAAGCACCTGCTGGTCCCGCTGGTGCCGGCGGCCTTCCTGCTGCTCGGACTGATCATGCTGGGCGGGGACATGGGCACCGCCATGATCCTCTGCGCCATCCTGTTCGGCCTGCTGTGGCTGGCCGGCGCCCCCACCCGGCTGTTCGTCGGGGTGCTCGGGGTGGCCGTGGCCATCGGGGCGGTACTGATCAAGACCGCCCCGCACCGGATGGACCGGCTGTCCTGCATCGGCGCCACCGACCTCGGCCCCAAAGGTGAATGCTGGCAGGCCGTTCACGGAATCTTCGCCCTCGCCTCCGGGGGATGGTTCGGTTCCGGACTGGGCGCCAGTGTGGAAAAATGGGGGGAACTGCCCGAAGCACACAACGACTTCATCTTCGCCATCACCGGGGAGGAACTGGGGCTGGCGGGGACGCTGTCGGTACTCGGCCTGTTCGCGGCCCTAGGCTATGCGGGTATCCGCGTGGCCGGACGCACGGAGGACTCCTTCGTCAGGTATGCCGCGGGAGGCGTGACCACCTGGATCACGGCCCAGGCCGTGATCAACATCGGCGCGGTGCTCGGTCTGCTGCCGATCGCGGGTGTCCCGCTCCCGCTGTTCTCCTACGGGGGGTCGGCCCTGCTGCCGACCATGTTCGCGGTCGGACTGCTCATCGCCTTCGCGCGGGAGGAGCCGGCGGCGCGCGCGGCGCTCGCGATGCGGCAGCCGAAGGTGGGCTGGAAGCGGTCCGGGCCGATTTGGAAGTCGATGAGACGGCGCGTCAAGAAGCGTCCGTCCGGAGAGCGGTGAATTTCGGTGCATGTCGTACTCGCCGGTGGGGGGACCGCCGGCCACATCGAGCCGGCGCTCGCCCTCGCGGACGCCCTGCGCAGGCAGGACCCCACCGTGGGCATCACGGCCCTCGGAACGGAACGCGGCCTTGAGACCCGCCTGGTGCCGGAACGCGGCTACGAGCTGGGCCTGATCCCCGCCGTCCCGCTGCCCCGCAAGCCCACCCCCGAGCTGATCACCGTCCCCGGACGGCTGCGGGGCACCATCAAGGCCGCGGAGGAGATCCTGGTCCGCACCAAGGCCGACTGCGTGGTGGGTTTCGGCGGATACGTGGCGCTGCCCGGCTATCTGGCGGCCAAGCGGCTCGGGGTGCCGATCATCGTCCACGAGGCCAACGCCCGGCCCGGCCTGGCCAACAAGATCGGCTCCCGGTACGCGCACGCCGTCGCCGTCTCCACCCCGGACAGCAAGCTCCGCAACGCCCGTTACGTGGGCATCCCGTTGCGCCGCAGCATCGCCACCCTGGACCGTTCCGCGGTCCGCCCGGAGGCCCGCGCCGCGTTCGGGCTGGACCCCAACCTGCCGACCCTGCTGGTGTCCGGCGGATCGCAGGGCGCGCGCCGGCTCAACGAGGTGGTCCAGCAGGTCGCTCCGGCGCTCCAGCGCTCGGGGATCCAGATCCTGCACGCGGTCGGCCCGAAGAACGAACTGCCGCGCGTGGACAACATGCCCGGTATGCCGCCCTACATCCCGGTACCGTACGTGGACCGGATGGATCTCGCGTACGCCGCGGCCGACATGATGCTCTGCCGCGCGGGCGCCATGACCGTCGCCGAACTCTCCGCCGTCGGGCTGCCCGCCGTGTACGTCCCGTTGCCGATCGGCAACGGCGAACAGCGGCTGAACGCCCAGCCGGTGGTGAAGGCCGGCGGCGGAATGCTGGTCGACGACGCCGAACTCACCCCGGAGTGGGTGCAGGGGAATGTGCTCCCGGTGCTCGGTGACCCGCACCGGCTGTACGAGATGTCCCGCGCCGCCGCCGAGTTCGGGCGCCGGGACGCCGACGAACTGCTGGTCGGCATGGTGTACGAGGCCATCGCCGCCCGCCGGAACCGCTGACGCAGGAGGCACCGCACGTGGCCGGAGCGACGACGACCGCCGAGCGCGGGAACCCGAAGGAATCCGGCCCCCGGGCCCCCGGCGGCGGACGGCCGCGCCGGGGCCCGGTCCTGGGCTCGCTGGCCGCGGTCCTGCTGCTCGGGGCGGCCGGCGCCTGGGTGCTCTACGGATCGAGCTGGCTGCGGGTGGAGAAGGTCACCACCAGCGGCACCGAGGTGCTCACCCCCCGGCAGGTGCTGGACGCCGCCGCGGTGCCGGTCGGGGCGCCGCTGGTCACCGTGGACACCGGGGAGATCGCGGCCCGGCTGCGCGGCCGGCTGCCGCGGATCGATTCGGTCGAGGTGGTCCGCTCCTGGCCGCACGGAATCGGACTGAATGTCACGGAGCGCAAACCCGTTCTGCTCATCGGAAAAGGTGCCCGGTTCGTCGAAGTGGACGCGACGGGTGTGCGATTCGACACGGTGGCGAAGGCCCCGAAAGGTGTTCCGGTGCTCGAACTGGACGCCGACCGCTCGCCGAGCGTCCGCCGGTTCGACGAGGAGCGGCTGCTGCACGAGGCGGTGGGCATCGCGCGGGACCTCCCCGAGGCCGTGGCCAGGGAGACCGCCCGGATCTCCATCGGCTCCTACGACTCGGTGGTACTGGAGTTGACCCGGGACCGGACGGTGGTCTGGGGCAGCGCCGAACAGGGGGAAGCCAAGGCCAGGGCGCTGACGGCGCTGCTGAAGGCCGCCCCGAAGGCCGGCCGCTTCGACGTGAGTGCCCCCACGGCCCCTGCAGTGACCGGGAGTTGACGTCGGGTCGAAGGTCGGCGCACCCTGGTTGGCCAGCGATACGGGTGATCACATAGGGTGAAAAGAAAAACGGGAGGTTCGGCGTGTTCGTTGAACACGCGCTACTTGTCGACTTAGTGTCCTGTTCGGAAGTCCAAGGATCCAAGCAACAGAGACACTTCTAACCCTAAACTTCAGGGTTAGGGTTCGGGTCGGCGCGTTCGGACCGTCCCTATTTTCGGCATCAGTCGTCGCATCGCGGTCCGCGGGGTGACGACACGTAATCGAGGCGAGAGGCCTTCGACGTGGCAGCACCGCAGAACTACCTCGCAGTCATCAAGGTCATCGGTGTCGGCGGCGGTGGTGTCAATGCCATCAACCGAATGATCGAGGTCGGTCTCAAGGGCGTCGAGTTCATCGCCATCAACACGGACGCGCAGGCGCTGTTGATGAGCGATGCCGACGTCAAGCTCGACGTCGGCCGGGAACTCACCCGCGGCCTCGGCGCCGGCGCCAACCCGGCAGTCGGTCGCAAGGCGGCAGAGGACCACCGTGAGGAGATCGAGGAGGTCCTCAAGGGGGCCGACATGGTCTTCGTCACCGCCGGCGAGGGCGGCGGCACCGGCACCGGCGGCGCCCCCGTGGTCGCCAACATCGCGCGCTCCCTGGGCGCCCTGACGATCGGTGTGGTCACCCGGCCGTTCACCTTCGAGGGCCGGCGCCGCGCCAACCAGGCGGAGGACGGCATCGCCGAGCTCCGCGAAGAGGTCGACACCCTCATCGTCATCCCCAACGACCGGCTGCTGTCCATCTCGGACCGCCAGGTCAGCGTGCTCGACGCCTTCAAGTCGGCCGACCAGGTGCTGCTCAGCGGTGTGCAGGGCATCACCGACCTGATCACCACCCCGGGTCTGATCAACCTCGACTTCGCCGACGTCAAGTCCGTGATGTCCGAGGCCGGCTCCGCCCTGATGGGCATCGGCTCGGCCCGCGGCGACGACCGCGCGGTGGCCGCCGCCGAGATGGCGATCTCCTCGCCGCTGCTGGAGGCCTCCATCGACGGCGCCCGCGGGGTGCTGCTCTCCATCTCCGGCGGCTCCGACCTGGGCCTCTTCGAGATCAACGAGGCCGCCCAACTGGTCAGCGAGGCCGCGCACCCCGAGGCCAACATCATCTTCGGCGCGGTCATCGACGACGCGCTGGGCGACGAGGTCCGGGTCACCGTGATCGCCGCCGGGTTCGACGGCGGACAGCCGCCGGCCCGCCGGGACAACGTGATCGGCGCCGCCTCCACCAAGCGCGAGGAGCCCGCCGCCCCGGTTCGCGCGGCCGAGCCGCCGCGGCCCGCCTTCGGCGGACTCGGCTCGGTCACCCCGCGCGAGGAGCCCCCGGCCCCGGTCGAGGCGGCCCCGCTGGCCGAGGAGCGGCAGACCACCACCGCTCCGCCCGTGCCGTCGGCCCGTCCCTACCAGGACAGCCCGGCGGAGGAACTGGACGTTCCGGACTTCTTGAAGTGACGATAGTCCGACAGACCGTGGGCGGCGCCCACTTCGCCT
This sequence comes from Streptomyces sp. NPDC033845, assembly GCF_055576225.1. Taxonomy (NCBI): domain Bacteria; kingdom Bacillati; phylum Actinomycetota; class Actinomycetes; order Kitasatosporales; family Streptomycetaceae; genus Streptomyces; species Streptomyces sp. NPDC033845. Next base: position 306,563 of record NZ_JBVIRI010000001.1, on the reverse strand, counting down.
TCACCGACCGGTGGGGCGGGGTGAGCGCCGTTCCGTACGAGGAGCTCAATCTCGGCGGCGCGGTCGGGGACGACCCGGCCGCGGTCCGGGAGAACCGGGCCCGCGCCGCGCGGGAGCTGGACCTGTCCCCGGACCGGGTGGTCTGGATGAACCAGGTGCACGGCCGGGAGGTGGCCGTGGTCGACGGCCCCTGGGACCCGGACCGGCCGATCCCCGCGGTGGACGCGCTGGTGACCGCCCGTCGGGGACCGGCCCTCGCGGTGCTCACCGCCGACTGCGTCCCGGTCCTGCTGGCCGACCCGGTCGCCGGGGTCGTCGCCGCCGCCCACGCGGGTCGGCCCGGACTGGTCGCGGGGGTGGTGCCCGCCGCCGTCGAGGCCATGATCGCCCTCGGGGCGGACCCCGCCCGGATGGTGGCCCTCACCGGACCGGCCGTCTGCGGCCGCTGCTACGAGGTGCCGGCCGAGATGCGCGAGGAGGTCTCCGCGCTGGTGCCGGCCGCCCGGGCCGAGACGAGCTGGGGGACCCCGGCCGTGGACGTGGTCGCCGGAGTGCACGCCCAGCTCGCGGAGGCGGGGGTGGCCGACGCCCGCCGATCCCCGGTCTGCACACTGGAGTCGCGGGATCACTTCTCGTACCGCCGCGACCGGGTGACCGGCCGGCTGGCGGGATACGTCTTCCTGGAAGCTGCCGAATGATGACCGAACGTGGGGCCGAGCTCGCCGCCAACCTGGCGCGGGTGGAGGAGCGCATCGCCACCGCCTGCGCGGCGGCCGGCCGTGCGCGGGAGGAGGTGACCCTGATCGTGGTCACCAAGACCCACCCGGCGAGCGATGTACGACTGCTGGCGGAGCTGGGGGTCCGTCATGTGGCGGAGAACCGCGACCAGGACGCCGCCCCCAAGGCCGCCGCCTGTGCGGATCTGCCGCTGACCTGGCACTTCGTCGGCCAGTTGCAGACCAACAAAGTCCGTTCGGTGGCGGGATACGCGCAGCTGGTGCAGTCCGTCGACCGGGCCCGGCTGGTGGACGCCCTCTCCGCCGAGGCCGTCAAGACCGGCCGGGAGCTCGGCTGTCTGGTGCAGATCGCGCTGGACGCGGAGTCGGGGGAGCGGGGTTCGCGCGGCGGCGCCGCCCCGGACCTGCTGGGGGAGTTGGCGGACCGGATCGCCGGGGCCCCCGGACTGCGGCTGGACGGGCTGATGACGGTGGCCCCGCTCGCCGGTCCCTACGCGGGACGCGAACAGGCCGCTTTCGAGCGGTTGGTGGAATTGTCAACAGGCCTGCGCGCACACCATCCGGCTGCCACGATGGTGTCGGCGGGGATGAGCGCGGACCTGGAACAGGCCGTGGCGGCCGGGGCGACACATGTACGCGTCGGCACTGCGGTACTCGGCGCGAGACCCCGGCTCGGGTAACGTCGCGGAGAAAGTCGGACCACAGCAGAAAATATGGTCATTCCCGCTGATGGGCGGGCAGGCCGCGTGGATCGTGGGCAGTTGGTGACATTTGTGACACTGCGCCATTTGTCGGTGGACGATCCACCACAGAGCGGAGGACTCGGAGAATGGCCGGCGCAATGCGCAAGATGGCGGTCTACCTCGGCCTCGTGGAGGACGACCGGTACGACAGCCCCGGATACGACCCGGATGACGAGTTCGAGCCGGAGCCGGAGCCCGAGCGCCCCCGCGACCGGGACCGCCGGCAACAGCCGGTGCACCAACCGCCCGTAACGGACGAACCGGTGCGAATTGCTCAGCCGCCGGCGCCCCGTGAACCGATTCCCCTACCGCTGGAAAGCGGACGTTCCGTACGAATGGCCCCCGTGGCATCCATCACACCCGAACGCTCGAACCTGGAGAAGAACGCCCCCGTGATCATGCCCAAGGTCGTGTCCGAGCGGGAGCCCTACCGCATCACGACGCTGCACCCCAGGACCTACAACGAGGCCCGTACCATCGGGGAACACTTCCGCGAGGGCACCCCCGTGATCATGAACCTGACCGAGATGGACGACACCGACGCGAAGCGTCTGGTCGACTTCGCGGCGGGTCTGGTGTTCGGTCTGCACGGCAGCATTGAACGCGTGACACAGAAGGTGTTCCTGCTGTCGCCTGCTAACGTCGATGTCACGGCGGAGGACAAGGCCCGCATCGCGGAGGGCGGGTTCTTCAACCAGAGCTAGACCGGACAGGCGAGAACACGGGGAGAGGGAAGCACGGAATGGGTGTCGCACTGCAGGTGGTCTACATCGCGCTGATGTGCTTCCTCATCGTGCTGATCTTCCGACTGGTCATGGACTACGTCTTCCAGTTCGCACGGTCATGGGAACCGGGCAAGGCGATGGTGGTCGTTCTGGAGGCCACCTACACTGTCACCGATCCACCGCTCAAGCTTCTGCGGCGATTCATCCCGCCGTTGCGTCTCGGGGGCGTGGCACTCGACCTGTCCTTCTTCGTGCTGATGATCATCGTTTACGTCCTGATCAGCATCGTGAGCAACCTTGCGAGCGGCGTGTGAACGATGATGCTCCCCGCCTGCGTGGCGGGGATGGTCCCGATACGGTCTTGCCGACTGCCGACGACTACGTAGAGGTGAAGAAGAGATGCCGCTGACCCCTGAGGACGTGCGGAACAAGCAGTTCACGACCGTCCGTCTCCGAGAAGGCTATGACGAGGACGAGGTCGATGCCTTCCTCGACGAGGTCGAGGCCGAACTGACGCGCCTGCTGCGCGAGAACGAGGACCTGCGCGCCAAGCTGGCCGCGGCGACCCGGGCCGCCGCGCAGAACCAGCAGCAGCAGGGCATGCGCAAGCCGGAGCCCCAGGACCAGCGAGGTCCGGGCGGACCCGTGCCCGCGGCCATATCCGGCCCGCCGGTCCAGCAGGGTCCCCCGCAGATGGGCCCGCCGCAGCTCCCGCCGGGCCCCGGTGGCCAGGGCCAGCAGGGTCCCGGCCCGATGGGCGGTCCCATGGGCGGTCCCATGCAGCAGCACCCGATGGCCGGCAACCAGTCGATGGGCGGCCAGAACCCCCTCGGCCAGCAGATGCAGCCGATGGGCCAGCAGCAGCAGATGGGCCAGCCGATGGGTCAGCCCATGGGCCAGCAGATGCAGCCGATGGGTCAGCAGCAGCAGATGGGCCAGCCGATGGGTCAGCCCATGGGCCAGCAGATGCAGCCGATGGGCCACCAGCCCCCGCAGCTGCCGCAGCCCGGCCAGGGCCCCGGCGGCGACAGCGCCGCCCGTGTGCTCTCGCTCGCCCAGCAGACCGCCGACCAGGCCATCGCGGAGGCCCGTTCCGAGGCCAACAAGATCGTCGGCGAGGCCCGGTCGCGCGCCGAGGGCCTGGAGCGGGACGCCCGCGCCAAGGCGGACGCGCTGGAGCGGGACGCGCAGGAGAAGCACCGCGTCGCGATGGGCTCCCTGGAGTCCGCCCGCGCCACGCTGGAGCGCAAGGTCGAGGACCTGCGGGGCTTCGAGCGTGAGTACCGCACCCGTCTGAAGTCCTACCTGGAGTCGCAGCTGCGTCAGCTGGAGACCCAGGCCGACGACTCGCTCGCCCCGCCGCGCACCCCGGCCACCGCCTCGCTGCCGCCGTCCCCGGCGCCGTCGATGGCTCCGGCCGGCGCGATGGGCCACTCCGGGCACTCGGGCCACTCCATGGGCGCCCCGTCGCCGATGGCGCCCCCGTCCCCGATGGGCGGCGGCCCCTCCTACGGTGGCGGCCAGCAGCAGATGTCCCCGGCGATGACCCAGCCGATGGCTCCGGTCCGTCCGGCCGCTCCGCAGCCGATGCAGCAGGCTCCCTCTCCGATGCGGGGCTTCCTGATCGACGAGGACGACAACTAGGCGCCGCGCCGCACGGTCGGCAGTCGTTCGGCAGGGCCGGGCCCGGTTCCCCTCAGGGGGGCCGGGCCCGGCCCTTTGCCGTGTCCCCGTGTCCGGCCCCCTTGAGGGAATCGGCGGGCCAGGTACGCCGGTGGCCCGAAACGCCGGTGGCCCGGCCCCCCGTGGGGAGACCGGGCCACCGGGCCGGGAGTGCTACGCCTTGCGGAGACGGAAGGTCAGTCCCAGGCCCTCGTCCGTGAAGGGGTCGCCGTAGGAGGCGTCGGGCTCACCGGCCGCGTAGTCCGTGCACAGCACCTCGTCCGCGATCAGGGCGGCGTGGTCGGTCAGCGCCCGGACCACCTCGGGGTCGGTGGCCGACCAGCGCAGGGCGATCCGGTCCGCGACGTCCAGCCCGGAGTTCTTGCGGGCCTCCTGGATCAGCCGGATCGCGTCCCGGGCCAGACCGGCCAGCCGCAGCTCCGGGGTGACCTCCAGGTCCAGGGCCACCGTGGCGCCCTGGTCGGAGGCCACCGACCAGCCCTCGCGCGGGGTCTCGGTGATGATGACCTCCTCCGGGGAGAGGGTCACCTCCTCGCCGTTCACGGTCACCGCGGCCGTCCCGGCGCGCAGCGCCTGGGACAGGGCGGCGGCGTCGGCGGCCGCCACGGCCTTGGCGACGTCCTGCACCCCCTTGCCGAACCGCTTGCCCAGGGCACGGAAGTTGGCCTTCGCGGTGGTGTCCACCAGCGAACCGCCCACCTCGGAGAGCGAGGCCAGCGAGGCCACGTTCAGCTCCTCGGTGATCTGGGCCCGCAGCTCCGGGCCCAGGGTGTCGAAGCCCGCCGCCCCGACCAGCGCGCGGGACAGCGGCTGCCGGGTCTTGACCCCCGACTCGGCGCGGGTGGCCCGGCCCAGCTCCACCAGCCGGCGCACCAGCAGCATCTGCCGGGAGAGCTCCGGGTCGATCGCCGCGGTGTCGGCGACCGGCCAGGTCGACAGGTGCACCGACTCCGGGGCCTGCGGGTCCACCGGGACCACCATGTCCTGCCAGACCCGCTCGGTGATGAAGGGGGTCAGCGGGGCCAGCAGCCGGGTGACGGTCTCCACGACCTCGTGCAGGGTCCGCAGCGCGGCCGCGTCCCCCTGCCAGAACCGCCGGCGGGAGCGGCGCACGTACCAGTTGGACAGGTCGTCCACGAAGGAGGACAGGAGCTTGCCGGCGCGCTGGGTGTCGTACGCCTCCATCGCCTCCGTCACCTCCGCCACCAGGGTGTGCAGCTCGGACAGCAGCCACCGGTCGAGGACCGTGCGGTCGGCGGGGGCCGGATCGGCCGCCGAGGGCGCCCAGTTGGAGGTTCGGGCGTACAGGGCCTGGAAGGCGACGGTGTTCCAGTAGGTGAGGAGGGTCTTGCGGACCACCTCCTGGATGGTGCCGTGGCCGACCCGGCGGGCCGCCCACGGGGAGCCGCCGGCCGCCATGAACCAGCGGACGGCGTCCGCCCCGTGCTGGTCCATCAGCGGGATCGGCTGGAGGATGTTGCCCAGGTGCTTGGACATCTTGCGGCCGTCCTCGGCGAGGATGTGGCCCAGGCAGACCACGTTCTCGTAGGAGGACTTGTCGAAGACGAGGGTGCCGACCGCCATCAGGGTGTAGAACCACCCGCGGGTCTGGTCGATGGCCTCCGAGATGAACTGCGCCGGGTAGCGCTTCTCGAAGAGCTCCTTGTTCTTGTACGGGTAGCCGTACTGCGCGAACGGCATCGAACCCGAGTCGTACCAGGCGTCGATGACCTCGGGGACGCGGACGGCCTCCAGCGAGCAGCCCTCGTGCGTGCAGGGGAAGGTGACCGCGTCGATGTACGGGCGGTGCGGGTCCAGCTCCGAGTGGTCCTGCCCGGACAGCTCGGAGAGCTCGGCGCGGGAGCCCACGCAGGTGAGGTGGTCCTCCTCGCAGCGCCAGATCGGCAGCGGGGTGCCCCAGTACCGGTTCCGGGACAGCGCCCAGTCGATGTTGTTGTTCAGCCAGTCGCCGAAGCGGCCCTGCTTGACCGAGTCGGGGAACCAGTTGGTCTTCTCGTTCTCCCGCAGCATCGCGTCCTTGACGGCGGTGGTGCGGACGTACCAGGAGGGCTGCGCGTAGTAGAGCAGCGCGGTGTGGCAGCGCCAGCAGTGCGGGTAGCTGTGCTCGTAGGCGATGTGCTTGAAGAGCAGGCCGCGGGCGTCGAGGTCGGCGGTCAGCTTCTCGTCGGCCTTCTTGAAGAACACCCCGCCGACCAGCGGGACCTCCTCCTCGAAGGTGCCGTCGGGGCGGACCGGGTTCACCACGGGCAGGCCGTAGGAGCGGCAGACCGCGAGGTCGTCGGCGCCGAAGGCGGGGGACTGGTGGACCAGACCGGTGCCGTCCTCGGTGGTGACGTACTCGGCGTTCACCACGTAGTGGGCGGGCTCGGGGAACTCGACGAGGGAGAACGGGCGCTCGTACGTCCAGCGCTCCATCTCCTTGCCGGTGAAGGACTCGCCGGTGGTGACCCAGTCCTCGCCGAGGGACTTCTCCAGCAGCGGCTCGGCGACGACCAGCTTCTCCTCCCCGTTGGTGGCCACCACGTAGGTGACCTCGGGGTGGGCGGCCACGGCCGTGTTGGACACCAGGGTCCAGGGGGTGGTCGTCCAGACCAGCAGCGCGGCCCGGCCGGCGAGCGGGCCGGAGGTGAGCGGGAAGCGGACGTAGACGGAGGGGTCGACGACCGTCTCGTAGCCCTGGGCCAGCTCGTGGTCGGAGAGGCCGGTGCCGCAGCGGGGGCACCAGGGGGCGACCCGGTGGTCCTGGGTGAGCAGCCCCTTGCCGAAGATCTCCTTCAGGGACCACCAGACGGACTCCACGTACTCGGGGTCCATGGTCCGGTAGGCGTCGTCCAGGTCCACCCAGTAGCCCATGCGCGTGGTGAGCTCGGCGAAGGCGTCGGTGTGGCGGGTCACCGACTCCCGGCACTTCGCGTTGAACTCGGCGATGCCGTAGGCCTCGATGTCCTTCTTGCCGTTGAAGCCCAGTTCCTTCTCCACGGCGAGCTCCACGGGCAGGCCGTGGCAGTCCCAGCCGGCCTTGCGGGCCACGTGGTAGCCGCGCATGGTGCGGAAGCGGGGGAAGACGTCCTTGAAGACGCGGGCCTCGATGTGGTGCGCGCCGGGCATGCCGTTGGCGGTCGGCGGGCCTTCGTAGAAGACCCATTCCGGGCGGCCCTCGGACTGCTCCAGGGTCTTGGCGAAGGTCCTGCTCTCCTGCCAGAACTCCAGGACGGCGTGTTCCAGGGCGGGCAGGTCCACCTGGGCGGGGACCGGGCGGTACTGCGGCGGTGTGGTCATGAGGCTGAACTCTTCCTCCGGCGGGGTGTCACTTCCGTCCGGAGGGACGAGAGCTTCGGCGCTCCCGCGGTACCACCCTCCTTGGCCGCCGGAACGGGTCCGGTGGCCCCCTCATTAGGGGTGCGAGCCGGTTCTACTCGCCCCACGGCACTCCGTGCGGGCTTTCTTCCGGCGGCTCCGGGGTGATCCTTCGCATCGCGCTCGCCCCCGGGCTCGCACCGTCCCCGGGTCGCTCCTGGCTGCGTACGACGCTACTCGTCCCCATCCATGCCTTTCGCTGGGCCCAGTGTACGGGCCCGGTGGCGGCTCGGCAGCCCGGTTTGCCGGTGACCCGAATGGTCCGACGGGGGCCCTCGGGTCCGGGCGCGGATTACCGGGGCGGCAGTTGGGCACAACGCTTGCAGGCCGGTCCCGGCGGAGGTCCGCCCCGTTGCCGCGGGTCCGGGGCCGATTTATCGTCCCAGCACGATTTGCGTGCAAGATCACCATATGTGAAGGGGCCGCAGTCATGGTGGCGAAGAAGCAGGCGACGCCGGCCGAGAAGGCCCCCGCCAAGCGTGCCGCGGGCAAGAAGGCCGCTCCGGCGGCGGAGCAGACCGAGACGGGAGCCGGGAACGTGGTGGCGAAGAAGAGCACGGGCACCAGCAGGGCCAGGAAGACCGCCACGGCGGCCACCAGCGGGCTGCCCAAGTCCCGGGGGCCGGCGGAGCTGGCGGTCCGGCCGGGGGAGGAGCCCTGGAGCCCCGAGGAGGTGGTGGAGGCCCGGACCGAGCTGGAGAGCGAGATCCTGCGGCTGCGGGCCGAGCTGCTCGCCTCCGAGCAGGCCATCTCCGGTCTGATGCGGGACGGCGGCGGCGGGGCCGGGGACGACGAGGCCGACACCGGCAGCAAGAACATCACCCGCGAGCACGAGATCTCGCTGGCCTCCAACGCCCGCGAGATGCTGGAGCAGACCGAGCGGGCCCTGGAGCGGCTGGAGGCGGGCACCTACGGGCTCTGCGAGAACTGCGGGCAGCCCATCGGGAAGGCCCGGATGCAGGCGTTCCCGCGGGCCATCCTGTGCGTGGAGTGCAAGCAGAAGCAGGAGCGCCGGCACTAGCGGGTGTCCGGCGGAGCGGTGACGTACCCTCGTCTGGAGTTGTCGGGCCAGGACGAGGGACGCACGTGGCAGAGGCGGAGCGCATCATCGGTACGCCGGAGGCAGAGGACGGCACCGAGCCGGAGTCCGGGCAGCCCGCGGGGCGGCGCCGGATCGTCGCGCTGCTGGTGGTCGCGCTGCTCGCGTACCTCCTGGACCTGGGCAGCAAGATGCTCGTGGTCGCGAAGCTGGAGCACCGGGAGCCCATCGAGATCGTCGGGGACCTGCTGAAGTTCGAGGCGGTCCGCAACCCGGGTGCCGCCTTCGGCTTCGGCGAGGCCTTCACGATCATCTTCACCTGTATCGCGGCCGCCGTGATCGTGGTCATCGTGCGGCTCGCGCGCAAGCTCTACAGCCTGCCCTGGGCCATCGCGCTGGGCCTGCTGCTCGGCGGGGCGCTGGGCAACCTCACCGACCGGATCTTCCGTTCCCCGGGCGTGTTCCGGGGCGCGGTGGTGGACTTCATCGCCCCCGCGCACTTCGCCGTCTTCAACCTGGCCGACTCGGCGATCGTGTGCGGCGGCATCCTGATCGTGCTGCTCTCCTTCCGGGGGCTGGACCCCGACGGCACGGTCCACAAGGACTGACAAGGCATACTCGACGGGTGAGCACAGTTCCCGAGATCCGCACCCTGCCCGTTCCCGATGGCCTCGAAGGCGAGCGCGTCGACGCCGCGATCGCCCGTATGTTCGGATTTTCCCGGACGAAGGCGGCCGAGCTCGCGGCCTCTGGGAAGGTGTCGGTCGACGGCAGTGTGGTCGGGAAGTCCGAGCGCGTGCACGGCGGCGCCTGGCTCGAAGTCGAGATGCCCGCGCCCCCGCGCCCCGTGGAGGTCGTCGCCGAGCCCGTCGAGGGCATGGAGATCATCCACGACGACGAGGACATCGTCGTCATCATGAAGCCGGTCGGCGTCGCCGCCCACCCCAGCCCCGGCTGGACCGGCACCACCGTCATCGGGGGCCTGGCCGCGGCCGGCTACCGGATCTCCACCTCCGGCGCCGCCGAACGCCAGGGCATCGTGCACCGCCTCGACGTCGGCACCTCCGGTCTGATGACCGTCGCCAAGTCGGAGCGGGCCTACACCTCGCTGAAGAACCAGTTCCGCGAGCGGATCGTAGACAAGCGCTACCACGCCCTGGTCCAGGGCCACCCGGACCCGATGAGCGGCACCATCGACGCCCCCATCGGCCGGCACCCCAGCGCCGACTACAAGTGGGCCGTCACCCAGGAGGGCAAGCCCTCCGTCACCCACTACGACCTGATCGAGGCCTTCCGGGCCGCCTCCCTGCTGGACATCAAGCTGGAGACCGGCCGCACCCACCAGATCCGGGTGCACATGTCCGCGCACCGGCACCCCTGCGTCGGCGACCTCACCTACGGCGCCGACCCGACCGTCGCCAAGCGGCTCGGACTGACCCGGCAGTGGCTGCACGCGGTCCGGCTCGGCTTCGAGCACCCGGCGGACGGCCAGTGGGTGGAGTTCGAGAGCGGCTACCCGGCCGACCTCCAGCACGCCCTGGACGTGATCCGCGCGGAGAGCGAGTGACGGCCGCGCCCGGCCGCCCCTACGAGGTCCGCAAGGCCCTCGGCGAGGCGGACCTCGCCGCCTGCTTCGCGGTCCGCACCGAGGTCTTCGTGGTCGAGCAGGGCGTCCCGGAGTCGGTGGAGTACGACGCCTACGACGCCGGGGCCGTGCATGTGCTGGCCCTCGGCCCGGACGGCCCGCTCGGCACCGGACGGCTGCTGTACGGGGAGGCCGCCCGCGGCAAGACCGGCTCACCCGAGGTCGGGGCGCTCGGCCGGCTCGCCGTGCTCAAGGCCGCCCGCGGCCTCGGGGTCGGCGCGGCCCTGGTCCGGGCGATCGAGGCGGAGGCCGCCGGCCTCGGCCTGACCGCCGTGGAACTCGGCGCCCAGACCCATGCCCTGGGCTTCTACGAGCGGCTCGGCTACACGGCGTACGGCCCGGAGTTCGAGGACGCGGGCCTGCCCCACCGCGCCATGCGCCGCACCTTGTAACCCGTCCTGGCAGGGTGGGGGAGTGGATCAGCTCCTCTTGCTCTTCGTGCTGCTGCTGGGCGCCGTCGTCACCGTGCCGCTCGGCGACCGGCTGGGCCTGCCCGCCCCGGTCCTGATGACCATCGCCGGGGTGGTGCTCGCCCTGATCCCGGCGGTGCCCAACGTGGACATCCCGCCCGAGTACATCCTGCCGCTGGTGCTGCCCCCGCTGCTCTACGCCTCCGTGCAGCGCACCTCCTGGCGGCAGTTCGCGGCGAACGTCCGGCCCATCCTGCTGCTGGCCGTGGCCCTGGTGTTCGTCACCACCGCCGCGGTCGCCGGGGTGGCCCACGCGATCGTGCCCGGGCTGCCCATCGCCGCCGCCGTGGCGCTGGGCGCGCTGATCGCCCCGCCCGACCCGGTCGCCGCCACCGCCGTGGCCGGCTCGCTGGGACTGCCCCGCCGGATGGTGTCCATCCTGGAGGGCGAGGGCCTCTTCAACGACGTGACCGCGATCGTGCTCTACCACGTGGCCGTCGCCGCCGCGGTCAGCGGCACCTTCTCCTGGCCCGAGGCGCTCGGCGAGTTCGCCCTCTCCGCGGTGGTCGCGGTCGCCGTCGGACTGGCCCTGGGCTGGGCCGCGAACCGGCTGATGGGCCGGCTCGGGGACGCGACCCTCCAGATCGGGCTGACCCTGCTGGTGCCCTTCGTCGCCTACGTCCTGGCCGAGGAGCTCCAGGGCTCCGGGGTGCTGGCCGTGCTGGTCGCCGCCCTCTTCCTCGCCGAGTACGCCAACGACGCCGACGACGTCCTGGGCCGGCTCGCCGGACACACCTTCTGGGAGGTGGTGGACACCCTGGTCACCGGGGTGGCCTTCGGCCTGATCGGCCTGGAGCTGCACAACGTCTTCGGCACCGCCGAGGGCCGCTGGGCGGAGCTGGCGGCCTGGTCCGGGGCGGTGATCGCGGTGGTGGTCGGGGTCCGGCTGCTCTGGCTGCTCCCGGCGAGCTGGCTGGCCCGCAAACTGCACCGGCACCGCGACTACGAGGAGGAGATCCCGGTCAGCTGGCGGGAGAGCGTGGTCATGTGGTGGGCCGGGATGCGGGGGGTGGCCTCGGTGGCCCTGGCCCTCGCCATCCCGCTGGAGACCGCCGCCGGGGAGCCCTTCCCCGGCCGGGACGTGATCGTCTTCATCGCCTTCGCCGTGATCATGGCCACCCTGGTGGTGCAGGGGCTCACCCTGCCCTGGCTGGTCCGCCGGCTGGGGGTGGCGGCGGACACCGACGCCGAGCAGGAGTTCGCCCGGCGGCTGGCGGTCCGGGCCGCCAAGGCCGCCAAGCGCCGGCTCAAGGAGATCGAGGAGGTCGAGGACCTCCCCGAGGACCTGGTCGAACAGCTCTACCGGCGGGCCTACGACGTGGGGGCGCGGATCAGCCCGGACATGGTCGACGAGGAGCGCCGGGAGGCGTACGCCCAGCGGGTCGCCCGGCTCCACCACGTGCAGCGCATCCAGCGCGAGATGATGTCCGCCGCCCGGCACGAGGTGCTCTCGGCGCGCAGCGAACCGGGCGCGGACCCGGAGGTCGTCGACCGGGTCCTGCGCCACCTGGACGTCCGCAGCCTGCGCGCCCCCTAGGGGGCGGCCGGCGGATCGGGGCGGCCGGGCGGGGGGACGGCCGGGGAGCTGGCGATGCGCGGCAGGGCGTACGGGTGCTCAGCCGCCAGCCAGGCGATCAGGTGCTCCCGGACCGCGCAGCGCAGGGTCCACACCTGGTCCGCGTTCCGTGCCGTGACCAGGGCCCGGACCTCGATGGTGTGCGGGGTGGTCCCGGTCACCACCAGCCCGGAGCTCCGGCCGTCCCACTCCGGGAGCTCCTTGAGCAGGGCGTCCAGCTTCTCGCGGATCAGCGGGACCGGGGCGCTGTGGTCCAGGTGGAGGAAGACGGTGCCGGTCATCTCGGCGCCGCCGCGGGACCAGTTCTCGTACGGCTTGGAGGTGAAGTAGGAGACCGGCATGGTGATCCGGCGCTCGTCCCAGGTGCGGACCACCAGGAAGGTCAGGGTGATCTCCTCGACCGTGCCCCACTCCTTGTCGACCACCACCGTGTCGCCGATCCGGACGGTGTCGCCGAAGGCGATCTGCAGTCCGGCGAACAGGTTGCTCAGGCTGGACTGGGCGGCGATGCCCGCCACGATGCCCAGGACCCCGGCCGAGGCCAGCAGTGAGGTGCCGACGGTCCGCATGGCCGGGAAGGTCAGCAGCATCGAGGCGATGGCCACGACCACCACCACGGCGGTCACCACCCGCATGATCAGCTCGACCTGGGTCCGCACCCGGCGCACCCGGGCCTCGTCGGTGTTCCCGGCCGCGTACCGGCCGTAGGAGGCCTCCACCACGGCGTCGGCGAACCGGACCAGCAGCCAGGCGCCGGCCCCGATCACCAGCAGGGTGAGCAGCTGGCCGAGTCTGCCCTCCGCGTCCAGGAAGGCCTTGACCCCGACGGTGCACAGCAGCACCAGCAGGGGCGGCAGACAACGGCGCAGCAGCAGTGAGCGGAGTACCTTCTCCATGCCGTCGACCGTAACCGACCGCCGTCGGCGGCGGCTGGCACGATGGACGCATGAACATCATCCTTTTCCATTCCACCTACGGTCTGCGGCCCGCCGTGCACGCCGCCGCCGACCGGCTGCGGGCCGCCGGCCACCAGGTGGAGGTGCCCGATCTGTTCGAGGGCCGGACCTTCGAGACGGTGGAGGAGGGCATGGCCTTCCAGGAGGAGGTGGGCCGGGACGAGCTGCTCAGGCGGGCGGTGCTGGCCGCCGCCCCGCTCTCGGACCGCGGTCTGGTCTACGCCGGGTTCTCCTTCGGCGGCTCGGTCGCCCAGCAGCTGGCCTTCGCCGACGACAAGGCCCGTGGCCTGCTCCTGCTGCACGGCACCTCGGACATCGCCGACGACGCCTCGGTGGACGAGCTCCCGGTCCAGCTGCACATCGCGGACCCGGACCCCTTCGAACCGCACGACTGGCTGACCGCCTGGTACCTGCGGATGCGGCGGGCCGGCGCGGACGTGGAGGTGCACCGGCACCCCGGAGCCGGCCACCTCTACACCGATCCGGAGCTCCCGGACCATGACGCGGAGGCCGCCGAGGACACCTGGAAGTCGGTGCTGGGCTTCCTCGACTCGCTCTGATCCCCGGCCGGAGGGCCCGGGAAGGCCCCGCCCCGGGAAAGGCCCCCGCCCCGGGCCGGGTGACCGGCTCGGGGCGGGGGCGGGGCGGGGCCGCGCTCAGGCGCGGTAGGCCGTCCACATGTTCTTCATCCGGCTCACCTGGCCGGCGGTGAACTGGTACATGCAGGAGTCGTACGTGTAGTCCATGAAGTTGTGGACCGGGTCGGCTCCCGGGGCGGTGCAGGTGTCACGGCCGGTCGGGCACTCGAACGCGGCGCTCTTCTCGGCCGGGGTGTCGGAGACGGAGTCCCCGCTGCCCGAGCAGCCGCCCTGGAAGGTGTGGTAGAGCCCCAGCCAGTGGCCGACCTCGTGGGTGCCGGTGTCGCCCTGGTTGTAGTTGGCGGCGGAGCCGCCCGGCAGCGAGGTGTTGAGCAGGACCACGCCGTCCATCTTCGGCTGCGAGGCGTAGGAGCTCGGGAAGGTCGCCCAGCCGAGCAGGCCGCCGCCGAGGTTGGCGGTGTACACGTTGAGGGCGTTCTTGCCGCCCTTGCGCAGCGCGTTCTTCATGTTCTTCTCGGCGCTGGTGCCGTCCGAGACGTTGTACCAGGTGGCGTTGTTCGTGTAGTCGGTGGAGACCAGCGAGAACCGGAAGCCGGAGTCGGTGTTGCCGGTGCCCTGGCCGCTGTAGGCCGAGTTCAGGACCGCGATCTGCCGGTCGATCTCGGCGGCCGTCAGCTTCCCGGCGGTGCCGTTGTGGATGACGTGGAAGTAGACCGGGATGGTGGTGGCGGCGGCCGCGGCGGCGGAGGTCGCGCGCTGCGGCTGGTTCTTGAGCTTCTTGTCCAGCTTCGCCTTGAAGTCGGCGTCCATCGCGGCGGCCTGGGTGCTGCTGAGCTCGTTGGGCTCGGCGGTGTGGCCGGCCCCGGGACGGGCCACCCGGGCGTTGGCCGGGGCGGCGGCCGTCTCGTCGGCGCAGACCTCGGCGGGGGTCTTGGCGGCGGCGACCGTGGTGGCGGCCGAGAGCGGGGTGAAGGCCAGGGTGGTGGCCAGGACCGCCGTACCGAGCAGGCGGCGACGGAGAAGGGGGGATATGCGGGCAACGGCGCGCACGTGTGCTCCTCGCGGGGAAATGTGGGGGTGGCGGAGAAACGATCTCTCCTCAACTGGCGCGCAGCTTACGTGTGCATGTCATTGCAGCCCAAGGGGTGAGTTGTAAAAGATTTGTTGCCCGATGCGCACAACGGCGTCCGGGAGGTTCCCGGACGCCGTTGTGGACCGCAAGATTGACGGTCAATCAGAAATGATCACCGGACCGGCTGGTTGACCCGCTCGACCCGCTGGGTGCCGTTCAGGGTCCGGTAGGACCGCACCCAGCTGGTGCCGGCGTTCCGGTTCGACCGGTCGGAGATCACGTAGTAGTCCATCTGCGCGCGCTCCGCGGTCACGTCGAGCACCCCGTACCCGTGACCGTCCATGTCCACCCACTTCACGTGCCGGTTGGCGGCCTTCACCGCGGTCTCGGCGACCAGGGAGACGGTGTCCGCCGGGACGTGCAGGATGTCGTCCAGGTTGTCGGAGGTCACCGAGGTGACCACGAACTCGGTCGCCGCGGTGCCCGAGAAGGGGTAGGTGGCCTGGTTCACCGGGACCTCGTTCGCCCAGGCCATGTGGATGTCGCCGGTCAGGAACACGGTGTTGCGGATGTTCCGGTTCCGCAGGTGGCCCAGGAGTTCCCTCCGGTCGTCCGTGTACCCGTCCCACTGGTCCACGTTGACCGCCAGTCCGCCCTGCGGCAGCCCGAGCAGTTCCGCCAGCGGCCCCAGCAGATGGGCGGGCAGCGATCCGAAGGCCACCGGCGAGATCATCACCGAGGTGCCGACCAGCTTCCAGGCGGCGTCCGATCCGGCCAGCCCGGCCTTCAGCCAGTCCAGCTGGGCCCGCCCGGTGATCGTCCGCTCCGGGTCGTCCACCGCCCCGCTGCCGGCCGTGACCTGCTGGGAGCGGAAGGAGCGCAGGTCCAGCAGGTGCAGATCGGCCAGGGTGCCGAACCGCAGCCGCCGGTAGACGGTGCCCGCCGTGGAGGCGCGGACCGGCATCCACTCGAAGTACGCCTGCTTGGCGGCGGCCGCGCGGGCCGCCCACTCGCCCTCCGCGCCCGGGGTGTGGTTCTCCGCGCCGCCCGCCCAGGCGTCGTTGGCGAACTCGTGGTCGTCCCAGATGGCGACCACCGGATGGGCCGCGTGCAGGGCCTGGAGGTCAGGGTCCGACTTGTAGTTCCCGTGCCGGGTCCGGTAGTCGGCGAGGGTGGTGATCTCGTGCTTCGGCTCGTGCTGCCGCACCCCGTACTTCGCCTCGGGGTAACCCCCGGCCCGGTACTCGTAGATGTAGTCGCCCAGGTGCAGGACGGCGTCCAGGTCGGTGCGGGCGGCCAGGTGGCGGTAGGCGGAGAACCAGCCGGCCTCCCAGTTGGCGCAGGACACCACGCCGAAGCGGACCCCGGGGGTGGCGGCCCCGTGCGCCGCGGTGGTGCGGGCCCGGCCGGTGGGGGAGGGGGTCCCGCCGGCGGTGAACCGGTAGAAGTGGTCGGTGCCGGGCCGCAGTCCCCGTACGTCGGCCTTGACGGTGTGGTCGGAGGCGGCGGAGGCGGTCACGCTGCCGCTCGCCACGATCCGGGAGAAGGCGCGGTCCTCCGCGACCTCCCAGCCGACCGGCAGGTCGGGGCCCAGGCCCGAGCCGGGCACGGCTCCGGGGAGCGGGGTGACGCGGGTCCAGAGCAGGAACCCGTCGGGCAGCGGGTCGCCGGAGGCGACTCCGTGCAGGAACGCCGGTGCGTTGCCGGCCGCCCGGGCCGGGCCGCCGGCGAGGGCCAGCGGGGCCAGGGCGGCGGTGGCCGCGGCCGCCAGCACCACGGTGCGGCGGCGCGGGGACGGCATGGGGGCAGGGGGAAGTTGACTGGTCACGGCCGCACAGATTACTGAGCGGTAGTCAGCTTTCACACCCTCGTGCAGGCAAAGGGCGGGCGAACTTCCGGAGTCCGCCCGCCCGTTCCGCAGATCTGCCGGGTCAGCCCTTGAGGGCCGCGTCGATGGCCGCGGTGTACGCCTCGGGCGTCTGCGGGGTCTCGATCTTCTTGCCGTCCATCTTCAGGGTCGGCGTGCCCTTCACCCCGGAGGCGTCGAAGGACTTCGACATCTCGATGGCCCACCGGTCGTAGGTGCCGTCGTTGACCGCCTTGGCGAACGCGGCGTTGCCCTTGAGCGCGGGCACCTGCTCGGCGACCTCGATCAGGTACGAGTCCTTGGCGAACTTGTCCTGGGACTCCTCGGGGTGGTTCGCCGTCGAGTACAGCGCCGCCTTGTAGTCCAGGAAGGCCTGCGGGCTGACGTTCAGCGCCGCGCCGAGCGCGCTCAGCGCGTTCTTGGAGCCCTCGCCCTTCATCGCGTTGTCGATGAAGGTGGCGCCCACGTACCGCAGCTTGTACTTGCCGTCGTTGACGTCCTTCTTCACCTGCTCGCCCACCGACTGCTCGAAGGTGGCGCAGGCCGGGCAGCGCGAGTCCTCGTACAGCTCCAGGGTCTTCTTCGCCTCGGGCTTGCCGATCACCACGGTGGTGCCGTTCTCGCCGGTGGCGTTCTTCGGGGTCACCAGGGTGGCCGTGGCGGCCTTCTCCCAGGCGTCCGGCTTGGTGGCCTCCATGACCAGGTAGCCGATGCCGCCGGCCAGGGCCAGCACACCGACCACCGAACCGGCCACGACGGCCTGCCGGCGCGCCTTGGCCTTCTTCTCCTGGGCCTCGCGCTCCAGGCGCAGCCGCTCGCGGGCGGCTTCCTTGTTGGCCTTGCTGTTGCGTGCGCTCATGGTCGTACTCCGTGAAAGGTGAAGGTGAGGTGGGGTCCCGCGGTACGTCGGTCAGGCTCCGAGCGGAGCCGTGGCCGGTCCGGGGGGTCCCCGGCGTCCCACCGAGTGCACGGGGAACCGGGTCCGCGGCGAGCCGCCCGCCCGGCCCGGCCGCAGGGTCCGCCGGGCCGGCCCGGTGAGGACCCGGAGCGCGGCGGCCGCGGCCAGCCGCAGCGGCCGGAAGGCCCCCGCCGCCACCGCGCGCAGCAGCCGGCCCAGCGCCCGCTCGCCCTGCCAGAGCCACAGGGCGGCCAGCAGGCCCACGCCCACGTGCGCGCCCAGCAGCAGCCAGGGCACCCAGGGGCCGGGGGCCGCGAGGAGCCCGGCGGGGCCGGCGGCCGGCCCGGCCATCTCGGCCAGCGGTCCGCCCACCGGGGTGCCCCC
Source organism: Streptomyces sp. NPDC033845 (assembly GCF_055576225.1). NCBI lineage: Bacteria > Bacillati > Actinomycetota > Actinomycetes > Kitasatosporales > Streptomycetaceae > Streptomyces > Streptomyces sp. NPDC033845. The sequence continues at coordinate 288,791 of NZ_JBVIRI010000001.1, read as the reverse complement.
GCACAGCTCCTCCAGGCCCAGGGCCCGCAGCGGGCCGGCGACGGGGCCGCCGGCCGGGCCGTAGCAGAGGTGCTGGCCGGCCGTGAACACGGTGTCCGCGGCCAGCTCCAGCGGCACCAGCAGTCCGGCGATCGGGCCGAAGCCGCGCTCCCGGCCGGCCAGCGCGTAGCTGATCGCGAAGACGGCGGCGAAGGCGCCGAGCACCAGCGAGGGCGGCAGCGGCACCCGGGACATCAGGACATGGCTGCCGGCCGAGAGCAGCACGACGAGGGCGCTGAACAGCGCCGCCCGCAGGCCTCTGAGCCGTATCCCTGATATGTCCATCGCCGCGAGTGTGCCATGAGTCCCTGTGAAACCGGGTCTCAGGTCCCGACCGCCCCTTCCGTCACAGGCCCCCGGGGACCAGCCGGCCGTTGCGGAACAGGTCCACGAACAGCTGGTGGTCGGCCCGCGCCCGGGCGCCGTACGCGTGCGCGAACTCCACCAGCAGCTCCCCGAAGCCCTCCTCGTCCGCCGCGATGGCGGCGTCGATGGCCCGCTCGGTGGAGAACGGGACCAGGGACTGCCCGCTCTCCTGCTCGTCGGCCGCCCCGTGCATGGTCGCCGTCGCCCGGCCCAGGTCGGCGACCACGGCCGCGATCTCCTCCGGGTCGTCGATGTCCGACCAGTCCAGGTCCACCGCGTAGGGCGAGACCTCGGCGACCAGCTGGCCGGCCCCGTCCAGCTCGGTCCAGCCCAGCCAGGGGTCCGCGTGCGCCTGGAGCGCCCGCTGGGAGATCACCGTGCGGTGCCCCTCGTGGTGGAAGTAGTCGCGGACCGCCCGGTCGGTGACGTGCCGGGACACCGCCGGGGTCTGCGCCTGCTTGAGGTAGATCACCACGTCGTTCTCCAGGGCGTCGCTGTGCCCCTCCAGCAGGATGTTGTACGAGGGCAGCCCGGCCGAGCCGATGCCCACGCCCCGGCGGCCCACCACGTCCTTGACCCGGTAGGAGTCGGGCCGGACCAGGGACTCCTCGGGCAGGGTCTCCAGATAGCCGTCGAAGGCGGCGAGGACCTTGTAGCGGGTGGCCGCGTCCAGCTCGACGGCCCCGCCGCCGGGGGAGAAGCGCCGCTCGTGGTCCCGGATCTCCGTCATGGAGTCCAGCAGCGAGAACCGGGTCCGGGAGCGGGCCGCCCGCAGTGCGTCCAGCAGCGGGCCCTCGGCGGTGTCCAGGGTGAAGGAGGGCACCTCCTCGTGCTTGGCCCCCGTGGCCAGCAGGTGGATCCGCTCCCGGTAGGCGGCCGCGTAGGTCCGCACCAGCCCGGTGATCTGCTCGTCGCTGAGCGCCTTGGTGTAGCCGATCAGCGCGATCGAGGCGGCGAACCGCTTGAGGTCCCAGGTGAAGGGGCCGACGTAGGCCTCGTCGAAGTCGTTGACGTTGAAGACGAGGCGGCCGTTGGAGTCCATGTAGGTGCCGAAGTTCTCGGCGTGCAGATCGCCGTGGATCCAGACCCGGCCGGTCCGCTCGTCCAGGTACGGCCCGCCGTGCCGGTCCCGCTCCAGGTCGGCGTAGAACAGGCATGCGGTGCCGCGGTAGAAGGCGAAGGCGGAGGCCGCCATCTTCCGGAACTTCATCCGGAAGGCGGCGGGGTCGGCGGCGAGCAGCTCGCCGAACGCGGTGTCGAACACGTCCAGTATCTGCTCGGCGCGCTGCTCGTTCGTCGTCTCGGGGACCGCCATGGCGGATGCCTCCTGCTTGGTTTCCGGACAGCTGTACACGGTGGTGCAACGGCTGACGCTACCGTTCCGTGCCGCCGGTCCGTCGGTCGGTGGACGTAGGATTCGTAGCTGCCCCCTCGCCCCGCCCCCGGAGGACCCGCGCCGTGACAAAGCCGCCGTTCACGCACCTGCACGTCCACACCCAGTACTCGCTGCTGGACGGTGCCGCGCGGCTGAAGGACATGTTCAACGCCTGCAACGAGATGGGCATGACGCACATCGCCATGTCCGACCACGGCAACCTGCACGGCGCCTATGACTTCTTCCACACCGCGAAGAAGGCCGGGATCACGCCGATCATCGGCATCGAGGCCTATGTGGCCCCGGAGTCCCGGCGCAACAAGCGGCGCATCCAGTGGGGCCAGCCGCACCAGAAGCGGGACGACGTCTCCGGCTCCGGCGGCTACACCCACAAGACGATCTGGGCCTCCAACGCCACCGGTCTGCACAACATCTTCCGGCTGTCCTCCGACGCGTACGCCGAGGGCTGGCTCACGAAGTGGCCGCGGATGGACAAGGAGACGATCTCCCAGTGGTCCGAGGGGCTGATCGCCTCCACCGGCTGCCCCTCCGGCGAGGTGCAGACCCGGCTCCGGCTCGGCCAGTTCGACGAGGCGGTGCAGGCCGCCTCCGACTACAAGGACATCTTCGGCGAGGGGCGCTACTTCCTGGAGCTCATGGACCACGGCATCGAGATCGAGCGCCGGGTCCGGGACGGGCTCCTGGAGATCGGCAAGAAGCTCGGCATCCCGCCGCTGGTGACGAACGACTCGCACTACACCTACGCGAGCGAGGCCACCGCCCACGACGCGCTGCTCTGCATCCAGACCGGCAAGAACCTCTCGGACCCGGACCGCTTCCGCTTCGACGGCACCGGCTACTACCTGAAGTCGACCGACGAGATGTACGCGATCGACTCCTCGGACGCCTGGCAGGAGGGCTGCGCCAACACCCGGCTGGTCGCCGACCAGATCGACACCGAGGGCATGTTCAAGTTCCGGAACCTGATGCCGAAGTTCGACATCCCGGACGGGCACACCGAGGTCAGCTGGTTCCGCGAGGAGACCATGCGCGGCATGCACCGCCGCTACCCCGGGGGCATTCCGGACGACCGGATGCAGCAGGCCGAGTACGAGATGGACACGATCATCTCGATGGGCTTCCCCGGCTACTTCCTCGTGGTCGCCGACTTCATCATGTGGGCCAAGAACCAGGGGATCGCGGTGGGCCCGGGCCGAGGCTCCGCGGCCGGCTCGATCGTGGCGTACGCCATGGGCATCACCGACCTCGACCCGCTCACCCACGGTCTGATCTTCGAGCGGTTCCTGAACCCCGAGCGCGTCTCCATGCCCGATGTCGACATCGACTTCGACGAGCGCAGGCGCGTCGAGGTGATCCGGTACGTGACCGAGAAGTACGGGGCCGACAAGGTCGCCATGATCGGCACCTACGGCACCATCAAGGCCAAGAACGCGATCAAGGACTCGGCCCGGGTGCTGGGCTACCCCTACGCGATGGGCGACCGGCTCACCAAGGCCATGCCCGCCGACGTCCTCGGCAAGGGCATCCCGCTCTCCGGCATCCTGGACCCGCAGCACCCCCGCTACGGCGAGGCCGGCGAGATCCGCGGGATGTACGAGAACGAGCCGGACGTGAAGAAGGTCATCGACACCGCCCGCGGTGTGGAGGGCCTGGTCCGCCAGATGGGCGTGCACGCGGCCGGCGTGATCATGTCCAGCGAGACCATCACCGACCACGTGCCGGTCTGGGTGCGCCACACCGACGGGGTCACCATCACCCAGTGGGACTACCCGAGCTGCGAGTCGCTCGGCCTGCTGAAGATGGACTTCCTCGGCCTGCGCAACCTCACGATCATGGACGACGCCGTCAAGATGGTGAAGGCCAACAAGGGGATCGACATCGACCTCCTGGCCCTGCCGCTCGACGACCCCAAGACCTTCGAACTGCTCGGCCGCGGCGACACCCTCGGCGTGTTCCAGTTCGACGGCGGGCCCATGCGCTCCCTGCTGCGCCTGATGAAGCCCGACAACTTCGAGGACATCTCCGCCGTATCGGCCCTCTACCGGCCGGGCCCGATGGGCATGAACTCGCACACGAACTACGCCCTGCGCAAGAACAAGCAGCAGGAGATCACCCCGATCCACCCGGAGCTGGAGGGCCCCCTCGAAGAGGTCCTCGCGGTCACCTACGGCCTGATCGTCTACCAGGAGCAGGTCCAGAAGGCCGCCCAGATCATCGCCGGGTACTCGCTCGGCGAGGCCGACATCCTGCGCCGTGTGATGGGCAAGAAGAAGCCCGAGGAGCTGGCGAAGAACTTCGTCATCTTCGAGGAGGGGGCCAAGAAGAAGGGGTTCAGCGACCAGGCGATCAAGGCCCTCTGGGACGTCCTGGTCCCCTTCGCCGGCTACGCCTTCAACAAGGCGCACTCCGCCGCCTACGGCCTCGTCTCCTACTGGACGGCCTACCTCAAGGCGAACTTCCCGGCCGAGTACATGGCCGGTCTGCTCACCTCGGTCAAGGACGACAAGGACAAGTCCGCGATCTACCTGAACGAGTGCCGCCGGATGGGCATCAAGGTGCTCCCGCCGAACGTGAACGAGTCGGAGCCGAACTTCGCCGCCCAGGGCGACGACGTGATCCTCTTCGGGCTCACCGCCGTCCGCAACGTCGGCCAGAACGTGGTCGAGTCGATCATCAAGACCAGGAAGGCCAAGGGGAAGTACTCCAGCTTCCCGGACTTCCTGGACAAGGTGGAGGCCGTGGTCTGCAACAAGCGGACCGTGGAGTCGCTGATCAAGGCCGGGGCCTTCGACGAGATGGGCCACACCCGCAAGGGCCTGGTCGCCCACCACGAGCCGATGATCGACAACGTGGTCGCGGTGAAGCGCAAGGAGGCCGAGGGACAGTTCGACCTGTTCGGCGGAATGGGTGACGAGGGCGCCGCGGACGAACCCGGCTTCGGGCTCGACGTGGAGTTCTCCGACGTGGAGTGGGAGAAGTCCTACCTGCTCGCCCAGGAGCGCGAGATGCTCGGCCTCTACGTCTCCGACCACCCGCTCTTCGGCCTGGAGCACGTGCTCTCCGACAAGACCGACGCCGGGATCGCCCAGCTCACCGGCGGGGAGCACTCCGACGGCGCGGTGGTCACCATCGGCGGCATCATCTCCGGCCTCCAGCGGAAGATGACCAAGCAGGGCAACGCCTGGGCCATCGCCACCGTCGAGGACCTGGCCGGCTCCATCGAGTGCATGTTCTTCCCGGCCACCTACCAGCTGGTCTCCACCCAGCTGGTCGAGGACACCGTGGTCTTCGTCAAGGGCCGCCTCGACAAGCGCGAGGACGTCCCCCGGCTGGTCGCCATGGAGATGATGGTCCCCGACATCTCCTCCGCCGGGACCAACGCCCCCGTGGTCCTCACCATCCCCACGGTGAAGGTCACCCCGCCGATGGTGGCCCGCCTCGGCGAGATCCTGCGCCACCACCACGGCAACACCGAGGTCCGGATCAAGCTCCAGGGGCCGCGGTCCACCACCGTGCTCCGGCTGGACAAGCACCGGGTCAAGCCCGACCCGGCCCTGTTCGGCGACCTGAAGGTGCTGCTCGGCCCGTCCTGCCTGGCCGGCTGAGGCCCGGCCCGCCCGCGGGCCCCGTCCGTACGCGCGAAGGGCGCCCCCGGTACTCGCCGGGGGCGCCCTTCGTCACACCGCGACCGGAGGCGTCAGTTGTGGCCGAACTTCTTCTGCTTCCTCTTGTGCGCCATGTCCAGCGGGCTGGGCGAGGAGGACGGGCTGTCCGGCATGGACTCCGCGGAGGCCTTCGGGGCGTCCTGGGCGGAGCGGGCCTGCTGCTTGGCGGGCTGCTGGCGGTTCTTGTTCTTGGCCATGGGGAAGCCTCCGTGAGGGGTGTAGGGGCCAGGGCCGCCTTCACACTCACATACGGCAATAACCACCGCATTTTGGATCATTACCGAGTGTAGTCATCAGGCCTGTGCCGCGGAGCCCGGGCATCCGCCACGCCGATGATCGAGTTCCGGCCGTCAACACCCTTACGGTCGGGCAGACTCGGGGTAAACCAGAGCGCTCCCGGAAGAGGGTGGTAAGCGTGGACCGCTGCGTCGTCCTGGTGGACGCCGGCTATCTGCTGGGCGCCGCCGCGAGTCTTCTCGCAGGGGAGCCCTCCCGCTCCCGCATCACCGTCGACCACGCCGCCCTCATCCAGGGGCTGAGGGAACGGGCCGAAGCGGACACCGAACAGCCGCTGCTCCGCATCTACTGGTTCGACGGCGCCCCCGACCGGGTGCCGCAGCCCGAGCACCGCAGGCTCCGCGTGATGCCCCGGGTCACCGTCCGGCTCGGCGCCCTGACCCGCAGCGACGGCCGCTGGGCGCAGAAGGGCGTGGACGCGGCCATGCACGCCGAGCTCACCGAGCTGGCCCGCAACCGGGCCTGCTCGGACGTGGTCCTGGTGACCGGGGACGGGGACCTCCTCCCGGGCCTGATGTCCGCGAAGGAACACGGGGTGGCCGTCCACCTGTGGGCCGTGCAGGCCGCGGACGGGGACTACAACCAGTCCGAGGACCTGGTCGCCGAGGCCGACGAACGGCGGGTGCTGGACCGGGTCTGGATCACCCGGGCGGTCCGCGCCAAGGACCTCAGCGGACTCTGCGCCCCGCCGCCCGCCCCCCGCCCCGAGATCGCGGCCATCCTCTCCGCGCCGCTCCCCGAGGCGGCCCTCGCCGAGGCGGCCCGCAACGGCTCCGCCCCCGGCGAGCGGGGCCTGTCGGGCCCGCCGGGCCCGGACGGGCGAAACGGTACGGCCGTTCCGGCGCCCGCCGCGTCCGGCGCCGGACGCGGGGACCTGGCCGAGCTCGGCCCCGCGCTGGACCCGGGCCTCGGGGCGGCCGCCGGAGCCGGCACCGGACCCGGCCGGGCCGTGCCCACCCCCAAGGACCTGGCCGGGCTGCGCGGGCCCGGCGCCCCGGCCGGGGCCGGCCCGCTGGCCGCGGCCGCCGCCGGCGGACAGCCACCGGCCGGCAGCGCCCTGCGCTGGTCCTCCGACAAGGGCTGGATCGACCGGCCCGGCCCGCTGGGCGAGCCCGCCGAGACCGCCTCGCTGCCCACCCTCGCCCAGCTCACCAGCGCCGAGCAGCGCTGGGCCGACCGGGAGGAGGACATCACCACCGTCGGCGGCGACCCCTTCGAGGTCGGCCAGGTCTTCGCCCGGCGCTGGATGGAGCGTCTCCCGGAGACCGTCCACCTGCAGAAACTGTCCACGATGTACCCCCGGATCCCGCACCGGATCGACGGGGAACTGCTGCGTTACGCCGCCCGGTTCGGGCTGCTCGCGCACAAGGACGACCAGATCGACGAGCACGACCGCTACGCCATCCGGGCGGGCTTCTGGCGGGAGATCGACGTCCGGGCGGCCGCCGAGCACGTCGCCGCACCGGCGACCCCGGGCACCGGGGAGGCCTCCTGACCCCGTAGGCTGCTCCCTCGTGAACACGGGCACGGCACAGGCGGAACACGGCACGGCGGACGCCGCCACCACGGACGCCACGACGGACGCCGGAACGGCCGGGGTCGTGTGCACGGTCCGCGGCCTGGTCAAGACCTACCCGGCGGTCCGCGGCCGGCGCGGGGTCCCCGCGCTGCCCGAGACCCGTGCCACCGACGACATCTCGCTGGACATCCGGCGCGGGGAGATCTTCGGTCTGCTCGGCCCCAACGGGGCCGGCAAGTCCACCCTGGTCCGCCAGCTCACCGGACTGCTGCGGCCCGACGCGGGATCGGTGGAGCTGCTCGGCCACGACCTGGTGCGCCACCCCGAGCGGGCCGCCCGGCTGCTGGCCTATCTGGGCCAGGAGTCCACCGCCCTGGACGAGCTCACGGTGGCGCTGGCCGCCGAGACCACCGGGCGGCTGCGCGGGCTGACCGCACCGGCGGCCCGGGCCGCCCGGGACGCGGTCCTGGAGGAACTCGACCTCACCGCGATCGCCGGCCGGCCGCTGAAGAAGCTGTCCGGCGGACAGCGCCGGCTGGCCTGTTTCGCGGCCGCCCTGACCGGGGAGCGGCCGGTGCTGGTCCTCGACGAGCCGACCACCGGAATGGACCCGGTGGCCCGGCGGGCCGTCTGGGCGGCGGTGGACCGGCGGCGGGCCGAGCGCGGCGCCACCGTGGTGCTGGTCACCCACAACGTCATCGAGGCGGAGACCGTCCTGGACCGGGTCGCCGTGGTCGACCAGGGCCGGGTCATCGCCTGCGACACCCCGGCCGGGCTGAAGGCCCGGGTCTCCGACGAGGTCCGGCTGGAGCTCGTCTGGCGGGAGCGGGCACCGCTGGAGGTGCCCGCGGTCGCCGCGCTGGCGGCCTCGGCCGCCGAGTCCGGGCGCAGGTGGGTGCTGCGGCTGGGCCCGGACGAGGCCCGCGCCGCGGTGGCCGCCGTCACCGGCGGCCCGGCCTTCGCGGCGCTGGACGACTTCACGCTGGCGACGCCCAGCCTGGAGGACGTGTACCTGGCCCTGGGGGGCCGTGTGAAGGGCCTGGTGAAGTCATGACCGAAGTGACCGGAGCCGTGACCGGAGCCGTACGCGCCGGAGCGGGCCGGGCCGCCGCGACGGCCGAGGCCCCCGGCCCGGCCGCGGCCGGCCGTCCCGAGGCCGCCGAGGGCGGCCCCCGGGCCGCCGCCCCGGCACCGCCGGCCCCGCTGGCCCCCCGGGCGCGGCTGCTGCCCGCCATGGCCGCCGTGTACCGGGCCCAGCTGTCCCGGGCCCGGGTGGCCCGGATCCCGCTGCTGTTCGTGGCCACCTTCCAGTCCGTCGGGATCATGGTCCTGATGCGCGGGGTGGTCGACGGGGGCAGCGAGGCCCGGGCCGTGGTGGCCGGGTCCTCGGTGCTGGTGGTGGCCTTCGTCGCGCTGAACCTGCTCGCCCAGTACTTCGGGCAGCTGCGGGCCTCCGGCGGCCTCGACCACTACGCCACCCTGCCGGTGCCGCCCGCCTCGGTGGTGCTGGGCGCCGCCGCCGCGTACGCCTCCTTCACCCTGCCGGGCACCCTGGTCACGGCGGTCTTCGGCTGTCTGCTGTTCGGACTGCCGATGGGCGGCCTGTGGATCCTGGCAGCCGTGGTGCCGCTGGCCGGGGCGGCGCTGGCCGGGCTGGGCGCGGCGCTGGGGCTGCTCGCCCCGCGCCAGGAGCTGGCCACCCTGGCGGGGCAGCTGGGGATGTCGGCGGCGCTGCTGCTGGGCGTGCTGCCGCCGGAGCGGATGCCCGAGCCGATCGTCTGGGCCCGGGACCTGCTGCCGTCCACGTACGGGGTGGAGGCCTTCGCGCGGACCTTCGCCCCGCATCCCGACTGGGCGGCCGTGGCCCTGGACCTGGGGGTCTGCGGGGCGGTGGGCGCGCTCTCGCTGGCCGTGGCCACCTGGGCCTACCGTCGGGCGGCCGTGCGCTAGCCGATCGCCGATGTGCGGATGCCCCGGTGGCTGTCGGCCGCCGGGGCATCGTTACATTCCCTATGGGTGATTTTAATGTGGGTTGCGTACCTTTGAGGGCATGTCTGTCACCCCCCACACCCCCCACACCCCCCACACCTCCCGCACCCTCCGCCTGCCCCGTGTCCTGCGCACCGGCGCGGTCCTGGTGACCGCCACCGCCGCGATATCCCTGGGCGCCGCCTCGGGCGCGCTCGCCGCGACCGCACCCGCCCCGCTGCCCGCGCCGGTGGTCCGGACCGTCCAGCTGTCCCACCCCGGCTACACCGCCGAGGTGGTCCGGACCGGCGGGCACGCCTACCGGGCCGACATCCTCTTCCACGGCAAGCGGATCGCCACCCTGGCCGCGCAGGACCGCAGCACCTCGGGCACCAACCTCAACGGGCTCAACGTCCAGCTGACCGCCCAGGGCCGGATCACCTCGTGGACCGAGCAGTTCCGGCCCGCCCCGGTCCGGACCCCGGCCCCGGTCCAGGCGCCGCGCTAGGCCGGAAGGCTAGAAGGTGTCCTGCGGCGGCGGCGTCTTGCCGCCGCCGTGGACGTGCGGGGGCGGGTACGTGCCGGTCCAGGCGGCCGGGGCCGGGTCGCGGGGGGTCCAGACGGCCGTCAGGGCCAGATGGACGATCACGGCCGCCATCGGCCAGGCCAGCAGCGCTCCGTGGGCCAGCAGCTGGAGCGGGGCGTCGAAGGGCACGCCCTTGCCCGCCGCCTTCGCGGCCGCGACCAGGTCCCGGGAGGGGCCCAGCCACAGGCCCAGCCGCCAGCCGATCAGCGAGGCGAACACCGATCCCGCGGTGAGTCCGACGACCAGCGGGACCCCGCCGCGCCGCCGCCACAGGAACACCGCGACCGCGCTGAGCAGGCCAAGGCCCAGGGACAGCAGGAAGAAGGTGCCGTCGGCCCCGATCCGGGCCTCGCTCTCGCTGTCCCGCAGGAACACCGCCTCCCCGTTGGAGACGTACTGCACCCGGGGTGCCAGCCAGACCCAGAGCAGCCCCAGCAGCACGCCGGAGACCCCGACGGCGAGGGCGACGGCCGCACCGTCGCGGACGTCCGCGGCGGTGATGCCCGCCGAGCCGTCGGCGCCGCCCGGGTCCGGGGAGGCGGAGGGCGGCTCGAAGGGGTTCGCGGGGGGCGGCGGGGTCACGGCTTCGGTCACCCCCACATCGTGCCAGGTGACCGCCGTCCCGGCCGTGCGGGGGCGGTCGGCCGGGCTACCGGCGCATCCCGGGCCGGATACCGCGCCGGGTCTCAGGGGCGGGCGATCGGGGCGAGGACGGCCGAGGTCAGGGCCGCCAGGTCGGCCGGGGCCAGCTCGACCTCCAGACCGCGCCGGCCCGCCGACACGCACACCGTGGCGTGCCCGGAGGCCGTGGAGTCCAGCACCGTCCGGAGCCGCTTGCGCTGCCCCAGCGGGGAGATCCCGCCCCGGACGTAGCCGGTGGTCCGCTCCGCCAGCGCCGGATCCGCCATCGCCGCCCGCTTGCCGCCCACCGCCGAGGCCAGTGCCTTCAGGTCCAGCGAGCCGGACACCGGCACCACCGCCACGGTCAGCGTCCCGTCCACCTCGGCCACCAGGGTCTTGAACACCCGGTCGGGGGAGGCCCCCATGGCCTCGGCGGCCTCCTCGCCGTACGAGGGGTGCGCCGGGTCGTGCTCGTAGGAGTGCACGGTGTGCGCCACCCCGGCCGCGGTCACCGCGGTCAGCGCCGGGGTCCCGGCCGCCGGCTGCCTGTCGCGCTTCGCCATCGGGGCCGCCTCAGTTCGGGCTGGTCGGGGCGAAGGTGAGGTCCACCGCCGGCAGCGAGGGCAGATGGCGGATGACCGCCGTCTCGGTCCGCAGCAGCTTCAGCTCCTCGGCCAGCCGGGTCGCCGTGTCCGGGGCCTGCAGCAGCCGCTGCCGTGCCGGCACGTCCAGCACCACGGTGGCCGCGACCAGGTAGGACACCACCGACGGGTCGTCGGGCAGCTCCGTCGCGGTGGTCGACAGGGTCCGCTCCCGGGCCCCCGCGAGCCGCTTCTGGTAGCTGTGGAAGGCCCTCAGCACTCCCTCGGCCAGCGCCCCGGCGCCCTCGCCGAGGTCCTCCGGGAGCTCCTCCAGCTCGGCCTCCAGGAACGGCCCGGAGGCGTCCACGGACAGCAGCCGGACCCGGGTGGTGCCGGTGGCGAGCACCTCGAAGGTGCCGTCCTCCCGCTCCCGGATGGTGGCCGCGTCGGCGATGCAGCCCACCCGGTGGAAGGCCTGGATCGGGTCCGCGCCGAACCCGGCCGACGGGCCCCGGTCCGGCAGGGCCGTCTCGTCCGGCATGCCGGGCGCCGTCGAGGCGACCTCGCGGCCGTCCCGGATCGCCACGACGGCGAACCGGCGCGGCCCCTCGTCCCCCGCCTTCAGCAGTTCGCGCATCATGGCGCGATAACGCTCCTCGAAGACGTTGAGGGGGAGCAGCAGGCCGGGGAACAGCACCGCGTTCAGCGGGAAGAGCGGCAGGCGAACGGTGGTCACGAGCCACAGGGTAGTGCTCCGGGGCCCGGACCCGTCACCCCCGCCTCAGCAGCCGCGACGCGCCCGCCGCGACCGTGGTGGCCAGGATCCACCCCAGCATCACCAGCAGGGCGGCCGTCCACTGCCAGCCGCCCCGCAGGTCCCACTGGCCCTGCTGACCGAGATCGACCACCGGCAGCAGGAGGTCCAGGGCGTAGAGGACGGCGTTCCACTGCGGGTGCTCCTCCCGCTTGATCGGCATCGGATCGTGACCGGCGAACAGCACCGAACCGGCGGCCCACAGCACCAGCATCCACAGGGCGGCCCGCCCCGGCCGGTAGCCGTAGGCCACCGTCCAGTCCTGGAGGTACCCCCAGGCGGTGGCGGCCGGCGGCAGCGTGCTCCGCCGCCTCCGCTGCTTGGCCAGCAGCACCTGCCGGGCGTCCGAGTCCTCGCCGCCGGCCCGCAGCACCGCCGCCAGCCGCTCGTACGGCTCGGGGGAGTACTCGGGGGTGGCCGCCGCCAGCCACTCCAGCCGCCGGACCACCGGGAACGCCCCGCGCGGCGCCAGGTTCTCGTAGACGAACCCCTCCAGCGACAGCCGGCCCGGGCCCGGCCAGGAGGCCGCCGTGTCGACCAGCTTCACCACCTTCGCCCCGGACAGCACCGCCCGGCCGCGGGCCGGCCGCTCCCCGACGAACCGGAGCTCCGGGGTCTGGATCCGGCGCAGCGACAGCTCCTGCTCCTCGGTGAGCCGGAACCGGGCCCCGTAGAAGTCCACCGCGTCCCCGAACCGGCCGTCGTCCATCCGCAGCCCGCCCCGGCACTCGAAGGGCCGGGTCCGGCCGCCGTGCAGCGGGGTCTCGCCCAGCCCGTACGGGGGAGTGGCCGAGGGGTCCCCGGTGCCCTGGTCCAGGGCGGCCGAGGTCATGTACAGGGTCCGCTCCACGGACAGCTGCGGGGCGTTCAGGGCCCGCGGGCCCCACGGGTTGGCCAGCGTCGCCCCGCGCAGGCTCATCGACACCCCGACCTTCGCCCCGCGCAGGCTGACCTCCCCGTAGGTCTCCAGCAGGTCGGCCTGGAAGTCCTGGGCCACCGTCAGCCCGTCGGCGGCGATCGCCCGCCCCTTGGCGTCCCGCTGCACCACGGCCCGGCTGAGCAGCAGGTCCGTGCCGATCTGCGCGTCGGTCAGCCGGATGCCGCGGGCCACCCGGCAGCGCGGCAGGTGCAGGTCCCCGTCGGTGTGCAGCCGGGACGCCTCCAGCCGGGGGACCAGGCAGCGGACCAGCCGCAGCGTGCCGACCCGGGCCTCGGACAGCCGGACCTCGCCGTCGAAGCGGCAGGCCTGGAGTTCCACGTACGGGGAGACGGTGCCGCCGGACAGGTCCAGCCGGCCGGATATCCGCACCCCGCGCAGCTTCAGCGAGGCCACCCGGCCGGGGACCGGGGGCGGGCCGTGGAGCAGCAGCAGCGCCACCACCTCCGCCCGCACGGTCCGCTCCGGGCCCCAGAAGCGGTCCGCGAAGGGGTCGTCGGCCCCGGCATCCCGGGCGCTCAGATCGCAGACCCCGCCGGTCCGGAAGGCCTCCCAGACACGCCGTTCCGACGCGCTCAGATCCTCCGGCCGCAGCTCGTCCGGCATCCCGGTCAACGCGGTCCCCCTCCGCTCGGCACTCCGTGCCCGGGCACGCTACCGACCGGCTGTGACGTCCGTGACGTGTATCAGCCAGTGATACGGGCGAACGGTGGCGGGAGACGGTCTGAGAGAATTGGGGGGTGATCTCTCGTATCGACCTGCGCGGCAAAGCCCTCCCCGAGGGTGGCGCCCTGCGCGATCTGCTGCCCCGTGCCGAGTTCGACGTCGCGGCCGCCCTGGACTCAGTGCGGCCCATCTGTGAGGACGTCCATCATCGGGGTACGGCGGCGCTGATCGAGTACGCGGAGAAGTTCGACGGGGTCGTCCTGGACCGGGTCCGGGTCCCCGCGGAGGCCATCGCCAAGGCCCTCGACGAACTCGACCCGGCCGTCCGCGCCGCCCTGGAGGAGTCCATCCGGCGCGCCCGGACCGTGCACTCCGCCCAGCGCCGCACCGAGCACACCACCCAGGTGGTCCCCGGCGGCACCGTCACCGAGAAGTGGGTCCCGGTGGAGCGGGTCGGCCTGTACGCGCCGGGCGGCCGCTCGGTGTACCCGTCCTCCGTGGTGATGAACGTGGTGCCCGCCCAGGAGGCCGGCGTCGAGTCCATCGCGCTGGCGTCCCCGCCGCAGAAAGAGTTCGGGGGGCTGCCGCACCCGACGATCCTGGCGGCCTGCGCGCTGCTCGGCGTGGACGAGGTCTACGCCGCGGGCGGCGCCGTGGCCGTCGCCATGTTCGCGTACGGCACCGAGGGCCCCGACGGCTGCCCGCCGGTCAACATGGTCACCGGCCCCGGCAACATCTGGGTCGCCGCCGCCAAGCGCTACTTCACCGGGAAGATCGGCATCGACACCGAGGCCGGTCCCACCGAGATCGCGGTCCTCGCGGACTCCACCGCCGACCCGGTGCACGTGGCCGCCGACCTGATCAGCCAGGCCGAGCACGACCCGCTGGCCGCCGCCGTGCTGGTCACCGACTCGGCGGAGCTCGCCGAGGCGGTCGAGCGCGAGCTGGAGCCGCAGGTCGCCGCCTCCAAGCACGTCGAGGACCGGATCAGGCCGGCCCTGGCGGGCAAGCAGTCCGCGATCGTCCTGGTCGACAGCCTGGAGGACGGCCTCAAGGTGGTCGACGCGTACGGCGCCGAGCACCTGGAGATCCAGACCGCCGACGCCGCCGCCTGGGCCGCCCGGGTCCGCAACGCCGGCGCGATCTTCGTCGGCCCGTGGGCCCCGGTCTCGCTCGGCGACTACTGCGCCGGCTCCAACCACGTGCTGCCCACCGGCGGCTGCGCCTGCCACTCCTCGGGCCTGTCCGTGCAGTCCTTCCTGCGCGGCATCCACATCGTCGACTACACCCGGGACGCCTTGGCCGAGGTCACCCACCACGTGGTGACCCTCGCCGAGGCCGAGGACCTGCCCGCGCACGGGGCCGCCCTCAAGGCCCGCTTCGGATGGAAGGTCCCCACCCCGTGAGCATCGGAATCGACGACCTCCCCATCCGGGACGAGCTGCGCGGCAAGACCCCGTACGGCGCCCCCCAGCTCGACGTGCCCGTCCAGCTGAACACCAACGAGAACCCCTACGAGCTGCCCGAGGCCCTGGTCCGGCGGATCGCCGAGCGGGTCGCGGACGCCGCCCGCACCCTGAACCGCTACCCCGACCGGGACGCGGTGGAGCTGCGCACCGAACTGGCCCGCTACCTCACCCGGACGGCCGGGCACCCGGTGGCCCGGGAGAACGTGTGGGCGGCCAACGGCTCCAACGAGGTCCTCCAGCAGCTGCTGCAGACCTTCGGCGGGCCCGGCCGGACCGCGATCGGCTTCGAGCCCTCCTACTCGATGCACGCCCTGATCGCCCGGGGCACCGGCACCGATTGGATCTCCGGCCCGCGGGCCGCAGACTTCACCATCGACACGGACGCGGCCGTCGCGGCCATCACCGAGCACGCCCCGGACGTCGTCTTCATCACCTCCCCCAACAACCCCACCGGCACCGCCGTCGGGGCCGAGACGGTCCTCGCGCTCTACGAGGCCGCCCAGGCGGCGAAGCCCTCCCTGGTGGTCGTGGACGAGGCCTACGTGGAGTTCTCCCACCGGGACTCGCTGCTGCCGCTGATCGAGGGCCGCCCCCACCTGGTGGTCTCCCGGACCATGTCCAAGGCCTTCGGCGCGGCCGGACTCCGGCTGGGCTACCTGGCCGCGCACCCCGCCGTGGTCGACGCCGTCCAGCTGGTGCGGCTGCCGTACCACCTGTCCGCCGTCACCCAGGCGACCGCGCTGGCCGCGCTGGAGCACACCGACACCCTGCTCGGCTACGTCGAGCAGCTCAAGACGGAACGGGACCGCCTGGTCACCGAACTCCGGGCGATCGGCTTCGAGGTCACCGACTCCGACGCCAACTTCGTCCAGTTCGGCACCTTCGAGGACTCCCACACCGCCTGGCAGAAGATCCTCGACCAGGGGGTCCTGGTCCGGGACAACGGGGTACCGGGCCGGCTGCGGGTCACCGCCGGCACCCCGGCCGAGAACGACGCGTTCCTGGAAGCGGTTCGCGCACTGAAGAAGGAGCAGCAGGCATGAGCCGCATCGGACGGGTGGAACGCACCACCAAGGAGACCTCGGTCCTGGTCGAGATAGACCTCGACGGCACCGGCAAGGTGGACGTGTCCACCGGCGTGGGGTTCTACGACCACATGCTCGACCAGCTCGGCCGGCACGGCCTCTTCGACCTCACCGTCAAGACCGAGGGCGACCTGCACATCGACTCCCACCACACCATCGAGGACTCCGCCCTCGCGCTGGGAGCCGCCTTCAAGCAGGCCCTCGGCGACAAGGTCGGCATCTACCGGTTCGGCAACTGCACCGTCCCGCTGGACGAGTCCCTCGCCCAGGTCACCGTCGACCTCTCCGGCCGCCCCTACCTCGTGCACACCGAGCCCGAGAACATGGCGCCGATGATCGGCAGCTACGACACCACGATGACCCGGCACATCTTCGAGTCCTTCGTGGCCCAGGCGCAGATCGCCCTGCACATCCACGTCCCGTACGGCCGAAACGCCCACCACATCGTGGAGTGCCAGTTCAAGGCCCTGGCCCGGGCGCTGCGCTACGCCGCCGAGTTCGACCCGCGCGCGGCCGGCATCCTGCCCTCCACGAAGGGCGCCCTCTAGCCGTGAACGGCCTCAACACCATCCTGATCGTCGTCGGCCTCTTCCTGGCCGGCGGGGTCTACTCCTTCCAGAAGCAGCAGATGCCCCGCTCGGTGGTCGTGCTGCTCGCCATCGGCTCGGCGATGTGCCTGGTCGCCGGTGTCATGCGAATCCAAGGAATCTGGGAATGAGCGCAGCCAGCCCCACCAAGAAGGTCGTGGTCTTCGACTACGGCTTCGGCAACGTCCGCTCCGCCGAACGCGCCCTCGCCCGCGTCGGCGCGGAGGTGGAGATCACCCGGGACTACGACCGGGCGATGGACGCCGACGGCCTCCTGGTCCCCGGTGTCGGCGCCTTCTCCGCCTGCATGCGCGGCCTCAAGGAGGCCCGCGGCGACTGGATCATCGGCCGCCGGCTGTCCGGCGGCCGCCCGGTCATGGGCATCTGCGTCGGCATGCAGATCCTCTTCGAACGCGGCATCGAGCACGGCGTGGAGAGCGAGGGCCTCGACGAGTGGCCCGGCACGGTCGGCCCGCTGAAGGCCCCCGTCGTCCCCCACATGGGCTGGAACACGGTGGACGCCGCCCCCGGCAGCCAGGCCTTCGCCGGCCTCGACGCCGACGCCCGGTTCTACTTCGTGCACTCCTACGCGGCGCACGACTGGAGCCTGGAGACCACCAACCCGGCCATCCGCGCCCCCAAGGTCAGCTGGGCCACCCACGGCAAGCCCTTCGTCGCGGCGGTGGAGAACGGGGCCCTGTGGGCCACCCAGTTCCACCCCGAGAAGTCCGGCGACACCGGCGCCCAGCTCCTCACCAACTGGATCGAGACCCTCTGATGACCCTCGAACTCCTTCCCGCGGTCGACGTCCGCGACGGCCAGGCGGTCCGCCTGGTCCACGGAGTGTCCGGCAGCGAGACCTCCTACGGCTCCCCGCTGGAGGCGGCCCTCGCCTGGCAGCGCTCCGGCGCCGAATGGCTGCACCTGGTCGACCTCGACGCCGCCTTCGGCACCGGTGACAACCGGGCCCTGGTCGCCGAGATCACCCGCGCCATGGACATCAAGGTCGAGCTGTCCGGCGGCATCCGCGACGACGCCTCGCTGGCCGCCGCCCTGGCCACCGGCTGCACCCGGGTCAACCTCGGCACCGCCGCCCTGGAGACCCCCGAGTGGGCCGCCAAGGCCATCGCCGAGCACGGCGAGAAGATCGCCATCGGCCTGGACGTCCGCGGCACCACCCTCAAGGGCCGCGGCTGGACCAGCGAGGGCGGGGACCTCTACGAGACCCTGGCCCGCCTGGACTCCGAGGGCTGCGCCCGCTACGTGGTCACCGACATCGGCAAGGACGGCACCCTCACCGGCCCCAACCTGGAGCTGCTGCGGAACGTCTGCGCCGCCACCGACCGGCCCGTGGTCGCCTCCGGCGGCATCTCCTCCCTGGACGACCTGCGCGCCCTCTCCGCGCTGGTGCCGCTGGGCGTGGAGGGCGCGATCGTCGGCAAGGCCCTGTACGCCAAGGCCTTCACCCTGGAAGAAGCCCTGAACGTCACGAAGGCAGGCCCCGCATGAGCTCCGTACGCCGCATCTCCTCCGGTGGCCCCTACGAGGACGTCATCGCCTACTCCCGTGCCGTGCAGCTCGGCAACGGCCTGGTGCTGGTCTCCGGCTGCACCGCCGCCGACGCGGGCGGCCCGTACGACCAGGCCGTCGCCGCCTTCGGTGTCGCGTTCAAGGCCCTCGCCCAGGCCGGGCTCGGCCCCGAGGACGTGGTCCGCACCCGGATGTACCTCACCCACGCCCGGGACGTGGACGAGGTGGGCCGCGCCCACAAGACCCTCTTCGACAGCGTCCGGCCCGCCGCGACCATGCTGATCGTCTCCGGCTTCGTCGACCCCTCGATGGTCGTCGAGGTGGAGGTCGAGGCGTACCGGGAGCCCTCCGCATGAGCCTCGCCGTACGGGTGATCCCCTGCCTGGACGTGGACAACGGCCGGGTGGTCAAGGGAGTCAACTTCCAGAACCTGCGGGACGCCGGGGACCCGGTCGAGATGGCCAAGCTGTACGACGCCGAGGGCGCCGACGAGCTGACCTTCCTCGACATCACCGCCTCCTCCGGGAACCGGGAGACCACCTACGACGTGGTGCGGCGCACCGCCGAACAGGTGTTCATCCCGCTGACCGTGGGCGGCGGGGTCCGCACCGCCGACGACGTGGACAGGCTGCTGCGGGCCGGCGCCGACAAGGTGGGCGTGAACACCGCCGCCATCGCCCGCCCGGAGCTGATCCGGGAGATCGCCGAACGCTTCGGCCGGCAGGTGCTGGTGCTGTCGGTGGACGCCCGCCGCACCGCCGCCGGGACCTTCGAGGTCACCACGCACGGCGGCCGCAAGGGCACCGGGATCGACGCGGTCGAGTGGGCGCACCGGGCGGCCGAGCTGGGCGCGGGCGAGATCCTGCTCAACTCCATGGACGCCGACGGCACCAAGGACGGCTACGACATCGAGATGATCGCGGCGGTCCGCGCGCACGTGACCGTCCCGGTGATCGCCTCGGGCGGGGCCGGCAAGCTGTCCGACTTCCCGCCGGCCATCGGGGCGGGCGCGGACGCGGTCCTCGCGGCCTCCGTGTTCCACTTCGGGGACCTGCGGATCGGCCAGGTCAAGGACGTCCTGCGGGAGGCCGGCCACCCGGTCCGCTGACCGCCGGACGGCCCGGTCCGGCCCCGTCCGGCCCCGGAAAAATCACCGGCGCGTTCCGCCCGCCCCGCCTACCCTGTGGTCCAGACCATAGGGAGAGGGGTGCGGTGGGCGCGTCGGCTGCTTTCCGGAACCGGAACGTACTGCGCTGGCTCGGTGCCTACGCCGCTTCGCTCGTCGGGGACGGGGTCTACTTCCTCGCCCTCGGCTGGGCGGCGGCCCAGGCGGCCGGCCCGGCCGAGGTGGGCCTGGTGATGGCCGCCGGCGCGGTCCCCCGGGCCCTGCTGATGCTCGGCGGGGGAGTGGTGGCCGACCGGTTCGGCCCCCGGCTGGTGGTGATCTCCTCCGACGCGGTCCGCTGCGCCGTGGTGCTGGCGCTGGCCGCCGCCGTCTGGGCGCTGACCCCGGGCCTGTGGGTGCTGGTCGCGGTGGGTCTGGTCTTCGGGGCCGTGGACGCGCTGTTCATGCCCGCGGTGGGGGCGCTGCCGCCCCGGATCGCCGGACCGGAGCTGCTGGTCCGGGTACAGGGCATGCGCAACCTGGTGGAACGGGTCGGGCACACGGCCGGTCCGCCGGCCGCGGGACTGGCGATGGGCCTGGGCGGTCCCGGTGCGGCCTTCGCCCTGGCGGCCGGGCTGTTCGCGGTGTCCCTGGTGCTGCTCTGGGGGGTGCGCATCGCCCCACTGCCGGAGCCGGAGCCGGCACCGGAGCCGTTGCCGGAGAAGGCGGCCGGGGCGGGGCCGGTGCCGGAGTCCCCGTGGCGGCAGCTGGTCCTCGGCCTCGGCTACATCCGCCGGCACCGGGTGATCGGCCCGCTGGTGCTGTCCGGGGCGCTCAGCCAGCTCGGCATCTCGGCCCCGCTGGGGCTGGGCCTGATCCTGCTGGCCGAGGAACGCGGCTGGGGCCCCTCCGGGGTCGGCTGGATCGTCGGCTGCTTCGGCGCGGGCGCCGCCTCCAGCGCACTGCTGCTCACCCTGGTGCCGCGGGTCCCGAAGGCCGGGGCGGTGCAGAACGCCACCCTGATCCTCGGCTCGGCCGGGATCGGGGCGATCGCACTGGCCCCGGGGCTGTCCGCGGCGGCCGCGCTGGCCCTGGTCACCGGCATGGTGTGCGGGATCTGCGGCGGGCTGGCCGTGGCGCTCATCCAGAGCGGCACCGACCCCCGCTATCTGGGCCGGGTCAGCTCGGTGATGGCCTTCACGGCCGTGGGCCTGGCCCCGATGAGCTATCCGGTGTTCGGCCTGGCCGTGGATCTGTTCGGGATCGCCCCGGTCTATCTGGCCGGGGCGGCCCTCAGCATGACCGGCGCCGTCATCGGCACCTCCGCCCCCGAGGTCCGCCGAGCCGAACTGGCCTTCGCCGCCCCCTAGGACGCCATCGGACCAGCGGGTGCCATCGGGCCAGGGGGTGCCACCGGGACCTGTCCCGCCGACCGGACAGGTCCCGGGGGGCGGTTCAGATGCCGAGCTTCGCCGTGGTCAGCGCGGCCACGGCGGTCTTCTCCCCGTCCAGTTCGATGCGGGCCGCCGCCTGCCGGCCGAAGCAGAACAGGGTCAGTTCGCCCGGGTCCCCGGTCACCGTCACCACCGGCACCCCCTTGCGGGCCACCGCCGTCCGGCCGTCCGGCCGCCGCAGCACCAGGCCCACCGGGGACTTCCGGCCGGTGAGCCGGGCCAGCTTCTCCAGCCGCGACCACAGCGAGTCCGAGAACACCGGGTCCAGCTCGCGCGGGGACCAGTCCGGCTGGGCCCGCCGGACGTCCTCGGCGTGCACGTAGAACTCCACGGCGTTGGCCGCCTCGTCGATCTGCTTCAGCGAGTACACCGACAGCTTGGGCGGCCCGGTCCGGATCAGCTGGAGCAGTTCCTCGTACGGCTTGGCGGTGTACTCGGCCATCGCCCGGTCCAGCCGGTCCTTCAGGACCCCGAGCAGCAGTCCGCCCGCCGCGTCCGGCCGCCGCTCCCGGACCACCACGTGGGCGGCGAGGTCCCGGCAGGTCCAGCCCTCGCACAGCGTGGGCGCCTCCGGACCGGCCGCCTCCAACAGGTCCGCGAGGAGAAGGCGTTCGCGCTTCGCATGGGTCGACATGCGGCCAAGGGTACGGCGGTGACCTGACAGATGCCCGCCCATCAGACGGACAGCCTGCGGTACCCCGCCGCCGGGCGCGGCACAATGGCCCGCATGAGTACCACCCCCCGCCCGAGCGACCTCGACCCCGCCATCGCGGCCCGACTGAAGCGGTCGGCCGACGGCCTGGTGCCCGCCATCGCCCAGCAGTACGACACCGGTGAGGTGCTGATGCTGGGCTGGATGGACGACGAGGCGCTGCACCGCACCCTGACCACCGGCCGCTGCACCTACTGGTCCCGCAGCCGCCGGGAGTACTGGGTCAAGGGCGACACCTCCGGCCACTTCCAGCACGTCAAGTCCGTGGCGCTCGACTGCGACGCCGACACCGTCCTCGTCAAGGTCGACCAGGTCGGCGCGGCCTGCCACACGGGCGCCCGCACCTGCTTCGACGCCGACGTCCTGCCGCTCTCCCACAGGTAAGGTCCCACGCCATGGATCTTGAGACGTTCCGCAATCTCGCGAACGACCGCCGTGTCGTCCCGGTCAGCCGCAGGCTCCTCGCCGACGGGGACACCCCGGTCGGCCTCTACCGGAAGCTGGCCGGCGAACGCCCCGGCACCTTCCTGCTGGAGTCCGCCGAGAACGGCCGCTCGTGGTCCCGCTACTCCTTCGTCGGGGTCCGCTCCGACGCCACCCTCACGGTCCGCGACGGCGGGGCGCACTGGATCGGCACCCCGCCCGTCGGCGTCCCCGTGGACGGGGACCCCCTGGAGGCGCTCCGGCGCACCGTGGAGACCCTCCACACCCCCCGCGACCTGACGGCGGGGATGCCCCCGTTCACCGGCGGGATGGTCGGCTACCTGGGCTACGACATCGTCCGCCGGCTGGAGCGGATCGGCGAGCACGGCACGGACGACCTGGAACTCCCCGAGCTGACCATGCTGCTCACCTCCGACCTGGCGGTCCTGGACCACTGGGACGGCACCGTCCTGCTGATCGCCAACGCCATCAACCACAACGACCTCGACACCGGGGTGGACGAGGCGTACGCGGACGCGGTGGCCCGGCTGGACGCGATGGAGGCCGACCTCGGCCGACCCGCCCCGTACGCCCCGACCCCGCTGCCCGCCTCCGAGCTGCCCGAGTTCGCCGGGCTGTGGGGCGGGGACAAGTACCAGGCCGCGGTGGAGGACATCAAGGAGCGGATCCGGGCCGGCGAGGCCTTCCAGGTGGTGCCCTCGCAGCGGTTCGAGACCCCGTGCGCGGCGAGCGCCCTGGACGTCTACCGGGTGCTGCGGGCCACCAACCCGTCCCCGTACATGTACCTCTTCCGGTTCGAGAACGGCTTCGACGTGGTCGGCTCCAGCCCGGAGGCGCTGGTCAAGGTGGAGGACGGGCGGGCCATGGTCCACCCGATCGCCGGAACCCGGCACCGCGGCGCCACCCCGCAGGAGGACCACGAGCTCGCCGAGGAGCTGCTCGCCGACCCCAAGGAGCGGGCCGAGCACCTGATGCTGGTCGACCTCGGCCGCAACGACCTGGGCCGGGTCTGCGAGCCGGGCTCCGTCGAGGTGGTCGACTTCATGTCCATCGAGCGCTACTCGCACGTGATGCACATCGTGTCCACCGTCACCGGCCGGGTCGGCGCCGACAAGACCGCCTTCGACGTGCTCACCGCCTGCTTCCCGGCCGGCACCCTGTCCGGGGCGCCCAAGCCGCGGGCCATGCAGATCATCGAGGAGCTGGAGCCGGTCCGCCGCGGCCTGTACGGCGGCTGCGTGGGCTATCTGGACTTCGCCGGGGACGCCGACACCGCCATCGCGATCCGCACCGCGCTGCTCCGGGACGGCACCGCCTACGTGCAGGCCGGCGCCGGGGTGGTCGCCGACTCGGTGCCCGAGCTGGAGGACAACGAGTGCCGCAACAAGGCCGCCGCGGTGCTCCGCGCGGTGGGAGCGGCGAACCGCCTCCACGGCTGAGGAGGCGGTAGGGGATAGTGGGGTACGTGAGCGCCGTACCCCAGCCCCGAGACGATGCCGAGCCCCCCGCCGAGCCGGGCGGGCCGGACGGACCCGCCGAACCGGTCCGCGCGGCGGGCCGTGACCTCGGCCGCCGCAGCGTCGCCGTCGCCCTGCTGCTCGGCGCGCTCGGCGCCACCGTGGTCCTGCTGGCCTCCGGCCGGACCTGGGCCCGGGGGGCCGCCGCCGTGGCGGACGGCTCGATGGAGCTGTCCGTGGACGGCCGGTCCGTGACCGGGGTCCCGGCCGCGCTGGCCATCGTCGGGCTGGCCGCCCTGGTGGCCGTGTTCGCGGCCCGCGGCAAGGGCCGGCCGCTGGTGTCCGGACTGCTGGCGCTGAGCGGTCTGGGGGCCGCCGCGGCGGCCCTGGCGGGCGCCTCCGACCGGTCGGCCCTGGACGCCGAGGCGGCCCGGATCACCGCCGACACGGCGGCCCGGGCGACCGAGGTCGCCCACACCCCCTGGCCGTACGTGACCGCCGCCGCCGGACTGCTGATAGCCGCCGCAGGACTGCTCGCGCTGCGCTACGGCCGGAGCTGGCCGGCCATGGGAGGCCGCTACGAACGCGCCGGAGGCCCCCGCCGGCGCCCGGCCGCGACCGCCCCCGGCGGATCCGCCGCCGACCGCCCGGAGGACCTGTGGAAGGCCCTGGACCGGGGTGAGGATCCGACCGGCTGAGCCGGCCGCCGACCCGCAGGGCTGAATCCGGACCCGGCGCACCCCGGTACGGCAGGGTGCGGGAGAATGATGTCCGAGCGTTCGGACACAGCACGTTCGACAGAGCACACGAGGAGCTACTCATGGCGGGCACGAGCCACGGACACACCCCGGCCGCCTGGACCGGTGTCATCATCGCCTTCATCGGTTTCTGCGTCTCCGGCGCCTTCATGGTGCTGGCCAACCCGCTGGGATTCTGGGCCGGCCTGGTGGTCGTCGCGGTCGGCGGTGTCGTCGGCATGGCGATGAAGGCCGCCGGCATGGGTGCGAAGAAGGTCCAGCACAAGGACCTCATGGAGGTCATCAACGCCCGGACCGCCTGAGTCCCCTCCGGGCGGGCCGCCATGGCGCCGCGCCCGGAATCCTCGGAAGGCGCGGCCCGTCGGGCTGCGCCTTTCGTCATGGGCGGCGAGAATCGCCCCATGGTCGCCCCGCCCCCGCTCCGGACCCCGCGCACGCGCATGCGCCGGCTGGCCGCGCCCCTGCTCGCCCTGGGCGGCGCGGTGGCCGCCTTCGGGTACGTCGGGGCCGTCGATCCCAACGAGCCGGGGCATTATCCGGTCTGTCCGCTGCTGCGGCTGACGGGCGTCCTCTGCCCCGGCTGCGGCGGACTGCGCAGCGCGCACGCCTTCGCGCACGGCGACCTGACGGTCGCGCTGGGCGCGAACGCCCTCGCGGTGCTCGGCTACCTGATCTTCGCGGGCTATCTGCTGGCCTGGCTGAATCAGGCCTACCGGGGTCGCCCGACGCCCGTGCTTCGTGTGAAACCGCAGGTCTGGTGGGGTGTCGGCTTGCTGGTGCTGGTCTTTTCCATTGTCCGGAACCTGCCCTTCGGGGCATGGCTCGCACCCTGATCACTGAGCTGAACCTTTCATTCCGCATGTCCGGGTGATGGGATGGCGCCAACCGCAGGTCGGGCACGGGGCCCGCTGCGGATACCATTTGAGTGCTGGCCTTGAACCACCTGAAACGACCTGAATCAGTCGACCTACCCGGAAGGGGGCCGCTCGCGTGAGTGTGCTCGACGAGATCATCGAAGGGGTCCGCGAAGACCTTGCCGAACGGCAGGCTCGCGTCAGCCTCGACGAGCTCAAGGAGCGCGCCGCCAAGGCGCCCCGGGCAAAGGACGGCGTCGCGGCCCTGCGCGGCGACGGCGTCAAGGTGATCTGCGAGGTCAAGCGCTCCAGCCCGTCCAAGGGTGCGCTGGCCGCGATCGCCGACCCGGCGGGGCTCGCCGCGGACTACGAGGCGGGCGGCGCCTCCGTCATCTCCGTCCTCACCGAACAGCGCCGCTTCGGCGGCTCGCTGGCCGACCTGGAGGCCGTCCGGGCCCGGGTGGACATCCCGATCCTCCGCAAGGACTTCATCGTCACGGCGTACCAGCTGTGGGAGGCCCGCGCCTACGGCGCCGACCTCGCCCTGCTGATCGTCGCCGCCCTCGACCAGGAAGCCCTGGTCTCCCTCATCGAGCGGGCCGAGTCCATCGGTCTGACCCCCCTGGTGGAGGTCCACGACGAGGAAGAGGTCGAGCGGGCGGTCGCCGCGGGCGCCCGCATCATCGGGGTCAACGCCCGCAACCTGAAGGACCTGAAGGTCGACCGGGGCACCTTCGAGCGCCTCGCCCCGGAGATCCCGGCGCACATCGTGAAGGTCGCCGAGTCCGGCATCCGCGGACCCCACGACCTGATCGCCTACGCCAACGAGGGCGCCAACGCCGTACTGGTCGGCGAGTCCCTGGTCACCGGACGCGACCCGAAGACCGCCGTCGCCGACCTGGTCGCCGCCGGGGCCCACCCGGCCCTGCGACACGGCCGGAGCTGACCGCACCATGACCATCCGGCCCGCCGTCGCCCGCGCCGCGACCCGCCACCGGCCCGGGGCCCGTCGCCCCGGACCGGCCGGCCGCGCGCCCGGCGCACCGACGGCGGGCCTGCCGGCCCGCGACCCGCACGCCGCCCTGGCCCGCGGCCGCACACCGCGCGGCTGCCGCGCCCCGGCCCGCCGGGTCCTCGGCCGCCGGGTGCGCTACGTGATCGGCTCCGAGCCGGGCCAGGTCAACGGCATGCGATGGCCCGCCGAAGGCGCGCCGTAGCGCGGCCACGGCACGGCACCCCAGGGGTACCGTCCCGCTGACCCACCCCGCCCGCCGCCGGCACCGGACCCCCGGACCGGCCGCAGGCTGCTCCGCCCATGCCCGAACCCGCCCGCCGAGGCGCCGGGGACCCGTGGGCCGACGGCGCACACGCAGTCATCAACCGTTGCTTCCGTAGGAGTTCTGGCATGTCCAGCGAGCAGTTCTTCATTCCCGACCCCGAGGGTCACGTCCCCAACGCCGAGGGCTACTTCGGCGACTTCGGCGGCAAGTTCATCCCCGAGGCGCTGGTCGCCGCCGTGGACGAGGTCGCCGTGGAGTACGAGAAGGCCAAGCAGGACCCGGCCTTCGCCGCCGAGCTCAACGACCTCCTGGTCAACTACACCGGCCGGCCCAGCGCCCTCACCGAGGTGCCCCGGTTCGCCGAGCACGCCGGCGGCGCCCGGATCTTCCTCAAGCGCGAGGACCTCAACCACACCGGCTCACACAAGATCAACAACGTGCTGGGCCAGGCACTGCTCACCAAGCGCATGGGCAAGACCCGCGTCATCGCCGAGACCGGCGCAGGCCAGCACGGCGTGGCCACCGCCACCGCCTGCGCCCTGTTCGGCCTCGACTGCACGATCTACATGGGCGAGATCGACACCCAGCGGCAGGCCCTCAACGTGGCCCGGATGCGGATGCTCGGCGCCGAGGTCATCGCCGTCACCTCCGGCTCCCGCACCCTCAAGGACGCCATCAACGAGGCGTTCCGCGACTGGGTCGCCAACGTCGAGGAGACCCACTACCTCTTCGGCACCGTCGCCGGCCCGCACCCCTTCCCGGCCATGGTCCGCGACTTCCACCGGGTCATCGGGGTCGAGGCCCGCCGCCAGATCCTGGAGCGCGCCGGACGCCTCCCCGACGCCGTCGCGGCCTGCGTCGGCGGCGGATCCAACGCCATCGGCCTCTTCCACGCCTTCGTCCCGGACGCCGCGGTCCGCCTGGTCGGCTTCGAACCGGCCGGCCACGGGGTCGAGACCGGGGAGCACGCGGCCACCCTCACCGCGGGCGAGCCCGGCATCCTGCACGGCTCCCGCTCCTACGTCCTCCAGGACGAGGAGGGCCAGATCACCGAGCCCTACTCGATCTCGGCCGGCCTGGACTACCCCGGCATCGGCCCGGAGCACGCCTACCTCAAGGACAGCGGCCGCGGCGAGTACCGCGCGGTCACCGACGACGCCGCCATGCAGGCGCTGCGCCTCCTGTCCCGCACCGAGGGCATCATCCCGGCCATCGAGTCGGCCCACGCCCTCGCGGGCGCCCTCGACCTCGGCAAGGAGCTCGGCAAGGACGGTCTGCTGATCGTCAACCTGTCCGGCCGCGGCGACAAGGACATGGACACGGCCGCCCGCTACTTCGGCCTGTACGACGGCACCGAAGGGGACACGAAGTGAGCAACGGCCAGCCGAACGGCACCATCCAGCTGCTGAGCGACACCCTCGCCAAGGCCCGGTCCGAGAACCGCGCCGCCCTGGTCGCCTACCTCCCGGCGGGCTTCCCCACCGTGGACGGCGGCATCGCGGCCATCAAGGAGATCCTGGCCGGCGGCGCCGACGTGATCGAGGTCGGCCTCCCGCACTCCGACCCGGTCCTCGACGGCCCCGTCATCCAGACCGCCGACGACATCGCCCTGCGCGGCGGGGTCAAGATCGCCGACGTGCTCCGCACCGTCCGCGAGGTGCACGCCGCCACCGGTGCCCCGGTCCTGGTCATGACCTACTGGAACCCCATCGACCGGTACGGCGTCGAGCGGTTCACCGAGGAGCTCGCGGCGGCCGGCGGCGCCGGCTGCATCCTGCCCGACCTCCCGGTCCAGGAATCCGCCCTGTGGCGCGAGCACGCCGACAGGCACGGTCTGGCCACCGTGTTCGTCGTCGCCCCCTCCAGCCGGGACGAGCGGCTCGCCACCATCACCGCGGCCGGCAGCGGCTTCGTCTACGCCGCCTCCCTGATGGGCGTCACCGGCACCCGCACCTCGGTCGGCAACCAGGCCCAGCTGCTGGTCGAGCGCACCCGCAAGACCACCGACCTGCCGGTCTGCGTGGGCCTGGGCGTCTCCAACCCGGAGCAGGCCCGCGAGGTCGCCGCCTTCGCCGACGGGGTCATCGTCGGCTCCGCCTTCGTGAAGAAGCTGCTGGACGCCCCCGACCTGCCCACCGGGCTGGCAGCGGTCCGCGCCCTCGCGGCCGAGCTTGCGGAAGGCGTACGCAGGAGCTGACGCACTCCTGTTCCCGGTGCGGGTTCTGTAGCCCGATCGGGTGGAAGTGGGAGCGGGGAGGCACTGCGGTGCCTCCCCGCCTCGTTTGGCGGACGTGAGCGAGATGAACGACGGTGCGAACCGCGATGCGAAACGATCGGCCCGCGAGCGGCTCCAGGTGGAGCGGGACCGGCAGAAGACCCGGGACAAGCGCCGGCGGACCCTCCTGGTGGCCGGAGCGGTGGTCGGCGTGCTCGGCCTGGCGGCCGTGGTCGGCGTGATCGCCGCCAACACCGGCAAGGACGGCGGAGCGGCCAAGGCCGGCCCGGTCACGGCTCCCTCCGGAGCCACCGGCAAGGACGCCCTCGCCATCCAGACCGGCAAGAACGAGGCCAAGTCCACCCTCACCGTCTGGGAGGACTTCCGCTGCCCCGCCTGCAAGTCCTTCGAGGACGCCTACCGGAGCACCATCCACGAGCTGGAGGCCAAGGGCCAGCTGAAGGTCCAGTACCACCTGGTCACCCTGATCGACGGCAACATGGGCGGCAGCGGCTCCCTGAAGGCCGCCAACGCCGCCGCCTGCGCCCAGGACGCCGGCAAGTTCGCCCCGTACCACGACTCGCTGTTCGTGAACCAGCCGGAAGAGACCGACGACGCCTACGCCAAGGACGACCGGCTGCTGGAACTGGCCGCCAAGGTCCCCGGCCTGGACACCGCCGCCTTCCGGCAGTGCGTGGCGGACGGCACCCACAACAGCTGGGTCGGGAAGTCCTACGACGCCTTCAAGGCGGGCGGCTTCCGGGGCACCCCGACCATCCTCCTCGACGGCAAGGACATCTTCGCCGACCAGGCCAATCCGCTGACCCCGCAGAAGCTCAAGGAGAAGGTGGAGGCCGCCGCCAAGGGCTGACCCCCGCGGACGCTGTGCGACGTTTTGGTTTCGGCTTGCCGGGCGGGTTGCGGTACCCGCCGCCCGGCAAGGTAGCGTCGGTCCTGCCATGGACCTTGCTTATATCCCCAGCCCGTCGACCGGCGTGATCGATCTCGGACCGATCCCGCTGCGCGGCTACGCGTTCTGCATCATCATCGGCGTCTTCCTCGCCGTCTGGATCGGCAACAAGCGCTGGCTCGCCCGCGGCGGGAAGCCCGGCACGGTGGCCGACATCGCCGTCTGGGCCGTGCCGTTCGGCCTGGTCGGCGGCCGGCTCTACCACGTCATCACCGACTACCAGCTCTACTTCGGCGACGGCCGGAACTGGGTCGACGCCTTCAAGATCTGGGAGGGCGGCCTCGGCATCTGGGGTGCCATCGCGCTCGGCGCGGTCGGCGCCTGGATCGGCTGCCGCCGGCGCGGCATCCCGCTCCCCGCCTGGGCGGACGCCCTCGCCCCCGGAATCGCGCTGGCCCAGGCCTGCGGCCGGTGGGGCAACTGGTTCAACCAGGAGCTCTACGGCCGGGCCACCGACCTCCCGTGGGCCCTGAAGATCACCGAGGGCCCGAACCGGGAAGCCGGCTACTACCACCCGACCTTCCTCTACGAGTCCCTCTGGTGCGTCGGCGTCGCCCTGCTCGTCATCTGGGCCGACCGCCGCTTCAAGCTGGGCCACGGCCGGGCCTTCGCCCTCTACGTCGCCGCCTACTGCGTGGGCCGCGGCTGGATCGAGTACATGCGGGTCGACGAGGCGCACCACGTGCTGGGCCTCCGGCTCAACGTGTGGACCTCCATCGTGGTCTTCCTGCTGGCGGTCACCTACTTCGTCCTCTCCGCGAAGCTGCGGCCGGGGCGGGAGGCGGTGGTCGAGCCGGATCTGCCGGGTGCGGTTTCGGCTCCGGCGGGTGCGGGTGCGGAGGCTGACGCCGAGGCCGGAGCCAAGGCCGACGATGGCGCCAAGGCCGGGGCTGGTGGCAAGGCCGGACCCGACGCCAAGGCCGGAGCCGAGGCCGGGGCCGAGGACGGAGCCGGGGCCGAGGCCGAGGTGAAGCCGGAGGCTGGGGCGGGGCCCGGGGCCAAGAAGCTCTGAGTCCCCTCCCCGCCCCTTCCCGGAACCGGGGGCCCTGCCCCCGGACCCCCGCGCCTCAAACGCCGGCGCTTCAGTGCCCCGGGGCGGGGCGGCGGGTCGAGAGGGCGACGATGCGTTCGGCGCCGGCCAGGACGGCCGGGTCGACGAAGCGGCCGTCCGGCAGGGCCACCGCGCCCGGGGTGCGCCGTGCCGCGCCCACCACCTCCCGGGCGGCGCTCACCTCCGCGGCCGTCGGCAGATAGGACCGCTCGATCACCGGCAGCTGCCGCGGATGGATCGCCGCCCGGCCCAGGAACCCCAGGGCCCGTCCGTGGGCGCAGGAGGCCGCCAGGGCCTCCATGTCGCAGATGTCGGGGAACACGGACTGGGCCGGCGGGGCCAGCCCGGCGGCCCGGGCGGCGACCACCACCCGGGACCGGGACCAGTCCAGGCCCTGGTCGGCGCTCACCCCGAGGTCGGCCCGCAGGTCCGCCTCGCCCAGGGCCAGCCCGTGCAGGGCGGGGTGCGCGCGGGCGATCTCGTAGGCCCGCTCCACCCCGATCGCGGACTCCAGCAGCGCGTACAGCGCCACCCCGCCGGTGCGTTCCGCGACCCGGGCCACCGTCTCCGGGGCGCCGACCTTCGGCAGCCGGATCCCGGACAGGCCGCGCAGTCCGTTCAGCGCGGTCAGGTCGGCTCCCGCCCAGGGCGAGTCGATGGCGTTGACCCGGACGTGGACCGGTACCGGCGGGCGGGCGGTCAGCAGTTCCGCCGTGGCGGCGCGCGCGTACTCCTTCCGGGAGACCGGGACCGCGTCCTCCAGGTCCACGATCACCGCGTCGGCGCCCGCGGCGAGTGCCTTGGCGACCACCGCCGGCCGGTCGCCGGGAACGTACAGCCAGGTGAGGATCACAGCACTCCCTCCGTCCGCAGCCCGGCGATCTCCGCCGGGGACAGTCCCAGTTCGCCGAGGACCGCGTCCGTGTCGGCGCCGTGCGGGCGGCCCGCCCAGCGGATCCCGCCGGGGGTCCCGGACAGCCGGAACAGCACGTTCTGCATGCGCAGCGGCCCCAGTTCCGGATCCTGGACCTCGGTCAGGGTGTCCAGGGCCGCGTACTGCGGATCGGCCATCACGTCCCTGATGTCGTAGACGGGCGCCACCGCGGCCTGCGCCTCCTCGAAGGCGGCGACCACCTCGTCCGCCTTGTGCCGGGCGATCCAGCCGCCGACCGCCTCGTCCAGCAGTTCCGCGTGTGCGGCCCGCTCCGCCCCGGACCCGAACCAGGGCTCCTCGGCCAGCTCGGGGCGCCCCACCAGCCGGACCACCCGTTCGGCCACGGACTGGGCGGAGGTGGAGACGGCCAGCCAGCGGCCGTCGGCGCTGCGGTAGGTGTTGCGGGGGGCGTTGTTGGCGGAGCGGTTGCCGGTGCGCGGCTGGACGTAGCCGAGCTGGTCGTACCAGAGGGGGTGCGGGCCCAGCACCGTCAGGATCGGCTCGATGATGGCCAGGTCCACGACCTGCCCCCGGCCGGTGGCGGCCCGGCCGGCCAGCGCGGTCATCACCGCGTACGCCGTGGTCAGCGCGGCGATCGAGTCGGCCAGCCCGAACGGGGGCAGGGTCGGCGGTCCGTCCGGGTCCCCGGTGATCGCGGCGAACCCGCTCATGGCCTCGGCGAGGGTGCCGAAGCCGGGCCGGTGGGCGTAGGGGCCGTACTGTCC
Organism: Streptomyces sp. NPDC033845; assembly: GCF_055576225.1. Lineage (NCBI taxonomy): Bacteria > Bacillati > Actinomycetota > Actinomycetes > Kitasatosporales > Streptomycetaceae > Streptomyces > Streptomyces sp. NPDC033845. Next base: position 256,706 of record NZ_JBVIRI010000001.1, on the reverse strand, counting down.
GAAGCCGGTCACCCGGGCCAGCACCAGGCGGGGGTTGGCCGCCGACAGCTCGGGCCAGCCCAGGCCCCACCTCTCCAGGGTGCCGGGCCGGAAGTTCTCGATCACCACGTCGGCGCCGGCGGCGAGCCGGAGGAGGGTGTCCCGGCCGCCGGGGGCGGACAGGTCCAGGGTGATGGTCCGCTTGTTGCGGCCCAGCAGCTTCCACCACAGGCCGATGCCGTCCTTGGCGGGGCCGTGGCCGCGGGAGGGGTCGGGGCGCAGCGGATGCTCCACCTTGACCACCTCGGCGCCGAAGTCCCCGAGCAGGGTGGCGGCGAGCGGGCCGGCGAACAGGGTCGCCAGGTCCAGCACCCGCAGCCCGGTCAGCGGCCCGCCGGCCGGGGTCATGCGGGGCCGCCCTGTTCCGCGGTGCCCGCGCTGCCCGCGGTTCCCGGGTGTGACGTGTGTGCCGTGTGTGCCGTGAACAGTTCCTCGGTCTGGGCGCGGTCCGGCATGGAGTCCTGGGCGCCGGGCCGCTGGACGGACAGCGCGGCCGCCGCCGAGGCCCAGGCCAGCGCGGCCCGCACCGGACGGCCCTCGCCCAGGGCCACGGCCAGCGCCCCGACGAAGGTGTCCCCGGCCGCGGTGCTGTCCACGGCCCGGACCGCCGGGGCCGCCACGGTGACCGGTTCCCGCCCCCGGGCCGCGTGCAGGCAGCCGGCCGCCCCCAGGGTGATCACCACCTCGGGGACCAGCCGCAGCAGGGCCTCGGCGGCCCGCGGCGGATCGGTCAGGCCGGTGAGGGCGGCCGCCTCGTGCTCGTTGGGCACCAGCAGGTCGGTGGCGGCGAGCAGCCGGTCCGGCAGCGGCTGGGCGGGCGCGGGGGTCAGCACGGTCCGCACCCCGTGCGCCCGGGCGGCCTCGGCGCCCGCCAGTACGGCGGACAGGGGCAGTTCCAGCTGGAGCAGCAGGACGTCTGCCGCCGCGATCCGGGCCTCGTCGCCCGTCTCCAGCCCGGTGAGCCGGGCGTTGGCGCCGGGGATCACGATGATGGAGTTGCCGCCCTCGTCGTCCACGGTGATGTGGGCGGTGCCGCTGGCGCCCTCCACGGTGCGCAGCCCCTCGGTGCCGACCCCGGCGGCGCGCAGCGAGGCCCGCAGCCGCAGCCCGAACTCGTCGGCCCCGACCGCGCCGATCATGGTCACCGCCGCTCCGCAGCGGGCGGCGGCCACGGCCTGGTTGGCGCCCTTCCCGCCGGGGACGGTCCGGAAGGCGCGGCCGGTCACCGTCTCGCCGAGCCGGGGGGCTTTGGGGACGTAGGCGACCAGGTCCATATTGGTGCTGCCGAGCACGGCGATGGCCGTCATGAGCGGGCTGCCTCCTGAGCGGTGAGCTGGGCGAGGGTGTCGAAGCCGATGCCGTCGAACCCGGCGACGCTGCTGGCCAGCCGGTTCCTCAGCGGGGCCGTCCAGTGGTCCGGGAGGGCCTGCGGGGAGCCTGCCAGCAGTCCGGCGAGCCCACCCGCGGTGGCCCCGTTGGAGTCGGTGTCCCAGCCGCCGGACACGGCCCGGGTGACGGAGTGGCCGAAGTCCCCGTCGGCATGGGTGAGGGCGGCGGCGATCAGGGCGGTGTTGGGCACCGAGTGCACCCAGTGGTAGTGGCCGTGCCGGCGGTGCAGGTGGTCCACCACCCGGTCGAAGTCGGTGTGCCGGGACGCGGTGTCGATGCCGTCCCGGACGGCCTCGGCCAGCCGGGAGCCGACGGGGACGGCGTCCAGTCCGGCGCGCAGCGCGGTGTGCACGTCGGCCCGGCCGCCGGCCGCCGAGGCGATGGCGGCGGCGGCGAACCGGGCCGCGTGGACCCCGTTGCCGGTGTGGGTGAGCGCGGCGTCCCGCTCGGCCTGCCGGGCGGCCCGGACCGGGTCCCCGGGGTTGGTCCAGCCGTGCACGTCCGCCCGGATCAGGGCGCCGATCCATTCGCGGAACGGGTTGCGGTGGACGGCGGTGCGCGGCGGCTCCACCCCGAGCAGCAGGTTGCGCAGGGCGATCCGCTCGGCGGTGAAGGTCCGGCCGGGCGGCAGCTCGTCCAGCCAGAGGCGGGCCACGTCGGCGGTCCGGAAGTCCTTGCCGTGCCGTTGCAGGAGCAGCAGGTTGAGCAGGGCGTAGTTGAGGTCGTCGTCCTCGGGCATGCCGTCGATGTTCTCGGCGAGGGAGGTGCCGGCGGACCGGCGGTTCCAGGGGTGGGCGGCCAGCAGCTCGGCGGGCACCCCGCGGGCGGTGAACCAGCTCCGCAGCGGCCAGTTGCCGGCGGCCCGGCCCAGCGCCCGGATGGCCTCCAGCGGCAGCTTCTCCACCGGCTTGCCCAGCAGGCATCCGACGGCCCGGCCGGTCCACGCGGCCTCCAGCCGGTCCGTCAGCCCGGCCCCGGCCGCCGCCCCGGTCGGGCCCGCGGCGGCCGGCTGCGGGCCCGAGGCCGACGTACCCGACGGGGCCGGCGCCGCCGGCGGGGCCGGTGGCTCGGGGAGGGCGGCGAGTTCGTCGAGGAGGCGGTCGGCCAGGGCGCGCAGCGCCGGGTCGGCCGGGGTCTGCGAGGCCCCGGCCCGGGTCGGGGCGGGACGTCCGCCCGCGGCCCGCCAGGCCCGCAGCTGCGCCCCCGGGTCCCGGCCGTCCTCGACGGCCTGCCGGAGCTCGTGCCCGACCAGGTCCTCCGGCTGCACCCAGGTCAGCCGGACGCTGTCGGCCGTGGTCATCGGGGGTCCGTGAGGGCGGCGAACGCGGCCTCGTGGGCGCGGCGGCGGGCGGTGTCGCGGGCGAACACCTCGCGGCCGACGGCTGCCAGCGCCGCGGCCGGGGCGTGCAGGTCCAGCCGGCTGGCCCCGGCCACCCGCTCCGCCCAGTCGGCCGGGACGGCCGCCTCGCCGCCGAGCGCGCCGGCCAGCGCGCCGGCCATGGTCGCCGTCGAGTCGCAGTCCCGGCCGTAGTTGACCGCGCCGAGGACCGCCGTCCGGTAGTCCCCGTCGGCCACCAGCAGCATGCCGAGCGCCACCGGGAGTTCCTCGATGGAGTGCAGCCGGGACGGCCGGCGGGCGCCCAGCGACGGGGCCCGGTAGTCCGGCCCGACCGTGTCGTACGGGGCCACCGCGGCCCGCAGCGGGCCCAGCGCCGACTCGAACCCGCGGTGTCCGGCGGCCGCTTCGGCCACCGCCTCGATCGCGGCCCGGGTGCCGTCCTTCGCCAGGGCGAGGGCGGTGTCCACCACCGAGGCGGCGGTGGCCCCCGGCGTGCAGGCGGCGGCGACGGCCGCCGCGAACACCCCGGCGGCCTCCCGTCCGTACGAGGACTGGTGCGCCCCCGCGATGTCCAGGGCCTCCGCGTACGCCCCGGCCGGATGGCCCGCGTTGACGATCCCGACCGGTGCCATGTACATCGCGGCACCGCAGTTGACGATGTTCCCGGAGCCGGCCTCGCGGGGGTCCACATGGCCGTAGTGGAGGCGCGCGACGATCCACTTCTCGGCCAGGAAGATCCGCTGGAGCGGCAGTGCCTCGGCCTCCAGCTCCGGGATCCAGCGCGGGTCGCCCATCAGGTCGGGGACCAGGTGGTCGGCGACCGCGTAGGCGTCCAGGTGGTCGCGGACCCGCTCGTAGACCCGGACCAGGGCATGGGTCATCAGGGTGTCGTCGGTGACGTGCCCGTCGCCCTTGTGGTACGGCGCGATGGGGCGGGCGGTGCGCCAGTCCTCGTACCAGGGGCCGACGATGCCGTGCACCCGGCCGCCGTGCCGTTCCACGATGAGGTCGGGGGACCAGCCCTCGACCGGGCCGCCGAGGGCGTCGCCGACGGCGGCGCCGATCAGGCAGCCGGCCGCCCGGTCCTCCAGCGGGGGAGCGGCCGCGGTGGTGGCCGGGGTCGTGGCCGTCGTCGGGGTCGTCATGGGCGTCATGTCAGGGAGGCTCCTTCGGTGGCTTCGGGGGTGGTGAGCTCGGTGCCGGCGAGCAGCGCGGCCAGCTCCACCAGATCGGTGCCGGCCAGCCGGGGCAGGGCGCAGCCGGACAGGGTCCGGCAGGCCTCCCGCCAGGCGGCCGGGATGGCGGCGGCGCCGCCCAGGGCCCCGGTGAGGGCACCGGCCAGGGCGGGGGCGGAGTCGGCGACCCGGGACAGGCAGGCGGCGGCCGGGACGGCCTCGGCCACCCGGCCGCGGGCGGCGGTGGCCAGGGCGAGGGCGACGGGGACGGTCTCGGCGGCGGCGATGCCGTAGCTGTAGACGTGGTCGACGATCTGGTGTTCGAGGGTGGGGACGAGTCCGAAGGCGCCTTCGGCGGCGGTCCGGGCGAGGGCGACGGCGTGCCGGGCGTTGCGGCCGATCTCCGTGCCCTCGGGGAGTTCCAGGAGGGCCTCCTCCACGGCCCGGTCCACCCCGGCGCCGCCGAGGGCCGCCGCGACGGCCGCGGCGACGGCGCGGGCGCCGTGCACCCCGTCGCCGTCCTGGGTGTAGCGGGCGTCGAACTCGGCGAGGTCGGCGGCGGCGCGCGGGTCGCCGGGGTGCACCACGGCCAGGACGGCGGCCCGGACGCAGGCGGCGTCGTCGAAGTAGTGCGGGTTGTCGTGGCCGGTGGCGGGCGGGCGCAGACCGGCGGCGAGGTTCCCGAGCCCGGCGCGCACGGAGATCCGGGCGCGCATCGGGAGCACCGCGGACTCCACCTCGGGCGCGCGTTCGGCCGCGGCGGCGACCTCGCTGGCGAGGGCGTTCCAGGCCAGGTCGATGGCGGCCCGCATCCGGCGGGACCGGGACAGGTCGCTGAGCAGGGCCCCGGCGGCGGTGAGCACGGACTCGGCCGCGAAGGCGGCCCATTCGGCGTCGTCGGAGGGGCCGAGGCGGAGGGGCTCGGGCGGCTGGTTGAGGGCGATCGGGACCGGGAGGGTGGTGGTGGCGTTCTGCTCGGCGAAGGTGTCGAGCTCGCGGGTCAGCCGGCGGGTCCACTCGGGCATCCGGCTGGCCCGGTGCCGGGCGGCGGGCCAGCCGGCCGCGTCCCCGGCGGCCAGGCCGAGCAGCAGCCCCTCGATCCGTCGCCCGTCCGCCGCCGGGGCGGTGCCCTCGCGGGCCGCCGTCTCCGCCCGGGGTCCGGGCCCGGTCCGGGCCCCGGCCCCGGCGGGCGGCTCCGGCGCGATCGGTACGGCCGCGGCAGCGACGGCCGCGGCCGCTGCGGCGGCGGGGGCGGCCTGCGGCCGGTTGGCGGCCGGGCAGAGCGGGGCCGCCGGGCCGGCCGGCCCCGGCTCCCTACCGTCCGCCGGACCGGTGGCCGGCGCGGGCCCGGGACCGTCCGGCGCGAAGGGCCCGGGCCACGGGGCGGGGCGCGGTGCGGCGGAGCCGGCCGGGAGGCCGGGGGAGGCGGTGGGGGCGGTCATCGGCGGGGCTCGCTTTCCTGGGTTCGGTGGGGCTCGCTCTCCGGGGTGAGGAGGTCCGCGATGTCCAGCACGTGGTAGCCGCGCATCGAGGGCAGACAACTGCCGCGGACCGGCCCGATGGCCGCGGCCCAGTCGGCCGGGATCGCCGAGAGGCCGGACAGGGCTCCGGCCAGGGCCCCGGCCACCGCGGCGGTGGTGTCCGCGTCCCGCCCCATGTTGACCGCGGTCAGCACCGAAGCGGCGAAGGCGCCGCCGGAGGCGGCGAACGCGCCGAAGGCCAGCCCGACGGCCTCCGGGGCCAGGTCCGTCCACGGATAGCCGCCGATGACCACCGCCGAGCGGACCGCCCGCTCCCCGCGCGGGGCGGCGGTCACCGCGCGCCGCAGGGAGCGGGCCGTCCAGGAGTCGGAGGGGATCACCGACAGGGCGGCCGAGACCACGGAGGCGGGGGAGCCGCCGGCCATGGCCGCGGCGACCCCGGCGGCCACCGCCTGTCCGCCGTAGATGCCCTCGCCGTCATGGCTGACGGTGCCGTCGACGGCGACCAGCCGGGCCGCCTCGGCCGGCCGGCCCGCCGCGAACACCCCGAACGGGGCGGCCCGCATGGCGAGCCCGTCCGACCAGGCGTGCCGGTGCTGCGCGGAGATGGGGGCGGCCAGTCCGCGCCGGAGGTTCTCCAGGGTGCCGCGTTCGGAGAACCCGGCCCCGCGGAACGGGCCTTCGTCCAGATCGGCGATCCAGAGGTGCCAGGCCCGTTCGACGTGTGCCACGGTCAGCGCGCTGCCGTGCCGGGCCAGCAGCAGGCCCGAGAAGATCGCGTACTCGGTGTCGTCGGTGCCGGCCGGGTCCTCCGAGACGAAGCCCTCGATCCGGCCCCAACGGGAACGGATCTCCGAGGGCTTCATGTTCTCCGCGGGGGCGCCCAGCGCGTCCCCGACCGCGAGTCCCAGCAGGGCGCCCCTGGCCCGTTCGAGGAGGACCTTCGGATCGCGTGCGGTCAGCTCCATGGCGCGCCTCTCCGACTCGGTGGAACTCATCATGAGCCCATGGGGGATTTGTGCCATGGCATTCGGTTTGTCGGCTGCTGCGAAACACCCCTCGAACCCGCCCGTCACCCGGTCGCCGAACCTCAAAACCCCTGGTAAGTACGGCCTTCCTTGCTGGCGGCGGCTGGAAATCGTGCGTAGTTTCGAGGTGTTCAGGGGGACGGGACGGGCCGGAACGCCCTTCGGGTTCCTGCCTGCCTTCCGTCGTACGCAAAAGGGGAGCGAAGCCACATGTCCATCAGCGCCATCCACGGCATCATCGACACCCGGGCGCCGCTGCACGAGGCGCACCGGGAGAACCACACCCACCGGGACGTCAACGGCGGATGGCTGCGGCCGGCGGTGTTCGGCGCGATGGACGGACTGGTCTCCAACCTGGCGCTGATGACCGGTATGGCGGGCGGTGCGGTGTCCCCGCAGACCGTGGTGATCACCGGTCTGGCGGGTCTGGCCGCCGGTGCCTTCTCGATGGCCGCCGGAGAGTACACCTCGGTGGCCTCGCAGCGGGATCTGGTGCTGGCGGAACTCGACGTGGAGCGCCAGCAGTTGCGCAAGCACCCGGTGGACGAGATGGAGGAGCTGGCCGAGCTCTACGTCTCCCGGGGCGTCGAGCCGGTGCTGGCCCGCGAGGTGGCGGTGCAGCTGTCCCGGGACCCGGAGCGGGCGCTGGAGATCCACGCCCGCGAGGAGCTCGGGATAGACCCGGAGGACCTGCCCTCCCCGCTGGTGGCCGCGGTGTCCTCGTTCGGCTCCTTCGCGCTGGGCGCGCTGCTGCCCCTGCTGCCGTACCTGCTCGGGGCCACCGCGATCTGGCCGGCCGTGCTGCTGGCGCTGGCCGGGCTGTTCCTCTGCGGGGCCGTGGTCTCCAAGGTCACCGCCGCCACCTGGTGGAGCAGCGGGCTGCGGCAGCTGCTGCTGGGTGGCGCGGCGGCGGGTGTGACGTACATCCTGGGAACCTGGATCGGTTCGGCCGTAAGCTGACCCGCGCGAGAGTGAGAGACTATGCAGTAACCGACATATTCAGTGGGTTACCCGGTGGTTTCGATTTCATGTCCACCGGGCATGACACCCCAGCGGTCGGGAGACCTGGGCGCCGCGGGCAATGATGCCCGTCCCGCCCCGGGCCCTCCGGTCCGCCACCCAAGGACTCACGGCCCGGAACAGGGCCGCGAAGGTCCCCACTCTGCCGTGAGCAGTGTCCGCATGCTGAAACGCGATATCCGGTTCGCGGGATTGCCGTCATCATGTAACCTGCACGAAATTTCGCAGAGGGCCAACGTCGTCCCTCGGCTATGCACATATGCCACGACGACGACGGGAGAGCCGATGCGTTCCGCATCCACGCACTCCGCGACCGGCCCCAGCACCACTGCCTGGTCGCCCATGGACGGTCGCCCCGCCCCCCAGGGCATGTACGACCCGCGCAACGAGAAGGACGCCTGCGGCGTCGGCTTCGTGGCGAACCTCACCGGCGAGGCGACCCACACCCTCGTCGAGCAGGCACTGACCGTACTGCGGAACCTCGAACACCGCGGCGCCACCGGATCCGAGCCCGACTCGGGCGACGGCGCCGGCATCCTCTCCCAGGTCCCCGACGCCTTCCTCCGCGAGGTCGCCGGATTCGAGCTCCCCGCGGCCGGCGGCTACGCCGTGGGCATCGCCTTCCTCCCCGCCGACGACACCGCACAGGCCGTCGCCGTGGAGCGCATCGAGGCCATCGCCGCCGAGGAGGACCTCACGGTCCTCGGCTGGCGCGAGGTCCCGGTCACCCCGGACCTGCTCGGCAACGGCGCCCGCGCCACCATGCCGGCCTTCCGCCAGCTGTTCGTCAGCAACGGCAGCACCGGCCTGGAGCTGGACCGCAAGGCGTTCGTGCTGCGCAAGCGCGCCGAACGCGAGGCGGCCACCTACTTCCCGTCGCTCTCCGCCCGCACCATCGTCTACAAGGGCATGCTGACCACCGGCCAGCTTGAGCCCTTCTTCCCGGACCTCTCCGACCGCCGCTTCGCCTCGGCCCTCGCCCTGGTCCACTCGCGCTTCTCCACCAACACCTTCCCGTCCTGGCCGCTGGCCCACCCGTACCGCTTCGTCGCCCACAACGGCGAGATCAACACGGTCAAGGGCAACCGGAACTGGATGAAGGCCCGCGAGTCCCAGCTGGCCTCCGAGCTCTTCGGCGCCGACAAGCTGGAGCGGATCTTCCCGATCTGCACCCCGGACGCCTCCGACTCGGCCTCCTTCGACGAGGTCCTGGAACTCCTCCACCTCGGCGGCCGCTCCCTGCCGCACAGCGTGCTGATGATGATCCCGGAGGCGTGGGAGAACCACACCTCCATGGACCCGGCCCGCCGCGCGTTCTACCAGTACCACGCCACCATGATGGAGCCGTGGGACGGACCGGCCTGCGTCACCTTCACCGACGGCACCCAGGTCGGCGCGGTCCTCGACCGCAACGGCCTGCGCCCCGGCCGCTACTGGGTCACCGACGACGACTTCGTCGTGCTCTCCTCCGAGGTCGGCGTCCTGGACATCGACCCGGCCAAGGTGGTCCGCAAGGGCCGGCTCCAGCCCGGCAAGATGTTCCTCGTCGACACCGCCCAGAAGCGGATCATCGAGGACGACGAGATCAAGGACGCGCTGGCCGCCGAGCAGCCGTACGCGGAATGGCTCGAAGCCGGCGAGATCGAGCTGGAGGACCTCCCGGAGCGCGAGCACGTCGCCTACACCCACGCCTCGGTCACCCGCCGCCAGCAGACCTTCGGCTACACCGAGGAAGAACTCCGCGTCATCCTCGCCCCGATGGCCCGCACCGCCGGCGAGCCCCTCGGCTCGATGGGCACCGACTCGCCGATCGCGGCCCTGTCCGAGCGCCCCCGGCTGCTCTTCGACTACTTCACCCAGCTGTTCGCGCAGGTCACCAACCCGCCGCTGGACGCCATCCGCGAGGAGCTCGTCACCTCGCTGCGCTCCCACATCGGCCCGCAGGCCAACCTGCTGGAGCCGACCGCGGTCTCCTGCCGCAACATCATGCTGCCGTTCCCGGTGATCGACAACGACGAGCTGGCCAAGCTCATCCACATCAACGCCGACGGCGACATGCCCGGCATGAAGGCCGCGACCCTGTCCGGCCTGTACCGGGTCTCCGGCGGCGGCGACGCCCTCGCCGCCCGGATCACCGAGATCCTCGCCGAGGCCGACGCGGCCATCGAGAACGGCGCCCGGCTGATCGTCCTCTCGGACCGCCACTCGGACGCCGAGCACGCGCCGATCCCCTCGCTGCTGCTCACCTCCGCCGTGCACCACCACCTCATCGCCACCAAGCAGCGGACCCAGGTCGGCCTGCTCATCGAGGCCGGCGACGTCCGCGAGGTCCACCACGTCGCGCTGCTCATCGGCTACGGCGCCGCCGCCGTCAACCCGTACCTGGCCATGGAGTCGGTCGAGGACCTGCTGCGCGCCGGCACCTTCCTCGCCGGCCTGGAGCCCGAGCAGGCCATCCGGAACCTGATCTACGCCCTCGGCAAGGGCGTCCTGAAGGTCATGTCCAAGATGGGCATCTCCACCGTCGCCTCCTACCGCGGCGCCCAGGTCTTCGAGGCCGTCGGCCTGAACGAGGAGTTCGTCGGCGCCTACTTCAACGGCACCGCCACCAAGATCGGCGGCGCCGGCCTGGAGGTCATCGCCAAGGAGGTGGCCGCCCGCCACGCCAAGGCCTACCCGGTCTCCGGCATCTCCTCCGCGCACCGCGCCCTGGAGATCGGCGGCGAGTACCAGTGGCGCCGCGAGGGCGAACCGCACCTGTTCGACCCGGAGACGGTCTTCCGCCTCCAGCACGCCACCCGCAACCGCCGGTACGACATCTTCAAGCAGTACACGGACCGGGTGAACGAGCAGTCCGAGCGCCTGATGACGCTCCGCGGCCTGTTCGCGCTGAAGGGCGACCGCCCCGCGATCCCCGTGGACGAGGTCGAGCCGGTCTCCGAGATCGTCAAGCGGTTCTCCACCGGCGCCATGTCCTACGGCTCCATCTCCCGCGAGGCCCACGAGACCCTCGCCATCGCCATGAACCAGCTGGGCGGCAAGTCCAACACCGGTGAGGGCGGCGAGGACCCGGACCGCCTCTACGACCCGGCCCGCCGGTCCTCCATCAAGCAGGTCGCCTCCGGCCGCTTCGGTGTCACCAGCGAGTACCTGGTCAACGCGGACGACATCCAGATCAAGATGGCGCAGGGCGCCAAGCCCGGCGAGGGCGGCCAGCTGCCCGGCCACAAGGTCTACCCGTGGGTCGCCAAGACCCGGCACTCCACCCCGGGCGTCGGCCTGATCTCCCCGCCGCCGCACCACGACATCTACTCCATCGAGGATCTGGCCCAGCTGATCCACGACCTCAAGAACGCCAACCCGGTCGCGCGCATCCACGTGAAGCTCGTCTCCGAGGTCGGCGTCGGCACCGTCGCCGCCGGCGTCTCCAAGGCGCACGCCGACGTGGTCCTGATCTCCGGCCACGACGGCGGCACCGGCGCCTCCCCGCTCACCTCGCTCAAGCACGCGGGCGGCCCCTGGGAGCTCGGCCTGGCCGAGACCCAGCAGACCCTGCTGCTCAACGGGCTGCGCGACCGGATCGTCGTCCAGACCGACGGCCAGCTCAAGACCGGCCGCGACGTGGTCATCGCCGCGCTGCTCGGCGCCGAGGAGTTCGGTTTCGCGACCGCGCCGCTCGTCGTCTCCGGCTGCGTCATGATGCGGGTCTGCCACCTGGACACCTGCCCGGTCGGCATCGCCACCCAGAACCCGGTGCTCCGCGACCGGTTCTCCGGCAAGCCCGAGTTCGTCGTCAACTTCTTCGAGTTCATCGCCGAAGAGGTCCGCGAGCTCCTCGCCGAGCTGGGCTTCCGCACCATCGAGGAGGCCGTCGGCCACGCCGAACTCCTCGACACCAGCGCCGCCGTCACCCACTGGAAGGCCCAGGGCCTGGACCTGGAACCGCTGTTCCACGTGCCGGACCTGCCCGAGGGCGCGGTCCGCCACGCGCTGATCGCCCAGGACCACGGTCTGGAGAAGGCCCTCGACAACGAGCTGATCGAGCTCGCCTCCGAGGCCCTGAACGCCACCACCGCGGAAGCCGCCCAGCCGGTCCGCGCCCAGGTCGCGATCCGCAACATCAACCGGACCGTCGGCACCATGCTCGGCCACGAGGTCACCAAGCGGTTCGGCGGTGCGGGCCTGCCCGACAACACCGTCGACCTGACCTTCACCGGCAGCGCCGGCCAGTCCTTCGGCGCCTTCATCCCGAACGGGGTGACCCTCCGTCTGGAGGGCGACGCCAACGACTACGTCGGCAAGGGCCTCTCCGGCGGCCGGATCGTGGTCCGCCCCGACCGCGGCGCCGACCACCTGGCGGAGTACTCCACCATCGCCGGCAACACCATCGGCTACGGCGCCACCGGCGGCGAGATGTTCCTCCGCGGCCGCACCGGCGAACGCTTCTGCGTCCGCAACTCCGGCGCCCTGGTCGTCTCGGAGGGCGTGGGCGACCACGGCTGCGAGTACATGACCGGCGGCACCGCGGTGGTCCTCGGCGAGACCGGCCGGAACTTCGCGGCCGGCATGTCGGGCGGCGTCGCGTACGTCATCGACCTCGACACCCACAACGTCAACTCCGGCAACCTCGACGCGGTCGAGAACCTGTCGCCGGAGGACGCCCGGTGGCTGCACGACGTGGTGCGCCGCCACGAGGAGGAGACCGGCTCGACCGTGGCCGCGAAGCTCCTCGCTGACTGGTCCGTCTCGGTGGACCGCTTCAGCAAGATCATCCCGACCACGTACAAGGCAGTGCTCGCCGCCAAGGACGCCGCTGAGCGGGCCGGACTCTCGGAGTCCGAGACCACCGAGAAGATGATGGAGGCGGCGACCCATGGCTGACCCGAAGGGCTTCCTCACCACCCCCCGGCAGACCGCCTGCTCCCGTCCCGTCGCGGAGCGCCTCAAGGACTGGAACGAGGTCTACGTTCCCGGTTCGCTGCTGCCGATCGTCAGCGAGCAGGCCGGCCGCTGCATGGACTGCGGCATCCCGTTCTGCCACAACGGCTGCCCGCTCGGGAACCTGATCCCCGAGTGGAACGACTTCGCCTTCCGCGACGACTGGAGCGCCGCCTCCGAGCGGCTGCACGCCACCAACAACTTCCCGGAGTTCACCGGGCGGCTGTGCCCGGCCCCCTGCGAGTCGGCGTGCGTGCTCGGCATCAACCAGCCGGCCGTCACCATCAAGAACGTCGAAGTCTCGATCATCGACAAGGCCTGGGACAACGGGGACGTCGTCCCGCAGGTCCCGGAGCGCCTCTCCGGCAAGACCGTGGCCGTCATCGGCTCCGGCCCGGCCGGTCTGGCCGCCGCCCAGCAGCTGACCCGGGCCGGCCACACCGTGGTCGTGTACGAGCGCGCGGACCGCATCGGCGGCCTGCTCCGCTACGGCATCCCCGAGTTCAAGATGGAGAAGGTGCACATCAACCGCCGCATCGAGCAGATGCGCGCGGAGGGCACCAGGTTCCGCACCGGCATCGAGGTCGGCCGCGACATCACGGCCGGCGACCTGCGCAAGCGGTTCGACGCGGTGGTCGTCGCGGCCGGCGCCACGGTCTCCCGCGACCTGCCCGTCCCGGGCCGCGAGCTGAACGGCGTCCACTTCGCCATGGAGTACCTGCCGCTCGCCAACAAGGTGCAGGAGGGCGACTTCGTGGCCCCGCCGATCACCGCCGAGGGCAAGCACGTGGTGGTCATCGGCGGCGGCGACACCGGCGCGGACTGCGTGGGCACCGCCCACCGCCAGGGCGCGCTGTCGGTCACCCAGCTGGAGATCATGCCCCGCCCGTCGGAGGACCGGCCCACCGGCCAGCCCTGGCCGACCTTCCCGATGCTGTACAAGGTCACCTCCGCGCACGAGGAGGGCGGCGAGCGGATCTACTCCGTCTCCACCACCCACTTCGAGGGCGACGAGGACGGCAACGTCCAGGCGCTCCACCTCGTCGAGGTGGAGTTCGTCGACGGCAAGCTCACCCAGAAGCCCGGCACCGAGCGCGTCCTCCCCGCGCAGCTGGTCACCCTGGCCATGGGCTTCACCGGCACCGACCAGGAGAACGGCCTGGTGCAGCAGTTCGGCGTCGAGCTGGACGCCCGCGGCAACATCGGCCGGGACGCCTCCTACGCGACGAACGTCAACGGCGTGTACGTGGCCGGGGACGCGGGCCGCGGCCAGTCCCTGATCGTCTGGGCCATCGCGGAGGGCCGCTCGGCCGCCCGCGGCGTGGACCGCTACCTCACGGGCACCAGCACCCTGCCCTACCCGGTCAAGCCCACGGACCGTTCCCTGACGGTCTGACGGACCCGCACCACCCCCCTCCCCCCGGGGAGGGACCCCTCATACGGCCCGTACAACGGTGTACGGAATCCCGACACGGCGCCCGCCACGTCCCCGACCAGGGGTGGCGGGCGCCGTGGCGCGTACCGGCTAGCGGGCCGGCGGGAGGCCGGCCGCCACCGACGGGGGAACGGGGGACAGCGCGGCCGGGCGGGTGGTGAAGGTGGCGCGGCCCCGGGTGCGGCCGCGCAGCCGGCCGGCGTAGCCGAACAGCTCGGCCAGCGGCACCGCCGCCGTCACCAGGGTGGTCCCGGCCCGGGTGCTGGTGCCCGAGACCCGCCCGCGGCGGGCCGCGAGGTCGCCGAGGACACCGCCGACCGCCTCCTCCGGGACGGTGACCGTCACCTCGGCCACCGGCTCCAGCAGCTGCATCGCGCAGTCCCGCAGCGCCGCCCGCAGCCCGAACCGGCCCGCGGCCCGGAACGCGAGCTCCGAGGAGTCCTTGGGGTGCGTGGACCCGTCGGTGAGCGTGACCCGCAGCCCGGTCACCGGATGGCCGCCCAGCGGGCCCTCCGCCAGCGCGTCCCGGCAGCCCGCCTGCACCGCGCGGACGAACTCCTGCGGCACCCGGCCGCCGGTCACCGCCGAACCGAACACCAGCCCCTCCTCCCCGTCCCCGCCGAGCGGTTCCACGTCCAGCACGATGTGGGCGAACTGGCCCGCACCGCCGTCCTGTTTGACGTGCCGGTACACGGAACCGGACACCCCGCGCAGCACCGTCTCCCGGTAGGAGACCCGCGGCCGCCCGACCACGACCTCCACCCCGTGGGCGCGGCGCACCTTCTCCACCGCGACCTCCAGATGGAGCTCGCCCATCCCCGACAGCAGCACCTGCCCGGTCTCCGGGTCGGTCCGCACCACCAGCGAGGGGTCCTCCTCCACCAGGCGGGCCAGCGCGCCGGCCAGCCGGCCGGTGTCGGTGGCGCGGCGCGCCTCGACCGCAACCGACACCACCGGTTCGGCGGTGGCCGGCGGCTCCAGGACCAGAGGGTCGGACGGGGCGCACAGGGTGGTGCCGGGCCGGGCCGACCGGGGGCCGACCACGGCGACGATGTCACCGGCCACCGCCTCCTCCCGCTCCTCGTGCCGGTCCGCCTGCACCCGCAGGATCCGGGCGATCCGCTCGGTCCGGCCGGTCACCGGGTCCCGCACGGAGTCGCCCTTGCGGACGGTTCCGGCGTACACCCGCAGATAGGTGAGCCGGCCGGTGGCCGTCGCCGTCACCTTGAAGGCCAGGGCGGTGAACGGCGCCGCCGGGTCGGCCGGCCGGTCCGGGTGGACCGGTGGCGGGTCGGCCGGCGAGGGCAGATAGGCGAGGACCGCGTCCAGCAGCGGCTCGACGCCCCGGTTCCGGTACGCCGACCCGCACAGCACCACCACCCCGGCACCGTCCAGGGTCAGCTCGCGCAGTGCCGAGGCCAGTACGGCCTCGCCGAGGCGGCCGGTGGCGCAGTACTCCTCCAGCGCCGCCGGGTGCAGTTCGGCCACCGCCTCCTCCAGGATCCGCCGGCGGCGGGCCGCCTCCGCGAGCAGCCCGGGCGGGACCGGTCCGGTGACGCACCGGCCGGAGTCCGCCGGCCAGCGCAGCTCCCGCATCCGGAGCAGGTCCACCACACCGGTGAACCCGTCCTCGCGGCCCACCGGCAGCTGCACCACCAGCGGGACGGCGCCCAGCCGGTCCCGGATCGAGGCGACCGCGGAGTCCAGGTCGGCGCCGGCCCGGTCCAGCTTGTTGACGAAGGCGATCCGGGGCACGCCGTGCCGGTCGGCCTGCCGCCACACCGACTCGCTCTGCGGCTCCACCCCGGCGACCGCGTCGAACACGGCGACCGCCCCGTCCAGCACCCGCAGGGAGCGTTCGACCTCGTCGGCGAAGTCCACGTGCCCCGGGGTGTCGATCAGGTTGATCCGGTGCCCGTCCCAGGCGCAGCTGACGGCCGCGGCGAAGATGGTGATGCCGCGGTCGCGCTCCTGCGGGTCGAAGTCGGTGACGGTGGTGCCGTCGTGGACCTCGCCCCGCTTGTGGATGGTTCCGGTGGCGAACAGGACGCGTTCGGTCAGGGTGGTCTTGCCCGCGTCCACATGGGCGAGGATGCCGAGGTTGCGGACGGCGGTGAGGGCGGGGTTCTGGTGGCTGCGCATGGCCGGAGGCCTTTCGAACGGTGAGGTTCAGGGCAGCGCGATTCCCGGACGGACCGGAGGCCGGAGGACGGCCCGGATCACCTCGCGGGCGTGCGGTGGCGGGCGCGCAGCGGACACCGCGCGGCACGGGACACCCGGATCACGTCGTACCGGACCGGGGGAACGACGACTGCGGCGGCCGTGTGGTGACGGTGCGTCATCGCGTTCCCCTCTTCTCGTCGTCGGTGCTCGGCCCGGCGAGTGTACGGAGCGGGAACGGGCGGAGGCACCTGCTTTTCCGGGATGGCCGGGCGGGGTCCGGTGCTGCCACCATGGCGGGCGGGGGACGGTCCGGTCCGTCCACAGGGGAGAGGACGCGCTCGTGCGAGGTTCCAGCAAGGCCGGTGTGGCGGGAGTCGTGGCGGCGGGCTTACTCGCCCTCGCGGGATGCTCGGGGGAGGCGGAGCCCCCGGCGGCCACCGGGCAGCCCTCCGGCCTGGTCGTGTACACCCCGGCACCCTCCCGGGCCACCGCCTCCGGGGCGTCCGGCCCGACGGCCACCCCGTCCGCCCCCGACTGCGTGAAGACGGCCGCCAAGAGCGAGACCGAGCTGCTCACCTATCTGAAGAGGCTGAAGAGCGCCAGCGGTTCCTACGGCAGCAAGGGGCTCACCGTGGACGGCGACGGGGTGCGGTTCCAGCCCGAGGCCACCGACCGGCCCTGCACCCCGCTGAAACTGCGGCTCACCCGGTTCTGGGTGGACTTCGAGGAGGAGCGGCGGCCGCTGCGGCCCAGCGGATCACCGGTCCGCTACAGCTTCCGGTACGTGCCGAACGGCACCAAGGCGCTGTCCGTCGGCCCCGCCGACCAGGAGGTGCCCGGCAGCCGGCCCCCCGAGTCCGCGCCCTGCCGGGGCTCGCTGTCCGTGGTCCACCTCGGCGAGCCGCCGGCCCAGGAGGAGCTGCCGTACAGCCTGGAGTTCCCGACCGTCTTCTCACCCGAGAACCGGGGGGCCATGCCGGTGGAGCTCAAGGTCGACCGGGCCGTGGTCTCGGTCATGGTCCCGCCGAGCGTCCCGACGGGCTGCGAGGCCCCGTGAGCACCGCCGCCGCTCTGCCGGACGCGCGGACACCGGGTTCACTCGTGCGGGTCCGGCACCGGCGCCGCGCGGACTGGAGCGGGTAGGCCGTACGGTCCAACCGGGCGGCCCCGCAGAGCGGTTGGGCGGGCCCCGGTCTGGTACCCACTGGGGCATGCTGTCTCGGATTCTGCTGGGTCCCCTGCTCGGGGCCGTCTCGCTGGCCTCCGTGGCCCTCGCCCCGCCCGCCGCCTCCACCACCCCGGCCGTGCCTGCCGACCAGGCCGAACAGCCCGTGGAGTACCAGGGGATGCGGCTCACCGTCCCCGCACACTGGCGGATCGTCGACCTCGACCGCACCCCCGGCGCCTGCCTCCGGCTGGACCTGCCGACCCTCTACCTCGGGCACGCCGGCGACCAGCGCGAATGCGCCGGCCGGGCCGCCGCCGCCCGCGCCGACACCCTCCACCTGGAGCCGCTGGCCGGGGCCCCGGACCGCGCCGACATCCCCACCGTGGCCGTCCCGCTGGGCACCGCCCCGCCCTCCGCCGCCCCACGCGGCGACAGCAACGAGATCCGCTACGCGCTGGCCCAGGCCGGGGTGATGGCCACCGTCTCCTACGGGGCCACCCCGGCCGCGGTCCGCCGGGTGATGGAAGGCGCCCGGACCGGAGCCGCCCCCCGGCCCGTGGTCCCGCCGGTGACCCCGGTGGCCACCGGCGCGGTCGCCATGCGGACCTCCTACCGGGGCGAGGGCTTCGACACCTGCACCGCCCCCGCCCAGGACGCCATGGACCGCTGGTGGCGCGATTCCCCCTTCAAGGCCGTCGGCATCTACATCGGCGGGCCGGCCCGGGCCTGCGCCCAGCCCCGGCTGACCGCCGAGTGGGTCCGCGAGCAGGCCGGCACCGGCTGGCACCTGATGCCGATCTGGGTGGGCCCGCAGCCCTGGCGGAGCTCCTCCACCGGCCTGTCCACCGACCCGGAGGACGCCTCCGCGCAGGGCCGCACCGCCGCCGACGGCGCGGTGGCGGCCGCCCGCCGGCTGGGCCTGGGCCGGGGCACCGTGCTCTACAACGACCTGGAGAACTACTCCGACCGCACCACCTGGGACGCCCCGGTGGTCTCCTATCTGATCGCCTGGACCGAGCGGCTCCACGAGCTGGGCCACCGCTCCGGGGTGTACGTGTCGGCGAGCTCCGGGGTGAAGGCGCTGAGCCGCTTCCACGACCAGGTGCCCGGCTCCATGCCCGACGTCCTGTGGGCGGCGGCCTGGAACCGGCGGGCCTCGGTGACCGACGCCGACATGGGCCTGCCGGCCGGCACCGCCCAGTGGACCGGCGGCCGCCGGGCCCACCAGTTCCGCGGGGACCACGACGCGAGCTACGGCGGCACCACCCTGAACATCGACCGCAACTGGCTCGACGTGGCCCCCGCCCCGGCCCCGGCCCCGGCACCGGGCCCGGCCCCGGCCCCGGCCCCGGTTCCGGCCGGGGGCTGATCGCCCCGCCCCGGCCCGCCCGCCCTTCCGTCCGTACGCCAGTACGCCAGTACGCCAGTACGCCCATACGGCGGTCAGTCCTGGCGCGGCGGTTCGTCGTCGTTGCCCCGGCGCAGGGTGCGCAGCCCGCGCGCCGGGGTCCAGGACCGGACGACCAGGTCCTCCCCCTCGACCCAGATCCGCACCACCTCGGACAGCTCGGTCCGGAACAGGTGGAAGGGGTGCTCGGTGCCGGTCTCCTCGGCGAACCGGTGCTGCTCCGGCGGGTCGACGACCTCGACGGCCCGCCCGGAGATCCGTACGTCCCCGTCCGGCATGCTGTCGTCCGGGCCCGGGTTGGTGTGCAGCGCGAACCGGGGGTCGTGCCGCAGGTCCTGTGCCTTCCGGGAGCCCGGCATCATCCCGAGCCACAGTTCCCCGCCGCGGAACTCGGTGTTCAACCCGGCCACCCGGGGGGAGCCGTCCTTGCGGAGGGTGGCCAGCACATGGTGCGGGTACTGCGCGAAGCGGGCCCGGACGGTCTCCGCGAACTCCGGTTCCGCCTGCTCGAACGCTGCCCAGTTGTTCGTCGTCATGACGGACATCCAAACATCAGCCCCGGGCCCCGGCCGTGTAGGACAGCTCGGCCGCGAGCCGCGCCCGGTGTCCGGCCGGGGAGCCGAACAGCCGGGCCGTGCCGTGTGCCCGTTTGAAGAACCGGTGGGCCTCGTGCTCCCAGGTGACGCCGATCCCGCCGTGCAGCTGGATCATCTCGCCCGCGACCATGGCGAAGGCCTCGGGGCAGGCCGATCCGGCGGCCGCCGCCAGCCGGGCCGGGGCGTCCGCGGCGGCCGCCGCGAGGGCCAGCGACCGGGCCGACTCCACCGCCGCGTACATGTCGGCGAGCCGGTGCTTGACCGCCTGGAAGGAGCCGATGGGCCGGCCGAACTGCACCCGGTCCCGGGCGTACCGGACGGTCAGCTCCAGGGCCCGGCCGGCCGCCCCGGCCGCTTCCGCGGCGAGCACGGTGAGCGCCGTGTCCCGGACCCGCTCCAGGACGGCCCGGCCGTCGGCGGCGAGCAGCCGGGCGGGCGTCCGGTCCAGCACCAGACCGGCCAGCGGCCGGGTTTCGTCCAGGGTCTGGCGGGCCGTCAGTTCAATTGCGGGTGTGGTGAGTTCGTAGAGGGCGAGCGGGCCGTCCAGTGGGCGGGCCAGCACCAGCAGCACCTCGGGGGCGGCCGGCCCGGAGGGCGCCAGCAGGTACTCCTTCCGGCCGCTGAGCAGCCAGCCGTCGCCGCCCGCCGGATCCGGCTCGGCCCGGGCGCGCAGCGCGGCCGGCTCCCAGCCGTCCCGTTCGGCCCAGGCCAGGGCGCCCACCGCGGTGCCCGCGGCCAGTCCCGGCAGCAGCCGCCGGCAGGCGTCCGGATCGCCCGAGGCCAGCAGGGCCCCCACGGTCAGCACCGCCGAGCCGAGGAACGGTACGGGGCTCAGCGCACGGCCCAGCTCGGCCGCGACCACGGCCGTCTCGGGCAGGCCGGCGCCTGGGCCCCCGTACTCCTCCGGCACCGCCAGGCCCGCCGCGCCGATCTGCCCGGTGAGCGGGACCCAGGCCGCCGGTCCGGGGTGCCGGTCCAGGACCGCCCGTACCGCGACCGCCAACTCCTGCTGCTCCCGGGTGGGTTCCAGCGTGTCCAGGTCGACGTTCCCGGTCATCGGGACTCCTCCCGCGCGGCCCGGCGCAGCCCGGCCTTCAGCAGTTTGCCGCCCGCGTTGCGGGGGAGTTCGGGCAGTTCGGTGAACCGCCGGGGCACCTTGAAGTTGGCCAGCCGCTCCCGGGTCCACTCGGTCAGCTCTGCGCCGGTGACCGGGGCGCGGGTGACCACGAAGGCGGCGCCCACCTCGCCGAGGCGTTCGTCGGGGGCCCCGACCACGGCCGCGTCCACGATCGCCGGATGGGCCAGCAGCACGTTCTCCACCTCGGCCGGATAGGCGTTGAAACCTCCCACCACGTACATGTCCTTCAGCCGGTCGGTGATCGACAGATAGCCGCGGTGGTCGAGCACCCCCACGTCCCCGGTGCGCAGCCAGCCGTCGGGCAGGACGGCCTCGGCGGTGGCGGCCGGGTCGTCGAGGTATCCGCCGGTCACGTGGTAGCCGCGGACCTGGACCTCGCCGGGCTCCCCGGCGGGCAGTACCGCCCCGAGCGGGGAGACGATCCGGACCTCCGTGTCCGGCAGGGGTCGACCCACGGTGTGGGCGACGGTCCAGGCGTCCGCGTCGGTCGGGCAGACCGTCACCACCCCGCCGGACTCGGTCAGTCCGTACGCGGTGAATACCTCGGGTGCGCCCAGGTCCGCGCGGATCCGCTCGACCAGCGAGGTCGGGACGGCGGCGGCGCCGGTGCCGGCCAGCCGCAGCGCGCCCAGGTCGTGGCGGGTCCGGTCCGGGTGCCGGAGCAGGCCGTGGAAGACGGTGGGCGGGCCCATCAGGCAGCTGACCCGTTCGGCGGCCATCCGGGCCAGGATCCGGTCGGTGTCGTAGACCGCCTCCGGCAGCATCACGGCCCCGCGCAGCAGGCAGGCCAGTACTCCGGCTTTGTAGCCAAAGGTGTGGAAGAAGGGGTTGACCAGCAGATAGCGGTCGCCGGTGCGCAGGGTGACCAGGTCCGACCAGGAGTCGTAGAGGCGGAGGGTCTGCGCGTGGGTGGTCGTCACCCCCTTGGGGCGGCCGGTGGTGCCGGAGGTGTAGAGGATGTCGCTGAGGTCCTCGGGGCGTACGGCGGCCTGCCGGGCCAGCCGCTCGCCTTCGGTGGCCCGCTCCCCGGCGGCGAGCCAGTCCTCCCAGCGGTGGATTCCGGGGCCGGGGCCGGAGTCGGGTTGCGCGGCGGGGCCGCGCAGGACCACGGTGGCGGTGAGCGCGCCCAGGTCCTCGCCGGAGCCGTACAGGCCGGCGATGTGGTCGGTGCCGAGGAAGCCGCGTTCGGCGAACAGGGTGCGGGCCCCGCTGCGCCGGATGATGTCGGCGGCCTCGGCGGGTTTGTAGCGGGTGTTGACCGGGACGAGGACGGCTCCGACGGCCACCGCGCCGAGCGCGGCGGTGATCCAGTGGCGGCTGTTGGGGGCCCAGACGGCGACCCGGTCGCCGGGGCGGATGCCGTGGGCGAGGGCCGCGCGGGCGGCGCGGGCGGTTTCGGCGGCCAGTCGGGCGAAGGTCCAGCGGACCTCGCCGTCGGCGAGCGCCTCCAGCTCTCCGTACGCGGCGGCCGCGTGGTCCGGGAGCCGGGCGAGGGTGGTGGGGCGGGGCACCTGCTGCGGGGTGGTCACCGGATCTCTCCCTACTTGACGGCCGGGCGTGGGCGGTATCCAATCACAGGTGTTTCGGTTAGGCATATACCTAGTAGGAATATTCAGGGAGGTCCCATGTCGACCGCGCCAACCGCCCCGTCCACGCCGCCCGCACCGCCCGCCCCGCTCGCACCGCCCGCGGCCACCCCGTCGGTGTCCGCCGATGCGCTGAAGGCGGCCCTGTCCAGCTTCTGCACCGGGGTCGCCGTGATCACGGCATGCCGGGAGGACGGCCGTCCCGTGGGAATGGCCGTGCAGTCCTTCTCCTCGGTGTCCCTGGATCCGCCGCTGGTCTGCTTCTGCCCCGGGCACACCTCGACCAGCTGGCCGCTGATCCGGGCGGCCGGCTCCTTCGCCGTCAACGTCCTGGCGGCCGAACAGGTGGAGCTGTGCCGGCGGTTCGCCGTCACCGGCGGGGACAAGTTCCGCGGGGTCTCCTGGCGGCCCGGCGCCGCCGGGGCGCCGCTGCTGGACGGGGCCCTGGCCGTGGTCGAGTGCGCGCCGGCGGGGGTCCTGGACGGGGGCGACCACGCCATCGTGCTGGGCCGGGTCACCGCCCTGGCCGTGCGGGGCGGGGGCCGCCCGCTGCTCTACTACCGGCGCTCCTACGGGAGTCTGCCGAGCTCCTCGATGTCGGCGAGCATGGCGGCCGCCAGGTCCCGCTCGGAGGCGTAGTAGCGCTCGGCCCACTTCAGGGTGAGCGAGGGGTAGGCCCAGGAGGCCTCCTCCCGGGCGCCCTCCGCGTCGGCCACCGCCCGGAGGCGCATCTTCTCGGCGAACTCCTGGTGCTGGAGCAGGACTTCGCGCATCTGGCCGGGTTCCAGCAGATGGCCCAGCCAGAGCCGGAGCATCGGCCCGTGCTTGAGGACCGGCGGGTCCACGGGGGCCTCGCGGGCCCAGGTGCGGACGGCTTCCAGGCCCTCGGGGGTGATCCGGTAGACCCGCTTGTCGCGGGTGCCGGTCTCCTGGGCGACCATCCGGGAGGAGGCGTAGCCGGCCTTCTCCAGGCGCTTGAGCTCGCTGTAGATCTGGCTGAAGGACGGGCTCCAGTAGAAGAACCGCAGGGACCAGTCCGACCACTTCTTGAGGTCGTAGCCGGAGAGCTCCTCGCCGAAGGAGAGCAGCCCGAGCACCGCCCAGCTGGTCGCGGGGAGCGCGCGCTTGTTCGTCTCTTCTGCCACGGCGGCAGTCTACGGCCGGAGTCCCGGGTGCCCCTTCCCCCGACTGACTATGACTGCTAGAAGTATTCCTATTCGAAATAACTCAGCCCTCACCAGCCCGGAGGTTCCCGTGAAGTTCTCGATGATCTTCGAGGCGCAGCTGGCCGACCCGACCCCCGAACGGGAGCGCCAGGTCATCCACGACTGCGTCGAACAGGCCGTCTACGCCGAGGAGATGGGATTCGACCGGATCTGGGCGGTGGAACACCACGCGCTCACCCGGTACGCCCACATGTCCGCCTCGGAGGTCTTCCTGACCTGGGTGGCCGCCCGCACCCGCAGGATCCGCATCGGCCACGGCGTGGTCACCATGCCCTTCGGCTACCAGCACCCCGTCCGGGTCGCCGAACGCGCCGCCATGCTCGACGTGCTCTCCGGCGGCCGGGTGGACATCGGCGCCGGCCGGGGCGCCACCCGCCAGGAGATGTCCATGTACGGGGTCCGCCCCGAGGACACCTATCCGCAGATGGAGGAGGCCCTGCGGATCTTCTCCGCCGCCTGGCGGGAGGAGCGCCTGGAGTGGCACGGCAGCATCGACATCGGCCCCGGCGCCGTCCTGCCCCGCCCGGTCCAGGACCCGCACCCGCCGCTGTTCATGGCCTGCTCCAGGCACGAGACCCTGAAACTGGCCGCCGAACTCGGCATCGGCGCCCTGGTGATGGGCTTCGCCGGCGCCGACGACGTCCGCGCCATGCGCAAGGTGTACGACGAGGCCATCGCCACCCGCACCGGCGACCGGCTGGTCTCCACCGAGGTCAACGACCACCTCTCGGCCCTCTGCCCCACCATCGTGCTCGACGACGCCGACCGCGCCCTCCGCCTCGGCACCCGGGGCCAGCGCTTCTTCGCCGAGTCCATCGCCCACTGGTACGGCAACGGGCCCGAACCCACGGGCCACTCCGAGGAGGAGGGGGCCGAGGACCACATCGCCGCCCTCGCCAGGGGCCGCGAGGAACTCGTCGCCCGGCTCCACGAGGCCAGCGTCCCCGCCCGCCCCGTGGACACCGGCACCTACAACGCCGACCATGCCTACGGCAGCGCCGAGACCGCCATCGCCTATGTGCAACAGCTCCGCGAGATCGGTGTCGACGAGGTGATGTGCCTGATCCAGATGGGCACCGTTCCGCAGGAGGCCTGTATGGAGACCATCCGCCAGTGGGGCGAGAAGGTCATCCCGCACTTCCGCGCCCTGGAGGGCTGAACCGTGACCGCACCCGAGGGCGGGCTCGACGGCAAGGTGGCCCTGATCACCGGCGGCGGCCGGGGCCAGGGGGCGGCCGAGGCCCGGCTCTGCGCCGCGGCCGGGGCCCGGGTCGTGATCACCGACGTACGGGAGGAGGAGGGGCGGGCGCTGGCCGCGGAGCTCGCCGGCCAGGGGCTGTTCGTCCGCCACGACGTCACCGACGAGCAGGGCTGGACGGAGGTGGTGCGGGCCGCCGTGGACGCCTTCGGGACCATCTCCGCCCTGGTCAACAACGCGGCGCTGTGGCGCACCGCGCACGTGGAGGAGCAGTCCAGGGAGGGCTTCGAGGCCCTGCTCCAGGTCAATCTGGTCGGGCCGTTCCTCGGCATCCGGGCGGTGGCCCCGGTGCTGCGCGCGGGCGGCGGCGGCTCGGTCGTCAACATCTCCTCCACCGCCGGACTGGTCGGCATCCGGGGCCACGCGGCCTACGGGGCCAGCAAGTTCGGGCTGCGCGGGCTGACCCGGTCGGCCGCCCTGGACCTCGGCCGGGACCGGATCCGGGTCAACTCGGTGCACCCGGGGGCCATCGACACCCCGATGGTGGCGGGAGCGGTGACCGGCCGGGACTGGTCGCACCTGCCGCTGTCCCGGATGGGCCGGCCCGAGGAGGTCGGCGAACTGGTCCTCTTCCTCTGCTCGGACGCCTCCTCCTACATCACCGGCGCGGAGTTCACCGTCGACGGCGGGATGACCACGGCATGAGCGGCCACCGCCCCGACCCGCTGTCCCCGGCGGCCCGCGCCGTCTGCGAGGCGATGGCGGCCGGGTTCCCGCCGCCCGGGGACCCGGCCGCCCTGCGGGCCGCCGCCGACGCCGGGACCGCCGCCCGCCGGCCCGGCCCGCACGTGGCCTCCGTACGCGAGGAGTCCGCCGACGGGGTCCCGGTCCGGGTCTACGACCCGGCCCCCGACCGCCCCGCCGACCGGCTCACCGTGCTGTACTTCCACGGCGGCGGCTGGGTGATGTGCGGCCCCGACACCCACGACACCACCTGCCGCGAACTGGCCTCCCGCACCGGGGCGGTGGTGGTCTCCGCGGACTACCGGCTGGCCCCCGAGCACCCCTGGCCGGCCGCCGCCGACGACGCCCTGACCGTCCTGCTGTGGGCCCGCGCCCGGACCCGCTCGGTGGTGGTCGCCGGGGACTCCAGCGGCGGCAACCTGGCGGCCGTCACCGCCCTGCGCGCCCCCGGACTCCTCACCGGGCAGCTGCTGTTCTACCCGGCCCTGGACGCCGCCCTGGACACCCCCTCGGCCGCCGAGTTCGCCGAGGGGTACTTCCACACCGCCGCGCACATGCGCTGGTACTGGGAGCAGTACGGCGGCGACCCCGGCCACCCGCACGTCTCCCCGCTGCGCGCCCCCGACCCGGCCGGGCAGCCGCCCGCCCTGATCGTCCTCGCCGACTGCGACGTGCTGCGCGACGAGGGCCTGGCACACGGCCGCCGGCTGGCCGCCGCCGGGGTCGACTGCCGGATCTCCCTGCACCCCGGGGTCTTCCACGGCTTCCTCGGCACCCCGCTGCCGGCCGCCCGCGCCGCCCTGGCCACCGCGGCCGACTGGCTCCTCGGCCTCCCGGGCCCGGCCCCCTCCTGACCGTACGGACCCCCGCGACGGGACCCCCGCTGCGGGGTCCCCGCTGCGGGGTCCCCGTACGGCATTCCCGCACACCCCCGCATATTCCCGCACATCCCGGCATCCCCGCGCCCCCCTCAAGGCCCCGCCCCGAGGGGGGCGTCCGCGGTCAGCCCGCCAGGACGGCCGCCCGGCAGTCCGCGGGGGAGCCCCAGGCCTCCCGGAGCGGGCGGGCCTTGCGCAGCCACAGCGACAGGTCGAGCTCCTCCGTGTAGCCGACCGCCCCGTGCAGCTGGAGCGCGGTCGCCGCCGCCCGGTGCACGGCCTGCCCGGCGGCCAGCTTGGCCGCCGCCACGTCCGCCGGAGCCAGCCCGAGCGCCCCCGCCCAGACCAGCGGCTTGGCGAACTCCAGGGCCAGCAGGGTGTCCGCCAGCCGGTGCTTGACCGCCTGGAAGGCGCCGATCGGGGTGCCGAACTGGGTGCGCTGCCGGGCGTACTCCACGGTCCGGGCCAGCAGCGCCTCGCCCACCCCCGCGCACTGCGCCGCGGTCAGCAGCCGGGCCCAGCGCAGCGCCCCGTCCGCCGCGGCGAGGACGGCCGGACCGTCGGCCAGCGGCTCCCCGGCGGCGAGGAGGTCGGCGTCCGCCGGCCGGGCGGTCAGCCGGCGGGCCGGATCGATGGACGGCAGGACCTCCCCGGGGGCCGGGGCGGGCAGCAGCCACAGCCCGCCCGTGCCGGTGACCGCGAACCGGTGCCCGGCGATGTCCGCGTCCAGCGCGTACGGGCCGCCGCCCGGCAGGGTCAGGGTGGCCGCGGCCTCGCCCGAGGTCAGCCCCGGCAGGAAGCGGGCGGCCAGCGAGTCGTCGCCGAGTCCGGCCAGCAGCACGGCCGCGGCGGCCGTCTCCACCACCGGCCCGGGCATCCCGGCCCGGCCCAGTTCCAGGAAGCCCAGGGCGGCCTCCACCGGGAGCGGGCCCAGGCCCCCGTACCGTTCGTGGGACTCGGGGACGGGCAGGGCGAACAGTCCGGTGCCGGCCAGTTTGCGCCAGACGGCCCGTGCGGGCGCCGGGTCGCCGGCCGACCAGGCCCGGACGGTGCCGGGCAGGTCCGCGGAGCCGAGCAGCCGGTGCAGGGTGCGGGCGAACTCCCGCTGTTCCCCGGTGGGCAGGAAGCGCATCAGCGGCGGCCCTTCGGAAGGCCGAGCAGCCGCTCGGCGATGATGTCGCGCTGGATCTCGTTGGTGCCCGCGTAGATGGGCCCGGCCAGGGAGAACAGCCAGGGCTCGGCCCACTCCCCGTCGGCCCGTTCGCCGTCCGGGCCCAGCAGGTCCAGGGCGGTCTCGTGCAGGGCGATGTCGTACTCGGACCAGAACACCTTGTTCAGGCTGGACTCGGCGCCGATGCTCGACCCCGCGGCGAAGCGGGAGGCGTTCGCCCAGGTGTAGAGGGCGTAGGCGCGGGCCCCGACCACGGCGTCGGCGACCCGGTCGCGCAGCGCGGTGTCGGCCGGGTCCGCGGTGGCCCGCCACAGTTCGGTCAGCCGGCCGGCCGCGGCCAGGAACCGGCCGGGGGAGCGGAGGGTGAGCCCGCGCTCGTTCCCGGTGGTGGACATGGCGATGCGCCAGCCCTGGCCGGGCTCCCCGATCACGTCCCGGTCGGGGACGAAGACCCCGTCCAGGAACAGCTCCGCGAAGGCGGGCTTGCCGTCTAGCCGGCCGATCGGCCGGACCGTCACCCCGGGGGCCCGCAGGTCGAACATCAGATAGGTGAGGCCGTGGTGCGGGCGGGTCGCCGCCGGATCGGTGCGGAAGATCCCGAAGGCCCGGTCGGCGAAGGCGGCCCGCGAGGACCAGGTCTTCTGCCCGTGCAGCAGCCAGCCGCCGTCCGTGCGGACCGCCCGCGAGGTGAGCGAGGCCAGGTCGGAGCCGGCCTCCGGCTCGGACCAGGCCTGGGCCCACACCACCTCCCCGGCCGCCATGGACGGCAGCACCCGGTCCCGCTGTTCGGCGGTGCCGTGGCCGAAGAGGGTGGGGGCCAGCAGGCTGATGCCGTTCTGCGAGACCCGGCCGGGGGCGCCGGCCGCCCAGTACTCCTCCTCGAACACCAGCCAGTGCTCCAGGTCCACGCCCCGGCCGCCGTACTCCTCGGGCCAGGACACCACCGCCCAGCGGTCGGCGTGCAGCCGCGCCTCCCACTCCCGGTGGGCGGCGAAGCCCCCGGCGGTCTCCAGGGAGGGCAGCGGGCGGGCGGGGACGTGGGCGCGCAGCCAGTCCCGGGCCTCGGCCCGGAAGGCCTCGGTCTCCGCGCCGTGGGTGAGGTCCATCAGCCGTTCGCCTCCTTCATGGCGGCGATGTCCATGCCGCCCAGCGAGTCCGCCGCCGTCTCGGCGTTGTGCGCGTGCGCCAGGTGGTGCAGGCCGAACACCGAGTCCATGCCGGTGTGCAGCCCCTGGAGGTCCTCGGCCTGGTTGACGGCCCGCTTGGTCAGGGAGAGCCCGAAGGCGGGCATCCCGGCGACCCGCAGGGCCAGCCGGGAGGTCTCCGCCGCCAGCTCCTCCCGGGGCACCACCCGGTTGACCATGCCCAGTTCGTAGGCCCGGCGGGCCGGCATCCGGTCCCCGGTGTAGAGGAACTCCTTGGCGATCCGCGGGGGCATCACCCACGGGTGGGCGAAGTACTCGACCCCGGGGATGCCCATCCGCACCACCGGGTCGGCGAAGAAGGCGTCCTCGGCGGCCACGATCAGGTCGCAGATCCAGGCGAGCATCAGCCCGCCGGCCACACAGGCCCCCTGGACGGAGGCGATGACCGGCTTGGGCAGCTCGCGCCAGCGCCGGCACATTCCGAGGTAGACCTCCGACTCCCGGGCGAAGCGGGCCTCGGCGCCGGTCCGGCCGGTGTGGTCCCACCAGAGTCCGGCCCGCCGTTCGAAGGGCAGGTGGGCGTCGCGGTCCGGGGTGCCGATGTCGTGGCCCGCGGAGAAGTGGTCCCCGGCCCCGGCCAGGACGACGGCCTTCACCTCCCGGTCGTCGGCGGCCCGGTAGAAGGCCGAGTCCAGGGCGTAGGTCATGGCGCTGTTCTGCGCGTTGCGGTAGCGGGGGCGGTCCATCGTCACGTACGCGACGGGGCCGCGCCGCTCGTACCGCACCACGGGGGCGTCCGGCATGGAGGAACATCCTTCCCTAACAAGTGTTTGGTAGGTTAACGTACGGCCATGAGCACCGTCGAGGAGTTCCGCAGCGAGGTCCGGGGATGGCTGAAGGCCCACCTCACCGGCGAGTTCGCGGACCTCAGGGGCCGGGGCGGACCCGGCCGGGAACACGAGTCCTTCGCCGAACGCCTCGCCTGGGAACGGCACATGGCCGACCACGGCTGGACCTGCGTCGGCTGGCCCGAGGAACACGGCGGCCGCGGCGCCACCGTCGAGCAGCAGATCGCCTTCCACGAGGAGTACGCCCTCGCCGACGCCCCCGCCCGCGTCAACCACATCGGCGAACAGCTCCTCGGCCCCACCCTGATCGCCCACGGCACCGAGGAACAGCGCCGCCGCTTCCTCCCGCCCATCCGCGCGGTCACCGAACTCTGGTGCCAGGGGTACAGCGAACCCGGCGCCGGCTCCGACCTGGCCGCCGTCCGCACCCGCGCCGAACCCCACCCGGACGGCTGGACGGTGCACGGCCAGAAGACCTGGACCTCCCTCGCCCACGAAGCCCAGTGGTGCTTCGTCCTCGCCCGCACCACCCCCGGCTCCCGGCGCCACGACGGGCTCTCCTGCCTGCTGGTCCCGATGGACCAGCCCGGGGTCGAGGTCCGCCCGATCGTCCAGCTCACCGGCACCAGCGAGTTCAACGAGGTGTTCTTCGACGGCGCCCGCACCGGAGCGGACCACCTGGTCGGCGCC
Source organism: Streptomyces sp. NPDC033845 (assembly GCF_055576225.1). Classification (NCBI taxonomy): domain Bacteria; kingdom Bacillati; phylum Actinomycetota; class Actinomycetes; order Kitasatosporales; family Streptomycetaceae; genus Streptomyces; species Streptomyces sp. NPDC033845. Next base: position 226,903 of record NZ_JBVIRI010000001.1, on the reverse strand, counting down.
CCCGGCGACGGCTGGCGGACCGCCATGGCCACCCTCGGCTTCGAACGCGGGGTCTCCACCCTCGGCCAGCAGGTCGGCTTCCGCCGCGAGCTCGAATCCCTCGCCGCACTCGCCCGTGCCAACGGGGCCCTCGCCGACCCCCTGGTCCGCGACCGGCTGGTCCGCGCCTGGATCGGCCTGGAGACCATGCGCGCCGCCGCCCTGCGCCCCGGCACCGAACCCCCCGCCGCCAAGCTGTACTGGGCCAACTGGCACCGGAGCCTCGGCGAACTCGCCATGGAGGTCCGCGGACCCGCCTCGCTGCTCACCCCCGGCGACCCGGACGGACCGTACGAGCCCGACGACTGGCAGCGGCTGTTCCTCTTCTCCCGCGCCGACACCATCTACGCCGGATCCGACGAGATCCAGCGGAACCTGATCGCCGAGCGGATCCTCGGTCTTCCCAAGGAGGCACGGACGTGACCACCCCGCAGTACACCCCCGCCCACGGCCTGCTGCGCGACCGCACCGCCGTGATCACCGCCGCCGCCGGCACCGGCATCGGCGGGGCCACCGCCCGCCGCTTCCTGGAAGAGGGCGCCCGGATCGTCATCGGCGACGCCCACGCCCGCCGGCTCAAGGAGACCGAGGAGGCCCTCGCCGCCGAGTTCGGCCCCGACCGGGTCACCGCCCTGCCCTGCGACGTCACCTCCGAGGATCAGGTCCGCGCCCTGATCGCCCACGCCGAGCGGCAGCACGGCGGACTCGACATCGTGGTCAACAACGCCGGCCTCGGCGGCACCGCCGCCCTCGTCGACATGACCGACGACCAGTGGTCCAAGGTCCTCGACGTCACCCTCAACGGCACCTTCCGCTGCACCCGCGCCGCCCTCCGCTCCTTCCGCGACTCCGGCCGCGGCGGGGTGATCGTCAACAACGCCTCGGTGGTCGGCTGGCGCGCCCAGGCCGGCCAGGCCCACTACGCCGCCGCCAAGGCCGGGGTCATGGCCCTCACCCGCTGCGCCGCCCTGGAGGCCGCCGGCCTCGGGGTCCGCGTCAACGCGGTCGCCCCCAGCCTGGCCATGCACCCCCACCTGGTGAAGGTGACCAGCGCCGAGGTCCTGGAGGAGCTCACCGCCCGCGAGGCCTTCGGCCGCTACGCCGAGCCCTGGGAGATCGCCAACGTGATGGTCTTCCTGGCCAGCGGCTACTCCTCCTACATGACCGGGGAGACCGTCTCCGTCAGCAGCCAGCACCCCTAGTCACGGGCAGCAGAATGACCCCGTGCCAACGAACAAGAAGAAGCAGCCGGTGACGGCCTCCCCCGAGCGCCGTCGCGAACTCCTCGACACCGCCGCCGAGGTGTTCGCCGCCCAGGGCTACAACGCCACCACCGTCCGCAAGATCGCCGACGCCGCCGGGATGCTCGCCGGCAGCCTCTACTACCACTTCGATTCCAAGGAATCGATGCTCGACGAGATCCTCTCCGCCTTCCTGAACGAACTCTGGGAGGGCTACGACACCGTCCTCGCCGCCGGCCTCGGCCCACGGGAGACGATCGAGGCCCTCGTCACCGAGTCCTTCCGGGAGATCGACCGGCACCGCGCCGCCGTCGCCATCTACCAGAAGGAGTCCCGCACCCTCTCCGCCCAGCCCCGCTTCCACTACCTCTCCGACTCCCAGGCCAAGTTCGAGAAGGCCTGGCTGGGGACCCTGGAGCGGGGGGTCGCCGCCCGGGCCTTCCGGGCCGACCTGGACATCCGCCTCACCTACCGCTTCGTCCGCGACACGGTCTGGGTGGCCGCCTCCTGGTACCGGCCGGGCGGACAGCACAGCCCCGAGGAGATCGCCCGCCAGTACCTGTCGATGGTGCTGGACGGGATCGCCGTACGCACCTGACACCCGAGGAGACGCGAACATGCCCGAGGCCTACATAGTCGACGCGGTCCGCACCCCCGTGGGCCGGCGGAACGGCGGCCTGGCCGCCGTCCACCCCGCCGACCTCGGCGCACACGTCCTGAAAGCCCTCGTGGACCGCACCGGGATCGACCCGGCCGCCGTGGAGGACGTGGTCTTCGGCTGCCTGGACACCGTCGGCCCGCAGGCCGGGGACATCGCGCGGACGGCCTGGCTGGCCGCCGGACTGCCCGAGGAGGTGCCGGGCGTCACCGTCGACCGGCAGTGCGGCTCCTCCCAGCAGGCCGTCCACTTCGCCGCCCAGGGCGTGCTCTCCGGCACCCAGGACCTGGTGGTGGCCGGCGGCACCCAGAACATGTCGATGATCCCCATCGCCTTCGCCTCCCGGCAGGCCGCCGAACCCCTCGGCCTCACCGAGGGCCCCTACCTGGGCTCCCGGGGCTGGCGCGCCCGCTACGGGGACGCGCCGGTCAACCAGTTCCACGGCGCCCAGCTGATCGCCGAGAAGTGGGGGATCTCCCGCTCCGACATGGAGGAGTTCGCGCTCCGCTCCCACCAGCGGGCCCTGCGGGCCGTGGACGAGGGCCGCTTCGACCGGGAGACCGTCGCCTGGGGCGAGGTCCGCACCGACGAGGGCCCCCGCCGGGACACCAGCCTGGAGAAGATGGCCGCCCTCAGGCCGGTGGTCGAGGGCGGCACCCTCACCGCCGCCGTGTCCTCCCAGGTCTCCGACGGGGCCGCCGCCATGCTGCTCGCCTCCGAACGGGCCGTACGGGAGCACGGGCTCACCCCCAGGGCCCGGATCCACCACCTGTCGGTGCGCGGGGAGGACCCCATCCGGATGCTCTCGGCGCCGATCCCGGCGACCGCGTACGCCCTGAAGAAGACCGGGCTGACCATCGGGGACATCGACCTCGTCGAGATCAACGAGGCCTTCGCCCCGGTGGTGCTGGCCTGGCTGAAGGAGACCGGCGCCGATCCGGAGCGGGTCAACCCGAACGGCGGAGCGATCGCCCTCGGACATCCGCTCGGGGCCACCGGCGTCAAGCTGATGACCACCCTGCTCCACGAACTGGAACGGACCGGCGGCCGCTACGGCCTGCAGACCATGTGCGAGGGCGGCGGCCAGGCCAACGTGACGATCATCGAGCGCCTCTGACCACCACCGGACCACCCTCGCCGGGCCGGTGCGCACCTCCGGCCCGGCGAGGTGTGCTAGCTTGGAGGCGTTGCAGTTGTGGTACCCATGAACGTTATGTGCGCCTGACGGAATGATCCTCAGGCGCATTATTGTTTTCCGGCATCTCCGGATGGGACCCTACCTACATTCAGGAGATCGCTATGGCGAACGGCACCGTGAAGTGGTTCAACTCGGAAAAGGGCTTCGGCTTCATCGAGCAGGAGGGTGGCGGCCCGGACGTGTTCGCCCACTACTCCAACATCGCCACCCAGGGCTTCCGTGAGCTCCAGGAAGGCCAGAAGGTCACCTTCGACGTCACCCAGGGCCAGAAGGGCCCGCAGGCCGAGAACATCCTGCCTGCCTGACGCTCGTCGCACGCCGGGGTCCGCATCGCCAAGGTGCGGGCCCCGGCTTGTGTGCTCTCTCCACCCAGATTCACCTGCCGGTTTCAGAAGGGCTCTCCCGCATGACCAGCTCCAGCTCCAGCTCCGCACGTTCCGGCCGCCGTCCCGTCCGGGGCCGTGGCGCTGACCAGGGACGTCCGAAGGCCGGCGCGGGCCGGTCGAAGGGCGGCTCCGCGCCCGCCCCGCGGCCGCAGGAGTTCACCATGCCGGAACCGCTGACCCCGGCCCTGCCGCCGGTGGCGGCGTTCGAGGACCTCGACATGCCCGAGGCCCTGCTGAAGACCCTCGCCGAGCAGGGGGTGACCGCGCCCTTCCCGATCCAGGCCGCGACCCTGCCCAACTCCCTGGCCGGCCGTGACCTGCTCGGCCGCGGCCGCACCGGCTCCGGCAAGACCCTGGCCTTCGGGCTGGCCCTGCTGGCCCGCACCGCCGGCCGCCGCGCCGAACCCAAGACCCCGCTCGCGCTGGTCCTGGTCCCGACCCGCGAGCTCGCGCAGCAGGTCACCGACGCCCTCACCCCCTACGCCGACGGGCTGCGGCTGCGGATCACCACGGTGGTCGGCGGGATGTCGCTGAACCGGCAGGCCGGCGCCCTCAAGCGCGGCGCCGAGGTGCTGGTCGCCACCCCCGGACGGCTGGCCGACCTGATCGACCGCGGCGACGTCACCCTGGAGCAGGTGGACATCACCGTCCTCGACGAGGCCGACCAGATGACCGACATGGGCTTCCTGCCGCAGGTCACCCGGCTGCTCAAGCAGGTGCGGGAGGGCGGCCAGAAGATGCTGTTCTCCGCGACCCTCGACAAGAACATCGACAAGCTCGTCAAGATGTTCCTGAACGACCCGGTCAGCCACTCCGTGGACCCGTCGGCCGGCGCGGTCACCACCATGGAGCACCACGTCCTGTACGTGATGGACGAGACCGACAAGAAGGCCGTGGCGACGAAGATAGCCGCCCGCGACGGTCGGGTGATCCTCTTCCTCGACACCAAGCGGGCCGTGGACCGCATGGTCAAGAAGCTGCTGGCCAGCGGGGTCCGCGCCTCCGGCCTGCACGGCGGCCGCTCGCAGCCGCAGCGCAACCGGACCCTGGACTGGTTCAAGACCGGTGAGGTCACCGCCCTGGTCGCCACCAACGTGGCCGCCCGCGGCATCCACATCGACGACCTGGACCTGGTCGTCAACGTGGACCCGCCCACCGACCACAAGGACTACCTGCACCGCGGCGGCCGGACCGCCCGGGCCGGCGAGTCCGGCAGCGTGGTCACCCTGGTCCTGCCCGAGCAGAAGCGGGAGATGACCCGGCTGATGTCCGACGCCGGGATCCGCCCGCGGACCGCCCAGATCAAGTCCTCCGACGAGGAGCTGACCCGGCTGACCGGCGCCCGCGAGCCCTCCGGCGTCCCGGTGGTCCTGGAGGTCCCGCAGGCCACCCCGCCGAAGGCGCGCGGCGGTGCCGCGAAGACCGGCTCCCGCCCGGCCCGCCGCCGCGGCGAGGCCGGCGGCGGCAACCGCACCCGCTCCGAGCAGTCCGCCGGCTCCGGCTCCCGTGCCCGTACGCAGGGCGGCGGCGGCCAGGGCGGCCGCGGCACCGGCCAGGCCGCCGGCTCGGCCGCCGGCACCCGCTCCGGGCAGCCCCGCCGCTCCGGCGGCGCGGGCACCGGCGGCGGCGCGGCCGCGGCATCCGCCCGCAGCCGGGTCGGCACCGGCCGGCAGGCCCCCCGCCGGTCCTCCTGACCCGCGACGCACACCGGTGCCCCCCACCCGTCTCCCGGGTGGGGGGCACCGGCGTTTCCGGGCCCGGCGTCCCCGGCCCGGCGGCTGCCGGTCGGCCGGCGGCCGGCCTACCGGACGAGCTTCTTCTGGAGCTTCACCAGCTCGGCCAGGCTCAGCCCCAGGCCCTCGGTCAGATAGCCGTAGAAGCTGCCGTAGTCGGCCTCCATCCGGGCGGTGGCGGCGTCCAGGTAGTCCTGCCGGACCTCCTGGAGCGGGATGAGCAGGGCGGGGTTCTGCATCCGCCCGGACTGCTTGAGACCGTCGCGGAGCCTGGCGTCGTAGGCGGCCCGGAAGGTGTTCGAGGCCAGGTAGTCGCGCTCCGCGGCGTCCTGTGGGACGCCCAGGGCGCGCAGCAGGACGTAGCTGGTCCAGCCCGTCCGGTCCTTGCCCGAGGTGCAGTGGTAGAGCGTGGCGCCCGGCGCGCCGCCGGCCAGGTCGCGGAGGGTGGCCGCGAACTGGGCGCGGTTCTCCGCGCTGGTCACGAAGGTGCGGTAGATGTCGCGCATGTACGCCTCGGCGCGCCCGCCGCCCAGGATCTGCTCCTGCCGGACCGGGTCGCCGGTGGCGATGGCGCCGACCAGGGTGCCGTAGAGGCCCAGGTCGCTGACCGGGCGGGCGGTGACGGCGAGCCCGGGCGGCAGCCGGTCGGCGCCGTCGTACTGGAGCTCCATCGGGATGCGGAAGTCCACGACCTTCGTGAGGCCGAGACCGGCGACCCTGGTGAGGTCGGCGTCGGTCAGCTTGCTCAGCGCGTCGGCGCGGTAGACCAGCCCCTGACGGACCTGCCCGCCCGTGTACGTGCGGTAGCCGCCCAGGTCGCGGACGTTCACCGCGCCCTGGAGGGGGATCTGGCGGATCGTTTCCGCCGCCCGCACCGGCCCGTGCTGGTGCCGGACGGCGGCCGGTGCGGCCGGTGCGGCGGACGCGGTGACGGGCAGTGCGGTGACGACGAGCGCGGCGAGGACCGCCGCGCTCGTCGGGCGGAATCGGACACGGCTCATGGGGAACGACTCCTCGCGGAGAGGGGATCACCCTGGTGGAGGCAGGGTGCGGAGCGTGTGCAGCACTGCGTGTGCCTCGGCCATCACGCGGTCGACGAGCTCCGCGCAGGACGGGAGGTCGTCGATCACTCCCGCGACCTGGCCGGATGCCATGACTCCGAGGTCCGTACGGCCCTCGACCATGGACGCCTTGAGGAGCATCGGGGTGTTCGCGGCGAGCAGCACCTGGCTCCAGGACAGGTCCTTGCCGTGTTTCATCGCCAGACCGTCCCGGACCATCCGGCCCCAGGACAGCCCGGACAGCTTCCGGAACCCGGCCGCGTGCCGGACCGCCCGGGCCAGCGCCCTGGTGCGGCCCGCCCGCTCCAGGGACTCGACCAGTTCGGTGCGCAGCATCCGGTGCGGCAGCCCGTCCACGGCGGTGGTGACGGTGACGTCCTTGACGGTGGCCGCCAGATAGCGGGCCTTGACCGGGTCCGGGACGGTGGAGTCGGAGGTCAGCAGGAAGCGGGTGCCCATGGCGATCCCGGCCGCCCCGTAGGCGAGGGCCGCGACCAGGCCGCGGCCGTCGTGGAACCCGCCGGCGGCGATCACCGGGATGTCCACGGCGTCCACCACCTGGGGGAGCAGCACGCTGGTGGCCACCTCCCCGGTGTGGCCGCCGCCCTCCCCGCCCTGCACGATCACCGCGTCGGCGCCCCAGGCCGCGACCTTCTCGGCGTGCCGGCGGGCCCCGACGGACGGGATCACCACCACCCCGGCCTCCTTGAGGAGGGCGATCAGCTGCTGGGAGGGGGCGAGGGCGAAGGAGGCGACCCGGACGCCCTCGTCGATGATCAGCCGGGCGCGTTCGGGGGCGTCCCCGGCGTCCGCCCGCAGGTTGACCCCGAAGGGCTCCCCGGTACGGGACTTGACCTCGCGGACCGCCGAACGCAGCTGGTCCAGGGTCATCGTCGCGGAGGCCAGGATGCCCAGGGCCCCGGCGTTCGCGGCGGCCGACACCAGCCGGGGGCCGGCCACCCAGCCCATCCCGGTCTGCACCAGGGGGTGGCGGACGCCGGTCAGCCTGGTCAGGGCGGTGTCCATCACACGGCCCGGACTTCGCGGTCCCGCAGCCCCTTGGGGTCGATCACCTCGCGGATCAGCCGGAGTTCCGCGCCGGTGGGCTCGCGGGTGTACGGGAGGTCCTCGGGGACGGCGAGTTCGAAGGCGGTGGCCGCCCGGACCTCCTCGACGCTCACCCCGGGGTGCAGCGAGGCGAGCCGCATCCGCCGGTCGGGGGTGGCGAAGTCGAACACCCCGAGGTTCGAGACCACCCGGGGCAGCCGGTGGTACCGGGTGGCGGAGGGACCGGCCGCGGCGGCCCGGTCGTGGCCGACCCCGCTGACCATGTCGACCCGCTCGACGAACACCCGGGCGGAGTGCTTGGGGACCCAGTAGCTCACCGGGTTGTTCAGGGTGTTGGCGGGCGCCCCGCGGACCCCGAGGAGCTGGCGGGCGGGCCGCTCCCAGTCGCCGATGCAGGAGATGTTCTGGTTGCCGTACCGGTCGATCTGGCTGGCGCCCATCATCACGTGCCGGCGGCCGCCGGTGACCATGGTGAGGTGGCGGCGGTAGGGCAGCCAGCCCTCCACGGTGCCGTCCGGGCCGACCAGCATGGCCTCGCCGTCGGTGAGGAGGAGGTCGGGGGAGAAGGTGCGTTTGGCGAGGCGGGCGCCGAAGCCGGGGATCAGGCCCATCGGGCTGGCGAGGACCTCTCCGTTGTCGCGCCAGGCCTCGGCGCAGGCGATCACGCAGTACTCGGCGCGGGTGGCGGTCGCGGTGGTCACTGCTGCTCCTCGTGCCAGGTGCGGACGGCGGTCTGGTGGTCGTGCTCGCTGCTGCCGGACAGGAAGCGGGCGGCGAACTCCGGCCAGGGGGTGGTGGCGTAGAGCTTCTGGAAGGGTTCGTCGCGGTCGTGGTCGGGGGCGCAGGAGGTGGGGTGCGCGCCGCCGGGGGCCTCGACGACCCCGGTGACGGAGTGCCGGCTGACCAGGAGGGACTGCGGGGGGCCGGCCTTGGCCAGCTCGGCGGTCTCCACCAGCTGCTCGCAGGAGATGTAGGCGGTGTCGGCGGCCTCGCAGAACAGGTCGTCGAAGTACGGGTCGGGGCCCAGGTACTGGGCGTTGCCGAGCCGGTCGGCGCGGTTGAGGTGGACCAGGGCGGCGTCCATCCGCAGGGCGGGGGCGGCGACGAACTCCTCGTGCTCCCCGTCCTCGCCGGGGTAGGGGGAGGTGACGGTGCGCAGGTCGGGGTTGACCCGCATCAGGTCGGAGCCGAGGCCGGCCCGGACGGGCATGAAGGGGAGCCGGTTGGCGGCGGCGTGCAGGCCCCACATGAACATGCCCTCGTCGAGTTCGGTGAGGGCGAGGGTGCCCTGTTCGCGGGCGGTGCGGTAGTGGGGTTCCAGGGGGATGGAGTCGAGGGTGACGAAGGGGGCGACCAGCCGGCGGATCCGGCCGGCGGCGGCCAGCATGCCGACGTCGGGGCCGCCGTAGGAGACCACGGTCAGATCGGTGATCTCGGACCGGAGCAGTGCTCTCACCAGGGCCATGGGCTTGCGCCGGGCCCCCCAGCCGCCGATCCCGATGGTCATTCCGCTGCTCAGCCGCCCGACCACCTCGTCGGGGGTCATGCTCTTGTCCGTCATGAGGTCTCTCCCTGTCCCTTCCCGAAGGTGTCGCGGATCCGGTCGGCGACCCCGCTGAGATTGGCCTCGAAGGTGAAGCCCTGCTCGAAGCGGTAGCTGCGCCGGACGTCCACCGGGTCGATGCCGTTGATGGCGGCCTTGGCCAGCCGGATCAGCAGGCCGTCCTTGCGGGCGATCTCCCGGGCCAGCTCCAGGGCGGCCGTCCGCAGCTCCGGGCCGGGCACCACCTTCCACACCGAGCCGTGGGCGTGCAGTTCGGCGGCGGTCGCGGTCCGCGAGGTGTAGTACAGGGCCCGCATCAGGTGCTGCGGCACCAGCCGGGCCAGATGGGTGGCGGCGCCCAGCGCGCCCCGGTCCAGTTCCGGCAGTCCGAAGACGGCGTCCTCGTCCGCCACGACGACGTCGGCGTTGCCGACGAGTCCGATGCCGCCGCCCAGGCAGAACCCGTTCACCGCGGCCACCACCGGGACCTCGCAGTCGTAGACGGCCGCGAAGGCCTCGTAGCAGCCCCGGTTGGCGCCGATCAGGGCCTCGTGGCCGGGGTCGCGCTGCATCTCCTTGATGTCGACGCCGGCGTTGAAGCCGCGCCCCTCGGCGGCCAGCACCACGCACCGGACCTCGGGGTCGCGGCCGGCGGCGCGCAGGGCGTCGGCGAGCTCGTACCAGGCCCGCACCGGGAGGGCGTTGACCGGTGGGAAGTCGACCGTGACCAGTGCGATGCCCTTGTCGGGGCTTGAGGTGGAGACACCCATGAGCGGATCAGCTACCTTTCCACCAAACATTTGTTAGGTGAGGAAGGTAGCAGCCCATGGAGCTCGACGGGAGGGTCATCGTCGTCACCGGCGGAACCCGCGGGGTCGGCGCCGGGATCGCCCGGTCGTTCCTGGCGGCCGGCGCACGGGTCGTCGTCTGCGCGCGCCGGCCACCGGAGGAACCACTGACCGCCACGGCCGCCGACGGCCCGCGGACCGCCGACTACACCGCCCTCGACCTGCGCGACCCCGCGGCGGTCCAGGGCTTCTTCCGGACCGTCGCCGACCGGTACGGACGCCTCGACTGCCTGGTCAACAACGCCGGCGGCACCCCCTACCGGCTGCTCGGCGAAGGCGAGGCGGAACGCCACGCACGGGTGCTGGAACTCAACCTGACCGCCCCCATGACCGCCTCGCTGGCCGCCCACCCGCACCTGCGGGAGACCCGCGGCTCGGTGCTGATGATCGGCAGCGTCAGCGGCACCCGGCCCTCACCGGGCACCGCCGCCTACGGGGCCGCCAAGGCCGGCCTGGAGAACCTGGCCCGCTCGATGGCCGTGGAATGGGCCCCCGAAGTGCGGGTGAACACGCTGGTGCTGGGCATGGTGCGCACCGAACTCTCCCATCTGCACTACGGGGACGAGTCCGGCATCGCGGCCGTCGGCGCCACCGTCCCGCTGGGCCGGCTCGCCGAACCGGCCGACGTGGGCGCGGCGGCCGTGTTCCTGGCCTCCGACCGGGCCGCGTACGTGAGCGGCGCCGCCCTGCTGGTCCACGGCGGCGGCGAACGCCCGGCCTTCCTGGACGCGGCGACCGTCAACAAGGAGAACCGAGATGAGGAGAACTGAGATGACCGAGACGGTGCGCACCCCCGGACTGTGCGAGGGACGGGTCGTGATCGTGACCGGCGCCGGACGGGGCCTGGGCCGGGCCCACGCCCTGGCCTTCGCCGCCGAGGGTGCCCGGGTGGTGGTCAACGACCTGGGCGTCGGTCTCGACGGACAGCCCGGCGCCGACAGCCCGGCCGCCCGCGTGGTCGAGGAGATCCGGGCGGCCGGCGGCAGCGCGGTGGCGCACGGCGGGGACATCGCCGAAGCGGCCGGGGCGGCCTCGCTGATCGCCTGCGCCGTGGACACGTACGGGCGGCTGGACACCCTGGTCAACAACGCCGGGTTCCTCCGGGACCGGATGCTGGTGAACCTGGACGAGGACGACTGGGACGCGGTGATGCGGGTCCACCTCAAGGGACACTTCCTGCCGCTGCGGGCCGCCGCCGGCTGGTGGCGGGCCGAGGCCAAGGCCGGCCGGCAGGCCGCCGCCCGGGTGGTCAACACCTCCTCCGGGGCGGGCCTGCTCGGCTCGGTCGGCCAGGGCAACTACAGCGCCGCCAAGGCCGGGATCCTCGGCCTCACCGCCGTCGCGGCCGCCGAGATGGGCCGCTACGGGGTCCAGGTCAACGCGATCGCCCCGGCCGCCCGCACCCGGATGACGGAGCGGACCTTCGCCGAGACGATGGCCGCCCCCGAGACGGGCGGCTTCGACGCCATGGCACCCGAGAACGTCTCCCCGCTGGTGGTCTGGCTCGGCTCGACGGCCTCGGCCGGGGTGACCGGCCGTGTCTTCGAGACCGAGGGCGGCCGGATCACCGTGATGGAGGGCTGGCGCCCGGGCCCGACCGCCGAACAGGACTCCCGCCGCACCCCCGCCCAAGCCGGCGAGACCGCCCTGAAACTCCTCACCACCGCCGAACCCCCCCTCCCGGCCTACGGCTCCCGCTGACCGGGGGGCACGGGCCGGCCGGGGCCGGCCGGTACGGGCCTGGCCGCCCGGGCCGTGCCCGTGCCCGTGCCCGTGCCCGGACCCGGGGCCGGGGGCGGGCCGACCAGACCCCGGGCGAGGGCACCCTGGCCGGGCGCCGCCGGGGCCGCCGCCCGGGGCCTCCGGGCCCGGGGCGAACTGCGCCTCGATGCGACCCGGGTGGGAGCGGTCAGCAGGAGCAGCTCCCCGAGGACCCGCTCCACCGCCGTCCCCGGCGTACCCGTCGCGGGGGCGGAATGCCGGATCGCCTCGATCGGCCCGCCCCCGTCCGCGGTGGCGTATCCCGAGTACGTCCCGCGCTCCGCGTTCCAGCCCCGCAGGCGGTAGCGCCCGCCCAGCACCAGATCCCCCATGCGCCCAACCTGGCACGCGCGGCCCTTTCCCGGTCAGCGGGAAAACGGCCTCCCGGTGTCCGCGGTGGCCGACTTAGCCTCGCCGGACCGAACCCACCCCCGACGAGGAGCCGCCGACATGCTCTCGGACCGCCAGCGGACCCGGGCCGCCGAACTGCTGCGCGCCGCCGAGCTGGGGCGGCGACCGGTCGCCCCGCTCGTGGAGGCCTTCCCCGGCATCGGCGCCGAGGACGCGTACGAGATCCAGCTGCTCAACATCCGGCGGCGCACGGCACCCGGACCGGCCGGCCCCGACGGAACGGGCGGACCCGGCGGCGGTGCCCGGATCACCGGCCACAAGGTCGGCCTCTCGTCCCCCGTGATGCAGGCCATGATGGGAGTGGACGAGCCCGACTACGGCCATCTCCTCGACACCATGGAGCTCCACCCCGGCCGCCCGGTGGACACCGCCCGCTACTGCGCGCCCCGGATCGAGGTGGAGATCGGTTTCGTGCTCGGGGCCGACCTGCCCGGCGAGGGCTGCACCCCGGCCGATGTGCTCGCGGCCACCGAACAGGTCGTCCCGGCACTGGAACTGATCGACAGCCGGATCGCCGACTGGCGGATCGCGCTCGCCGACACCATCGCCGACAACGCCTCCTCCGCCGGCTACGCGATCGGCCCGGGCCGCGACCCCCGCGAGCTCGACCTCAAGGCGGTCGAGGCCGTCCTCACCCGTCACGAGGACCGGGACGGGACCGCCGGCGCGCCCGTGGAGCTCGCCGCCGGCCGCGGGGACGCCGTCCTCGGCGACCCGGCCCGCTCGGTGGCCTGGCTGGCCCGGACCGTGGCCCGCTTCGGGGTCCGGCTGGAGAGGGGACACCTGATCCTGCCCGGCTCCTGCACCCGGGCCGTCGAGGTGACCCCCGGCCACACCTACACGGCCGCCTTCACCGGGCTGGGCTCGGTCTCCCTCACCTTCCGCCGACCCGAGTGACCCGAGTGACCCGAGTGAACGAGGTACAGGTACGCATGAACTCCAAGGCCACCGCCGCGATCGTCGGCTCCGGCAACATCGGCACCGACCTGATGTACAAACTGCTGCGCTCCCCGCACATCGAGCCCCGCTGGATGGTCGGCGTGGACCCGGACAGCGAGGGGCTGGCCCGGGCCCGCCGGGCCGGGCTCGAAGCCTCCCACCAGGGCGTGGACCGGCTGCTGGCGGGCCCCGAACTGCCCGACCTGGTCTTCGAGGCCACCTCCGCCCGGGTGCACCGGGCCAACGCGCCCCGCTACGAGGCCCTCGGGATCCGGGTGGTCGACCTGACCCCGGCCGCCGTCGGGCCGGCCGTGGTCCCGCCCGCGAACCTCACCGCCCATCTGGACCGGCCCAACGTCAACATGATCACGTGTGGCGGGCAGGCCACCATCCCCATGGTGTACGCGGTCTCCCGGGTGGTCCCGGTGGCCTACGCCGAGATCGTGGCCTCGGTGGCCTCGGTCTCCGCCGGCCCCGGCACCCGCGCCAACATCGACGAGTTCACCCGCACCACCGCCCGCGGGATCGAGGAGATCGGCGGGGCCGCGCGGGGCAAGGCCGTCATCATCCTCAACCCCGCCGAACCGCCCGTGATCATGCGGGACACCGTCTTCTGCGGGATCCCCGCGGACGCCGACCGGGAGGCCGTGGCCGCCTCCGTCAAGCGGATCGCGGCGGAGGTGGCCGGCTACGTGCCCGGCTACCGGCTGCGCACCGAGCCGCAGTTCGACGACCCCTCGCCGCTGAACGGCGGGATGGCCCGGGTCGCGGTCTTCCTGGAGGTGGAGGGCGCGGGGGACTTCCTGCCGCCCTACGCCGGGAACCTCGACATCATGACCGCCGCCGCCACCAGGGTCGGCGAGGAGTTCGCGAAGGACCTGCTGCGATGACCGACCGCGCCCCCGCCGCCCCGACCGCCCCGACCGCCCCGACCGGCCCCGCGCCGACCGCCCCCGTCACGCCCGCCGCCCCCCGTACGTACTCGGACGAGCTGGACGTCCGGGTCACCGACTCCTCCCTCCGGGACGGTTCGCACGCCGTCCGCCACCGCTTCACCGCCGACCAGGTCCGCTCCGTGGTGGCCGCCCTCGACGGTGCCGGGGTCCCCGTCATCGAGGTGGCCCACGGCGACGGCCTCGGCGGCTCCTCCTTCACCTACGGGTTCTCCGCCACCCCCGAGCAGGAGCTGATCCGGGCCGCCGCCGACACCGCCCGGCAGGCGAAGATCGCCTTCCTGATGCTTCCGGGCCTCGGGGTGATGGACGACATCCGGGCCGCGCACGCGAACGGGGGCTCGGTCTGCCGGATCGCCACCCACTGCACCGAGGCGGACATCTCCGTCCAGCACTTCGGACTGGCCCGCGACACCGGTCTGGAGACCGTCGGGTTCCTGATGATGGCCCACTCCACCACCCCGGAGGAGCTGGCCCGGCAGGCCCGGATCATGGCCGACGCCGGCTGCCAGTGCGTGTACGTGGTGGACTCGGCCGGGGCGATGACCATGGACCAGGTCACCGACCGGGTGTCCGCCCTGGTCGCCGAACTGGGCACGGACGCCCAGGTCGGCTTCCACGGCCACGAGAACCTCGGCCTGGGGGTGGGCAATTCGGTGGCCGCGGTCCGGGCCGGGGCCCTCCAGATCGACGGCTCCACCCGCCGGCTGGGCGCCGGGGCCGGCAACACGCCCGTCGAGGCCTTCGCCGCCGTCTGCCGGAAGATGGGCATCCGCACCGGCATCGACGTACTGAAGATCATCGACGCGGCCGAGGACGTGGTCCGGCCCGTGATGGGCGAGGAGTGCCGGCTCGACCGGATGGCCCTGCTGATGGGGCACGCCGGGGTCTACTCCAGCTTCCTCGGGCACGCCTGGCGGCAGGCCGAGCGGTACGGGGTGTCCGGCGCCGAGATCCTGCTCCGGGCCGGTGAACGCCGGCTGGTCGGCGGCCAGGAGGACCAGCTCATCGACATCGCCGTCGAACTGTCGGCGCGGAACTGAGGGAGGACCACCGATGACCGCACACGAGGAGGAGCCCCGGGTCATCCGGGCCGAGGCCGTACCGGCCCGGTTCGCCAGGGGCTGGCACTGCCTGGGCCTCGCCGAACCCTTCCGGGACGGCGCCCCGCACGAGGTGGAGGCCTTCGGCACCCGTCTCGTGGTGTTCCGGGCCGGGACGGACGGCGCCCTGCGCGTCCTGAACGCCTACTGCCCGCACATGGGCGGCAATCTGGCCCACGGGACCGTCAAGGGCGACACCGTCGCCTGCCCCTTCCACGACTGGCGCTGGTCCGGCGACGGCCGCTGTTCCGCCGTCCCGTACGCCCGCCGGGTCCCGCCCCGGGCCAGGACCCGGGCCTGGACCACCCTGGAGCGCAACGGCCAGCTGTACGTGTGGCACGACCCGGAGGGCGGGCAGCCGCCGCCCGGGGTGACCATCCCGCAGATCGAGGGCTTCGGCGATCCCGGGTGGAGCGACTGGAGCTGGAACTCCCTGCGGGTGGAGGGCTCCAACTGCCGGGAGATCGTCGACAACGTGGTCGACATGGCGCACTTCTACTACGTGCACTACGCGTTCCCGCACTACTTCAAGAACGTCTTCGACGGACACGTGGCCACCCAGTACCTGGAGTCCACCCCGCGCGGCGACGTGGACCTGGGCACCCTGTCCACCGGGGGAGGGCTCCGCTCGGACGCCTCCTACCACGGCCCCTCGTACATGATCGACAAGCTGTGGAGCGAGGTCGGCGGCGGGCTGGAGATGGAGTCGGTCCTGATCAACTGCCACTACCCGGTCGACGGGAACAGCTTCGTGCTGATGTACGGGGCGATGGTGAAGAAGCTGCCGGGCATGACCGACGAGCAGGCCGCCGAGGCGGCCCGGCTCACCTCGGAAGGGCTGAAGGTCGGCTTCGAGCAGGACGTGGAGATCTGGCGGAACAAGACCCGGATCGACAATCCGCTGCTGACCGAGGAGGACGGCCCGGTCTACCAACTGCGCCGCTGGTACCAGCAGTTCTACGTGGACGTGGCCGAGGTCACGGAGGAGATGGTCCGCCGCTTCGAGTTCGAGATCGACACCGCCCGCGCCAACGAGGCGTGGCGGGCGGAGGTCGCGGAGAACCTGGCCGCCCGGCGCGCGGACGGCCCCGCGTGATGCGGGCGGTGGACTGCGCCGAGTGCGGGACCCGGGTGCTGTGCGAGAAGTTCAGCCCCGCGCACGTCCAGGTCCAGTGGACGGGGGAGACGGCGGCGGTCTGCCCGCGGATCGGTTCCGCGGCGGTCGCCGCCGGTGTGCCGAGCGGCCGGGTCCGGTCCTGTGCCGCGCTGCGGCTCAGCATCGAGGCGGCGGTGGCGGACGGGCGGCTGGAGGTGCCGGCCGATGCCTGAGCCGTACGCCGGCCCGGCCCCCGGCGGGTCCGCGCCCGCCGGGGTGCGGCGGGTGCGGGTGGTGGAGCGGGTGCAGGAGACGGCCGAGGCCGTGTCGCTGGTGCTGGACGCCCGACTGCCCTACCGGCCCGGCCAGTTCCTCACCCTCCGGGTGCCCGGCGGCGCGGCCCGCTGCTACTCCCTGGCGAGCTCCCCGCACACCGGGGAGCCGATGCGGATCACGGTCAAACGGGTGCCCGGCGGCCTCGGGTCGGAATGGGTCTGCCGGCGGGTGGCCGTCGGCGACGAGCTGGAGGTGCTGCCGCCGGCCGGCACCTTCACCCCGCCCGATCTGGACCGGGACCTGTTCCTGCTGGCCGGGGGCAGCGGGATCACCCCGGTGCTCTCCATCCTCGGCTCGGTGCTGGCGGCCGGCAGCGGCCGGATCGCCCTGCTGTACGCCAACCGGGACCCGGGGTCGGTGGTCTTCGGGGAGCGGCTGCGCGAGTTGGCCGCGACCCATCCCGAGCGGCTCACGGTCATCCACTGGCTGGAGTCCCTCCAGGGGATCCCCGGCCGGGGGCAGCTGGCCGCGCTGGCCGCCCCGTACGCGGACCGGCCGGCGTACCTGTGCGGGCCCGGCCCGCTGATGGACGCGGCCGAGTCGGCGCTGCGTTCGGCGGGGGCGCCCGGCCGGAACATCCACCGGGAGCGGTACTTCTCGCTGGGCGCCGACGTGTTCGGCGCCGCCCGGGCCGCGGACCCCGCCGGAGCCGCGCACACGGCGGAGGCGGAACTGGACGGGAGGACCTCCGAGGTGCCCTGGCCGGCCGGCACCCCGCTGCTGGACGCGCTGCTCGCGGCGGGGGTGGAGGCCCCCTTCTCCTGCCGGGAGGGCGCCTGCAGCGCCTGCTGCTGCCGGGTGACCGGCGGGGAGGTGAAGATGCTCCGCAACGAGGTGCTGGACCCCGAGGACCTGGCCGAGGGCTATGTGCTGGCCTGCCAGACGGTGGCGCTCACCGAACGGGTCCGGGTCACCTGGGACTGAACGCCGCCCGGCGGCCGGGGGCGCCCGGCCGCCGGGGCACTCGTGGCCGGGGACATGCGGAAAAGACTCAAGGCCCGGCCCCCTGGCGAGGGGTCGGGACCGGAGCCGTCGTGGTGCGATGCGGGACTTCTACCCACTACATCCACGCGCTGAACCGCAGCCAGCCCATCATGTTGTCCATCGTCTGCGCGGACACCCCCGGCTCCGGCTCGGGCGCCGCCGGGGCGGTCCGCGCGGCCCGTCCCGGACCGTGCAGCTCCCGCCACACCGACCGGGCGCAGTCCCGTACCAGCGGTGCCAGCCGGGCCAGTTCGCGTTCGCCGCGGCCGGTGGAGACGGACACCGCGGCGACCGCCCGGCCCGCCCCGCGCAGGGGCGCGGCCACGCAGCAGATCCCCCGGAAGCTCTCCTCCCGGTCGTAGGCCAGGCCGCGTTCACGGGTGGCCGCCAGTTCGGCGCGCAGGGCGAGCGGCCGGATCAGGGTGCGGGGGGTGCGCGGGCGCAGCCCCTGGCCCAGGATCCGCTCCACCGCGGCGGGATCGTCGAAGGCGAGGATCGCCCGGCCGGCCGCCGTGCAGTGCGCGGGCATCCGGCCGCCGGCCCGGGAGGGCGGGCCGGCCGCCTCCGGGCCGCCGATCCGTTCCAGGCACACCACCTCGGCCCCGTCCGGCACCGACAGGTGCACCACCTGGCCGGTCCGCTCGTGCAGGGCGTGCAGCAGGGGCAGGGCGGCCCGGCGCAGCCGGTTGTGGTGGGCGGCGAGCGCGCCGAGTTCCAGCATCCGTACGCCCAGCCGGTAGTCCCGGCCCTCCCGGTCCAGCCAGCGCAGCCGGACGAGCTGGTCCAGGATCCGGTGAGCGGAGGACCGGGGGATCCCGGAGCGGCGGACCACTTCGGTCAGGGAGAGGCGGGGTTCGGGGCCGTCGAAGGCGCCGAGCACCTTCGACGCCTTCTCCAGCAGTGACAGCGAGACCTGGTCGAGCAAGGGAGGACCTCCTGCTTGAGGCGTTGCGCAGACCTTGTCACGGGCCTTCGGGCGCGGGGAAGCACCCGGAGTCATGTATTTCAATCAGTAATACTTCAACTCGTCATGTGGCCGGATCCCACTCAGCGGGAACACCGCGTTCCGTGCCGCCCCCGGGCGGGCGTACGTTCACCGCACCCCGAGCCGAAGACCCCGAGAAAGGCACCCCATGAGCGACGAAGAGGTCCTCGACGCAGTCCGTGCCCTCACCCCCGCCCTGCGCGAGCGCGCCGCCGAGGCCGAGGCCCTCCGCAAGGTCCCCGAGGCGAGCGTCAAGGACCTGGCGGCCACCGGCTTCTTCCGCCTCCTCCAGCCGAAGGCCCACGGCGGCCGGGCCGCGAACCCCGCCCTGTTCTACGAGGCCGTCAAGGAGATCGCCAAGGCCTGCGGCTCCACCGGCTGGGTCGCCTCCGTGGTCGGGGTGCACCCCTGGCACGTGGCACTGTTCGACCCGATCGCCCAGGAGGAGGTCTGGGGCCCGGACCGGGACGCCCGGATCTGCTCCTCCTACGCCCCCACCGGCCGCGTCGACCCGGTGGACGGGGGCTTCACGGTCAGCGGCCGCTGGCACTTCTCCTCCGGCTGCGACCACACCGACTGGGCGCTGCTCGGCGGTCTGGTCAACGACGCCGAGGGCCGGCCGGTCGACATGCGGACCTTCCTGGTGCCCCGGCACGAGTACCGGGTGGACGAGGTCTGGGACACCGTCGGGCTGCGCGGCTCCGGCTCCAACGACATCGTCCTGGACAAGGTGTTCGTGCCCGAGCACCGGGCCCTCGGCTTCGGCCCGGTCACCGCCCTGACGGTGCCCGGCCACCGGCTCAACCCGGAACCGGTCTACCGCCTCCCGTACGCCTCGGTGTTCACCACCGCCATCTCCACCCCGATCGTCGGCATCGCCGAGGGCGCCTACGAGTCCTATGTCGCCGCCACCCGCGAACGGTTCCGCGTCTCCTACGGCCAGCGGGTCGCCGAGGACCCCTTCGCCCAGGTCAGGATCGCCCGCGCGGCCGGCGACATCGACGCCTCCTGGCTCCAGCTGCGCCGCAACACCGAGGAGCTGTACGCACTCGCCGAACGCGGCGCGGAACTCCCGACGGAGCTGCGCGCCCGCACCCGCCGCGACCAGGTCCTCGCCACCGAACGCTGTGTGGCCGCGGTGGACCTGCTGATGGAGAACGCCGGCGGCGGCGCCCTGCGCACCGGCCCCCACCCCGTCCAGCGGGCCTGGCGCGACGTGCACACCGGCCGCGGCCACGCGGCCAACGACCCGGAACGGGCCCTGGTCCTCTTCGGCCAGAGCGCCCTCGGCCTCGACATCCAGGACACGATGCTGTGACCCCCACCCACCGGAGCACCTCGCGCACCGCCGAGGCCGCCGGACTGACCCTGCAATACCACGAGGCGGGCCCGGAGGACCCGGGGGCACCCGTGCTGATCATGCTGCACGGCGGCGGCCCCGGCGCCTCCGGCTGGTCCAACTTCGGCGGCAACCTGCCCGCCTTCGCCCCGCACTTCCGCACCCTGCTGATCGACCAGCCCTGCTACGGGGCCTCCGACAGCCCCGAACCCGACCGGGACTACTTCAGCTTCGCGGCCGGCGCGGTCGCCGCGCTGATGGACGTACTGGGCATCCGGCGCGCCCACTTCGTCGGGAACTCGCTGGGCGGCGGCACCGCCACCCGGATGGCACTGGACCACCCGGAGAAGGTCGGCAAGCTGCTGCTGATGGGCCCCGGCGGCATCTCCCTCAACCTGTTCTCCGCCGACCCCACCGAGGGCATCCGCCGGCTCTTCGAGTTCTCCGCCGACCCCGAGCCCGA
This sequence comes from Streptomyces sp. NPDC033845, assembly GCF_055576225.1. Classification (NCBI taxonomy): domain Bacteria; kingdom Bacillati; phylum Actinomycetota; class Actinomycetes; order Kitasatosporales; family Streptomycetaceae; genus Streptomyces; species Streptomyces sp. NPDC033845. Next base: position 206,758 of record NZ_JBVIRI010000001.1, on the reverse strand, counting down.
CCGCGAGCGGATGCGGGCCTTCCTGACCGTCCTCGCCCACGACCCGGCGATCGTCACCGAGGAACTCGTCGAGGAGCGCTTCCGGCAGGCCACCGACCCGGCGGCCCGGCTCGGCAACGCCCGGATGGCCGCCTCCTTCGCCAAGTGGCCCCAGGACACCATGCTCTGGCGCGAGGCCCACCGGATCACCGCCCCGGTGCTGCTGACCTGGGGCCGCGAGGACCGGGTCAACCCGCTGGACGGCGCGCTGCTGGCCCTGAAGGCGATCCCGGACGCCCGCCTGCACGTCTTCCCGAACTGCGGCCACTGGGCCCAGACCGAGAAGGCCGACGAGTTCAACCGCCTGGCCCTCGACTTCTTCCGCCACTGAACGCCGCCGAACCACCCCACAGGGAGCCCCCTTTCATGGACATCCGCGCACTCGGCTACCTCCGCATCGAGACCGCCGACCTCCCCGCCTGGCGGACCTACGCGCTCGACGTCCTCGGCATGGCCGAGGCCGAGGGCAGCACGGACGGCCGGCTGAACCTCCGGATCGACGACCGGGCACACCGCTTCCAGCTGGTCGCCGGAGCCCGGGACCGGCTGCTCGCCGCCGGCTTCGAACTCCCCGGCCCCCGGGCCCTGGAGGAGGCCGCGGCGGAACTCGAAGCCGCCGGGACCGCCGTCAAGGAGGGCGACGCGGGGGCCCTGGCCGAACGCCGGGTCCGGGGCCTGATCCGCTTCGACGACCCGAGCGGCAACCCCCTGGAGCTGTACTGGGGCCAGGCCCAGGACCACACCCCGCTCGGCACCCCCTACGGCAACCGCTTCGTCACCGCCACCCCCTCCGGCGAGGGCCTGGGGCTGGGGCACGTGGTGCTGCCCGCCCCCGACACCGAGGCCACCCTGGACTTCTACGAGAACCTGCTCGGCTTCCAGCTGCGCGACTCGATGCGGCTGCCCCCGGCCGCCGTGCCGACCGGCGCGCCCGGCCGGGAGTCCCACTGGATGCACTTCCTCAGCCCCAACCGCCGCCACCACAGCCTGGGCCTCTACCCGGGCGCGCTGCCGCCCGGGATCGTGCACTTCATGGTGGAGCTGGCCGCCCTGGACGACGTGGGCTACTGCCTGGACCGGATGCACCGGGCCGGGATACCCATCGCCTCCACCCTGGGCCGGCACTCCAACGACCACATGGTCTCCTTCTACGCGCAGGCCCCCGGCGGCTTCCAGGTGGAGTACGGCTGGGACGGGCTGGTCGTGGACCCGGCCGTCTGGACGGCCAAGGAGATCACCGCGGACAGCTTCTGGGGCCACCGGTGGAACGGCTGACCGCGGCTGCGGACCGGGCGCCGGACCGGGTGGCGGACCCGGCGGCGGAACGGGCGCCGGACCCGACGGCCGGTCCGGCGCCGGACCCGGTGGCGTGGCGCCCGGTGGACCCGCGGTCGTTCCGGGAGGTGCTGGGGTCGTTCGCCTCGGGCATCACCGTGGTCGCCGCCCTGGACCCGGCCGCGGCCGGCGGTCCGGACGCCCGGCCGGTCGGCCTGGTCTGCCAGTCCTTCGCCTCGCTGTCCCTGGACCCGCCGCTGGTCCTGCTCTGCGTCGGGAAGGGCTCCACCAGCTGGCCGAAGGTGGCGGCGGCGGGCCGGTTCGGGGTGAGCATCCTCGCCGAGGACCAGCGGGCGGTCTCCGAGGCCCTGGCCCGGCCGGGCCCCGACAAGTTCGCCGGCGTCCCCTGGGAGCGCTCGGCGCACGGGGCGGTCCGGCTCACCGGCGCCCTCGCCACCGTCGACTGCGAGACCGCCGGCATCCACGAGGCCGGGGACCACTGGCTGGTCACCGCCCGGGTGCTGGAACTCACCGCCCGGGAGGGCGGCTCGCCGCTCCTCTACTTCCGCAGCGACTACGCCACCGGAGCCTTCGGATGACCCTCGAATACGACGTGGTGGTGGTGGGCTCCGGCGCCGCCGGGATGGCCGCCGCCCTCACCGCCCGGCTGCGCGGTCTGACCGCCCTGGTGGTGGAGAAGACGGACCGGTACGGCGGCTCCACCGCCCTCTCCGGCGGGGCGGTCTGGGTGCCGGGCAACCTCCATCTGGACCGGGCGGGTCTGGCCGATACCCCGGCCAGGGCCCGCGCCTATCTGGACGCCACCGTCGGCGACCGGGTCCCGGCCGCCCGCCGCGAGGCCTATCTCCGGCACGGCCCGCGCATGGTCGAGGAGTTCCACGAGCGCACCGAGGTCCGCTTCGTGTACACCCCCGGCTATTCGGACTACTTCCCCGAGGAGCCCGGCGGCATGGCCCAGGGGCGCTCCATCGAGCCGCAGATCATGGACCTCCGCGAGCTCGGGGAGCTCCGGCACGGCATGCGGCGGGCGGGCCTGCCCACGTACGGGCTGACGATGACCTCCCACGACTTCCGGTTCCTGAACATGGCGGGCCGCACCTGGGCGGGCCGGCGGCGGGCGGTCCGGGTCGCCGGGCGGGCCCTGCTGGCCCGGCTCACCGGCCGCCGGCCGGTCTCGCTGGGGGAGGCGCTGGTCGCCAGGATGCGGCTGTCGCTGCACCGGCTGGGCGGGGATCTGTGGCTGTCGGCCCCGCTGACCGGCCTGCTGACCGAGGAGGGCCGGGTGACCGGTGTCCGGGTGGTCCGGGACGGCCGGGAGACGGCCGTCCGGGCCCGCGGCGGGGTGGTGCTGGCGGCCGGCGGGTTCTCCCACGACCGGGCACTGCGCGAGAAGCACCTGCCGCAGCCGACCTCGGCCGAGTGGTCGCACGCCTCCGAGGGGCAGACCGGCGACGCGCTGCGGCTGGGCGAGGAACTCGGCGCGGCCACCGACCTGCTGGACAAGGTGTGGGGGGCGCCCTCGGTGTGCCCGCCGGGGGAGCGGCCGTTCTTCCTGGTCGCCGACCGGGGCATCCCCGGCATGGTGATCGTGGACGCCTCGGGGGAGCGGTACGCCAACGAGGCCGCGCCCTACCACGCGTTCGTGGACCGGATGTACGCGGCGGACCGGCCCGGGGCCGGCACGGTGCCCTCCTGGCTGGTCCTCGACGCCCGCTCCAAGGCCCGTTACGTCTTCGCCGGACTCCTCCCCGGGCAGCCGTTCCCCAAGCGGTGGCTGGAATCGGGCTTCGTGCGCCGGGCGGACTCGGTGGCGGGACTGGCGGAGCTGATCGGGGCACCCCGGCTGGTGGACGCGGTGGCCCGGTTCAACGGGTTCGCGGCGGCCGGCCGGGACGAGGACTTCGGGCGCGGCGACAGCGTCTACGACCGCTACTATGGGGACCCCACCCTCCCGCACCCCAATCTGGCGCCGCTGGAGAAGGGTCCGTTTTACGCGGTGCCGGTGCACCCCGGGGACATCGGCACCAAGGGCGGCCTGGTCACCGACGGGGACGGGCGGGTGCTGCGCGAGGACGGGTCGGCGATCGCCGGGCTGTACGCGGCCGGGAACTGCTCGGCGGCGGTGATGGGGGAGACCTACCCGGGGCCCGGGGCCACGATCGGCCCGGCCATGGCCTTCGGCTGGGCCGCCGCCGACCACATCGCGCGGCACTGACGGAGGCGGGTGTTCCGGTCGGCCGGGCCGGGCACACCGCCGGTATGAGCGGTACCCAGGTCACGTTGGTCACCTTGGGCGCGATGGTCCTCGCGGCCCTGCTCACCGCGCTGTTCTCGGCCCCCGGCGACGGGGACGGCCGCGACGGGGACGGGGACGGGGACGGCGGCGGCTGCGGTTGCGGGGGCTGCGAGGCCTGACCGGCCGGGAGGCGGCGGGGCCCGGCCGCGGGGCCCGACCGGGTGGCGGACCGGGTGGCCGAACGGGGCCGGTTCGGGCGGTTCTGCGCCGGTGGGGCCGTCGGGCCGGAAACCTTGCCGCCCGGGCCGGTGATTGGCCGAAAACGCGCTCTTGTTCCCGCCCGCCCCACGGGTGTGACATGGACCCGTCACATCCGTCATTCACCCGATGACGCGCACGGCCCAACCCCCCACGAAAGGCAGTGTGTTCACCGTGTCCTCGATCTTCTCCTCGCGGTCCGTCAAGCGCTTCCTCGCCGCCGCCGCGGTCACCCTCGCCGCCGTCAGCCTCCAGCCCGCCGGCGCCAGCGCCGCCCCCGCCCCCGTCGTCGGCGGCACCCGCGCCGCCCAGGGCGAGTTCCCCTTCATGGTCCGCCTCTCCATGGGCTGCGGCGGCGCCCTCTACACCCAGCAGATCGTCCTCACCGCCGCCCACTGCGTCGGCGCCAGCGGCAACAACACCTCCATCACCGCCACCGCCGGAGTCGTCGACCTCCAGAGCTCCAGCGCCATCAAGGTCAAGTCCACCAAGGTGCTCCGCGCCCCCGGCTACAACGGCTCCGGCAAGGACTGGGCCCTGATCAAGCTGGCCCAGCCCATCAACCTGCCCACCCTGAAGATCGCCACCACCACCGCCTACAACAGCGGCACCTTCACGGTCGCCGGCTGGGGAGCGGCCCGCGAGGGCGGCGCCCAGCAGCGCTACCTCCTCAAGGCCAACGTGCCCTTCGTCTCCGACGCCACCTGTCAGTCCGCCTACGGCGGCGACATCATCCCCGGCGAGGAGATCTGCGCCGGCCTGATGGGCCAGGGCGGAGTCGACACCTGCCAGGGCGACTCCGGCGGCCCCATGTTCCGCCGCGACAACGCCGGAGCCTGGATCCAGGTCGGCATCGTCAGCTGGGGCCAGGGCTGCGCCCGGCCGAACTACCCCGGCGTCTACACCGAGGTGTCCACCTTCGCCACCGCGATAGCGAACGCCGCCGCCACCCTGTAGCACCGGCACCCCCGCCTCGTCCCTCCGGCCGGCCCGGTCCGGCCGGACGGACGAGGCACCCCGCCCCCGACGTGCGTAACCTCGGCGCCGGGCCCGCCGTGCGGTTGCGGGCCACCGTCCGGCCCGGTCCCATGGGAAGGACCCATCGGCAGCGGGCGACAGTGGGGCAGGGCAGCGCATGACGATCAGCGTGGTCATCGCGGACGACCAGGAGATGGTCAGGACCGGGTTCCGCATGATCCTGGAGAGCCAGCCCGACATCGAGGTGCTGGCCGACGTCGTCGACGGACAGGCCGCCCTGGAAGCCGTCGAGGCCCACCACCCCGACGTGCTGCTCCTCGACATCCGGATGCCCCGGCTCGACGGCCTGGAGGTCACCCGCCGGCTCTCCGGCCGGCCCTCCCCCCGCATCGTCATCGTCACCACCTTCGACCTCGACGAATACGTCCACGCCGCCCTCCACGGCGGCGCCTCCGGATTCCTCCTCAAGGACGCCAGCCCCGCCATGCTCGTCGAAGCGGTCCGCGCCGCCGCCGTCGGCGACTCCCTGGTCTCCCCGGCGATCACCGTCCGGCTGCTCCGCGAGATGGCCGACCGGGCCCCCGCCGCCCTGGCCGCCCGCCGCCCCGCCGAACCCCTCACCGAACGGGAACGGGAGGTCGTGCGCTGCCTCGCCCGCGGCCTGACCAACGCCGAGATCGCCGCCGAGCTCTACGTCTCGCTGTCCACGGTGAAGACCCACCTGGCCAACGTCCAGGCCAAGCTGGACGCCCGCAACCGGGTGGAGATCGCCGCCTGGGCCTGGGAAAGCGGCCTCGCCACGAGCCCCGCATGACCCCACCCCAGCCCCCGGCCGAGCTACAGCCGCTGACCGCGGCCCCGGCCCAGGCCCCGCCCCGGCCCGCGGCCCTGCCATGGAGCTCGGCGCCCGCCTGGCCCCCGGCCGCACACCGGCCCGCGCCCCAGGCCCGGGTGCCCGCCGTGTGCCAGGCGCCCGCCTGGAGCCCGGCCCCGCCCCGGCCCCCGGCGCCCGCCCTAAGCGCGGCCGCGCCCCCGGCCCCGGGGCCCGCCGCGCCCCCCGGGACGGGGCCGGCGTGAGCCCGCTCGCCGCGTGGTCACGGCGCCATCCGCGGGGTGCCCGGCTGGCCCTGGTGACCGTCACCCTGGCCCTGATCGGCCTGGTCACCGCGGAAGGCCTCGCCCTCGCCCGCCAGCCCACCCTCCCGCACGCCGCCGTCTGGACCTCCGGCCTCCTGGTCTGCCTCAGCGCCGCGCCCTGGCCCCGCCTGCCGCTCGTCCGCCGCGCGGCCTTCGCCGCCGCCGTCACCTGGACCACCACCCTCACCCTGATCCTCACCAGCCCGCCCCTCGCGGTCTGGGGCATCGGCGAGGCCGCCGCCCTCCTCGTCCTCCTCAGCCAGATCCTGCTCCGCGCCCCCGCCCGCACCGCCACCGTCCTCGGCCCCCTCCTCGGCCTCGGCTGCACGGCCGTCCCCGTCCGGGACGCCGACCCCGGCCGCTTCACCCTCCTCTTCTCCGTCCTCACCGTCGTGGTGGCCGCCTACTCCCTCCTCCTGCGCCTCCAGACCGTCCAGCGCGCCCGCGAGCTCCGCGACGCCCGCAGCGCCGAGCGCCTGGAGCTGGCCCGCGAGCTCCACGACCTGGTCGCCCACCACGTCACCGGCATCGTCGTCGAAGCCCGCGCCGCCCGCTTCACCCATGTCGCCGCCGACCCCGACCCGGCCCGCGCCGACGCGATCCTCGCCCGGATCGAGACCGCCGGCGACGAAGCCCTCGGCTCCATGCGCCGCCTGGTCAAAGTGCTCCGCGAGGACCAGGACGGAACCGCCGGCACCACCCCCGTCGCCGGCCTCCCCGAGATCCGGGAACTCGTCGCCCGCGCCTCCGTCACCGGCCCGCCCGCCGTCCTCTACGTCGAGGACGGCCTCGCCGACCGCCTCCCCGGCGACGTGGCCGCCACCGCCCACCGGATCATCCGCGAGGCCCTCACCAACATCGGCAAGCACGCCGCCGGCGCCACCTCCGTACGCGTCGGCCTGCGGACCGTCCCCACCGGCCTCGAAGTCCGCGTCGCCGACGACGGAGGCACCCCCGCCCGGCTCTCCGACCAGGCCCGCGGCGGCGGCTACGGCCTCGCCGGAATGGCCGAACGCGCCGAGGCCATGGGCGGCTCCCTCACCGCCGGACCGGTCCCCGGCGGCGGCTGGCGGGTCACCGCCGTCCTCCCCCTCCGCTGACCCCCCGGCCGTCTCACCGACCGACCGGCCGAGGTGGGCCCCGCCCCCGCCACGTAAGCTGGGGAACCATGGATCACCGCGACACCGCCGCCGCCGAAGACGTCATCGCCGAGGCCCTCACCGCCGAGGACCTGACCGCCCCGGAAGTCGCCGCCGAGCTGGTCCGGCTCCGCGACAGCATCGACAACATCGACGCCGCCGTGGTCTACATGCTCGCCGAACGCTTCAAATGCACCCAGCAGGTCGGCCACCTCAAGGCCCGCCACCAGCTGCCCCCGGCCGACCCGGGCCGCGAAGCCCGCCAGATCGCCCGCCTCCGCCAGCTCGCCGAGAGCGCCAAACTCGACCCGGCCTTCGCCGAAAAGCTCCTGAACTTCATCATCGCCGAGGTCATCCGGCACCACGAGACGATCGCTGCGGGCGAATAAGCACACCGACCGGCGCCCCTTCGCCCGGCGCGCCCCGTGCGGCAGCATGGGCCCCATGCCCGTACTGACGCGCAACGAAGCGCAGACCCGTGCCCAGCTCCTCGACGTCCACCGCTACACGGTCGCCCTCGACCTCACCGGCGGCGACGAGACGTTCGACTCCACCACCGTCATCCGCTTCACCACACGCGCCGCGGGCGACACCTTCGTCGAACTGAGACCCGAAGAGCTGCGGTCCGCCACCCTCGACGGCGACCCCCTCGACCTGGCGGGCCCGGCGGCCCTCGCCGACAACCGGCTCCCCCTCACCGGCCTCACCGAAGGCCCCCACGAGCTGCGGATCGACACCCGGATGCGCTACTCGCACACCGGCGAGGGCATGCACCGCTTCACCGACCCCGCCGACGGGCTCACCTACGTCTACTCCCAGATGTTCATGGACGACGTCCAGCGCGTCTTCGCCGCCTTCGACCAGCCCGACCTGAAGGCCGTCTTCGAGTTCACCGTCACCGCCCCCGCCGACTGGACGGTCCTCGCCAACGGCATCGCCGAACGCACCGGCACCCGCGACACGGACGGCGCCGCCACCTGGCGCACCGCCCCCACACCCGTCATCTCCACCTACCTGGCCGCCGTCGCCGCCGGCCCCTGGCACTCGGTCACCACCGAACACGCCGGCCTGCCCTTCGGCATCCACTGCCGGCAGTCCCTCGCCCCCCACCTCGACGCCGACGCCGACGAGATCCTCTCCGTCACCACCGCCTGCTTCGACCGCTACCAGCAGAAGTTCACCGAGCCCTACCCCTTCGACTCCTACGACCAGGCCTTCGTCCCCGAGTTCAACGCCGGCGCCATGGAGAACCCCGGCCTCGTCACCTTCCGCGACGAGTTCGTCTACCGCTCCGCCGTCACCGACACCGAACGCCAGACCCGCGCCATGGTCATCTCCCACGAGATGGCCCACATGTGGTTCGGCGACCTCGTCACCCTCCGCTGGTGGGACGACATCTGGCTGAACGAGTCCTTCGCCGAGTACATGGGCTACCAGACCGCCGCCGAAGCCACCCGCTTCACCGACACCTGGACCGAATTCGGCATCAGCCGCAAGGCCTGGGGATACGACGCCGACCAGCGCCCCTCCACCCACCCCGTCGCCCCCGACCCCGACGGCGTCCCCGACACCGCCTCCGCCCTCCTCAACTTCGACGGCATCTCCTACGCCAAGGGCGCCTCCGCCCTCCGCCAGCTCGTCGCCTGGCTCGGCGAGGACGACTTCCTGGCCGGCATCAACACCCACTTCGCCCGCCACAAGTTCGCCAACGCCTCCCTCGCCGACTTCGTCGACTCCCTCGCCGCCCACACCGACCGCGACGTCCACGCCTGGGCCGAGACCTGGCTGCGCACCAGCGGAGTCGACACCCTCACCCCCGAGATCCAGGAGAGCACCGGCGGCTGGACCCTCACCGTCCGCCGCGACGGCAGCCGCCCCCACCACATCACCGCCGGCCTCTACGACCGCACCCCCGACGGCCGCCTCGAACTCCGCGACCTCATCGGCCTCGACGTCCCCTCCGACGAGATCGTCTCCGTCGCCGGCCCCCGCCCCGCCCTCCTCGTCCTCAACGACGGCGACCTCGGCTACACCAAGATCCGCCTCGACGCGACCTCCCTGGAAACCGCCCTCCGAGGCCTCTCCGCCATCCCCTCCGCCCTCACCCGGGCCGTGGTCTGGAACTCGCTCCGCGACATGGTCCGCGACGGAGAACTCGAACCCGCCGCCTACCTGGAGACCGCCCACGCCCACCTCCCCGAGGAGAGCGACCTCGCCATCGTCCAGGGCGTCCTCGGCTTCGCCCGCCACCAGATCGCCGACCGCTACCTCCCCGCCGCCGACCGCCCCGCCGCCCTCACCCTCATCACCTCCATCACCCGCGCCCTGATCCGGCACACCGAGGGCCTCACCTCAGAGGACTGGAACGGCCACCGCGGCGGCACCGCCCCCGGCCTCCGGCTCGCCGCCGTACGCACCTTCATCGACAGCGCCACCCAACCCGACGCCATCGCCGCCTGGCTCGCCGACGGCACCGTCTCCGGCGGCCCCGAACTCGACCCCGAACTCCGCTGGCGGATCCTCGCCCGCCTCGCCGTCCTCGGCGCCATCGGCGAAACCGAGATCGCCGAAGCCCTCGCCGCCGACCCCAGCGCCACCGGCCAGGAAGGCGCCGCCCGCTGCCGGGCCGCCCTCCCCGACGCCACCGCCAAGGCCGCCGCCTGGGAGAGCCTCTTCCACGAAGACACCCTCTCCAACTACCTCTTCAGCGCCACCGCCCAAGGCTTCTGGCAGCCCGAACAGACCGACCTCACCACCCCCTACGTCCACCGCTTCTACACCGACGCCCCCGCCCTGGCCACCCGCCGGGGCCCGGCCATCGCCGAAGCCGCCGGCCGCCACGCCTTCCCGGCGTACGCCGTCGACGCCGACAACCTCCAGACGGGCCACACCTGTCTGAAGTCCGAGGACCTCCTCCCGCTCCTGCACCGCAAACTCACCGACCAGCTCGACGACCTCGCCCGAGCCCTCCACACCCGCACCGCCGCCGACACGCCCTGACCGGATGTCCGGAAAGCGCGGTTACCAACCGGCCCGCGCACTCGTTGGGCTGAACGGGGGCATCAGCGCCCCCGTTCAGGCCGACGAGGAACCCCATGCCCGCCCCCGCCCCGGACCGCCCCGGCCCCCGCAGGCCACCCGCCGCCCCCGGCCCCCGCAGGCCGCCTGCCGCCACGGCCACCCCCGGCCCCCGCACGCCGCCTGCCGCCCAGGCCAAGGCCGACTCTGGCCCCCGTACGCGGCCCACCGATCAGGTCATGGCCGCCCCCGGGCGCCGCAGGCCGCCTGCCGCCCAGGCCGCCCCCGGGCCCCGCAGGCCCCTGGCCGATCAGGCCCCGGCCGACTCCGGCCCCCGTACGCGGCCCGCCGCCCAGGCCCTGGCCGCCCCCGGGCCCCGTACGCGGCCCACCGATCGGGTCATGGCCGACCTCGGGCGCCGCAGGCCGCCTGCCGCCCAGGCCAAGGCCGCCCCCGGGCCCCGTACGCAACCCGCTGATCGAGTCCCGGTCGACCTCGGGCCCCGTGCGCGGGCCACCGCCCAGGCCACGGCCGCCCCCGGCACCTGTAAGCCGCCCGCCGATCGGGTCATGGCCGACCCCGGGCACCGTAGGCCGCCGGCCGCCCAGGCCATGGCCGATCCCGGCCCCCGTACGCGGCCCGCCGCCCAGCCCCCGGCCGGTCAGGCCATGGCCACGGGTCCGGACCGCCCCGGGAACCCCCCGCCGCCCGCAGGCCGCCCCCCGCACTCCACCTGCCGCGCCGACGCCCCGCAGACCGGTACCACCACCCGCGCGGACGCCCTCGTGCGCCTCCCCGCGACCTCCCCGGAAGGCACCCACCGATGACCGCCGCCCCCGCCCCCGCCCCCCACGAGCCCGCCGCCCCGCACGACCTCATCGGCATCGGCATCGGCCCCTCCAACCTCTCCCTCGCCGCCCTCGCCCACGGCCTCCCCCCACAGGAACGTTCGGGCAGCGACCCCGCCCGCCCCCTCCGCACCGCCTTCTACGACCAGCGCCGCGACTTCCGCTGGCACCCCGGCCTCCTCATCGAAGGCACCACCCTCCAAGTCCCCTTCCTCGCCGACCTCGTCACCCTCGCCGACCCCACCAGCCCCTGGACCTTCCTCAACTACCTCAAGCGCAAGGAACGCCTCTTCCCCTTCTACTTCGCCGAGACCTTCCACATCCAACGCGCCGAATACGACGCCTACTGCCGCTGGGTCGCCGACGAACTGCCCGGCCTCCACTTCGGCCACCAGGTCGACGCCGTCCGCTGGAACCACGAACGCGACCTCTTCGAGATCGACTTCACCCAACTCGACCCCGACGGCGAAGCCCAGGCCCTCGGCCGCGCCCACGCCCACCACCTCGCCCTCGGCATCGGCACCGCCCCCTACATCCCCGAACCCCTGCGCCCCCTCGCCGAAGCCCCCACCGTCCCCGTCATCCACTCCGCCGACTACCTCGACAACCGAACCCGGATCCTCGGCGCCGAGCACATCACCGTCATCGGCTCCGGCCAGTCCGGCGCGGAGGTCTTCCTCGACCTCCTCCGCTCCCGCCCGCCCGGCCGCGAACGCCTCACCTGGCTCGCCCGCACCCCCTCCTTCGCCCCCATGGAGTACTCCAAACTCGGCCTCGAACACTTCACCCCCGACTACACCCGCTACTTCCACGCCCTCCCCGAACCCGTCCGCGACCACCTCGTCCCCGCCCAATGGCAGCTCCACAAGGGCATCGACACCGACACCATCGCCGCCATCCACGAGGAGCTCTACCGCCGCACCCTGCACGGCGGCTGGCCCGACACCGTCCTCACCCCCGGGGTGACCGTCCGCACCGCCGGCCGGGTCGCCACCACCAAGGTCGAACTCCACCTCGAACACACCGAACAGGGCAGCCGCTCCCGCCTCACCACCGACGCCGTCGTCCTCGCCACCGGCTACCGCGAACGCCCCCTCGGACGCCTCCTCGCCGGACTCGACCCCTACATCCGCAAGGACTCCCACGGCCGCCCCCGCATCGACCCCCGGCACCGCATGGTCCTCGACCCGGCCATCACCGGATCCGTCTACGTCCAGAACGGCGAACGCCACACCCACGGAGTCGGCGCCCCCGACCTCGGCCTGCTCGCCTGGCGCAGCGCCGGCATCCTCAACACCCTCACCGGCGGCACCCCCTACCCCGAACCGCCCCGCACCGCCTTCACCACCTTCGGCCTCGACCGGCAGGAACAGCCCCGGCCCCCCCTCGCCGGGGAACTGCTCCCACTCGTCGACCAGATCTGACCCGACCGGATCCGACCCGACCGGATCCGACCGGCCCGACGACCCCGGCCGTCAGTCCTGGAACACCGGCACACCCTCCCGCGTCAACCGCCAGTCCACCGAAGCGAACCGCGCCGGATCCACCGTCCCCTCCGCCTTCACCCACTGGATGATCGTGTTGCGGATCTCATCCGAATCCGCCCACAGCTGCCGCGCCCCGGGCACGTGCGGGAACGCCCCACCGCCCGAGGCCCGGTAGTTGTTCACCGCCAGCACGAACTGCCCCGCCGGATCCAACGGCCGCCCCTCGAACGACAACCCGGTGATCCGCGACCCCGCCGGCCGCGCGATGTCGATCCCGTACGACAGCCCCGACACCGCGTCGTAGTTGTAGTCCGGAATGCCCCCCGCGTTCGTCAGCTTCGCCGGATCCACCGGAGCGTCCACCGCCGTCTGCACGAAATACCGCGCCGAGTACTCCAGATAGTCCTTCAGCTGCGCACCGGTCAGCAGCCGCGCCTCCAGCGTGTTCTCGAACGGATACAGACCCGCCGCGTCCCGGATCGTCACCCGGCCCGCCGGAATCGCCGCCGTACGCGAGAAACAGGAAGCCTGCGACAGCACCGGCAGCGCCGCCCACTCCGACCCCGCCAGCGCCTTCCGCACCGTCTCCGCCTGCACATGGTTGATCAGATCGATGATCGGGACGTCCTTCACCGGACCCTCCGCGGACACCATCGCCGCCGTCGAGGTCCCGATCACCTGGTTGACGTACGCCACCACCTTCCGGTGCTCGTCCGACAACAACCGGGTGATCTTCGGATCCTCCGGCACCTCGTTCGAGTTCAGCACCCGCGCCGACACCTTCGCCACCGACCACCGGCCCCGCTCCCAGGCCAGCTCGAAGTCGAACAGGGTCAGCCGCTGCCCCCACTTCAGCGGCTCCGACAGCACCACCTCCTTGCCGGTGGCCGCGTTCCGCACCCGGTACTCCGGGATCTCGGTGTGCGCGTGACCCACCAGGATCGCATCGATCCCCGGCACCTGCTCCGCCACCAGCCCCGCCGCGTTCTCCACGTACGGCAGCTGGTCACCGTAGGAGGAGGTCCCGCTCGACCCCGAATGCGCCGACACGATCACCACGTCCGCACCCATCGACCGCAACCGCGGCACGTACTTCGCCGCCTGCTCCTCCAGCCCCGGGAACGTCATCCTCCCCTGCACGTTCGCCTTGTCCCAGATCGCGATCCCCGGATTCGTCAGCCCCAGCACCGCCACCTTCACGTCCCGACCGCGCGGGGTCCGCAACCGGTGCATGCTGTACGGCGGAAAAGCCGGCCGCAATGTCCTCGCATCCAGCGCGTTCGCCCCCAGCAACGGGAAATCGCACTGCTCCTCGAACTTCCGCAGCACCGGTATCCCGTAGTTGAACTCGTGGTTCCCCAGCGCCGCCGCGTCATAGCCGATCGCGTTCATCGCCTGCGCCATCGGATGCACCGGACCCCGCCGGGCCGTGATCGGATCCACCTTCGCGTAGTAGTACGAAAGCTGCGTCCCCTGGATCGTGTCACCCGCGTCGATCAGCAGCGTGTTGCACCGCCCCTTCTCTGCCCGCACCCGCTCCACCAGCGTGGAGATCTTCGCCAGACCCACGTCGTTGTGCGCCTTGTCGTCGAACTCCCGGTCCGTGAAGTAGTCCCAGTTGAAGACGTTCCCGTGCAGATCGGTCGTCCCCATCACCGTGAACGCGTACGTCCGCGACGGCCGGTGACCGCGCCCGCCACCCGACCCCTCCACCGCGGCCGCCGCCGGCACGGCCGAAGCCCCCACCAGCGCGACCGCGGCACCCGCCGCGGTCGACGTACCCAGAAACGCCCTACGGTCCAACGTCATGCCATCTCCCTTGTGAGGCCTGTGCGGCGTGAACAACGCGCGTAGATTCTCCACCCGGACGGCCCCCGGTGCGAGAGTGATGTGCATGACCCAGGACGCCAGCGCAGCCCAGCCCTACGGAACCCCCCAGGCACCCCGCCTCGCCGTCCGCGGCGAAGCACAACTCGAAGTCGACCCCGAGATCGCCCGCATCGGCATCGGAGTCAGCGCCCGCGGCACCGACCGCCGCACCGCCCTCGAAGACCTCACCCGCCGCAACAACACCGTCCTCGACCTCATCAAAAGCTACGGCGACCCCGTCGAGAAACTCGAAACCGGCGCCTTCTCCATCACCCCCGAACTCACCCGCCACGGCCGCGGCGAACGCATCCGCGCCTACCACGGACGCGTCCAGATCACCGCCGAACTCAACGACTTCACCACCCTGGGCGAACTCACCACCCGCATCGCCGACCTCGAACTCACCCGCGTCGACGGACCCTGGTGGTCCCTGCGCCCCGACTCCCCGGCCCACGCCCGGGCCCGCCGCGAAGCCGTCCTCGACGCCGTCCAGCGCGCCCGCGAATACGCCGGCGCCCTCGGCGCCGAACTCGCCGCCCTGATCGAACTCGCCGACCTCGGCGCCGAGGACCCCACCCCCTACTACGCCGCACCCGCCGGCGGCGCCATGCGCTCCATGGCCTTCGCCGGAGCCCAGGACACCACCGCACCCCCGCTCGACCTCGAACCCCAGCGCCAGACCGTCCACGCCCAGGTCAACGCACGCTTCACCATGACCCCGCCCCGACTCTGACCACCCCGGGGGCCCGCCGCGGGGGTGCTCATCAGAGCACCCCCGCGCCCATTCAATAGATGTCAACAAGCTTTTCCCCAAAGGTTGTTGAGCAGACACCCACGGCAGGTTTCCTACCGCTCGGTAGGGCATACGCTCGCCTTATGCGCCGAGCGAAAATCGTATGTACCCTGGGCCCCGCCACCGACTCATACGACCAGATCAAAGCCCTGGTCGAAGCCGGAATGGACATCGCCCGCCTCAACCTCAGCCACGGCACCTACGCCGAACACGAGGAGCGTTACCAGCGCGTACGCAAGGCCTCCGACGAGACCGGCCGCAGCGTCGGAATCCTCGCCGACCTTCAAGGCCCGAAGATCCGCCTCGGCCGCTTCCGCGAAGGACCCGTACTCCTTGAACGCGGTGACGAATTCACCATCACCGTCGAGGACATCGAAGGCGACCGCCACATCTGCGGCACCACCTACGACGGCCTCCACACCGACGTCACCACCGGCGAACGCATCCTCGTCGACGACGGCCGCGTCACCCTCGAAGTGACCGCCGTGAACGGCCCCCGCGTCCGCACCACCGTCATCGAAGGCGGCATGGTCTCCGACCACAAGGGCCTCAACCTCCCCGGAGTCGCCGTCTCCGTCCCCGCACTCTCCGTCAAGGACATCGAAGACCTCCGCTGGGCCCTCCGCACCGGCGCCGACGTCATCGCCCTCTCCTTTGTGCGCAGCGCCAACGACATCAAGGACGTCCACAAGATCATGGCCGAGGAAGGCCGCCGCCTCCCCGTCATCGCCAAGATCGAAAAGCCCCAGGCCGTCGAGAACATCGACGAGATCGTCGCCGCCTTCGACGGAATCATGGTCGCCCGCG
This sequence comes from Streptomyces sp. NPDC033845, assembly GCF_055576225.1. NCBI lineage: Bacteria > Bacillati > Actinomycetota > Actinomycetes > Kitasatosporales > Streptomycetaceae > Streptomyces > Streptomyces sp. NPDC033845. The sequence continues at coordinate 190,853 of NZ_JBVIRI010000001.1, read as the reverse complement.
GCGACCTCGGCGTCGAAATGCCCCTGGAACTCGTCCCCATCGTCCAGAAACGCGCCATCAAGCTCGCCAAGCGCAACGCCAAACCCGTCATCGTCGCCACCCAGATGCTCGACTCGATGATCGACAACTCCCGACCCACCCGCGCCGAAGCATCCGACGTCGCCAACGCCATCATCGACGGCACCGACGCCGTCATGCTTTCGGGTGAAACCAGCGTCGGCAAATACCCCGTCGAAACCGTCCGCACCATGTCCCGCATCGTCGAGGCCGCCGAAGAGGACATCCTCGCCAAGGGCCTCCCCCCGCTCACCGAACGCAACAAGCCCCGCACCCAAGGCGGCGCCGTCGCCCGCGCCGCCGCCGAAATGGGCGACTTCCTCGGCGCCAAGTTCCTCGTCGCCTTCACCCAGAGCGGCGACACCGTCCGCCGCCTCTCCCGCTACCGCTCACCCATCCCCCTCCTCGCCTTCACCCCCGAACCCGCCACCCGCTCCCAGCTCAACCTCACCTGGGGCGTCGAAACCTTCCTCGGCCCCCACGTCGACTCCACCGACGCCATGGTCGCCCAGGTGGACGAAGAACTCCTCCGCATCGGCCGCTGCGAACCCGGCGACACCGTCGTCATCACCGCCGGCTCCCCGCCCGGAGTCTCCGGCTCCACCAACCTGGTCCGCGTCCACCACATCGGCGACCGCGTCCGCTGACCACCACCCTTGACCCCAACCCGACGTGAGCTCCTACCGTCACCACCATGACGATCAAGCACCACCCCCAGGAGCAGCTCGCCGCCCAGCCCACCGGCTACCGGAGCGGCCAAACCCAGCGCCTCGTCGTCGGCGGCCTCCGGGCCGCCCTCGCCGAGGAGGGCCTCACCCAGCCCCACTGGTGGACCCTCAACCACGTGGCCGGCCACCCCGGCCACTGGACCCGGCCCGCCCTCACCGCGAAACTCACCCGCTTCGACGACCAGCGCACCGACTTCGAAGCGGTCTACGCCGACCTGGCCGCCCGCACCTGGACCACCGAGGCCCCCGACGGCACCCTCACCCCCGAGGGCGAATCCCCCGCCGACTACGCGGCCGCCATCGACGTCCTCCGCCGCATGATCGCCAACCTCGGCGGCAACAGCGACCTCCCCTAGTACTTGGCCCCCACGTGCAGGTCCATCAAGGCCACGTCGGCCTTCCGGGCCACGCTCACGTTGAACGGGTCGCTGCCCCGGGCCAGCACCGTCCATCGGACGCCGACCAGGCCGAGCGCGTCGGTGCAGAGCTTCCGGATGTCGTCGGACTTGTTGGTGAAGAGGTACCGCGGGTACTCGTACCTCTTGCCGTTCCGCACGGTCCAGTTGGTGACCCGGCACCCGTCGGAATGGATCAGCCCCCGGAGGAACTCCCAGGGGTGCGCCTCGACGATCTCCCGCTGCCACTCTTCCAGCGCGATCCGCCGCTCGTGCTTCTTCCCCGGCCCGTGCTGCGGAAAGAGGCACGGCCAGTGGGAGGAGTACGACTTGACCTCCACGCACCCCGCACGGCGCCGGCGGCTCACGCTCGGCAGCTCCATGACGCGGCGCATGGAGTGCTCGGCGGCATCGATCAGGCCGCCCCAGGCGGCGTCGCAGAACACGGAGAGGTGGTGCTGCCTCGGCTTCGAGATGATGTGGCCGTCGCCGAGGTAGAGGCCGAGCAGATGGGCGTAGGCGGGACGGTCCACGTCCCGGGCGGTGCACCGGGGACAGTCCGTGGGTGCGGTGTACTCCTCGCCCCGGTTCCTGCGGTCCTGGTGCCGCCACCAGCCGACCGTGCCGCGGGGAATGCCGAGCTGTTCGGCCACCGCTCGATTGGTCGCGCCCCGGCGCAACAGCAGCACCGCTTCTTCGCGTATTCCGGGATTGTGCTCCACGACACAGAAGCTTCGCCGGAATTAGTCCGTTTGGCCGGGCTTCGAAGGGCCGTTCACTGTGATGAGTGAAGATCGCAGAATTATCCTCGCGACCTTGGAAATGAAGGAGAAGTGCCCCGGGTCGGATTCGAACCGACGCTGAATGGGTTTTGAATCCATGGCCTCTGCCGCTGGGCTACCGGGGCCCCTTCGAAACGAAGGATACCGAATACCCTCCGTGTCACAAACATACAGGAGCTAGGTAGGCTCGGGGGAGCTGAATCGCCTTGCACAAGGAGCCCCCGTGACCGCCGAGCACGAGTCGTCGCCCACGCCCGTCGACGCCGACCAGTCGCATGTTCCCCCGCTGACGACCCGCGTCGTCATCGCCGAGGACGAGGCGCTCATCCGGCTCGACCTCAAGGAGATGCTGGAGGAGGAGGGCTACTCCGTCGTCGGTGAGGCCGGGGACGGGCAGCGGGCCGTGGAGCTGGCCCGGGAGCACCGGCCGGACCTGGTGATCCTGGATGTGAAGATGCCGGTGCTCGACGGGATCTCGGCGGCGGAGAAGATCGCCGAGGAGTCGATCGCCCCGGTGCTGATGCTGACGGCGTTCTCGCAGCGCGACCTGGTCGAGCGGGCCCGGGACGCGGGTGCGATGGCGTATCTGGTGAAGCCGTTCAGCAAGAGCGATGTGGTGCCGGCGATCGAGATGGCGGTGTCGCGGTTCTCGGAGCTGAAGGCGCTGGAGCGTGAGGTCGCGGACCTGTCGCAGCGGCTGGAGACGCGGAAGCTGGTGGACCGGGCGAAGAGCGTGCTGCAGACGCAGTACGGGCTGACGGAGCCGGCGGCGTTCCGGTGGATCCAGAAGACCTCGATGGACCGGCGGATGTCGATGCAGCAGGTGGCGGAGGCGGTCATCGAGGACGCCGAGGAGAAGAAGAACGCGGCGAAGCAGCAGTAGCGGCGTCGGTCGACGGTATGGCGAAGGCCCGCCTCCCCCCGAGGGGAGGCGGGCCTTCGGCCTGGGTGGCCCGGGGGCCGGGGCGGGGAGGTCAGTCCTCGCCGAGGTAGGCCTTGCGGACGTCCTCGTTGACCAGGAGCTCGCGGCCCGGGCCGGACAGGACGATCTTGCCGATCTCCATCACGTGTCCCTGGTCGGCCAGGGAGAGTGCGGCCTGGGCGTTCTGCTCGACGAGCAGGATGGTGGTGCCGCCGGCCTTGAGTTCGGAGATGGTGGCCATGATCTTCTGCATCATGAGGGGGGAGAGGCCCATGGAGGGCTCGTCCAGCATGAGCAGTTTGGGCTGGGACATCAGGGCGCGCCCCATGGCGAGCATCTGCTGTTCGCCGCCGGAGAGGGTGCCGGCGGCCTGCTTGCGGCGTTCTCCGAGGATCGGGAAGAGGTCGTAGGCGCGCTGGACGTCCCGGGTGATGCCTTCTTTGTCCTTGCGGAGGAAGGCGCCGAGGAGCAGGTTGTCCTCGATGGTCATGCGGGGGAAGATGTGCCGGCCTTCGGGGGAGTGGGCGAGGCCGAGGGCGACGATGTCGTGCGCCTGGACCTTCTTGAGTGACTTGCCCTGGAACTTGATCTGGCCGCCGCGCGGTTTGATCAGGCCGGAGAGGGTGCGCAGGGTGGTGGTCTTGCCGGCGCCGTTGGTGCCGATGAGGGTGACGACCTGGCCTGCTTCGACGGAGAAGGAGATGCCCTTGACGGCTTCGATCTTGCCGTAGGCGACGCGGAGGTCCTCGACCTCCAGGAGTGCGGTCACTTGGTTTCTCCGTCCGTGCTGGTGGTGCTGTCGCCGGGGGTGTCCGTGGCCGGGGCCGGGTCCGTTGCCGGGGCCGCGTCGGTGGCGGTTTCGGCGTGGGTTTCGGCTTCGGCGTGGGCTTCGGCGGCTTCGACTTCGGCGACTTCTTCGGCGCCGGGGGCGCCTTCGAAGGGTTCGCCGAGGTAGGCGGCGATGACGCGTTCGTCGCTCTGGACTTCGGTGGCGGTGCCTTCGATGAGCTTTTCGCCCTGGACGAGGCAGGCGACGCGGTCGCAGAGGTTGAAGATGAAGCGCATGTCGTGCTCGATGACGAGGACGGCGATGCCCTGGTCCCGGATGGCGAAGATGAGTTCTTCGGTGGCCCGGGTCTCCTGCGGGTTCATGCCGGCGGTGGGCTCGTCCAGGAGGATGAGGCCGGGGTCGCTGGCGAGGGCGCGGGCGATTTCGAGCTTGCGCTGTTCGCCGTAGGGGAGGTTGCGGGCGAGGTGGTCGGCCTTGTCGGCGAGGCCGATGAACTCCAGGAGTTCCATGGCCCGGTCGCGGCTGGCGGCTTCCTCCTTGTGGAAGCCGGGCAGTCGGAGGAGGGCGGACCAGAGGCCTTCGCGGGTGCGGGTGTGGCGGCCGACGAGGACGTTTTCCAGGACCGTCATGTTGTTGAAGAGACGGATGTTCTGGAAGGTGCGGGCGATGCCGGCCGCGGTGACCTTGAAGGATTTGGGGGGCAGGATCGTGCCCTTGTACCGGACTTCGCCCTCGGTGGGGATGTAGAGGCCGGTGAGGCAGTTGAAGAAGGTGGTCTTGCCGGCGCCGTTGGGGCCGATGAGTCCGACGATCTCGCCGCTGTTGACGGTGAGGTCGACGTTCTTGACGGCGGTGAGGCCGCCGAACCGCATGGTGACGCCGCGGGCGTCCAGGACGGTCTGGGTGGCCGTCTCGGTCGTGGTGGTCGTGGTCGTCATGGTTCAGGCCCCTGTCTTGCCGAGGGACGTGGGCGCTTCGAGGTCCTTGTGGAGTTCGAGTTGGTTGCGCCGGTTGGGGATGAGGCCTTCGGGGCGCAGTCGCATGAGGACGACGAGGGCGATGCCGAAGACGAGGAGCTGGTATTCGCCGAGGGACTGGAGCTTGTTGGGGAGCAGGAAGAGGAGTGCTCCGCCGACGAGGGGTCCGGAGATGGTGCCCATGCCGCCGAGGACGACCGCGGCGAGGAGGAAGGCGGAGTTCGGGGGGACGGCGTTGGCGAACACGTACTGGTCGGGGGTGACCGTGTAGTTGACGTGTGCCTGGACGGCTCCGGCGAATCCGGCGAGGGTGGCGCCGAGGGCGAAGGCGATGAGTTTGACGCGGAAGCCGTTGATGCCCATGGCTTCGGCGGCGGTTTCGTCTTCGCGGATGGCGACCCAGGCGCGGCCGATGCGGGATTCGGCGCTCCGGCGGAAGACCAGGACCACCAGGAGGGTGATCAGGAGCATCAGCAGGAAGTAGTTGGCGAATCGGCCGATGGTGAATCCGGCGATGGTGTGGGGGGCGCCGAAGTCGAATCCGAAGAGGTCGATGTTGGGGATGCCGGCGATGCCGTTGGGGCCGTTGGTGACGTCGGGGCCGGAGACTCCGTCGAGGTTGTTCATCGAGATGCGGAAGATCTCTCCGAAGCCGAGGGTGACGATGGCGAGGTAGTCGCCGCGGAGTCGGAGGGTGGGGGCGCCGATGAGGACGCCGAAGACCATGGAGGCGACGGCTCCGGCGAGGAGGGCTGCCCAGAAGGGGAAGTGTCCGCCGAAGGGGGAGTTGGGGGAGCCGGAGACCAGGGCGGCGGTGTAGGCGCCGACGCCGAGGAAGGCGACGTATCCGAGGTCGAGGAGGCCGGTGAGGCCGACGACGATGTTCAGACCGAGGGCGACGGTGGCGAAGATGAGGATGTTGACGCCGAGGGTGGCGTACTGGTCGTCGGTCTGGGTGAGGGGGAAGGCGGCCGCGGCGGCGAAGGCGCCGACGAGGGCGACGTTGCGGTGCTTGGTGGTGAGTGCGGTGAAGCGGGCCACCAGGCCGGCTTTGTTGATGGCGGTGAAGCCGAAGCCGGCGGTGATCAGGAAGCCGATGAAGAGTTCCTGGTAGGGGGTGGTGATGCCGTAGGTGAAGACGCCGAGGGCGAGGGCCAGGACGGCGGTGATGATCAGGATCTCGGCGTAGGCCGGGAGGGCGCGGGCCGGGGTGATCGGGCCGGTGGCGAAGGCTGCCTTGACGGTGGTCCAGGTGTTGCCGGCGTTGTGCTTGAACTGGTCCCAGGCGGTGTCGTCGGGGTCGGGTCCTTCGAGCGCGGGGCGCTTGAAGGGGAGGGCGAGGGCTCCGGCGAGGGTGGCGAGGGTGATGACGGCGATGATGAAGCCGCCGGGTTCCAGGTCGACGAGGGCGCCGAGCTTGGAGATGATCGCGATGACGGTGTACCAGGCGGTGGCGAACGCGGCGAGGGCGGAGAGCTTGATCGCTGCGTCGGCGCCGGCGGGGGTGAGCCAGCCGAGGCCCTTGACTCCGTAGGAGGAGAGGCCGAAGAGGGTGGTGAGGAGGCCTGCGACGAGGACGAGCCACTGGAGGCCGCCGGGGTATCCGTAGACGGTGAGGTCGCCGGGGAAGGCGGAGGTCCACGTCCAGGAGAGGAAGCAGGAGGCGACGGTGAGGGCGCCGCCTGCGGTGGCGAGGGCTCGTGCGGTCTTCTCGGGGATGCCGATGAAGCCCTTCTCGGCCGCTTCGGTCTTCGCGGTGTCCGCGGTGATGGTCGTCATGGTTCTCACGCCCTGTCCGCCACGCGCTCACCCAGCAGGCCCTGTGGCCGGAAGAGGAGCACGAGGATGAGGAGGACGAACGCCCAGGTGTTGCCCCAGGACTGTCCGCCGAGCTGCTGCATTCCGGGGATCTCGTCGATGTAGACGGTGGTGAGGGTCTCGGCGAGGCCGAGGACCAGTCCGCCGATCATGGCGCCGTAGATGTTCCCGATGCCGCCGAGGACTGCGGCGGTGAAGGCCTTGAGGCCGAGGATGAAGCCCATGCGGTAGTTGACTTCGCCGTATTTGAGGCCGTATGCGACGGCTCCGACGGCGGCGAAGGCGGCGCCGAGGGCGAACGCGACCGTGATGATGCGGTCGGTGTTGATGCCCATGAGCTTGGCGGTGTCCGGGTCCTGGGCGGTGGCCTGCATGCCGCGGCCGGTGCGGGTCTTCTTGACGAAGAAGCCGAGGAAGGCCATGGAGAGGGGGGCGGCGAGGAGGAGGAAGACGTCACCGGTCTGGATGGTGATGCTGCCGATGTGGAAGGGGCCGCCGGGGATTTCGGGGAAGACGAGGGAGGACCGCGCGTCGGGGTACCAGGCCCATACCGCCTGCTGGAGGACGATGGAGAGGCCGATGGCGGTGATGAGCGGGGCCAACCGGGGTGCACTGCGCAGCGGTCGGTAGGCGAAGCGTTCCGCGCCGACGGCTATGAGGGTGGCGACGATGATGGCGCCTATGAGCATGAGGGGGAGTGCGACCCACATGGTGGTGCCGCCGGGGAGCATCAGCCAGACCGTGAGGGCTCCGAACCCGCCGGTCATGAAGATCTCGCCGTGGGCGAAGTTGATGAGCTGGACGATGCCATAGACCATCGTGTAGCCGATGGCGACGAGCCCGTACATGGATCCCAGTAGCAGGCCGTTGACCAGCTGTTGCGGCAGTTCGTGCACCGCAGTCCTCCGAGTCTTTCGACGGATGTGACACCGCGCGGGGCGCTTGTGTGCGCGCCCCGCGCGGCAGGTGAGGGGTGAGGGCTAGCTGTTTGCGGAGCTAGCGGGGGTGGGTCAGCCGCCGTAGGTGCCGGACTCGACGGACTTCCACTCGGTGCCCTCGACCTTGTAGACCGTGAGCTGCTTGTTGGTGGCGTCGCCGAACTCGTCGAAGGAGACCTTGCCGGTCACGCCTTCGAAGGAGACGCCCTGGACGGCTTCCAGGACCTTGGCGCGGGCGCCGTCGGGGAGCTTGCCGCCGTTGTCGGCGACGACCTTCTTGACGGCCTCGATGACGGCCCAGGCGGAGTCGTAGGAGTAGCCGCCGTAGGCCGCGAACGGGTCCTTGAAGCCGGCCTTCTCGTAGTTGGCGATGAACTCCTTGGCCGAGGGGAGGGTCTCGACCGGGGCGCCGACGGAGGTGGCGAGGTCGCCGGCGGATTCGGCTCCGGCCAGCTCGATGTACTTCTTGTCGTAGATGCCGTCGCCGCCGACGACGGGGATCTTGGCGCCGGAGGCCTTGATCTGCTTGCTGAGGGGGCCGGCCGCGGGGTACTCGCCGCCGTAGTAGACGACGTCGGCGCCGGAGTTCTTGACCTGGGTGACGATCGCGGAGAAGTCCTTGCTCTCCGGGTCGATGTGGCCCTCGCCGGCGACGGCGCCGCCGAGCTTGGTGAACTCGCCCTTGAAGGTGCCCGCGAGGCCGGCGCCGTAGGTCTTCTTGTCGTCGATGACGAAGACCTTCTTCTTGCCGGCCTTGTTGAAGAGGTACTGCGCGGCGAACGGGCCCTGGATGGCGTCCGTGGTGGCGGTGCGGAAGTAGCTCTTGTAGGAGCGGACCTTCTGGCCCTCGGCCCACTTGGGGCCCTGGGTCAGGGAGGGGCTGGTGTTGGCCGGGGAGATCTGGGCCAGCTTGGCGTCGTCGAAGACCTTCTGCATCGACTCGGAGACCGAGGAGTTCAGGGGGCCGACGACGCCGAGGACGTCCTTGTTGGCGACGAGCTTGGTGGCGTTCTGCTGGCCGGAGGAGGCCTGTGCCTGGTCGTCGAGGGCTTCGATCTTGAAGGTGACGCCCGGGACGTACTTCTTCTCGTTGGCGGTGCGGGCCGCGAGGTCGGCGGAGTTCTTGATGCCGAGGCCGAGGGCCGAGAGGTCACCGGTCAGAGGGGCGTCGACGCCGATGACGACCGTGACGTCCCCGGAGGAGTTCTCGCCGGCCTTGTTGCCTTCGTCGCGCGAACCACAGGCGGTGAGCGACAGGGCTCCCGCGGCGAGCGCTGCGGTGATGGCAATGAGCTTACGGTTACGCACGATCAGTCCTTTCCAGGCACGGCGTCCCCCCTGGGACGCGCCGAGTCGAACGCGGGAAACCGGTCTGAAGGGAATCCGTGTCGCGGTGACTGGCCGTGACTCTAGGCGGCGTACCGGGGGATATGGAGGGCTCAGGCCAATGATGTGACGCTCTTGTTATGCCACGGCGTAATACATAGCGGAACGCTGGGGGTGGAACGGGGGAATTCCGGACGGTTCGTCGTGTTCGCATGCTGAGACGCGGCAGGACTGTCAGCGGGTTTGAGTGCTGACATCCCAGGACTCTCAAGGGTTTTGCTCATGACCCGCCGGGGTGGGCCTGGTCTCGATCTTCGGGACACGCCCTGGTCAGAGCGGCCGAAAGATCCACGGCATATCGGTCACCGAGGATGTAACTGTGGCGCTCTTTTCGGCCTTCATTACCAAGAGTTACCTCCAGAAATGGGAGGCCCGCTTTCCGTGCTACATGCACGCAATCGACCGCGCGAATCTCCACCACCACCGACCGGGCCTCCCCGGGGTGCACCGTGACCGGCGCGGGGGGCCGGACGGTCACCGCGAGTGCCCGGGAGGGCTGCCCGATGCCCTCCACCGTCACCGGTGACCGGCCGGTCACGCGGATACGGACGGTGAACGCGAACGCCGTCCCGGGCTCCCGGGCGGGGGCCGGGCGGACATAGGCGAAGGACACCAGCTGGGAGGCGGCGGGCGGGGGCGGCGGCGGTGGGGCGGGCTCCGGCCGGGCCGCGTACAGGGCCCCGGCCGCCGATCCTGCCAGCGCCAGCGCGGTGGCCGTCCACAGCGGGCGGCGGTGCCGCAGGGCGGCGGCGCGCAGCCGCCGGAGGGCCGTCGGTGTCCGGTCGGGCCCGGGCGGGCGTTCCTCGGTGCCCTCGCCGGCCTCCAGGGGGCCGATCCCGCCGCCGCTCATGTCCACGGCCCGCCGGTCGGGGTGCCGGAGCGGTGCCGTTCGGTGCAGCGGCGGGCGGCCTCGTGGGCGGCGAACTCCCGGGCGGCCGTGCGGCCCTGCCGGGACTCCAGGGTGCGGGCGGTGCCGACGATCTCGCGGAGCAGGTCGTTCTGGTCCCCGGAGAGGCCCATGGCCTGGTAGTCGAGGCCGGACTGGGGTCCGCCGTCGAGGACCACCGTGGACCAGTGGGTGAGCAGGTGGGTGCAGAGTTCCGCGGCGGAGGTGGTGCGGGGGGCCGGGGTGTCCGGGGCGGCGGGCCGGCCGGGGGTGTCCGTACGGGCCGAGCAGCCGGCGGCGGTGAGCGCGGCGAGCGCGGCGAGCGTGGCGACGGCGGCGGCCGCGCGGGCCGGGCGGGCCGCGCGGGTGGTCGTCGCGGTGCGCCGCGGCGCCGGTCCCGTACCCATGCGGGGCACGCTAGACCGGCGCCGGGGGAGTTACAACGGTCAGTTGTCGCCAGGGTGTTGCGGGTTCGTGTCGCGCAGCAGGCAGGTGATCCGGGCGGTGCAGACGCGCCGGTCCTGCTCGTCGGTGATCACGATCTCGTAGGTGGCGGTGGAGCGGCCCCGGTGGACGGGGGTGGCGGTGCCGGTGACCAGGCCGGACCGGGCGCCGCGGTGGTGGGTGCAGTTGAGGTCCACGCCGACGGCGACCTTGCCGATGCCGCCGTGCATCATGGCGCCGACGGAGCCGAGGGTCTCGGCGAGCACGGCGGAGGCGCCGCCGTGCAGCAGCCCGTAGGGCTGGGTGTTGCCCTCGACGGGCATGGTGCCGACCACGCGCTCGGCGGAGGCCTCCAGGATGCGGATGTCCATCCGCTCGCCGAGGTGTCCGGCCGAGAACAGCGCGGGCAGGTCGATGCCCAGGGCCGCGTACTCGTCGAGGACCTCCTGCGGGAACTTCACCGTGTGCTGCTCGCCCATGGGCCTTCTCCGTTCGGGTGTGTCAACGTCCGTTAACACGCATGTCCTATCAGCTTAGTGAGCGAGCGCTTGCTCGGGGGTGGGTTCCAGGCGGACGACCACCGACTTGCTCGCCGGGGTGTTGCTGATGTCCGCGGTGGAACCGAGCGGAATCAGTACGTTCGTCTCCGGGTAGTAGGCCGCCGCGCAGCCGCGCGCGGTCGGGTAGTGCACCACCCGGAAGCCGGGCGCCCGCCGCTCCACCCCGTCCGTCCACTCGCTGACCAGGTCCACGTACTCCCCGTCGGCGTGCCCGAGCTCCGCCGCGTCCGCCGGGTGCACCAGCACCACCCGGCGCCCGCCGGTGATCCCCCGGTAGCGGTCGTCCAGCCCGTAGATCGTGGTGTTGTACTGGTCGTGGCTGCGCAGGGTCTGGAGCAGCAGCCGGCCGGCCGGGACCTCGGGGTGCTCCACCGGGGCCGCGGTGAAGTTGGCCTTGCCGGTCCTGGTCGGGAAGCGCCGCTCGTCCCGGGGGGCGTGCGGCAGGGTGAAACCGCCGGGGCGGGCGATCCTGGTGTTGAAGTCCTCGAAGCCGGGCACCACCCGGGAGATCCGGTCCCGGACGGTGCCGTAGTCCCGTTCGAACTCCTCCCAGGGGGTCCGCGACCCGGGGCCCAGGACGGCGCGCGCCAGACGGGCCACGATGGCCGGCTCGGACAGCAGGTGCGGGGAGGCCGGGGCCAGGTTGCCGCGGGAGGCGTGCACCATGCCCATCGAGTCCTCGACGGTGACGAACTGCTTGCCGGAGGCCTGGACGTCCTTGTCGGTGCGGCCCAGCGTGGGCAGGATCAGCGCCCGCCGGCCGGTCACCGCGTGCGAGCGGTTCAGCTTGGTGGACACGTGCACGGTGAGGGAGGCCCGCCGGATCGCCGCCTCGGTGACCTCGGTGTCGGGGGTGGCGCCGACGAAGTTGCCGCCCATGGCGAAGAGCACCTTGGCCCGGCCGTCCCGCAGCGCCTGGATGGAGCGGACCACGTCGAAGCCGTGGGCGCGCGGCGAGGTGATGCCGAACTCCTTGTCGAGGGCGTCCAGGAAGGCGGGCGCGGGCCGCTCGAAGATCCCCATGGTGCGGTCGCCCTGCACGTTGGAGTGTCCGCGGACCGGGCAGACCCCGGCGCCCGGCCGGCCGATGGCGCCGCGGAGCAGCAGCAGGTTGACCACCTCGCGGATGGTGGCGACCCCGTGCTTGTGCTGGGTGAGTCCCATGGCCCAGCAGACGATGGTGCGCTTCGAGGCCAGGACCATGTCCAGGGCCTGCTCGATCTCGGCGCGCTCCAGGCCGGTGGCGGTCAGCGTCGCGTCCCAGTCGGCCTCCTTCGCGGCGGCCGCGAACTCCTGGAACCCGTGGGTGTGCTCCCGGACGAACAGTTCGTCCACGGCGCCCTCGGTCTCCAGGACCAGCTTGTTCAGCAGCCGGAAGAGGGCCTGGTCCCCGCCGATCCGGATCTGCAGGAACAGGTCGTTGAGCGGGGTGCCCTTGAGCATGCCCAGCGGGGTCTGCGGGTTCTTGAACCGCTCCATCCCGGCCTCGGGCAGCGGATTCACCGAGATGATCTTCGCGCCGGACTGCTTGGCGCGTTCCAGGGCGGACAGCATCCGGGGATGGTTGGTGCCCGGGTTCTGCCCGGCGACGATGATCAGGTCGGCCTGGTGGAGGTCCTCCAGCAGCACGCTGCCCTTGCCCACGCCGATGGTCTCGGTCAGCGCCGAGCCCGAGGACTCGTGGCACATGTTGGAGCAGTCCGGCAGGTTGTTGGTGCCGAACTCGCGGGCGAACAGCTGGAACAGGAACGCGGCCTCGTTGCTGGTCCGGCCGGAGGTGTAGAACAGGGCCTCGTCGGGGGAGGCGAGGGCGGTCAGCTCCTCCGCGATGATCTCGAAGGCCCGCTCCCAGCTGACCCGCTGGTAGCGGTCCCCGCCCTCCGGCAGGTACACCGGCTCGGTGATCCGGCCCTGCTGGCCCAGCCAGTACCCGGAGCGTTCCGCCAGGTCGGACAGCGGGTGGGCGGCGAAGAACTCCGGGGTGACCCGGCGCAGGGTGGCCTCCTCGGCCACCGCCTTCGCGCCGTTCTCGCAGAACTCGGCGGTGTGCCGCTTCTCGCCCTCCGGCCAGGCGCAGCCGGGGCAGTCGAAGCCGTCCTTCTGGTTGACCTTGAGGAGGGTCCGCGCGGTCCGGCCGAGCCCCATCTGCTGCTGGGCGATCCGCAGGGTGTGGCCGATCGCGGGCAGACCGGCCGCCGCGTGCTGCGGTGGCGCGACCTGCGGGGCGTCCTGGACCGGATCACCTGTGGGCGGCTTGGCGGCCATGTGCGGCTCCCCTTCGAACCTGCGCCGGTGGCGCGTCTACCTGTACCCACGATCCTGTCACGTACCGCCCACGACGCCGACGCCGGAATTGTCGGCGGGGCCGCCTAGGATCGGGGGCGTGGCAGAGACAGCAGCGAAGAAGACCGACCCGAAGAACGCCCCGACGACCGCGGCGGACCGTCCGCGCCTGATGCTCATGGACGGGCACTCCCTGGCGTACCGGGCGTTCTTCGCGCTGCCCGCGGAGAACTTCACCACCGCGGGCGGGCAGCCGACCAACGCCATCTACGGCTTCGCGTCGATGCTGGCGAACACGCTCCGCGACGAGGCGCCCACGCATTTCGCGGTGGCCTTCGACGTATCGCGCAAGACCTGGCGGTCGACGGAGTTCCCCGAGTACAAGGCGAACCGCTCGAAGACCCCGGACGAGTTCAAGGGGCAGGTCGAGCTGATCGGGGAGCTGCTCGACGCGATGGCCGTGCCCCGGTTCGCGGTGGACGGCTTCGAGGCCGACGACGTGATCGCCACCCTGGCCACCCAGGCCGAGGCCCTCGGTTTCGACGTGCTGATCGTCACCGGTGACCGGGACTCCTTCCAGCTGGTCTCCGAGCACGTCACCGTGCTCTACCCGACCAAGGGGGTCTCCGAGCTCACCCGCTTCACCCCGGAGAAGGTCGAGGAGAAGTACGGCCTCACCCCGCAGCAGTACCCGGACTTCGCGGCCCTGCGCGGGGACCCGTCCGACAATCTGCCCGGCATCCCGGGCGTCGGCGAGAAGACCGCCGCGAAGTGGATCAACCAGTTCGGTTCCTTCGCCGAGCTCGTGGAGCGGGCCGAGGAGGTCAAGGGCAAGGCCGGGCAGAACTTCCGCGACCACCTGGACGCCGTCAAGCTCAACCGGGTGCTGACCGAGATGGTCAAGGACGTGGAGCTCGGCAAGGGCCCCGTCGACCTGGTCCGCCAGCCGTACGACCGGACCGCCGTCACCGGCGTCTTGGAGGTCCTGGAGATCCGCAACGCCTCGCTGCGCGAGCGGCTGCTGGCCGTGGACCCCGGCGCCGAGCAGGAGGAGGCCCCGGCCCCGGCCGCCGGAGTGGAGCTCGACGGCTCGGTCCTCGCCGCCGGCGAGCTGGCCCCCTGGCTGGCCGCCCACGCGGGCGCCGCCCTCGGCGTCTCCACCGTCGACAGCTGGTCCCTGGGCACCGGCAGCGTCACCGAGGTCGCGCTGGCCGCCGCCGACGGAAAGGCCGCCTGGTTCCAGCCCTCCGAGCTGGACGAGGCCGACGAGAAGGCCTTCACCGGCTGGCTCGCCGACAGCGCCCGCCCCAAGGTGGTCCACAACGCCAAGAACCTGTGGCGGGTCTTCCCCGAACACGGCTGGACCGGCCTCGCCGGGGTCACCATGGACACCGCGCTGGCTGCCTACCTGGTCAAGCCCGGCCGCCGCTCCTTCGCCCTGGACGTGCTCGCCGTCGAGTACCTGGGCCGCGAGCTGGCCCCGCCGGCCGCCGACGGCCAGCTGGCCTTCGGCGCCGACGACACCGCCGAGGCCGAGGCCCTGATGGCCCAGGCCCGCGCCGTCCTCGACCTGGCCGCGGCCTTCGCCGGCCGACTGGAGGAGGTCGGCGCCACCGCCCTGCTGCACGACATGGAACTCCCCACCTCCGAGCTGCTGGCCCGGATGGAACGGGCCGGCATCGCCGCCGACCACGACCACCTCCAGGCCATGGAGCAGCAGTTCGCGGGCGCCGTCCAGCAGGCCGTGAAGGAGGCCCACGCGGCCGTCGGCCACGAGTTCAACCTGGGCTCGCCCAAGCAGCTCCAGGAAGTGTTCTTCGGCGAGCTGGACCTGCCCAAGACCAAGAAGACCAAGACCGGCTACACCACCGACGCCGACGCGCTGGCCTGGCTGGCCGGCCAGACCGACCACGAACTCCCCGTGATCATGCTGCGGCACCGGGAGCAGGCCAAGCTGCGCGTCACCGTCGAGGGCCTGGTGAAGACCATCGCCGCCGACGGCCGCGTCCACACCAGCTTCAGCCAGACCGTGGCCGCCACCGGACGGCTGTCCTCCACCGACCCCAACCTGCAGAACGTGCCGGTCCGCACCGACGAGGGCCGGGCCATCCGCCGCGGCTTCGTGGTCGGCGAGGGCTTCGAGTCGCTGATGACGGCCGACTACAGCCAGATCGAACTCCGGGTGATGGCCCACCTCTCCGAGGACGCCGGCCTGATCGAGGCCTTCCTCAGCGGCGAGGACCTGCACACCACCGTCGCCTCCCAGGTCTTCGGCGTGGAACGCTCCGCGGTGGACGCCGAGATGCGCCGCAAGATCAAGGCCATGTCCTACGGCCTGGCCTACGGGCTGTCCGCCTTCGGCCTCGCCCAGCAGCTCGGCATCGAACCGGCCGAGGCCCGCGGACTGATGGACACCTTCTTCGAACGGTTCGGCGGGGTCCGCGAATACCTCCAGCGGGTCGTCGACGAAGCCCGCGCCACCGGGTACACCGCCACCGTCTTCGGCCGCCGCCGCTATCTGCCCGACCTCAACAGCGACAACCGGCAGCGCCGCGAGGCCGCCGAGCGGATGGCCCTCAACGCCCCCATCCAGGGCACCGCCGCCGATATCGTCAAGGTCGCCATGCTCCGCGTGGACAAGGCCCTCACCGAGGCCGGACTGACCTCCCGGATGCTGCTCCAGGTGCACGACGAAATCGTGCTGGAGATCGCCCCCGGCGAGCGGGACCGGGTCGAGGAACTGGTCCGCCGGGAGATGGCCGCCGCCGTGGACCTCCGCGCCCCGCTCGACGTGTCGGTGGGCGTCGGCCCCGACTGGGAGTCCGCCGCCCACTGACCGCCCGCCCGGACCGCCCGCGCCCGGCCGCCCGGGCGGCCCCGGTGCCCTACGAGCGCCCGCCGCTACCGCCGCCCGGCGGTGCCGGCGGGCGTCCGCGCGCTCCGACGGCCCGCCCGGACCAGCACCGCGTACAGCAGCAGCCCCGCGGCCAGCCCGCTGCCCGCCCCGAAACAGACGGTGGGCACGATGTCCAGCGGATGCTCGATCCGCTCGAAGACACCCAGCCAGCGCAGCACCCGCTGCACCGCCCCCGCCACCGCACAGCCGGCCAGCAGCGCCAGCGCCCCGGCCCGCTCCGGACCCGACAGCACCGGCACCGCCCCCGGCGGCGGACCACCGGCCGGCAGCCGGCGCACCGCCGTCCACAGGAACCAGCCGATCGCGGCCAGCGCCAGCGCCGAACCGCCGTACTGCACCCCCAGGTACAGCGGGAACCCGCCGACCACCGTGTTCAGCACCGGCAGCGCCTCGGTCCCCCACCGGCCGGGATGGGTGAAGCTGTCCCACACCACATGGGTGAGCGAACCCAGCACCGCCGACAGGTAGAACGCCACCGCCAGCCGCACCGGCACCCGGCGCGGCCACCGCTCCCCGCGCACCAGCCCGTACGCCCGGCCCTGCCGCCGCGCCGGCAGCAGCGCGACCAGCGGCTCCCGCAGCAGCAGCCACACCCCGACCAGCACCGCCGTGATCAGCGCGTCCACGGTCAGCACCCCGGCCGGGGAATGGGTGAACGCCCCGAACTCCATACCGCCCGGGACCACGCTCGCGGCGAAGTACGTCAGGTCCGGGGCGAAGGACCCCATCACCAACGCCGAGGCGAGCAACGGCCCCCGGCCCCGCCCGTCCCGCCGGATCCCCGGCAGCACCGCCGCCGCATGGCTGAGAGTGAACGGCATCGATCCTCTTTCGTACGTGACTGTCCGGCCGGCTGTCCGAATCAGTATGCGCGGCGGTGTGCAAGCCGTGTCGAATCGGTGAATACGCAGGCCAGACGGTTTCTCCCGCAGCCGAGTTGACATAAGGTCACGCGGACGTCCAGGGGGAGTCGAGGGGGAGGGACCCGTCTCATGGCAGCTCGTATCGGTGGGCAGGGCCGACAGGCCCGCAAGGGCCGTCACGCCCGGCAGGGCCGGCAGGCCCGCGGCCGCGCCATCCGCCGCGCCGGCCTGGCCGCACTGGCCTCGGCCCTGGTGGTCGCCGCCGTCACCGGCTCCCAGGCACCCTCCGGCACGCCCGACCGGATACGCGCGGCCGGCGCCCCGGTCCCCGCCGCCCCGCCCGTACGCACCGACACCGGAGCCGGCGGCGACTCGGAGTACTACACCGAACTCCCGCCCCTGGTCAGCCCGGAGCCGCCGGCCGTCGCCCTCGACGACACCGCGCCCACCCCCGCCCCCACGCCCCCGGCCACCCCGCTCCCCGCACCGGCCGCGACCCCCGGCATCCGCGCCGTCCCGCTCAAGGGCGGCACCGCGGCGGCCCGCGGCATACCGACCACCGTCCTCACCGCCTACCTCCGCGCCGAACGCGCCGTCGCCACCGACGACCCCGGCTGCGGACTGCGCTGGCAACTCCTCGCGGCGATCGGCAAGGTCGAGTCCGGACAGGCCCGCGGCGGCCGGGTGGACTCCACCGGCACCACCCTGACCCCGATCCTGGGCCCCGTCCTCAACGGCGTCGGCTTCGCGAACATCCCCGACACCGACGGCGGCACCTACGACGGGGACACCGTCCACGACCGGGCGGTCGGCCCCATGCAGTTCATCCCCTCGACCTGGGCGGCCTGGGGCCAGGACGCCAACGGCGACGGCCGCCGCAGCCCGCACAACGTCCACGACGCGGCCCTCGCCGCCGCCCGCTACCTGTGCGCCGGAAACCGCGACCTGAACCGCTCGGCCGACCTGGACCGGGCCGTCCTCTCGTACAACCGCTCCACCGAGTACCTGCGCACGGTCCGGTCCTGGTTCGCCTACTACGACCTGGGCACCCGCGAGATACCCGACAACCCCGCCCCCGCGCCCTCGGACCCCCCGGGCACCGCCCCCCGGCCCGAACCGAAGCCCACGAAGCCGACGCCGAAGCCGAAGCCCGAGCCGAGCCCGAAGCCGAGCCCGAAGCCGAAGCCGACCCCCACGCCCACCCCGGAGCCGAAGCCCACCCCGACCGTGCCCCCCAAGCCCACCCTCCCGCGGCCCACCCCGACGCCGACACCGACCCCCACCCCGACGCCCACGCCCACTCCGACGCCGACCCCGACGCCCACGCCGACCCCCGAGCCGACCCCCACGCCGACCCCGTCACCGACGGCGTCCCCCACGGCCGCACCCACGGCGAAGCCGAAGCCGGAACCGAAGCCGGAAGAGACGCCCGAACCGAAGCCGGAACCGAAGCCGGAACCGAAGCCGGCCCGGACGTCGGATCCCAAGCCGTCCCCCTCCCCGGAAACCCGGTAGCCGAACGGTTCTCATCTCGTCCGGGCGTTGCTACGGTGCCCCATCCCTGACGCCGTATCAGATCTCGGAGGCTCCGGCATGCGCGCACTCGTCGCCGCCGCCATAGGGCTGGCCGCCGCGCTGGCCATCGTCTTCGCCGTCACGGCGCTGGGCGTGCCGGAAGGCAAGACCTCGCCGAAGCCCCTGCTCACCACCGCGCCCCCCGCGCCCGGAAAGTAGAGGAGGCCGACCGTGCGACGCCGAGCCAGCCTGGTCCTGCTCGCCCTCGCGGTGTTCTGCACCGCCCTCGCCCCGCTGCTGCGCTGGTACGCGTATCCGCGGCTGGCCAAGATCCCGCCCAACCAGTACCAGGAGGTGGTGCTGGAGGCGCGGGACGCGACCCTCCTCGACTACCTCGGCGGGATGAAGCCCAAGAAGGTCGACAAGGTCACCATCGTCCAGACCCTCAAGGGCAACGTGGAGGCCTCCCGGGAGATCGAGGCGAGCGCCGGCAAGGACGTGGTCGTCTGGGACGCGCTCTCCTACGTGTCCGGGCCGGACGGGAAGATGGTGTCCCAGATCCCCGAGCGGTACATCTTCGACGCGCACACCCAGGACCCGGTGCACGCCACCGGCGAGATGGTCGACGGGGACCCGGTCAAACGCGAGGGCATCGAGTTCAAGTTCCCCTTCTTCACCGAACCCCGCGACTACCTCTACTTCGACGCCCAGACCCGCACCTCCGCGCCGATCCACTACGTCGGCCCGCGCACCTTCCGCGGCATGGACGTCTACTACTTCGAGCAGACGGTGCCGTGGACCAAGGTGCCGATGCCGAAGAAGATGCCCATCGAGGGCATCGACCCCAGCACCATCGAGGCCACCACCGGAACCACCCTCTGGTACACGGCCAAGCGGATGTTCTGGGTCGACCCGGTCACCGGGGCGCCGGTCAACGGCGAGCAGATCATGGAGCAGGAGATGCGCGGCGGGATCGCGGCCGGCGGGGAGGGCGGCAAGCTCACCGCGTTCGCCGGGCACGTGAAGATGCGCGAGGACTACATCCGGCACACCGTGGACCTGGTCTCCGCCAACCGCACCAAGGTGCTCGCCCTGCACACCTACGGGCCGATCGGGTTCGGCACCGCGGGGCTGCTGCTCCTCGGACTGGCCCTGTGGCTGGAGGCCCGCACCCGCCGCACCCGCCCCGCCCCCGACCCGCGCCCCGCCCCCCGCACCACCGAACCCGCCGTCTAGCCCGTACGCCCGTCTAGCCCGTACGCCCGTCTAGCCCCGGCCGCGCTGCTGGCGGGCGGTCGTGTGGCGGGTGGGCTCGGCGGTGGCCGGGTCCTCCGGCCACGGGTGCTTCGGATAGCGGCCCCGCAGCTCGGCCCGGACCGCCCGGTAGCCGCCCTGCCAGAAGGAGGCCAGGTCCGCCGTGACGGCCGCCGGGCGGCCGGCCGGGGACAGCAGGTGCACCAGCACCGGGACCCCGGGCGAGCCGCCCACCCGGGGCGTCTGGGCCAGTCCGAAGAGCTCCTGGAGCTTCACCGCCAGCACCGGCTGGTCGGCCGAGTAGTCCACCCGGATCCGGGACCCGGACGGCACCTCGATCCGCTCCGGCGCCAGCTCCTCCAGCCGGGCGGCCTCCCCGGTCGCCCAGGGCAGCAGCCGGTTCAGCGCCTGACCGGCCTCGATCCGCCCCAGGTCGGCCCGCCGCCGGGCACGCGACAGCTCGGGCTCCAGCCAGTCCGCGGCCCGCTCCAGCAGGGCCGCGTCCGATACGTCGGGCCAGCCGCCGCCCAGGGTCCGGTGCAGGAAACCGAGGCGGGACCGGAGCCCCTCCGCGTCCCGGGTCCAGCGCAGCAGCCCCGGCCCCTCCGCGCGCAGCCCGTCGAGCAGCGCCTCACGGATCCGGGCGGGGGCCGGGTCGCGCAGCGGGCGGACCGCCAGTTCGATGGCGCCGAGGCGGCGGACGGTACGGGCCACCACCTCGCCGTCCTCCCAGCGGACCTCCTCGCCGCCGGTCAGCAGGTGCCCGGCCGCGGCCCGCGCGGTCTCCTCGTCGATCACCGCGGCCAACCGGATCCGGGCGGAGGCCGACTGGGAGGGCCGGTCGGCCACCGCCACCGCCAGCCAGGAGGCCCCGCGCAGCCCCGAGCCCTCGGCGGGCTCGGCGGCCGTCCCGCCCGCCATCAGGAACCCGCCGCCCCCCTTCCCCCGAGCCACCCGCTCCGGAAACGCCAACGCCACAACCACCCCCGCAACAAGATCCTCCCGAGCCCCCGCGCCGAGCGCGCCGACACCACCCGCGCCGACCGTGCCCGCGCCGGGCGCCCCCGTGCCGCCCATGCCGGCCGCCGGGCCCGGCCCGCCCGCGCCTCCGGCACCAGCCGGGCCCGCGCTGCCCGGGCCCGCCCCTCCGGCCGGGGTGCCCGCCCCCGAGCCACCGGCCGGGCTGAACCCGCCCGTGCCCGCGCCGCCCGAGCGGCCGGGGTCGGCCGTGCTCGCGCTGCCCGGACCGAACGAGCCCGCGCCGGGCGCGCCCGCGCGGCCCGGGCCGTCGGCGCCGGCCGGCGCGTGGCGTACGGCGCCGGCCAGGCGCTTCGCCTCCGCGCGCCAGCGGGCCGCGTAGGCGTCGCCGCCGCGGCGGGCCGTGCGCCAGGCCGCGGCCAGGTCGTCCCCGTACTCCCTCGGCGGTTCCTCGCTCAGCAGCGCCACCACCTCGGCCGCCCCCGGCGGGCCGTCCAGCAGGGCCCGGGCCAGCCGGGGGTGCAGGCCCGCCCGGGCCATCAGCAGCCCGCGGCCGGTGGCCCGGCCGGTCTCCGGGTCGACGGCGCCCACCGCCACCAGCACCTCCCGGGCCGCCGCCATGGCCCCGGCCGGCGGCTGGTCCAGCAGTTCCAGCTCGGCCTCGACCGAACTCCAGCAGGCCTTCTGGAGGGCGAACCCGGCCAGATCGGCGATCCGGATCTCCGGGGTCGGGAACCCGGCCAGCCGGTCGTGCTCGGCCTCCGCCCAGCACCGGTACACGGCGCCCGGCGCCTCCCGCCCGGCCCGCCCGGCCCGCTGCCGGGCCGCCGCCCGGGAGGCCCGTACCGTGGTCAGCGCGCCCAGCCCCCGCGCGTGGTCGGTGCGCGGCTCGCGGGCCAGCCCCGAGTCCACCACCACCCGGACCCCCGGCACGGTCAGCGAGGACTCCGCCACCGCCGTCGTCAGGATCACCCGGCGCCGCCCGCCGTCCTCCGGCCCGGCCAGCACCGCGTCCTGCACGGCCGCCGGGGCCCGCCCGTGGATCTGCAGCAGCTCCGCGTCCGCCCCGGCCAGCTGCCCGGCCACCCGGGAGATCTCGCCGACCCCGGGCAGGAACACCAGCACGTCCCCGGGCCGCTCCGCCAGCGCCCGCCGCACCACCCCCGCCACGTGCGCCAGCTGCGCCGGGTCCACCCGCATCCCGTGCGGCGGCCGCACCGGCCGGACCGGCGGCGCCCACACCACCTCGACCGGATGGGACACCCCGGCGGCCTCCACCACCGGAGCGTCGCCCAGCAGCCGGGACCAGCCCGCCGCGTCGGTGGTGGCCGAGGCCGCCAGCAGCCACAGCTCCGGCCGCAGCACCGCCCGTACGTCCAGCAGGAACGCCGCCGCCGTGTCCGCGTCCAGATGCCGCTCGTGGCATTCGTCCAGCACCACCGCGTCCACGCCCGCCAGCTCGGGGTCCCGCTGGAGCCGCTGGAGCAGCACACCGGTGGTCATCACCTCCACCGCGCAGTCCGGGCCCACCACCCGCTCGCCGCGCACCGTGAAGCCCACCGCGCCGCCGACCCGCTCGCCCAGCAGCCAGGCCATCCGCCGGGCCGCCGCGCGCACCGCGATCCGCCGCGGCTCCGCGACGATCACCCGCCGCCGCGGGCCGCCACCCGTCAGCCCCGCCAGCACCAGCGGCACCAGCGTGGTCTTGCCGGTGCCCGGCGGCGCGCACAGCACCGCCCGGCCGTGCCCCTCCAGGGCGGCCAGCAGCGGGGGGACGGCCGTCCCGACCGGCAGGGCGTCCAGGGCCTCCGAGCGCAGCGCCACGGTTCAGCCCCGCCCGGCCCGCTCGCAGACGAACACCGCGGTGCCCGGGATCAGGTTGCCGCGCAGCGGGGACCAGCCGCCCCACTCCTGCCCGTTCCAGGCCGGCCATTCCGGCTCCACCAGGTCGACCAGCCGGAACCCGCCGGCCACCACGTCCCGGACCCGGTCGCCCAGCGTCCGGTGGTGTTCCACGTACACCGCGCGCCCCTGCTCGTCCTGTTCCACGTACGGGGTGCGGTCGAAGTAGGAGGCGGAGACCGTCAGCCCCTCCGGGCCCGGCTCGTCGGGGAAGGCCCAGCGGATCGGGTGGGTGACGGAGAAGACCCAGCGGCCGCCGGGCCGCAGCACCCGGTGCACCTCGCGCATCACGTTCACCGGGTCGGCGACGAAGGGGACCGCGCCGTAGGCCGAGCAGGCCAGGTCGAAGGAGCCGTCCCGGAACGGCAGCGCCCCCGCGTCCGCCTCCACCAGCGGCACCTCCCCGCCGATCCGCAGCGCGTGCTGGAGCTGGCGGTGCGAGAGGTCCAGGGCCACCGGGCGCGCCCCGCGGGCGGCCAGCCAGCGCGAGCACTGGGCGGCGCCGGCGCCGATCTCCAGCACGTCCTTGCCGCGCAGCTCCTCCGCCGGACCCAGCAGGCCGGCCTCCGCCTCGTCGAGGCCCTCGGGGCCCCAGACGAAGCGGTCGTCGCCCAGGAACGCGCCGTGCTCGCTCTGGTACTCGTCGGCGTTGCGGTCCCACCAGCCGCGGCTGGCCCGGCTGCTCTCCGCTTCCCCGGCGTCACGCCGGGTGGCCTCGGCCTCGTCCGAGAGCTCGTTCGCACCCTCCGGGGCGTCTTCGGGTGTGTAGTCCTCTTGGTTCATGGGGCCCATCGTCGTAGTCTGCCGGTCAGCCGGAAGGTTCGTGGAGAAGCTTCGGGACGGGCCGGAACCTGCTCCAGGGGCCGCCCGCCCGCGAGTTGAGTGCCGGGTTCGAGGCTGTTCGCCCGGGGTGGGCGCCTTCGCGCATTGACCCTGTCCGGCTGCCCCCGTATGCTACAAGTTGCGCTGCGAGCCTGTGCTCCTCAGACCTAGCAGGCTGCGCTCGCGTCTGTTGCAGTCCCCTCGGTTTTAGAGGCCTTCAGGCCTCCTTGGCTGTCCGGCGTATCAGAGGCGATAAGGGCTCCCGGCGTAGCAGTACCTACGACTTTCTGTCCGTAACCGGAGCCCTTTCCCACATGACGAGCAGCACCGAGACCACCGCCACCACCCCTCCGCAGGTAGCGGTCAACGACATCGGTAACGAGGAAGCATTCCTCGCCGCGATCGACGAGACGATCAAGTACTTCAACGACGGCGACATCGTCGACGGCGTCATCGTGAAGGTCGACCGGGACGAGGTCCTGCTCGACATCGGTTACAAGACCGAGGGCGTGATCCCGAGCCGCGAGCTCTCGATCAAGCACGACGTCGACCCGAACGAGGTCGTCAAGGTCGGCGACGAGATCGAGGCCCTGGTTCTCCAGAAGGAGGACAAGGAAGGCCGTCTCATCCTGTCCAAGAAGCGCGCTCAGTACGAGCGTGCCTGGGGCACGATCGAGAAGATCAAGGAAGAAGACGGCATCGTCACCGGTACCGTCATCGAGGTCGTCAAGGGTGGTCTCATCCTCGACATCGGCCTCCGTGGCTTCCTGCCGGCCTCTCTCGTCGAGATGCGTCGTGTCCGCGACCTCCAGCCCTACGTGGGCAAGGAGCTCGAGGCCAAGATCATCGAGCTGGACAAGAACCGCAACAACGTGGTCCTGTCCCGCCGCGCCTGGCTGGAGCAGACCCAGTCCGAGGTCCGCCAGACGTTCCTCACCACCCTGCAGAAGGGTCAGGTCCGCTCCGGCGTCGTCTCCTCGATCGTCAACTTCGGTGCCTTCGTGGACCTGGGTGGCGTCGACGGTCTCGTGCACGTCTCCGAGCTGTCCTGGAAGCACATCGACCACCCGTCCGAGGTCGTCGAGGTCGGTCAGGAAGTCACCGTCGAGGTCCTCGACGTGGACATGGACCGCGAGCGCGTCTCCCTGTCGCTGAAGGCGACCCAGGAAGACCCGTGGCAGCAGTTCGCCCGGACCCACCAGATCGGTCAGGTCGTCCCGGGTAAGGTCACCAAGCTGGTTCCGTTCGGTGCGTTCGTCCGCGTGGACGAGGGCATCGAGGGTCTGGTCCACATCTCCGAGCTGGCCGAGCGCCACGTGGAGATCCCGGAGCAGGTCGTCCAGGTCAACGACGAGATCTTCGTCAAGGTCATCGACATCGACCTTGAGCGTCGCCGGATCTCGCTGTCGCTGAAGCAGGCCAACGAGTCCTTCGGTGCCGACCCGGCCTCGGTCGAGTTCGACCCGACCCTCTACGGCATGGCCGCGTCGTACGACGACCAGGGCAACTACATCTACCCCGAGGGCTTCGATCCCGAGACCAACGACTGGCTCGAGGGCTTCGACACCCAGCGCGAGACCTGGGAGCGCCAGTACGCCGAGGCGCAGGTCCGCTTCGAGCAGCACCAGGCCCAGGTCATCAAGAGCCGCGAGGCCGACGAGGCCGCCGCTGCCGAGGGCGCTGCCGCCCCGGCCGCCGGTGGCAACGCCGGTGCGGGCATCTCCGGTGGTTCGTACTCCTCGGAGTCCGACGAGACCTCCGGCGCGCTCGCCTCGGACGAGGCCCTGGCCGCGCTCCGCGAGAAGCTGGCCGGCGGCCAGAGCTGATCGCAGGCGCAGTCTTCGCACTCCGGTGCGAGCTGAGCTGAAACGGTAAGGCCCGTCCCCTTCGGGGGGCGGGCCTTGCCGCGTTTTCCGCCCCCGGTTCCCCAACGGGGGAATGGGGGCGCGGCTTTGAGTGTTCCTGTCAGAGAACGCGGCGAGGAGGAGTGGTGGCGGTGCTGGATCCAAAGGGGCTGTACGAGTGGGACGCGAAGGGCTTGGCGGTGGCCGACCTGGCCCTGGCGCAGGACTCGGCGGGGCTGGTCATGCTCTACCACTTCGAGGGGTACATCGACGCGGGTGAGACCGGGGAGCAGATCGTCGAGCGCCTCCTGGACACCCTCCCGCACCAGCTGGTCGCCTCCTTCGACGTCGACCGGCTGATCGACTACCGGGCCCGGCGTCCGCTCCTCACCTTCCAGCGGGACCAATGGACCGACTTCGAGGAGCCGAAGCTGGAGGTCCGGCTGGTGCAGGACGCCACCGGCGCGCCCTTCCTGCTGCTGTCCGGACCCGAACCGGACGTGGAATGGGAGCGGTTCGCCGTCGCCGTCCGGCAGATCGTCGAGCGGCTCGGGGTCCGGCTGTCGGTCAACTTCCACGGCATCCCCATGGGCGTCCCGCACACCCGGCCCGTCGGCATCACCCCGCACGGCAACCGCACCGACCTGATGCCCGGACACCGCAGCCCCTTCGATGAGGCCCAGGTGCCCGGCAGCGCCGAGTCCCTGGTGGAGTTCCGGCTCGGACAGGCCGGCCACGACGTCCTGGGCGTCGCCGCCCACGTCCCGCACTACATCGCCCGCTCGCCCTACCCGGACGCGGCACTGACCGCCCTGGAGGCCATCACGGCCGCCACCGGCCTGGTCCTGCCGGGGGTCGCCCACGGGCTGCGGACCGAGGCGCACCGCACCCAGACCGAGATCGACCGGCAGATCCGGGAGGGCGACGAGGAACTGGTCACCCTGATCCAGGGCCTGGAGCACCAGTACGACGCGGCCGCCGGGGCGGAGACCCGCGGCAACATGATCGCCGAACCGGCCGAGATCCCCTCCGCCGACGAGATCGGCCGCGAGTTCGAACGCTTCCTCGCGGAACGTGAGGGCGACTCGTAGGCGGAGCGTTAAGCTGCGGCCCATGCTGAAGGTGGGCCTTACGGGCGGGATCGGAGCCGGCAAGAGCGAGGTATCGCGGCTGCTGGCGGGGTACGGGGCAGTGGTCGTGGACGCGGACCGCATCGCCCGGGAGGTCGTGGAGCCGGGCACGCCCGGACTGGCCGCCGTGGTGGCGGCCTTCGGGGAGGAGGTCCTCACCCCCGAAGGCACCCTCGACCGGCCCCGGCTCGGCGCCGTGGTCTTCGGCGACCCGGCCCAGCTCGCCCGCCTCAACGCGATCGTCCACCCGCTGGTCGGCGCCCGCTCGGCCGAGCTGGAAGCCGCCGCCGGACCGGAGGCCATCGTGGTCCACGACGTGCCGCTGCTCGCCGAGAACGGCCTCGCCCCGCTCTACGACCTGGTCGTCGTGGTCGACGCCCGGCCGGAGACCCAGCTGGCCCGGCTGACCGCCCTGCGCGGGATGACCGAGGAGGAGGCCCGGGCCCGGATGGCGGCCCAGGCCACCCGCGAGCAGCGCCTCGCCGTGGCCACCCTCGTCATCGACAACGACGGGCCGCTGGAGGCGCTGGAACCCCAGGTCCGCAAGGTCTGGGAAGACCTCCGGGCCAGGGCCGCGGCGGAATAGGGGCCCGGAGCCGGGCGTTGAACACGCCCAGCAAGGGAAGGAGACCCCCTGTGTCAGACACCAGGCCCACGCCCGCCAGCAGCCCCGAGACGCATGTCATCGACTACCGCGCCGCCGAGCAGCTGCTGGCCGCGCGGGACCCGCGGGGGGCCGTCCGGCTCCTCGACTCGGTCATAGCCGCCCATCCCGAGAACACCGCGGCCCGGCTGCTGCGCGCCCGCGCCTTCTTCGCCGCCGCGCAACTGCGCCCCGCCGAGCTGGAGTTCGAGCTCGTACTGGAACGGGAGCCGGACAACGCCTTCGCGCACTTCGCGCTGGCCCGCACCTTCGAACGGGCCGGCCGCCCCGGCCCGGCCCGCAAGCACTTCCGGCTGGCCGCCGCACTGGACCCGCAGCCCGAGTACCTGGCGGCGGCCCGCTTCGAGGACTGACCGGCCCCCGGACGGGTTCCGTCCCCCGTCCCGTCCCGTCCCCCGTCCCGCCCCGTCCGCTAGTGGGAGCGGGGCGGAGGCTCGTAGGGCGGGACCTCGGGACCGGGCTGGAAGTGCGGCCCCTGCCGGATGTGCCGCAGGACGACCACCAGGTCCACCAGCACGATCACGGCCAGCACCGCACAGGCGGCCGCCCAGCCGGGCCGGCCGGCCAGCGCGAAGGCGGCCGTCCCCCCGGCCGCCCACAGCAGCCCCCAGACGCCCAGCCACAGCCGGAGCCGCAGCGGACTCCGCGCGGTGGCGGGCTCGTTTCCGGAACGCACGGCCCTCACCTCCCGGCCGCGGCCTCCTCCGGCCACGGCTCTCCAGGCCCCGGTTCCATGGTCCCACCCGAGGACGGTTACGGGTTGAGCTTGTTGACCGCCGTGACCGTGGACTTCTTGAAGGCGGGCACCGGGCCGTCGGCCAGATATCCCATCTGGCTCCACTTCACCACGGTCACCGTGGCACCGTCCCGCCCGATGCCGTACAGGCCCACGCCCGGCTCGGACTCGGGGATCGAGCTGTGCACCCCGTAGACGTGCGCCCCCTCCTCGACCTTCAGCTTCCCGTAGTCCTGCCAGGAGGCGGTGCCGCCCGGGGTCTTCCGCAGCCAGTCGGCGGCGCACCCGGCCACCTTCGCCTCCAGCGCGGCGGCCAGCTTGACGGCGGCCGCCTCCGAGGCCGCCCGTACGGAGATCTGGAGCGCACCGGTGTCGAACTCGGTGCTGAAGGTGCGGTGCCAGACGTTCGTCTTCGGCAGCACGCCCCCCTCCAGGCAGAACACCGGCCACTCCGGCAGCCCCTTGGCGACCGGGCCGCTGGTCCAGGCCGAGGAGGGGTGGCGGGGCAGGTCCTTGCCGGTGATGAACCCCGGCGCGGTGGCCGCGGCCGTGCTGGCGGCCGGTGTGGTGGCCGAGGCGGTGAGGGTGAGGGCGGCGGTGGCGGCCAGCACGGCGCCGAGCGTGGCGCCGATACGCTTGATCATGGTGGTGCTCCCCGTGGTCTTGATCGTGGTCGTCGTCGTGATCGTGATCGTGGTCGTGAGACCTGGTCGGCCGCCGTGCGGACCGCGGTGGGAGGCCGCTGCGACCTGTTGCTCCGCCAGCATTCCCCGGGGCCGGGGTGTCGGGCGACGGAACGCGGCGGATCCGGGACACTGGAACGGCGATACGTGCTGCCACCTGGGGAAACACCCCCGGCCTGGAACGGGCCGATGGGACGGCGGGACGGTCGGCGGAGTCGGGGACAGGGACGGGGACGGGGACGGGGGGGACGTGCCGTGGAGGAGACGGAGAGGTTCGCGCGGCTGATGCGCGAACTGAAGGAACGGTCCGGGCTGAGTTACGGGGTGCTGGCGCGCAAGCTGCACACCAGCACCTCGACCCTGCACCGGTACTGCAAGGGGGAGGCGCTGCCCGCCGAGTTCGCGGTGGTGGACCGGTTCGCCCGCGCCTGCGGGGCGACCCAGCCGGAGGCGGTGGACCTGCACCGAGCCTGGCTCCTGGCGGACGCCCGCCGCCGCGCCACCCCGCGCCCGGCCCCGGAGCCCGGGGCTGCGGCCACGGCTTCGGCTACGCCTACGACCACGGCTTCGGCCGGGCCCGCGCCATCGGCCGGGCCGGCGGAAGCCGGGGCCCTGCCGGGCCCGGCGGCCGAGCCCGGAGCCGGGCGGGCGCCGGCCGGCGCGGCGGACCACGGGGCGAGGCCGGCACCGGGAGCCGGACCAGGAACAGGATCCGGGACCTGGAAGGGGGCCGGACCGACCGGTTCCGAGGCGGCCCCGGTGCCCGGGAAGGCCCCGGAGGCGCGCCCCCGGGCGGACGCGGCGGCCGGCGCGGCCGGCGCGCGTCCGGAGCCCGGGGCGGAGACCGCGGCCGCGGACAGCGCGGATATCGCGGACGTCGTGGACGTGGCGGATACCGGTGGGGCGGGGCGGGAGCCCTGGTACCGGCGGCGGCGCGCGGTGGGCGGGGCCGTCGCCGGGGTGGTCGCGGCCGCGCTGGCCGCCGCGGCGCTGACCTCGGCGGGATCACCCGGCACGGACCGGCAGGCGGCGGGCCCCGCCCGCTCCGCGACGGCCACCGGCGGCACCGGCCCGGCCGCGACCCCGCCCCCCGGCGACGACGCGCGCCCCGGCGCGACCACGGGCCCGTCCCGGTCCCCGGGCGCCTCCCCGACCCGCAGCGCCACCGGTACCGGCACGGCTCCCGGTGGCGGCGACGGCGCGACGGCCGGGCCGCCGCCCACCAAGGCTCCCGGCACCACGGCGGCCCCGGCCCGACTGCGGACCTCCGTCCGCACCCATGTCTGGGCGAACGGCTGCGACCAGGCCTATCTGATCGGGCAGCGCCCGGAAGCGGTACCGCCACCGCCCGTGGAGGCGGAGGCCCGGGCCTGGGCCGACGCCCGCCGGGCCGTCCACGCCGAACGCCAGATCGTCGAGGTGACCGTGCACGGCGCCGGGTCCGGCGCCGTCGTCCTGGAGGACCTGGAGGTACGGGTCACCGGACGCCGTACCCCGCCCCCCGGGGGCGTCTTCCTGATGTCCCCGGGCTGCGGCGGCTCCCTCACCCCGGCGACCTTCGCGGTGAACCTGGACGCGCCCCGCCCGCTGGCCCGGCCGGTGGACGGCAGCGACGCGGGGAACCCCCTCCCGGCGCCGCGGTTCCCCCTGCGGGTCAGCGCCGAGGACCCGGCGGTCCTGCGGATCGACGCCACCACCACCGGCTGCGACTGCGAGTGGTACGCCGAGCTCCGCTGGACCGGCCCGGACGGCCCGGGCGTGACCCGCATCGACGACCGCGGCCGCCCGCTGCGCACCGCCGCCGCCCCCGACCGCCCCCGCTACGCCTTCGCCACCGAACTGGGCCACTGGTCCACCGACTGACCCCGGGCCCCCGGCCCCCGCCCCCGGCCCGGGTGCGCGTGTGCAGGTCAGGGCGTTGTCGGTGGGCGGATCTAGACTCGGCGGCAAGGGAGGGCGCCCGCTGCCGCGGGCCGTCGCCGCCGAGTCGAGGAAGGGGAGCCGCGCATGCCCACACCGCCGCCGGTGGTGCCGGTAACGGCCGTGCCCGCCCCCGTTCCCGCGCCCTCGCCGGACCCGGTGCTGCGGCGGGCGGCTGCCGTGTTCCTTCCCGCCGCCGTGCCCCGGGAGGGCCGGGTCGCCTTCTGGAGCCCGGAGGGCGAGCCGCTGCCCGGCGCGGCCCCGGCCACCGGCAACGGGAACGGCATCGGCACGGCCCCGCCGCCCGCAGGGCATGGCGCGGCGACGCTCACCGTCGTCCGGCCGCACGGCCCGTCCGGAGTGCGCGGCCGCGCGGTGCCCGCGGTGGTGCTCGGGGTGGCCGAGGCGCTGCCGCTGCTGGCCGCCGCCCCCGAGGACCGCGGCGCGCACCCGGCCACCCGCTGCTGGGGGGTCGCCGCCCGGCAGGCCCTCGCCCTGGTCGCCCGGGGACGGCTTCTCCCCGGCCTCACCCCCGAGGGGGACGACGCCTGGCGGGCCGGCCCGCTGGACGCCGAGGACATCGCGGCGCTCCGGGCCGTCGCCGCCGCCCTGCCGTACGAGGGGTACGCCACCCCGCTGCCCGGCCGCCGGCCCCTCCACCTGCCCGAACCGGAGGCGCTGCTCCGGGCGTTCCTCGACGCCGTCGCCGACACCCTGCCCCGCACCCCGGCCGGGCCGGCCGCGTTCGGCCGGCCCTTCGCCGCGGCCGAGCCGCAGCGGCTGCCCGGTATGGCCGAATGGGCCGCGCAGGTCGCGGCCGGCTCCGACGCGGGCATCGGACTCTCCCTCCGGCTCGACCTCTCCTCGTACCGCCTGTTCGACGAGGCCGAACCGGAGGACGTGCACCGCGCCGGGGCCGCCGTGGTCCAGCTGCACAGCCTCGCCGACCCCACCCTGGTCACCGACGCCGCCCAGCTGTGGGCGGGCACCGCGGCCTCCGGGTTCGGGCCCCGGGCCCGGGTGGAGACGGTGCTGGCGCTGCGCCGGGCCGCCCGGGTCTGGCCCCCGCTGCTGCGGCTGCTCGACCAGCCGGTGCCCGACGTCCTGGCGCTGTCCGATCCCGAGCTGGAGGACCTCCTCGGGGCCGCCGCGACCGCGCTGGCCGCCGCCGGGGTCCTGGTGCACTGGCCGCGCCGGCTCGCCCGTACGCTCACCGCCACCGCCGTGGTGCGGTCCACCGCGCCCGGGTCCGCCACCGACGGCACCGCCTTCTTCGACGCCGCCGGGCTGTTCGCCTTCTCCTGGGAGCTGGCGCTGGGCGGCGACCGGCTGACCCCTGGGGAGATGGACGCCCTGGCGCAGGCCCACCGGCCCGTGGTGCGGCTCCGCGACCAGTGGGTGCGGGTGGACCCCGAGCTGGTCCGCAAGGCCCGCCGGCGGGAGCTGGGGCTGCTGGATCCGGTGGACGCGCTGGCCATGGCTTTGGGCGGCACCGCCGAGGTCCCGGGGGAGCCCGAACCCGTCCCGGTGGTGCCGGCGGGCGCCCTCGCGGCCCTGCGCGACCGGCTGACCGGGGAGCTCGTGCCGCTGCCCCAGCCGCCGGGGCTCGCCGCGACCCTGCGGGACTACCAGCTGCGCGGTCTGGCCTGGCTGGACCGGATGACCTCGCTGGGTCTGGGGGGCTGTCTGGCGGACGACATGGGCTTGGGCAAGACGGTGACGCTGATCGCGCTGCATCTGCACCGGGCGCGGCCGGAGCCGACGCTGGTGGTGTGTCCGGCCTCGCTGCTGGGGAACTGGCAGCGGGAGATCGGGCGGTTCGCGCCGGGGGTGCCGGTGCGCCGGTTCCACGGCGGCGGGCGGACGCTGGAGGGCCTGGACGGGGAAGGCGGCGGGGGCGGTGGCGGGTTCGTGCTGACCACGTACGGCACGATGCGGGCCGCGGCCCCGGTGCTGGCCGGGCAGGCGTGGGGGATGGTCGTGGCGGACGAGGCCCAGCATGTGAAGAACCCGCACTCGGCCACCGCCCGCGCCCTGCGGACCCTGCCCGCCCCGGCCCGGGTGGCCCTGACCGGGACCCCGGTGGAGAACAACCTCTCCGAACTGTGGGCCCTCCTCGACTGGACCACCCCCGGACTCCTGGGCCCCCTCACCGCCTTCCGGGCCCGGCACGCCCGGGCGGTGGAACAGCAGCAGCAGGAGGACGGGGGCAACGAGGAGGCGGTGGCCCGGCTGGCCGCGCTGGTGCGGCCGTTCCTGCTGCGCCGCAGGAAGTCCGACCCGGGCATCGCCCCGGAACTGCCGCCGAAGACCGAGACCGACCATCCCGTCTCCCTCACCCGGGAGCAGGTCTCGCTCTACCAGGCCGCGGTGGACGAGGCGATGGCGGTGATCGAGGCGAGCGAGGGCATCGAACGCCGCGGCATGATCATGAAGTTGCTGGGCTCGCTGAAGCAGATCTGCAACCACCCGGCGCAGTACCTGAAGGAGGAGCGGCCCCGGATCCCGCACCGTTCGGGGAAACTCGCCCTGCTGGACGAGTTGTTGGACACCATCCTGGCCGAGGGCGGCGCGGTGCTGGTCTTCACCCAGTACGTCACCATGGCCCGCCTGCTGGAACAACACCTCACCGACCGGGGCATCGGCGCCCAGCTCCTCCACGGCGGCACCCCGGTGCCCCGCCGCGAGGAACTCGTCGACCGCTTCCAGGCCGGCGAGATCCCCGTCTTCCTGCTCTCCCTCAAGGCCGCCGGCACCGGCCTCAACCTCACCCGCGCCGGCCATGTGATCCACTACGACCGCTGGTGGAACCCGGCCGTCGAGGAACAGGCCACCGACCGCGCCTACCGCATCGGACAGACCCAGCCCGTCCAGGTCCACCGCATCATCGCCGAAGGCACCGTCGAGGACCGGATCGCCGAGATGCTGGAGATGAAGCGGGCCCTGGCCGACGCCGTGCTCGGTTCCGGGGAAGCGGCCCTGACCGAGCTCACCGACCGGGAGCTCGCCGATCTCGTCTCCCTGCGCAGGCCGCTGTGATCACCGCCCGGGAGGACCGCCGCCGCACCTTCGACACGGTGCCCGAGGGCGCCGAGGCCACCAGCTGGTGGGGCCGGGCCTGGGTCTCGGCCCTGGAGCGGCAGTCCGGGGACCCGGCCCGGCTGGCCCGGGGCCGCGGCTACGCGGCCACCGGCCAGGTCGACACGATCACCGTCACCCCCGGCCGGATGGTGGCCTACGTCCGGGGCAGCCGCCCCCGCCCCTACCGCACCGAACTCGGCCTGCCCGTCCTCGGCGACGAGGAGTGGCAGGAGCTGCTGGGCTCCCTCGCGGCGGACCCGGGCGCGCTGGCCGCGCTGGTCGAGCGGGAGGTGCCGCGCTCGCTCGCCGACCGGATCCTGCCCGGCCCCGGGGAGCTCACCCCGCGCTGCTCCTGCCCCGACCCGGCCCGCCCGCCGTGCAAGCACGCGGCCGCCCTCTGCTACCGGGCGGCCCGGCTGCTCGACCAGGACCCGTTCCTCCTGCTGCTGCTCCGCGGCCGGGGCGAGCGCGAGCTCCTGGACGAACTGACCCGGCGCAACGCCGCCCACGCGGCCCGCGAACAGGCGCCGCCCGCCCCCGAGTTCCCCGGGGTCCCGGCCCGCGCCGCGGTGTCCCGTCCGCTCGGCCCGCTGCCGGCCCCGCCCGGCGTCCCCCCGGCGGTCGGTGCGCCCCCCGCCTGCCCGGCGGACCCGGCCGGACCCGACCCGCTGGCCCTGGACCAGCTGGCCTCGGACGCGGCGGCCCGGGCCCACGTACTGCTGCGCACCGGCGCGGACCCCCTCGCCGGGCTCGGCCTGTGGCAGGACGCGGTCCGGCTGGCCTCCGCCCACCCCACCGCGGGGCTCACCGCCACCGCCCGCCGGCTCTACCGCGACCTCGCCGCCGCCACCGGCCGCACCACCACCGACCTGGCCCGGGCCGCCGCGGCCTGGCGCCAGGGCGGCCCGGCCGGGCTGGCCGCCCTCGACGAACCCTGGGACCCCCCGGCCGGCCCCTTCGACCGGGCCCGCCCGCTGCTCCTGGCCGCCGGACTGGGCCCGTTCCGCCCCCGGCACAACCGCCTGACCGGCCCCACCCGCCAACTCCGCCTGGGCCGCGACGGCCTCTGGTACGCCTACGAGTCCCGCCCCTCCGAAGACGACTGGTGGCCCACCGGCACCCCGTCCCCCGACCCCCTCACCGCCCTCCGCACCTGACCACCGGCCGGCCGGGGCGAGCCGTACGGGCACACCCTGATCGCGGCGGGGAACTGGAACGTCCGGGTGCTGCCGCGCGGCGCGACCGGGCAGGTCGCGAAGGCCCTGCCCGGGGCCGTGGTGCTCGCGCCGCTGTGGGCCCGAGACGAGTAGGACAGTCATCAAAGCTGTGGGGTGAAGTACACGATGGAGTGAAATGAGTACCGACCCTATAACCCGTATGGGTTTACCGCGTTGTCTCCGGTGCGGGTGCAGCGCCCGCGGAAGGCCTCCGGAACGCACCGGAAGGCACCGGAAGGCAGGGGAACACACATGCTTCAGGGGCGTCGAAGTGGCTTGCTCGCGGCCGTGGTCGTGGGTGGCGCGGTCTCGGTCGGGGCGGGCGGGTTCGCGTTCGCCGACGCGGATGCCCAGGGACAGGCCGAGCGGTCCCCGGGGCTGCTGTCGGGGAACCTGGTGCAGCTGCCGGTGGACGCTCCGGTGAACGTCTGCGGGAACACCGTGAGCGTGGTCGGACTGCTCAACTCGGCCGCCGGCAACAGCTGTGCCAACGTGGACCGGAAGGGCTCCGGGCATACCGGGCCGGGGTCCTCGTCCCATCCGTCCAAACAGCAGGGCGGCGGCCAGGGGGGTCAGCACGGGGGAGCGTTCGCCGAGGGACGCGGAAAGGATTCGCCCGGACTGCTGTCCGGGAACGGGATCCAGCTGCCCGTGCAGGTCCCGGTGAACCTCAGCGGGAACTCCGTGAGCGTCGTCGGGATCGGCAACTCCTCCCACGGCAACACCTCGGTGAACGGGGCGAAGCCCCCCACCCGGCCGCAGCCCGTGAAGCCGGTCCAGCCGGTGCAGCCGCCGGTCACGGCCCGGCCGGTGACCCCGCCGAAGGTGTCGGAGCCGGTGCCCGTCCCGGCAGGCCCGATCGGCAGCTCGCTGGCGCAGACCGGGGCCGAGAACATGGGCCTGCTGCTGCCGGGGGCCGGCGCGCTGCTGCTCGGCGGCGCCCTGCTCTACCGGCGGTCCCGGATCAGCCAGGGCTGACCCGCCAGGCGTCCAGGATCGCGTCGATCCGCGGAGCCAGCCGGGCCCGTGCCCTGAACCGGGGCACTCCGGCAGCCAGGAGCGCGTCGTAGTCGGTGTCGTCGTGCCGGACAGCCGCCCGCACGGCCACCGACACGGCGAGCTCGTCCAGAGCCCGGCCGGCCGCACTGCGCCCGACCCGGCCGCTGCCGCGCACCGAGGCGTGCGCGGCGATGGCCAGCGCGCGGTCGGCCGGGCAGCCGGGGAACAGCCGGCCGATCTCGGCGGCGAAGGCCGCCGTGAACCGGATGTCCTCGGCGGCCCGGCGGGCCCGGGCCCGGTCCCGGTGCCGGGCCCGCACATCGGCGTCCGCCCGGCAGGAGGCCTCGGCCCGGGCCAGCGCGCCCACCTCGACGAACAGTCCCCGCCGCTCGTACCGGCGGTGCCGGCGGTCGAAGCGCACCACCACCACGCTGAGCGAACTCCCCTGCCGGGCGCGGCGGGTGAGCGCCGCGTCCCCGCGCGGCAGATAGACCAGGTGCCCGATCCGGGCGCAGTCCAGACAGCGGGGGACTCCGGCGGTCCGCACCAGATGGGGGAGCGGGCTCCGCCGGCACTGGGCGCAGCCGATCTGCTTCAGCGGCTCAAGCACCAGGAGATCCATGCGATCCGTGCGATCCGTGCGGTCCATGCGGAGTTGATACCGCCGACCGGGCCCCATATCACCTGGAGCGGGCTGCCGGTCGAGTTTTCGTCGAATTCGCCGAAACGGCTGGTATCGGTCCTATCGTAGCCAGATGCTCAAGACGCAGTTCCCGGCGGAGCCGGTGGTCGACCGGATCACCCTCCAGCCCGGTGATTCCACGGGTTGGCACTACCATCTGGTGCCGATCCACGCGCTCGTCGTCTCCGGCACCCTCACCCGGGTCCTGCACGACGGCAGGGTCGAAATCAGCCCGCCCGGCGCGAAGTTCGTCGAGGAGGCGGGCCGGGACCGGGTCCATGTGGGACTCAACCACGGCTCCGAGCCGGTGGTCCTCCAGGTCGTCTACGCCCTGCCGCCCGGAGTCCCGCTGTCCTTCGGCGCCCCGCGGCCCGCGGTCTGCGGACCGGCCTGCCGCCCGGCCCGCGGCAAGGTCCGGATCCCCGGTCAGACCAGGCGGCGGATCTCCCCGCGCACCCGGTAGAACCCGCCGGCGGCCGCGTGCAGCCCGTCCACCACATAGCGGGCTCCGGGCTCCCGGATGCCCCGGGGGAACTGCACGTTCCAGGAGGGGTCGTACTCCCCGGACACCACGTGAACCCGCAGCCGACCGCCCTGCTGCACGCACTCCACGACCACACCGCCGGCCGGGGCCGCGGCCACGCTCACCGTCGCCACCGCCGCCGCCGACACCGCCGGGGTGTAGACGGGCAGGGCCGCCGCGGACTTCACGTCCACCGCCTGCGGCACGGTGCCCTGCTGGGCCGCCCCGATGGCCGCCTCGGTGGCGTCCACGCACACCAGCGAACCGTCCGTGGTCACCAGGTAGAGGCGCTCGTCCAGATACTGCATCGACAGCGCCGAACCGCTGCCCGTGCCCAGCTTCCACAGCCGGTTGCCGTCCGCGTCGAAGCAGTACACGGAGGAGCTGGAGTCCCCGGCGAACACGTGCCGGCCGTCCGGGGAGGTGGCGCAGGAGTAGACCGCCGCGTCACAGCGGTACGAGGCCTCCACCGCGCCGGTCGCCTTCGACAGCCGCTGCACCGCGTTCCGTCCGGTCCCCGCGTACACCGTGTGCTCCTCCTGCCAGCCGAACAGCACCCCGCCGTTGGTGGCCGTGTGCCACAGCTCCCGGCCGCCGTCCGCCGCGTACGCCGTCACCCCGGAGGTGTGCCCGTGGTAGACCGCCCGGTCGTCCGCGCGGACCATCCAGGCGTGGTCGCCGCCGGACTTCCGTGACCACTGGAACTCCTCCTCGTGGTCGATGACGGTCAGCCCGCCCTTGGCGTCGGAGACGTTCAGCACGCCCTCGCGGATGTCCAGCCAGTAGATGTCCACGTCCTGCGCGATGTCGTACGCCCCGAACGGGACCTTCGCCGACAGGTCGTAGACCGTGCCGTCATCGCAGCCCGCGTAGATCCAGAACTCGTCCGCGACCAGGCACTTGACCCCGTCCGGCAGGGAGTACCGGGCCAGCACCTCGCCGCCGTGGCTGAGGGTGTAGACGTCGCCC
Source organism: Streptomyces sp. NPDC033845 (assembly GCF_055576225.1). Classification (NCBI taxonomy): domain Bacteria; kingdom Bacillati; phylum Actinomycetota; class Actinomycetes; order Kitasatosporales; family Streptomycetaceae; genus Streptomyces; species Streptomyces sp. NPDC033845. The sequence continues at coordinate 153,188 of NZ_JBVIRI010000001.1, read as the reverse complement.
GCCTGGTTCCCGACCCAGCAGCGGTCCTCGTCCACATGGATGCCGAACGCCGAGGCGCCGGTCCGGAACCGCCACAGCACCGGGGCCACCGCCCGCGCCGTGGACGGGGCGGAGGTCACCTGGCGGCGGGTCACCGACCGGGCGGCACGCCCGCCGAGCACGGCCGGGGCGTACCCCTTGCGGACCTTCTCGCCGACCTTCTTGGCGGCCGCCGCCCGGGCCTTCTCGGCGGTCGGGAACGAGGAGTGCTGCAGCTGGCCCTCGGCCCCGATCCGGCCGTACCGCACCGAGACGGCCGTGCCGTCCACGGTCACCTCGTAGAACTTGTGCGCACCGCCGCCGTCCTGGGACAGCTCCAGATACGTGGTCTCGCGAGCCATGACAGACCCCTCCCCAACACCGGGCCCGACGGCTTCTTTCCCGCCGGTGATCCCTCGTGGGAAAAGCTAGGCGCCGGCACTGACAATGGCCTGGTGCAGCGACCCGAGCGCCTCGAAGCGATCACCTGGGAACGGCTGGCCGAGCGGATCGCCGGCCACCTCGACGAACGGGCCCCCGAGGGCGCCCGGTTGCGGGTGGCCGTGGACGGCGCGCCCGCGGCCGGGACCGCCCACCCGGCCGGGCTGCTCGCCGAGGCCCTCCGGCTGCGGGGTCGCTCCGTGCTCACCGTGGCCGCCGACGGCTTCCTGCGGCCGGCCTCGCTCCGCTTCGAACACGGCCGCGAGGACGTCGACTCCTACCTCGGCGGCTGGTACGACACGGCCGCCCTCTGGCGCGAGGTGTTCGGCCCGCTGGAGGAGGGCGGCACCGGCCGGGTGCTGCCCGACCTCTGGGACCCGGTCACCGACCGGGCCACCCGCAGCCCGTACGTGGAACTCCCGCCGGGCGGGGTCCTGATCCTGCACGGGCCGCTGCTGCTCGGGAACTGGTTCCCCTTCGACTTCACCGCGCACATCGAGCTGTCCCCGGCGGCGCTGGCCCGCCGGACCGCGGAGGCCGAGCGGTGGACCCTGCCCGCGTTCGCCCGCTACGCGCTGGAGACCGGCCCGGCCGGGGCCGCCGACACCCTGGTCCGCGCGGACGATCCGCGCCGCCCCGCCTGGACCGGCCTCCCCGACTGACCGCCCGACCGGCGCCCCGCACCCTCCGCGGCCGCGCGCCGCCCGCGCGCCTCAGGCAGCCGCGCACGGCCCGCCGCCCGTGCCGGATCCGCGTACGGCAACAAGGCGATCCCGGCTCGGTGACGAACCGGATCCGGCCGTCGTGCGGCCGGATTCCGGCCCGCTACGGTGACGCCACGCTTCCCCGACGGCCCCGAGCGGAGGCCGCGCCGAGGGAACGCGGGGACCCGAGGGAGACGACCATGAGCGGACGCGGCGACACGGCACCGGCCGGCGGCAGACGGTCCCACCGGGCGGCCCCGGCGGCCCCGGCGGTCCTGACCGCCCTCGCGCTCTGCGCGGCCCTGGCCCTGACGGGATGCCAGGACGGCGGGGACGGCGCCGGAACGGCCGGCCCGCCGCCCGGTACGGCGACCTCCGCGCCCGCGCCCACCGCGCCCGCACCCGCCCCGCCCGCACCGGCCGGGTCGAAGACCCCCGCCGCACCCGCGAGCGGGCCCGCCGACGGGCCGACCGCGGGACCCGCGACGAAGCCCCCGGCCAAGCCCGCCGGCACACCGGTCGGCAAGCCCACGGCCGGGCCCGCCGGAACCCCGGCCCCCGCCCCGGGCTGCGACCACAAGATGCCCATCTCGCCGGACGAGATCGCGGTCAACCGCTACACCCCCGAGGGCGGCTTCCACAGCCTGATCGTCCGGCACGGCAACTGGGGCTGCGGCACCCCCGATTCGGACGGCGCCCCGTTCGAGCCGATCGGGGTGGAGACCTTCATCCCGATCGCCGCCGACGCGAAGATCACCGCGGTCACCCCGATCGTGCACAGCACCGAGAACCAGAAGATCACCCTCCAGCAGCTCATCGACTGGCTGTCCGCCCACCCCGACCAGGGCCTCGTCTTCCGCTACCACCTCGGCCCGGGCGCCGCCATCGACACCCTGGACCAGGTGTTCACCCCCTGAGGGCCACCGCGCGGCCCCCGAGTGCCGCCGCGCGGCCCCCGAGTGCCGCCGCCGGGCGGTTCAGACCGGCCGGCCGCCCAGCCGGGCGACCGCCAGGGCCGCCGCCGCACAGCCCTCCCGGACCGCGGCGGCGGTGGGCCGGCCCGCCAGCCGGGCCGCCAGGAACCCCCCGGTGAACGCGTCCCCGGCCCCGGTGGTGTCCACCGCCCGGACCGGCTCCGCCGCCACCTCGGCGGTCACCGCGCCCCGCTCCGCGACCAGCGCCCCGGCCGGACCCCGGGTCAGCACCACCAGCGGCACCCGCCGGCTCAGCGCGGCGGCCGCCGGGGCGGCCGGGGACCCGGCCGGCAGACCGGCCAGCAGCCGCGCCTCGTCCTCGTTCGGCAGCAGCACGTCCACCCCGGCGGCCGCCGCCAGGAACTCCTCCGCGCCCAGCCCGGAGAGGAACCCCGCCGAGGCCGGGTCCACGCTCACCGGGATCCCGCGCGCCCCGGCCTCCCGCAGCGCCAGCCGGGCCAGCTCCCGGCCCGTGGCGGCGAAGAACAGATAACCCGACAGGTGCAGATGGGCCACCCCGTCCAGCAGTCCGGGCGCCCAGTCGGCCGGCGACAGCCGGGGCGCGGCCCCCTTGTCGGTGAGGAAGGTCCGCTCCGCGTCCGGGCCGACCAGGGCCACCACGGTGCCGGTCGGCTCCACCGGATCGACCACCAGGTGCGGCCGGACACCGGCGGCCAGCAGGGCGTCGCGGTGCCAGTCCGCCGAGTCGGCCCCCACCCGGGCCAGCAGGGCCGTACCGGCCCCCTGGCGGGCCGCCCAGCAGGCCGCGTTGCCCCCGGCCCCGCCGGGCAGGGTGCGGATCCTGGCGGCCGTGTCCGTGGCCGGGGCCAGTGGCTCCGCGTGCACCGCGACCACATCGGTCACCACGTCCCCGACCACCAGCAGCCGGCCGCCGGCTCCGGTCACCGGGCCGCCCGGGCGGCCGCGATCCGCGCACCCAGCCGGACGTTCCCGCGGACGGCCGCCAGATTGGCCTCCAGCGAGGCCCCGCCAGTCGCCCGGACCAGGAAGTCCAGCAGGAACGGGGTCACCGCCTGCCCGGCGATCCCGCGCTCCCGGCAGGCCGCGAGGGCCTCCGCCAGCACCCGGTCGTGCAGCTCCGGATCCAACTGCTCGGCCGCGGCGACCGGGTTGGCGACCAGCAGCGCCGACTCCGGCCCGCCCAGAGCGTCCTGGGCGGCCATCACCGCCGCCACCTCCTCCGGCCGGTGCACCGTCCAGTCCACCGGCAGCCCGGAGTCGGCCAGGTAGAAGCCGGGGAACCGGTCCGTGCCGTAGCCCAGCACCGTCACCCCCAGGGTCTCCAGCCGCTGGAGGGTGGCCGGCACGTCCAGGATCGACTTCACCCCCGCGCACACCACCGTGATCCGGGTCCGCGCCAGCAGCGGCAGGTCCGCCGACTCGTCCTGGGAGAGCGTCCAGTCCCGGTGTACGCCCCCCAGCCCGCCGGTGGCGAACACCCGCACCCCGCCCCGGGCGGCCAGTAAGGCCGTACCGGACACGGTCGTGGCGCCGGTGGCCCCGGCGGCCATGGCCGGCGCCAGGTCCCGGTGCCCCAGCTTGCGCACCTCCCGGCCGCCCGCGATCCGCTCCAACTGCTCCTTGTCCAGGCCGATCCGGGGCACCCCGTCGAGCACCGCCACGGTGGCCGGCACCGCCCCCTCCGACCGCACCAGCTCCTCCAGCTCGACGCCCACCGCCAGATTGCGGGGGCGCGGCAGACCGTGCGCGAGGATCGTGGATTCGAGGGCGACCACCGGGCGTCCCCGGGCCAGCGCCTCGCGCACCTCTTCGGACAGGACCGGAACCACCGGGACCACCGGCTGCTGTTGTGGCATGTACCCATCCCTGGCACGGCCACCGGCCTCCCAAACCCGACGCCGGCCGCCCGAACCCGACGCCGGCCGCCCGAACCCGGAGCCGGCCGCCCGAACCCGGAGCCTCCCGAACCCGAACCCGAACCCGCAGCCGCCCGGCCCCCGCCCCGCCGCCCGGTCGACAGGGTGACGGGCGCGGCACGCCGATGGTGGACGTTGTGGTCACCCTGCGCGGCGGCCGGCCCCGGCTAGGGTGGCGCGCCATGAGCACCAGTGACCACGCCCCCGCCTCCTCCGCCCCCGCCTCCTTCGCCGTCTCGGTCCCCGATCTCGCGGACTCCGAACTGGAGGTGGAGGAGCTCGACCCGGCACAGGTCCTCGCCGGATCCCCGGTGATCACCGGCAAGGTGCTGTGGGAGTCCGCCGACGGCAGGCAGCTGCGCGGGATCTGGCAGATCACCCCCGGAGTGGTCACCGACACCGAGGCCGACGAACTGTTCGTGGTGGTCAGCGGCCGCGCCACCATCGAGGTGGAGGGCGGCGCGACCCTGGAGGTCGGGCCCGGCTCGGCCTGTGTGCTGCGCGAGGGCGACCGCACCACCTGGACCGTCCACGAGACGCTCCGCAAGGCCTACCACATCAGTCTGTAGCGGGGGTCCGCCGCGCGGTGAACAGGGCCAGGGCGGCCAGCGGCACCAGCAGCGCCGCCCCGGCGGCGTTCAGCCAGCCGTAGCCCGCCCGGGCGACGATCAGACCGGCCAGTGCCCCGCCCAGCCCGGCGGCCGTGTTCATCGTCAGGTCGGAGAGGCCCTGTACGGCGGCCCGGGCGGCCGTCGGCACCGAATCGGTGAGCAGCGCCGAGCCCGCGACCAGTCCGGCGGACCAGCCCAGCCCGAGCAGGAACAGGCCCGCCGCGGTCTGCCCGTGGCTCGCCCCGGCGGTGCCGGCCAGCAGCGCGGCCACGCTCAGCAGCCCGGCGGCCAGCCCGATCACCGTCAGCCGGCCGATCCGGTCCGCCAGCCACCCCCACACCGGGGAGAAGGCGAACATCCCGGCGATGTGCCCGCTGATCACCAGCCCGATCAGGTCCAGCGAGGCCCCGTGGTGGCTCAGGTCCAGCGGGGTCATCACCATGATCGACACCATGGTGGTGTGCGACACGGCCACGGTCACCAGCGCCAGCCGGGCCCGGGCCGAGGCCCGTACGGCGGCCAGCCCGGCCCGCAGCGACCGGGCCTGCGCGCCCTCCTCGCCCGGGCCGGCCAGCGCCCGCGCGGTCAGCAGCGGATCGGGCCGCAGCAGTACGGCCACCAGGGCGGCGGTGACCAGGAAGATCCCGGCGGCCCACAGGAACGGCCCCGCCGTCGCGGGGACGGAACTGTCGGCGAAGCTGCGGCTGGCGGGCGCCGACAGGTTCGGTCCCAGCACCGCGCCCAGCGTGGTGGCCCAGACCACCGTGGAGATCGCCCGGGCCCGGTGGTCGGGCGCCGCCAGGTCGGCGGCCGCGAACCGGGCCTGGAGGTTCGCCGAGGAGGCGGCGCCGAAGGCGCCCATGCCGAGCAGCAGCAGCGGGAAGCTCCCGACCACGGCGGCCAGGACGACCACCCCGGAGCCCAGCGCCCCGATCAGATAGGCGAGCACCAGCCCGGCCCGCCGGCCCCGCCGGGTCATCAGGGCCGCGAGCGGCAGCGACAGCACCGCCGTCCCGGCGACCGAGGCGCTGGAGGCCAGCCCGGACAGCGACTCGGTGCCGCTGACCTCGGTGGCCAGCACCGGGGCCAGCGCGATGCTGATGGGGACGCCCAGACCGCCGATGACCTGGCTGCTCATGAGGACGGCCCGGGTGCGGCGCTGCAGACCCGGGAGGTCCTCGGCGGATATCGGGCCGGAGCGGGAGGCCTTGGGGGCGCTGGTGGTCACGGCCGCAGTGTCGCACCCCGGGGCCGGGAACGTCAGAAGAGGGGAGGCGGAAGCACGCCCTCCAGGGCCAGCAGGGCGCGCTTGGTCTCCACGCCGCCGCCGAAGCCGCCGATCCCGCCGTCGTTCTCCACCACCCGGTGGCAGGGGACCACCAGCGGCAGCGGGTTCGAGCCCATGGCCGCGCCCACCGCCTGGGCGGCATCCGGCTGGCCGACCCGGGCGGCCAGCTCGCCGTACCCCACCACGGAGCCGTACGGCACCGAGGCGGCCAGCTCCCGCAGCACCAGGCGGTTGAAGCCGGACGACAGCCGCCAGTCCAGCGGCAGCTCGAAGCGGCGCAGCCGGCCCTCGAAGTAGGCGCGCAGCTGGCGGACCGGCTCGGCCAGCAGCAGCTCGGCGCCCGGGGCGGGGCGCCGGGCGTCGGCGCCCAGCCGGTCGATCAGCGGGCCGGCCGGATCCGGGCGGCCGGGGCCGGCGTGGAACTCGACCCGGACCAGGCCCTCCGCGGTGGCGGCCAGGAAGAGCGGCCCGATGTCGCTGTCGACCACGGTCCACTCCAGGCGCGGCCCGCGGGTCCCGGCGGCTTCGCGGGCGGCGCCGGTGTCACTGCTGTCAGGGGTGTGCACCCGACCACCGTACGGCCGGGCACCGACAGTCCCGCCCGGGTCCGGGCGGGACCGCCCGGGGTCAGAACCCGCCCACCGCCTCCCGGACCACGTCCGGGGCGTTGCTGATGATCCCGTCCACCCCCATCCCCTGCACCTTCCGGGCCAGCGCGGCGTCGTCCACGATCCAGGTGTCCACCTCCATGGGCCGTCCGTGCGCCCCGGTCACCCGGTGCACGGCGGAGACGAATTCGGCCGTGATGGTGGTGTGCCAGGGGTTGATCCGGTCGGTGAAGGCCCCGTAGGCGGGCAGGTCGGCCACCGCCGGGGTGCCCAGGAAGGCCGTGACCAGGTCGGGCCGCTCGGTGTGCACGATCCGTACGCAGTCGGCGCTGAAGCTCTGCACCACCAGCCGGTCCCGGACCTGCCGCCGGGTGAGCCAGCCGGTCTCGGAGAGCACCCGCAGGGTGTCCTTCTCGATGCCCGGGTACAGCTCGGGCTTCTTGATCTCCAGCAGCAGCCGCTGCCGGTTGGACCGCACCCGCTCCAGGTACTGGCGCAGGGTCGGCACCCGGGCCCCGGCGAACTCCGGGCGGAACCAGCTGCCCGCGTCCAGCCGGGCGATCTCGTCCGCGGTGAAGTCCGCGACCCGCCAGGGCGCCCGGTCGGGGAAGACCTTCCGGACGTCCGTGGTGCGGGTGAGGGTGTCGTCGTGGATCACGACCAGCTCGCCGTCCCGGGTGCGCTGGACGTCGTTCTCCACCCAGTCGAACCCCAGTTCCCGAGCGAGGTCGACGGCCGCCAGGGTGTTCTCCGGGGCGTACGCCGAAGCCCCCCGGTGGGCGTAGACCACGGGTGCGCCGACCAGCCGGAGCGGATCGCGGCCGGTCTCCGCGGAGACGGCCGTGCCGCCGCCGAGGACCATGGCCCAGCCAAGGAAGACGGCCGCCGCCGCGGTCATGGGTCGTACGTACATGCGCATTCCCCTCCTGCTGTGACTGACTCGTGTGACTGACTCGTGTGACTGACTCAGGTGCTGATGCACTTGATCGGGATCATCCGGTTCGTGATCATCGGCTCGCCACCGAACTACGACAAACGGCCCAGGAACTCGCACGTGGGCCTGACTGTCGGTGGGGGGTCGTACGGTGGTGTCATGCGGCCCGTATCGAAGATCGAACGCACGGTGGCCCCTTTCGAGGTGGTCAGTCCCTACCAGCCCAGCGGCGACCAGCCGGCGGCCATCGCCGAACTGGAGAAGCGCATCCGCGCGGGCGAGAAGGACGTCGTGCTGCTCGGCGCCACCGGCACCGGCAAGTCGGCGACCACCGCCTGGATGATCGAGAAGCTCCAGCGCCCGACCCTGGTCATGGCACCGAACAAGACCCTCGCGGCGCAGCTGGCGAACGAGTTCCGCGAGCTGCTGCCGAACAACGCCGTCGAATACTTCGTGTCGTACTACGACTACTACCAGCCCGAGGCGTACGTCCCGCAGTCCGACACGTACATCGAGAAGGACTCCTCCATCAACGAGGAGGTCGAGCGGCTGCGGCACTCGGCCACCAACTCGCTGCTCACCCGCCGTGACGTGATCGTGGTCGCCTCGGTGTCCTGCATCTACGGCCTGGGCACCCCGCAGGAGTACGTGGACCGCATGGTCCCGCTCAAGGTCGGCGACGAGATCGACCGGGACCAGCTGCTCCGCCGCTTCGTCGACATCCAGTACACCCGCAACGACCTGGCCTTCACCCGGGGCACCTTCCGGGTCCGCGGGGACACCATCGAGATCTTCCCGGTCTACGAGGAACTGGCCGTCCGCATCGAGATGTTCGGTGACGAGATCGAGGCCCTGTCCACCCTGCACCCGCTGACCGGCGAGGTGATCAGCGAGGACCGGATGCAGTACGTCTTCCCGGCCAGCCACTACATCGCCGGCCCCGAGCGGATGCAGAACGCGATCCGCGGGATCGAGACGGAGCTCGCCGACCGGCTCGCCGAACTGGAGAAGCAGGGCAAGCTGCTGGAGGCCCAGCGGCTGCGCATGCGCACCACCTACGACCTGGAGATGATGCAGCAGATCGGGTCCTGCTCCGGGATCGAGAACTACTCGCTGCACATGGACGGCCGCGAGCGCGGCACCGCCCCGCACACCCTGATCGACTACTTCCCGGAGGACTTCCTCCTCGTCATCGACGAGTCGCACGTCACCGTGCCGCAGATCGGCGCGATGTACGAGGGCGACGCCTCCCGCAAGCGGACCCTGGTGGACCACGGCTTCCGGCTGCCCTCGGCCCTCGACAACCGTCCGCTGAAGTGGGAGGAGTTCCTGGAGCGGATCGGCCAGACGGTCTACCTGTCGGCCACCCCCGGCAAGTACGAGCTCTCCCGCGGCGACGGGTTCGTCGAGCAGATCATCCGCCCCACCGGCCTCATCGACCCCGAGGTGGTCGTCAAGCCCACCGAGGGGCAGATCGACGACCTGGTGCACGAGATCCGGCAGCGGGTGGAGAAGGACGAACGGGTCCTGGTCACCACCCTCACCAAGAAGATGGCCGAGGACCTCACCGACTACTTCCTGGAGCTCGGCATCCAGGTCCGCTACCTGCACAGCGACGTGGACACCCTGCGCCGGATCGAGCTGCTGCGCGAGCTCCGGGCCGGCGAGTACGACGTGCTGGTCGGCATCAACCTGCTCCGCGAGGGCCTGGACCTGCCCGAGGTCTCCCTGGTCGCCATCCTGGACGCCGACAAGGAGGGCTTCCTGCGCTCCGGCACCTCGCTGATCCAGACCATCGGCCGGGCCGCCCGCAACGTCTCCGGCCAGGTCCATATGTACGCGGACAAGATGACCCCGGCGATGGAGAAGGCCATCGAGGAGACCAACCGGCGCCGGGAGAAGCAGGTCGCCTACAACACGGCCAACGGGATCGACCCGCAGCCGCTGCGCAAGAAGATCAACGACATCGTCGCGACCATCGCCCGCGAGGAGGTCGACACCGAGCAGCTGCTCGGCAGCGGCTACCGGCAGGGCAAGGAGGGCAAGGCCGCCAAGGCCCCGGTGCCCTCCCTGGCGGCCCACGGACCCAAGGCCGGGAAGGCGGCGGGCAAGGGCGCCAAGGGCGGGGCGGGCCAGCCGCCCACCGACCGTCCGGCCGCGGAACTCGCCGGGATCATCGAGGAGATGACCGAGCGGATGCGGGCGGCCGCGGCCGACCTCCAGTTCGAGGTCGCGGCCCGGATCCGGGACGAGGTCGGCGAACTGAAGAAGGAGCTCCGGCAGATGAAGGAGGCGGGCCTCGCCTGAGCCCGCGCCTTGTCAGTAGGGTTGGCCGGGTAGGTGGCGAACGAGAGGGGACAGCGCGTGACGGTCAACATGACCAAGGGCCAGGCCATCAGCCTCGAAAAGTCGGACGGGGGGACCCTGACGGCGGTCCGGATGGGCCTCGGCTGGCAGGCGGCGAAGCGGCGCGGACTCTTCGGATCCCGCACCCGGGAGATCGACCTGGACGCCTCGGCGGTGCTGTTCGCCGGCAAGGAGCCGCAGGACGTGGTGTTCTTCCAGCACCTCGTCAGCAACGACGGCTCGGTCCGGCACACCGGCGACAACCTGGTCGGCGGTGTCGGCCAGGGCGGCGACGACGAGGCCATCCTGGTCGACCTGGCCCGGGTTCCGGTCCACATCGACCAGATCGTCTTCACGGTGAACTCGTTCACCGGCCAGACCTTCCAGGAAGTACAGAACGCGTTCTGCCGGATCGTCGACGAGACCAACGGCCAGGAACTGGCCCGGTACACCCTCGACGGCGGCGGCCAGTACACCGCGCAGATCATGGCGAAGGTGCACCGGGTCGGCTCCGGCTGGCAGATGACGGCCCTGGGCAGCGCGGCCAACGGCCGCACCTTCCAGGACCTGCTGCCGGCCATCGCCGCACACGTGTAGGACGACAGCGCGACAACGGGGGAGGGGCTGCACGATGACGGCCGAACTGGTCCGGGGGCAGAACCACCCCCTGTCCGGCAGCCGGGTGGAGATCAGGGTCTCGGCGGGCACACCGCTGCTGGCCCTGGCCTCCACCGTGGACGACAGGGGCCGGCTCACCGGCCGTGACGCGCTGGCCCACCCCGGAGCCCCGGTGCTGCCCGGGCTCCGGGTCCCGGACTCCGTGGGCCGCCGGCACCGCATCGAGGTCGACCTCGACGCGGTGCCGGCGGAAGCCCTTCAGATCCGGGTGCTGCTGGTGCTGCCGCCCGGCGGCCCCGCCTCCTTCGGCGCGGTGCCCGCCTCCCATGTGAGCGTGGCCCCGCCCGCCGGCCCGGACGGGTCCGAGGCGGACGAGATCGCCGGGTTCACCCTCACCGGGCTGGACAGCGAGACCGCCGTGGTCGCCCTGGAGCTCTACCGCAGGCAGCAGGCCTGGAAGGTGCGCGCCGTGGGCCAGGGATACGCCGGCGGGCTCGGCGCCCTGCTGACCGACGGCGGGCTGCCCGCCCCGGAGGCCGAGGCGATCGCCGCGGTGGCCACCGGGCTGGTGCCCTCCGGCGACATCACCCTGGCGGCGATGCCCACCGCCGCCCCGCCGACCCTCCCCGCCGTCCCGGTGGTCCCGCCGGCCGTGCCGGTCACCCCGGTCACCCCGGCCGTGCCCCTCTCGGGGACCCCGCACCAGGGCGTCCCCGCCCCCGCCGGGGACACCGTCCCCCAGGGCGTGTCCACCGGGCCGTCCCCCATCGACTACGCGCATCCGCGGCGGTCCCGGCCCGTGCCGCCCCCGCCGCCGGTCGAACCGCCGGCCGCCGCGCCCGGCACGGCCCCCGGCACCCTCGGCGGGAACACCCCCGGCGCCCCGGCCGGCGGACCCCGGCCGGTGGCCGGCGACGCCGCCGGCTGGAGCCTGGACGAGCGCCTGTACAACCAGGTCTGGGGCATGTTCGAGGACCTGGCCAGGGCCGTCGCCGCCTACCGCGGCGCCGTGGAGTTCGCCGACTCCCGGATGGACCGCGAACTCGACGAACTGCTGTCCGACCCCCGGCACCGGCTGGGCGGCACCGGCAACACCGCCCGGGACGAGGCACTGGCCCGCAGGGAGGAGCTGGTCGAACGGGCCCGTTCCGTCCTCGACCGGGACCTCGCCCAGCTCAAGGCCGAGGCCGAGGTGGTGGAACCGGCCCTGCCCGCCGCGTACGCCGGCTGGGAGAACCCGGTCTGGCACGCCCACCGGGTGCCCGGGCCGGGGGAGGAGGCGCCGATGGCGGTCCGCCTCGGCGGCCTCCGGCTGCCCGAGAGCCCCGATCTCACCGTCCCCATGCTCGTCCGGCTCCCGATGGAGCGCGGGCTCTGGATCGACAACGGCCGCACCGGCTCCGAGGCCGCGATGGCCACGGACACCGACCGGCTGCGCCGGGCCGCGCTGGACGCGGCGGTGGCGCACATCGCGCGGATGCTCGCCGTGCACCCGGCCGGCCGCCTCTCCGTCCAGGTGATCGACGCGGCCGGGGCGGGGGCCGCGGCGCTGGCGCCGCTGGTCCGGGCCGGGGTGCTGGCCGCCCCGCCCGCCGCCGGACCGGAGGCCGTGGCCCGCACCCTGGACGGGCTCACCCGCCGGGTGGACCTGGTGCAGATGGCCCTGCGGGCCGGTGCCCCCGAGGACCTGCCGCCCGATCTGGACACCGCCGACCAGCTGCTGCTGGTCCACGACTTCCCGCACGGCTTCGACGACCGGGCCGTCACCCGGCTGCGGTACCTGGCCGACGAGGGGCCCCGGGTCGGGGTCCATCTGCTGATGGTCGCGGACCGTGACGAGGCCTCGGCGTACGGGCCGCTGCTGGACCCGCTCTGGCGGTCCATGATGCGGCTCTCCCCGGTCCCGGACGACCATCTCGCCGACCCCTGGGTGGGACACGCCTGGACCTTCCTGCCCGCCCTGCCGCCCGCCGGCAGCGCGGTCCTGGACCAGGTCCTCTCGGCGGTGGCGCAGATCCGGCGGACCCAGGGGAGGTGACCGGGCGGGCCCCGCCCACCACCCACGGCCCGTCGGCCGCCCGCCTTCGTGACCATCGGCAGACCAGCCCTTGGGATTCCCTTTACCTTTTGCCGCCCGGGAGGTTACTCTTGGGACCGCGGAGGGGAGTATTCCTGCTATTTCCTGCGCGGCGTTCCCGTCAATACGGACCGTGATCGAGTGATCATCGGTCCCGGGGCGCCGGCCCACGGCCGTCCGGCCGCCCGGGTGGAAGAGACCTCCGGCAGCGATGACGCTGACCTAGTGCCGTAGCCATCTGCCGGAGGCGTGGAAGTAGTGGACGTTTCGTTGACCCTCTGGGTGCTGACCATCGTCGGTCTCGGCATCCTCATCGGCGCCGATTTCTTCATCGGCCGCAAACCGCACGACGTCTCCATCAAGGAGGCGGGCATCTGGACGATCGTCTGGATCGTCCTGGCCGCCATCTTCGGCGTGGGCCTGCTCGTCTTCGGCAACGCCCAGGCGTCCGGAGAGTTCTTCGCGGGCTACATCACCGAGAAGTCGCTCAGCGTGGACAACCTGTTCGTCTTCGTCCTGATCATGGCGAAGTTCTCGGTGCCCTCACACCTCCAGCAGCGGGTGCTGCTGATCGGCGTACTGATCGCCCTGGTGCTCCGCGCGATCTTCATCGCGGCCGGTGCCGCGATCATCTCCAGCTTCGCCTGGGTCTTCTACATCTTCGGCGCGTTCCTCATCTACACCGCCTGGAAGCTCATCCAGGAGGCCCGCAAGGACGAGGACGACGAGGAGTTCGAGGAGAACCGCCTGCTGAAGACCGTGGAGAAGAAGTTCGGCGTCGCCGACCGCTACCACGGCACCAAGCTCTTCATCCGGCAGAACGGCAAGCGCGTCCTGACCCCGCTGATGGTGGTCATGCTCGCCATCGGCACCACCGACATCCTGTTCGCCCTGGACTCGATCCCCGCGATCTTCGGCCTCACCCAGGACCCGTACATCGTCTTCACCGCCAACGCCTTCGCCCTGATGGGTCTGCGCCAGCTGTACTTCCTCATCGGCGGACTGCTCAAGAAGCTGGTCCACCTCAGCTACGGCCTCTCCATCATCCTCGGGTTCATCGGCGTCAAGCTGGTGCTGCACGCCCTGCACGAGTCCGGGGTGCACGTCCCGCAGATCTCCATCCCGGTCTCCCTCGGCGTCATCTGCGGTGTCCTGGTGGTCACCACCATCACCAGCCTGATGGCCTCCAGGAAGCAGGAGAAGGCCGAGCTGGAAGCGGCCGGTACGGCCCCCGCCGACCGCGGCGTGGACGCCTGACCACCAGCACGACCACGGGCCCTTCCGGGGCTCACGCGGGGGCGGCCGCTTCGGCCGCCCCCGCTCCCGTGCGTTCCCGCACCAGCACCGGATGGGTCTCCGGGAGCAGCGCGAAGCAGGCCAGACTGAGCAGGGCGATCCCGGTGAGGTATCCGGCCACCGCCCAGGGCGGACCCGAACCGTCCGCCAGCGCGGTCGCCACCAGCGGGGTCAGTGCCCCGCCCAGCACCCCGCCCAGGTTGTAGCCGACGGCGGCGCCGGTGCAGCGGATCCGGGGCTCGTAGAGCTCCGGCAGATACGCGCCCACCACCGCGAACATGGTCACCATGGCGAACAGCGCCCCGGTGAAGCCCAGGGTCATCAGCAGCGGGTCCGCCGTCCGCAGCAGGGCCACCAGCGGGAACATCCACAGTGCCGAGGCCAGACAGCCGGCCAGGCACAGCGGCCGCCGCCCGTACCGGTCGCCGAGCAGCGCCACCAGCGGGGTCACCAGGCCCTTGAGGGCCACCGCCGCCATCACACAGGCCAGAACCACCGTCCGGTCCATCCGCAGGTGCTCGGTCGCGTACGCCAGGGACCAGGTGGTCACCGCGTAGAACACCGCGTAGCCCACGGCCAGTGCCCCGCCGGTGAGCAGCAGCAGCCGCCAGTGCCCGCGCACCACCTCGGCCAGCGGGGCGCTCGCGGTGTCCTTCCGCTCGGCCAGCTCGCGGAACTGCGGGGTCTCCGCCACCGAGCGGCGCAGCCACAGGCCGGCCAGGGCCAGCAGTCCGGCCGCCCAGAACGGCACCCGCCAGCCCCAGGAGGCGAACTGCGCCTCGCTCAGTCCCGCCGACAGCCCGAGCATCATGCCGTTGGCCAGCAGGAACCCGACCGCCGGGCCGATCTGGGGGAAGCTGGCCCACAGGCCGCGCCGCCGTTCCGGGGCGTGCTCGGCAGTCAGCAGCACCGCGCCGCCCCACTCGCCGCCCAGCCCGAAACCCTGGAGGAAGCGCAGCGCCACCAGCAGCACCGGGGCGGCGGCGCCGATGCTGCCGTACGTGGGGACGCAGCCCACCGCGACGGTCGCCAGACCGGTCAGCAGCAGCGAGAACAGCAGGACGGGCCGGCGGCCGTACCGGTCGCCGATATGGCCGAAGACCGCCGATCCCAGCGGGCGGGCCACGAAGCCGACGCCGAAGGTGGCGAAGGCGGCCAGGGTGCCGGCCAGCGGGGAGAAGGTGGGGAAGAACAGGGGGCCGAGCACCAGGGCGGCGGCCGTGCCGTAGACGAAGAAGTCGTAGAACTCGATGGCGGTGCCTGCCAGCGAGGCGAGGGCCAGCCGCAGCATGGACGGGGAGCGATCATCGCGCATGGTGCTCCACTTACCCCCTCCCGTCCGCCGGCGCGGGCGAACGGTGTTCCTCTACCGGAAGGGAGTGCACCGTAGCGCGGGGTTGACGCACGACCGCCGGGATCGCGCCATCCGCGATCCCGGCGGTCGAGTCCGGCGGTCGAATCCGGCCGGTGCCGGCTACCAGCCGCGCTCGCGCCACTCCGCGAGGTGCGGGCGCTCGGCGCCCAGGGTGGTGTCGTTGCCGTGTCCCGGGTAGACCCAGGCCTCGTCCGGCAGCTCGCCGAACAGCTTGGCCTCCACGTCGTCGAGGAGGTTCACGAAGGCCTGCGGGTCGCCCCAGGTGTTGCCGACCCCGCCGGGGAACAGGCAGTCGCCGGTGAACACGTGCGGGTGGCCGTGCGGGTCGTCGTAGACCAGCGCGATCGAGCCCGGGGTGTGCCCGACCAGGTGCCGGGCGGTCAGCTCCACCCGGCCGACCCGGACGGTATCCCCGTCCGCGACCAGGACGTCGGTGGGCACCGGGATGCCCTCCGCGTCGAAGGCGCCCGCGTAGGTGCGGGCCCCGGTCGCCTCGACCACGTCGGCCAGAGCGCCCCAGTGGTCCCCGTGCCGGTGGGTGGTGACCACCGAGGCGATGCCGCTGTCGCCGATCAGCGACAGCAGGGTCTCCGGCTCCGCCGCCGCGTCGATCAGCAGCTGCTCGTCGGTCGCCCGGCAGCGCAGGAGATAGGCGTTGTTGTTCATCGAGCCCACCGCGACCTTGGAAATCATCAGGTCCGG
Organism: Streptomyces sp. NPDC033845; assembly: GCF_055576225.1. NCBI lineage: Bacteria > Bacillati > Actinomycetota > Actinomycetes > Kitasatosporales > Streptomycetaceae > Streptomyces > Streptomyces sp. NPDC033845. The sequence continues at coordinate 137,298 of NZ_JBVIRI010000001.1, read as the reverse complement.
GAGTTCATGCACGTCGGCCGGACCGCCGACCTTGACCGCTCCGCTGTACGTCATGACCGCAATCCTAGAGCGGCGGCAGCTCGGGCAGGGGCCCGCCCGCGGTGCGGAGGGAGTCGCCCTTGTCGCCGCGGCCGGAGAGCCAGGCCAGCAGCTGGGCGGGGGTTCCGGTCACGGTGACCGCGGGCTCGCCGGCCGGGCCGGTGTGCCAGGTCCGGCCGTCGTCCGCGGCCAGCGCGGTGGGCGGCACCCCCGGGTGGCCGGACCAGCGGTCGGCGAGGAACTCGATCTCCCGGGCGGTGAACTCGGCCGGCAGGTCGGCGAGCTCGTAGCCGACGGCCAGGTCGACGTGGTGCAGCTCGACCTCGACGAGGCGGCGGAACGGCACCCGGGAGGCGCTGTCGGTGACCCCGTTGCGCAGTTCCACGGTCCGGGACCAGTCCTGGGGGGCCTCGGCGGCGGTCCGGAACCGGCTCCAGGAATCCTTGAGGTCCGTCAGCTGTTCTTCCAGGGGACGGCCGGCGTCGCGCGCGATGTCGGTGTCCCGGGCCTGGGCGCTCGGATACATCGGGCGGCCTTCCAGGACGTTGACGAGCGCGTCGGCGTTCCGGGCCAGGTGGGCCAGGATGTGGCCGCGGGTCCAGCCCGGGAGGTGTGACCGGGAGGCGAGTGCGGCGTTGTCCAGTTTCCCGGCCGCGGTCAGCAGTCGTTCGGTGGCCTCGCCCAGGACGTGCAGGTCGTGCACATGATCAATCATGGCCCGACCCTAGCCCGCACCACACGTTCGGGTGAAGCACCCGGCCGAGTGCCGGAATTCGAATGCACGTGCTATACGCTCGGAAGTCCTGACTCAGTCCAGACCCCATCCGATGCCGAGCCGCCCCCCATACCCTTGGGACGGGGGCCCGTGCCCCCACCCTCTCCAAGAAAGGTGCGGACCGGCGTGACCGACCGTCTCATCGTTCGTGGCGCTCGCGAGCACAACCTGAAGAACGTCTCGCTCGACCTGCCCCGCGACTCCCTCATCGTCTTCACCGGGCTGTCCGGATCGGGCAAGTCCTCCCTGGCCTTCGACACGATCTTCGCCGAGGGCCAGCGCCGGTACGTCGAGTCGCTCTCCTCGTACGCCCGCCAGTTCCTCGGCCAGATGGACAAGCCCGACGTCGACTTCATCGAAGGCCTCTCCCCGGCCGTCTCCATCGACCAGAAGTCGACCTCGCGCAACCCGCGCTCCACCGTGGGCACCATCACGGAGGTCTACGACTACCTCCGCCTGCTCTTCGCCCGCATCGGGAAGCCGCACTGCCCGGAATGCCGCCGGCCGATCTCCCGGCAGTCCCCGCAGGCCATCGTCGACAAGGTGCTCGCCCTCCCCGAGGGCAGCCGCTTCCAGGTGCTCTCCCCGCTGGTCCGGGAGCGCAAGGGCGAGTTCGTCGACCTCTTCGCCGACCTCCAGACCAAGGGCTACAGCCGGGCCCGGGTGGACGGGGAGACCGTCCAGCTCTCCGAGCCGCCGACCCTGAAGAAGCAGGAGAAGCACACCATCGAGGTGGTCGTCGACCGCCTCACCGTCAAGGAGGGCGCCAAGCGCCGGCTCACCGACTCGGTGGAGACCGCCCTCGGCCTCTCCGGCGGCATGGTCATCCTGGACTTCGTCGACCTCGCCGAGGACGACCCCGAGCGTGAGCGGATGTACTCCGAGCACCTCTACTGCCCCTACGACGACCTCTCCTTCGAGGAGCTGGAGCCCCGCTCCTTCTCCTTCAACTCCCCCTTCGGCGCCTGCCCGGACTGCACCGGCATCGGCACCCGGATGGAGGTCGACCCGGAGCTGATCATTCCCGACGAGGACAAGTCCCTCGACGAGGGAGCGGTCTCCCCGTGGTCCCTGGGCCATACCAAGGACTACTTCCAGCGGCTGATCGGGGCCCTCGCCGGCGAGCTCGGCTTCCGCACCGACATCCCCTGGGCCGGACTGCCCCAGCGGGCCAAGAAGGCCCTGCTCTACGGCCACAAGACCCAGATCGAGGTCCGCTACCGCAACCGGTACGGCCGCGAGCGGGCCTACACCACCGCCTTCGAAGGAGCCGTGCCGTTCGTCAAGCGGCGCCACTCCGAGGCCGAGAGCGACTCCAGCCGGGAGCGCTTCGAGGGCTATATGCGCGAGGTGCCCTGCCCCACCTGCGAGGGGTCCCGGCTCAAGCCGATCGTGCTGGCCGTGACCGTGATGGAGAAGTCCATCGCCGAGGTCTCCGCCATGTCGATCAGCGAATGCGCCGACTTCCTCGGCGAGCTCCGCCTCGACGCCCGCGACAAGAAGATCGCCGAGCGGGTGCTCAAGGAGGTCAACGAACGGCTCAAGTTCCTGGTCGACGTCGGCCTGGACTACCTCTCGCTGAACCGCGCGGCCGGCACCCTGTCCGGCGGCGAGGCCCAGCGCATCCGGCTGGCCACCCAGATCGGCTCCGGCCTCGTCGGCGTGCTCTACGTGCTGGACGAGCCCTCCATCGGCCTGCACCAGCGCGACAACCACCGGCTGATCGAGACCCTGGTCCGGCTCCGCGACATGGGCAACACCCTGATCGTCGTCGAGCACGACGAGGACACCATCAAGGTCGCCGACTGGGTGGTGGACATCGGCCCCGGCGCCGGCGAGCACGGCGGCAAGGTGGTGCACAGCGGCTCGCTGAAGGAGCTGCTGAAGAACCCCGAGTCGATGACCGGCCAGTACCTCTCGGGCAAGAAGACCATCGCCGTCCCGGACACCCGCCGGCCCACCGACCCGGCCCGCCGGCTCACCGTGCACGGCGCCCGCGAGAACAACCTCCGGGACATCTCGGTGTCCTTCCCGCTCGGTGTGCTCACCGCGGTCACCGGGGTCTCCGGCTCCGGGAAGTCCACCCTGGTCAACGACATCCTCTACACCCACCTGGCGCGGGAGCTCAACGGCGCCCGGACGGTGCCCGGCCGGCACACCCGGGTGGACGGCGACGACCTCGTCGACAAGGTGGTCCATGTCGACCAGTCGCCGATCGGCCGGACCCCCCGGTCCAACCCGGCGACCTACACCGGGGTCTTCGACCACGTCCGGAAACTGTTCGCGGAGACCATGGAGGCCAAGGTCCGGGGCTACCTCCCCGGCCGCTTCTCCTTCAACGTCAAGGGCGGCCGCTGCGAGAACTGCTCCGGCGACGGCACCATCAAGATCGAGATGAACTTCCTGCCGGACGTCTACGTCCCCTGCGAGGTCTGCCACGGGGCGCGGTACAACCGGGAGACCCTGGAGGTCCACTACAAGGGCAAGTCCATCGCCGAGGTGCTGGACATGCCGATCGAGGAGGCCCTGGGCTTCTTCGAGGCCGTCCCCACCATCGCCCGCCACCTGCGGACGCTCCACGAGGTCGGCCTCGGATACGTCCGGCTCGGCCAGTCCGCGCCCACCCTGTCGGGCGGCGAGGCCCAGCGGGTCAAGCTGGCCTCGGAGCTCCAGAAGCGCTCCACCGGGCGGACCGTCTACGTCCTGGACGAGCCGACCACCGGCCTGCACTTCGAGGACATCTCGAAGCTGATCAAGGTGCTGTCCGGGCTGGTCGACAAGGGGAACTCGGTGGTGGTCATCGAGCACAACCTGGACGTCATCAAGACCGCCGACTGGGTCATCGACATGGGCCCCGAGGGCGGTTACGGCGGCGGACTGGTGGTCGCCGAGGGAACCCCGGAGGAGGTGGCCGCCGTGGGCGAGAGCCACACCGGCAAGTTCCTCCGCGACGTCCTCGGCGCCGACCGGGTCTCCGACGCGGTCCCGGCACCGCGCCGCGCCGCGGCCGGGAAGAGCACCGCGGCCAAGGCCCCGGCCAGGAAGACGGCCGCGGCGAAGAAGGCCACCGCGGCGACCACCGCGGCCAAGAAGACCACCGCGGCCAAGAAGGCGGCCCCGGCCAAGAAGGCCACCGGGACCACCCGGGCCCGCAAGGCCTAGACGGAGGCCCCGGGAGCCCCCGGTCCGGCCGCCGTGCCGGGCCGGGGCTCCTGCCCCGCCGCGACGCGCGGCAGCAGCCGCTCCACCGGGGTGTCCAGATGCAGCTGGAGCAGCCGGTGCGGGAAGAAGAACCCGCTGTCCGTCCGGTAGAGCAGCACCCGCTCCTCCGCCGTGTGCAGGAACCGCCTCAGACGGTAGGGGGTGTGCCCCCGGCGGGCCAGGACCGCCCGGATGCTCCAGTGCCGCAGCACCGCCAGACCGCCGAACCGGAAGCCCCGCACCACCGCGAACAGCACGCCCAGCAGGATCGCCGCGTAACCCGCCCGGCGCAGGTCATGGCCGGGCGAGGCCAGGGCGATCAGCGTGAACAGCCCCAGGGCGGCCACCGCCAGCCCCGCGAACCCGTGCACCAGGGAGAAGCGGACCGTCCGGCGGATCCCCTCGTTCGGCCGGGGCCGCCGGTCCTGCAGCGAGGGCTCGAAGTTGTTCCCCAGCAGATAGACCAGGCCGAGCAGCGCGGCCGCCGCCGGACCGAGCCAGCGGGGCTCCGGGCTCAGCAGATGGACCACATAGCCGAGCAGGCACTCGATGGCCGCGAACACCACCACGGTCAGCGCACCGCGGACGATCCTGAACTTGGCCGCCGGATAGATCATCCGTTCCGTCCGCCACCAGGTCCACCGCAGCTGTTCCACCGGCTGGAACACCTCGGTGAAGCCCGCCTCCATCTGGGTGACCGACACCCAGAGGAAGGCCAGAGCCACCACCACCGGCCCCGGCGCCATCAGATCGACCTTGCCGACCCCGACCAGCAGGAACACCAGGAACACCATCAGCGGCCCGGTGGCCGCCACGGGCCCCGCCACCGCCCCGCGGGAGGAGTCCTCGCCCGCCTCGTCGGCCCGCAGGAAACCCTGCTCCGAGTGGTAGGCCGTGACCGCGCAGGTGATCGTCATGGTGGCGGCCAGCGCCGCGGCGCCCGCGACACTGGTGTGCAGCACCCCGGCGCTGACCGCCGCCGCCACCCACAGCACGGGCAGCCCCAGCGCGCAGACCGACATGGCCAGATTGGGGAGGATCCGGGGCACCAGCTGCTCCCGCCGGGACAGCCAGTCCAGGTCCAGCCGGTCCAGGTAGAACACGTGCTCCCCGCGCTCGGTGAGGGTGCGCGCCAGCCAGGTCAGCCAGGTCAGCGTCCGCTCCGGGGAGTCGTCGGGCCGCGGCCGCTCGCGGCGCAGGCACTCCCGGACGTACGCGTCGAAGATTCGGCCCCGGCGCTCCGCGAGACTGCCCGGCGCGCGGAGGTCGGTGGCCGGCCGGTTGCGGTAGGTGACCCGGATGAAGCCGAGCATCATCGGTGACCGGAGCAGCGTCCAGAGGTCCGGATCCTCCTCCAGCGCGGCGTGCACGTCCGCGAGGGCCTTCCGGTCTGCGGACAGGAAGTCCTGGACGTCCTGCCGGCTGGGCGGCTGGATCTCCACGTAGCGCAGGGACCGCAGGGAGAAGGCGAGCCGGCGCAGGTCGGCCTCGTCGGTGCGGCAGCCGACGGCCAGCCCGGGGCAGACGCGGCGCAGCCGCCGCAGTTCCGTCACGCATCGGGCCCGGTCGGGTTCCGGCACCTCGTCCAGCCCGTCCAGCACCGGCAGCAGCCGGTGCTCGCTCAGCCAGGTCCGCACCAGCACCCCGGACACCCCCGTGTACTGCCGGCTCATCGCGGCGACCAGCCATTCCTCGAAGGGCTCGCCCCGGTAGGTGTCCAGGCGCAGGAAGACCGGGACGTACGGGGGCCGGTCCTCGTCGGGGCCCGCCAGCACCTCCGCGGCCAGCCGGTGGGCGAGCCGGGCCAGCTGGGTGGTCTTCCCCATGCCGGGTCTGCCGAGCACCACCAGGTCGTCGGTGTCCTCGTAGAGGGCGCGGACGCTGGTCACCGAGGTCGGCACCGGCACCGGTTCGGCCCGCCGGGCCCGGCGGCCGCGACGGCCGCGCCCCGGGCTCTCCTCCGACTGCTCCACCAGGATCAGGAACCGGGGCTGGAGGTAGTGGTGGGCCTCGGCCCGGCCCAGTTCCACGGCGGTCCGGTCCCGGACCTGTTTCACCAGCCGGCGGCGCAGACGTACGGCGGCCCTGTCCCGGCGGATCCGGCCCGGCCAGGTGAGCAGCATCAGCAGCCGGTCCAGCAGGGTCCGCAGCAGCCGGCGGACGGGATGCCGGCGCAGCGGGTGCCGGTGCGGGCCCGGGCCGCCGTCCGCTCCCGTCCCGGCGGCCGGGTCCGGGACCGGGTCCGGATCGGGGTCGGTGAGCCCCGGCAGCGGGGGAGCGGGCTCCTCGGCGGGGTCGGCCGGATCCGGTGCGGCATCGGCCCGGTGCCAGCGGGACTCCCACTCCGCCGGGTCGCCGCCCAGCGCCGACACCATGGCCAGGAACGGGCCGAGGAGCGGGCGCCGCTTCCCCGAGAAGCACTCCGAGACATAGGAGCGGCTGAGGTGGGAGGCCTCGGCCAGGGCGGTGACCGTGGGGCGTTCGGCGGGGTCCAGGGCCTCGTAGAGCTCGTCGTGGACCCGGCGCATCAGTACCACCCAGGGCCGGGACTCGGCGGTGGCCGCCGCCGGATCGGGCCGTTGGGGGCCCTTGGGCCGGAAGCCCGCGGGTACTGCCATCCGCTCTCCTCGTCCACGGGCCGTTCATCTGTGTTCACCCGTTCACGGCTGCCGGTCATCCCTGGTGGGCAGGGGTGCTGCTCCCCATCCTGGTCATCGGCGCGCCGTTTGTACGCCCAACGGGCTTGTCCGCGGCAACTGTTGGCGGATCCACCGAGGACCGCCCGCCGCCCGCCGTCCACAGCCGTCCCACCTCCGAGGAGCCGCACATGACCGCCGCCCGACTGCTCGCCCCGCTCGCCGGGCTGTCGACCGCCGTCCTCGCGTGGACCGACCTGCCGGCCCGGGCCCCCTGGTGGCTGGTGGCCGCCCTCGCGTTCACGGCTCTGCTGGTCTGGCGGGCCGAGGCGCTGGTGAACGCCCGCAACGAGGCCCGCCGGGGGTTCCACGAGCACCGGCTGCTGGGCCAGGTGCCGCGCCGTCAGGCCCTGGCGTATCTGCGGGAGATCAGCCGGGACCGGGCCGGCGCGGCCCCCGCAGAGCCCGAGCAGCCCGGGCAGCCGTCCGGCCCGGACGGCGGCGCGGCCTGACCGGTCCGCCCGGTCAGGTGGCGATGCCCACCGCGCGGCCGATGTACGAGGACTCCGTCAGCGAGCGGAGCAGCGCGTCCGCCACATCGGCGCGGGGGATGGAGCGGCCGGCCGGCACATTGCCGTCCAGCACCCGCCGGTAGCGGCCGGTGCGCGGCCGGTTCAGCAGCCGGGGCGGGCGGATCACCGTCCAGTCCACCCCCTCGCTGGCGGTGAGCTCCTCCTCCATCACCGCCAGGTCGGCGTACAGCTCCCGCAGCGCCCTGCGCAGCAGGGGCAGCACCACGGCCCGGGTCAGCACCCCGTCCTCCGGGACGTCCGGGCCCACCGGGGCCGCGCTCACCACCGACAGCCGGCGCACCCCGGCCCGGCCCATGGCGGGCAGCAGCGCCCGGGCCGCCGGGCCGGTCACCGGGGCCGCCTTGGCCCGCCTGTTGGTGCCGGCGCCCAGGGCCGACAGGACCGCGTCCCGCCCCTCCAGCACCGGTACCAGGGCGTCCGCGTCGGTCAGGTCGGCCACCGTGGCCACCCGCAGCCGGGGATGGGCCGGCACCTCCAGCCGGGCCGGATCCCGGACCACCGCGGTGACCTCGTGGTCCGCGTCCACGGCCTGCCGGACCACCTCCCGGCCCACCCCGCCGCTGGCACCGAACACCGTGAGTCTCATGGGCCCCCCAGGGCAACGGTCGGACCGCGGTCCGACGAAGGTCAGCAGTGCATTGACGCACGGCCGGCCGCAGCCGCGCCGGTGGTTCGCTACAGCTCCGCCAGAAGCGGAGGCTCCGCTCCGGCCCGGGTGCAGGTCAGGGCCGCGGCCCGGGCGGCGAACGCGAGGGCGGCCGGCCAGTCGTCCGGGGCCGGCCCGGACAGCCGGTACAGCAGCGCCGCGTTGACCGTGTCCCCGGCCCCGATGGTGTCGACCACCCGGACCGGGACCCCCGGCACCGCGTGCTCCTCGCCGGTCCGGGTGGTCACCGCCAGGCCCGCCGCGCCCCGGGTCAGCACCACCGCCGAGGCCCCCGCCGCCAGCCAGTCCGCGGGCCGGCCGCCCAGCCACTCGGCGTCCTCCTCGGACAGCTTCAGCACCGACACGTAGGGCAGCCAGGACCGGAACCGGGCCCGGTAGGCCTCCGGGTCCGCGATCAGCGCGGGCCGGATGTTGGGGTCCAGCAGGGTGAACAGCCCGCGCCGGGACTCCCGCAGCAGCAGCGCCTCGTAGGCGCTCGCGCCCGGTTCCAGCACCAGCGAGCAGGTGCCCAGGGCCAGTGCCCGGGCCGCCGCCGGCAGCCGGTCCGGGAGGGTGAACAGCCGGTCCGCGGTGCCCTCGGTGTAGAAGCCGTACGCCGCCGAGCCGTCCGGGGCCAGCGAGGGCACCGCCAGGGTGGTGGGCTCGGGTCCGCGCCGGACCAGCGACAGGTCCACCCCGGCCGCCCGCAGCCCGGCCAGCAGGGTCTCGCCGAAGCCGTCGGTGGACACCCTCGAACAGAAGGCCGTCCCGGCGCCGAGCCGGCCCAGGGCCAGCGCCGTGTTGTACGGGCCGCCGCCCGGCCGGGGCAGCAGGGCGCCCGGCGGCCGGTCCAGCGGTACCAGGTCGATCAGGGCTTCTCCACCGACGACGATCACATCCGGAACCTATACCGGCCGGGGCGGTCCGGGCCCCCGCCGGTAGGCTCGGAAGCAGCACCGGCACCACCCGCACTGCCCGCACCACCCGTACCGCCCGCACCACCCGTACCGCTTCTGGGAGACACGCCATGTCCGCGCAGCCCGCCGCCCGCCGTACCGTGCTCAAGGGCGCCGCCGCCCTCGCCGGGGCCGTCGGCGCCGGAGCGGGCCTCTCCGCCTGCTCCACCGCCGGGAACAGCGGCGGCCGCACCCCCGCCGTCCCGACCGCCCCGGTGGAACTGTGACCGGCCTCCGAGGTCCCGGTCGGCGGGTCCAAGCTCTACCGGGAGCGGAAGCTGCTGGTCAGCTGCCCGGCGGAGGGCCAGTACAAGGCGTTCAGCGCCCAGTGCACGCACGCCGGATGCGTCCTCGACAAGATCGTGGAGAGCGAGGGGGTCCAGCAGGGGAACTGCCCCTGCCACGGCAGCCGCTTCGACGCCGCCACCGGCAAGGTGCTGAGCGGTCCCGCCGAGACCCCGCTGCCCGCCGTCCCGGTCCGCGCCGAGGCGGGCAAACTCATCGCGGGCTGACCGCCCCCACCCCGACCGGCCCCACTCCGACCGGCACCGGCGACGGCACCGGCCCCTGCCCAGGGGCCCCGCTCACTCCCAGTCCCAGCCGATCCCCAGGATGCCCCGCCGGACCCCCTGCTCCACCAGGTGCACGCTGCGGTGCCGGCCGGACGGGGTGAGGTCCGCCAGCCCGGTCCGCGGCCCGCCCGGCCCGGCCTGCCCGAACCGGGCGCAGCGCACCGGCAGGGCCGCCTCGTCGAAGCGGACCTGGAGCACGTACTGCCCGCCCGCGAAGCTGAACCCGCGGACGTACTCGCTGCTGCGGCCGCCGGTGCCGTCCTCGAAGCCGTAGCCGAACACATGGGTGTCCCCGCTGCGCAGCCGGGCGTCGAACAGCAGCTCGGCCACCACCACCCCGCTGTCCGGGTCCCAGCGGACCCGGCCGGTGCGGCAGTTCTCCGCCGCCCGGACCCGCACCCGGGCCGGATCGCAGCCGGGATCGCCCTGGTGGATGGCGAGATAGCGGTCCACCCCGTCCCGGTGGGCCCGCACCACGTGCTGGGAGTCGCGGCCCTCCAGCTCGCGGCGGGGCCCGATGCGCACCCGCTCGTGGTGCCCGAGGGTGTGCAGTCCGCCGTCGGTGGGCAGCTCCATCCCGGCGAGCAGTGCCTCCACCACCTCCCCGACGCCCACCAGGGTGCGGTAGGGCCGGCCGGACGGGCGGACCGGCTCGGGGGAGCCGTCCGACCGGGACAGCAGCCGGACCAGGGAGCCGGCCGGGATCTCCAGGATCCGCTCCAGCGCCCGGACCGCCTTGAGGGACTCCGGGCGGGAGGGCCGGCGGGCGCCCTGCTGCCAGTAGCTGAGACTGGTCACCCCCAGCTTGATGCCGCGGGCGGCGAGCCGGTGCTGCACCCGGTGCAGCGGCAGTCCGCGCGCGGCCAGCGCGGCCCGCAGGGCCAGGTGGAAGGGGCCGGCCCTGAGCAGCTGTTCGAGATCGGCGGGATCCGGGCCGGCGGCCGTGGTCCCGGCCCCGGCCGGCCCGCCGGTCGGAGGCGTGGGGTGCATGGCGGCTCCTCAGGTGAACGTTCACGCCGGACGGTGCGGGAGGTTCCGCCGGTGCGCCCGTGGTCCAGGTGAAAGGACGACCGGCGTTCACACCGCGGTCCCGCCGTTCACACCGCGATGTCACCGCGTATTGAAGCGTGTTGACCGGGCCCCGACAACACCACGATGCTCCTGGACAGCGTCCGGACGCGCTCCTCCACCCCCACTCCCCCCTGGGAGGAACGCGATGCGCAACCGAAAGGGACGGCTCTCCCTGGCCGCCTTCGTCACCGCCCTGCTGTTCGCACTGCCCGCCGGAACGGCGACCGCCGCCGATGCCGGTACCGCCGCCCGCACCACCGCCGCCACCGCGGCCGCCGACCCCGCGGCGCCCGCGGCCGCCCTCGCCGCCAAGCGGCTGAACATCACCATGCAGGCCCAGCAGAAGACCAACTGGTGCTGGGCCGCCGGCGGGAACACCATCGCCACCTGGTTCGGCCGCGGCTACAGCCAGAACCAGTTCTGCAACGCCTCCTTCAACCGCCAGCAGGGCACCGAGTGCCCCAACAACCAGGCCACCCTGGGCAATGTGCAGACCGGACTCCGCTGGGCCGGGATCAACCCCGGCTCCTATGTGAACGGCTGGCTCCAGTACTCCACCGTGCAGACCGAGATCAACGCCAACCGGCCGGTCGAGACCCGGATCCAGTGGTCCAACGGCGGCGGCCACATGCACGTGCTCTACGGCTACGACACCGCGAACAGCTGGGTCTACTGGGGTGACCCGTGGCCCTCCAGCGACCGCTACAACTGGGCCTCGCACGCCTGGTACGTCAACAACAACACCTTCTCCTGGACCCACTCGCTCTACCGGATCGGGGCGTGACCGCCATGAGCCTCCGCGCAGCCGCCGCCACCGGCGCACTGACCGCCGCCCTGGCAGCCGTACTCGCCCTGGCCCCGACCGCCACCGCCGCGGCCCCCGTCCCGCAGCCGCAGACCGCCACCGCCGAGGTGCGCACCGCCGCCCGCCAGGCGGCCGGCTCGCCCGCCACCCTGGCCACCCTGTCCCGGTTCTTCGCCCGCGAGGGCAGGGTCGGCCTCGCCGCCGCCCGCCCCGAGGTGGCCCCCGAGGTGGTACCGGTGCACTACCTCTCCCCGGAGTTCGTCGCCGGGAAGCCCGGCGCACCGGTGGCCCGGCTGGAGTTCATGGCCGGCCAGGCCGTCTCCTCCGACGGCCAGCGGGCCGCCCTGTGGACCGCGAGGACCGAGGCCGGCTGGCAGGTGGTCAACATCGCGACCGGCGACGACGAGTTCCGCTACGCCCGGCTCGGCGCGGCGAAGCTGCCCGGCGGCACGGTGTTCCGGGAACCGCAGATCGATGCCTGGTACGTCGCCGGAGGCGGGCGGGTGCTCCCGCTCGACGAGGACGCGGTACGCGCCGTCGGAGACCGGGGGGTGACCCTCGGCGCGTACCGTGCCCGGGTCGCGGCGGCCTACGGGGACAAGCTGCCGGGCTCGGCGTACGCCAAGGGCGGCAAGGCGGGCGGCTACGCCCCGGCCGGGGCCGGAGCGGACGCCGCCGACGGGGCGCGGGCGGCCGGGCCCGCCTCCGCCGCGGCGGGCGGAGCGGCCGCCGCCGGCATCGGGCTGGGCGTCGGCGCCCTGGCCCTGGGCGGCGCGGCCCTGGCGCTGCGCCGCTCCCGCCGCACCACCCCGACGGCCCGGGGCTGCTGACCCGGCCCCCCCACGGGCCCGGCCGGTACCCCACGGACCGGCCGGGCCGCACCGGGTACCCCGCCCGCCGCCCGTTCCGGCGGTCTGGGCCGGGGCCCGGTGTCGGTCCGCGCCAGTAGGGTGGCGGCATGGCCGACCCTTCCAGCTACCGCCCCAAGCCGGGGCAGGTCCCCGACTCCCCGGGGGTCTACCGCTTCCGCGACGAGCACCGCCGGGTGATCTACGTCGGGAAGGCCAAGAGCCTGCGCCAGCGGCTGGCGAACTACTTCCAGGACCTGGCCGGGCTGCACCCCCGGACCGCCACCATGGTGACCACCGCGGCCTCCGTCGAGTGGACCGTGGTGGCCACCGAGGTGGAGGCGCTGCAGCTGGAGTACTCCTGGATCAAGGAGTACGACCCCCGGTTCAACGTCAAGTACCGCGACGACAAGAGCTATCCCTCGCTCGCCGTCACCTTGAACGAGGAGTACCCGAGGGTCCAGGTGATGCGCGGACCCAAGAAGAAGGGCGTCCGCTACTTCGGGCCCTACGCCCACGCCTGGGCGATCCGCGAGACCGTGGACCTGATGCTCCGGGTCTTCCCCGTCCGCACCTGCTCCGCCGGGGTGTTCAAACGGTCCGCGCAGATCGGCCGGCCCTGTCTGCTGGGCTACATCGGCAAGTGCTCGGCCCCCTGCGTCGGCCGGGTCACCCCCGAGGAGCACCGCGAACTCGCCGAGGGGTTCTGCGAGTTCATGGCCGGCCGGACCGGCGCCCAGCTCGGCCGCCTCGAAGCCCGGATGCACGAGGCCGCCGAGGAGATGGAGTACGAGAAGGCCGCCCGGCTCCGCGACGACATGGCGGCCCTGCGCAGCGCCATGGAGAAGAGCGCGGTCGTCCTCGCCGACGCCACCGACGCCGACCTGATCGCCGTCGCCGAGGACGAGCTGGAGGCCGCCGTCCAGATCTTCCACGTCCGCGGCGGCCGGGTCCGCGGCCAGCGCGGCTGGGTCACCGACAAGGTCGAGGCGGTGGACACGGCCGGCCTGGTCGAACACGCCCTCCAGCAGCTCTACGGCGAGGAGACCGGCGACAGCGTGCCCAAGGAGGTGCTGGTCCCGGCCCTCCCCGAGGACGCGCCCGCCCTCGGCCAGTGGCTCGCCGAGCGCCGCGGCTCCCAGGTCAGCCTGCGGATCCCGCAGCGCGGCGACAAGCGGTCCCTGATGGAGACCGTGCACCGCAACGCCCAGCAGTCCCTGGTGCTCCACAAGACCCGCCGGGCCAGCGACCTGACCACCCGCTCCCGGGCCCTGGAGGAGATCGCCGAGGCCCTGGACCTGGACGGCGCCCCGCTGCGCATCGAGTGCTTCGACATCTCCCACCTCCAGGGCGACGACGTGGTCGCCTCGATGGTGGTCTTCGAGGACGGGCTGGCCCGCAAGAGCGAGTACCGGCGCTTCCAGATCAAGTCCTTCGAGGGCCAGGACGACGTCCGGTCCATGCACGAGGTGGTCTCCCGCCGGTTCCGCCGCTATCTGCGGGACAAGATGAACACCGGGGAGTGGGAGCCGGAGGACGGCGAGGACGGCCCGCCCGAGGACGACGGCCGCCCCAAGCGGTTCGCCTACCCGCCCCAGCTGGTGGTGGTCGACGGCGGACAGCCCCAGGTGGCCGCGGCCCAGCGGGCCCTGACCGAGCTCGGCATCGACGACGTGGCCGTCTGCGGCCTGGCCAAGCGGCTGGAGGAGGTCTGGCTGCCCGGCGAGGACGACCCCGTGGTGCTGCCCCGCACCAGCGAGGGCCTCTACCTGCTGCAACGGGTCCGTGACGAAGCGCACAGGTTCGCCATCCAGTACCAGCGCAACAAGCGCGGCAAGCGGCTCAAGGCCGGACCGCTGGACGAGGTGCCCGGCCTGGGCGAAACCCGCAAGCAGGCCCTGATCAAGCACTTCGGTTCGGTCAAGAAGCTGAGACAGGCCACAATTGAGCAGATCTGCGAGGTCCCCGGCATAGGCCGCAAGACGGCCGAGACCGTGGCCGCGGCCCTCGCGGGGATCACCCCCGCGGGTCCTGCCGTCAACACGGCGACAGGAGAGATCATTGAAGACGAGGGACCCGCGCCCGCGGGACCCTCGTCTGAACGGGGAGCCGACACATGACCGCGTACGACGGAGACGGAGCACAGGTGAGTACGGGCACGACAGTGGAGCCCGGCGAGGCCGCCGAGGCGGCCATCCCGGAGCTGGTGATCATCTCCGGCATGTCCGGAGCGGGCCGGAGCACGGCGGCCAAGTGCCTGGAGGACCTCGGCTGGTTCGTCGTCGACAACCTGCCCCCGGCCCTCATCCCCACCATGGTCGAACTGGGCGCCCGCTCCCAGGGCAACGTGGCCCGGATCGCGGTGGTCGTCGACGTCCGCGGCCGGCAGTTCTTCGACGCCCTCCGGGAGTCCCTCGCCGACCTGGAGACCCGCGGGGTCACCCGGCGCATCGTCTTCCTGGAGTCCTCCGACGACGCCCTGGTCCGCCGCTTCGAATCGGTCCGCCGCCCGCACCCCCTCCAGGGCGACGGCCGCATCGTCGACGGCATCGCCGCCGAACGCGACCTGCTGCGCGAGCTGCGCGGGGACGCCGACCTGGTGATCGACACCTCCAGCCTGAACGTCCACGAGCTGCGCGCCAAGATGGACGCCCAGTTCGCCGGCGACGAGGAGCCCGAGCTCCGCGCCACCGTGATGTCCTTCGGCTACAAGTACGGCCTGCCGGTGGACGCCGACCTGGTGGTGGACTGCCGGTTCATCCCCAACCCGCACTGGGTCCCGGAACTGCGCCCCTTCACCGGCCTCAACGAGGAGGTGTCCGGCTACGTCTTCAACCAGCCCGGCGCCAAGGAGTTCCTCGACCGCTACGCCGAGCTCCTCCAGCTGATCGCCACCGGCTACCGCCGCGAGGGCAAGCGCTACGTGACCATCGCCGTCGGCTGCACCGGCGGCAAGCACCGCAGCGTGGCCATGTCCGAGAAGCTCGCCGCCCGCCTGGCCTCCGAGGGTGTCGAGACCGTCGTCGTCCACCGGGACATGGGGCGCGAGTGACCGGACGGAGCCTGCGGCTGCGCCGCCTGCGCCGGCTGACCGCGGGACGTGACGAGACGTCCCGGGCGGCCCGCCGGGGCGGCGCCCAGCCCAAGGTGGTCGCCCTGGGCGGCGGCCGGGGCCTGTCGGCCTCGCTCGCCGCGCTGCGGCGGATCACCGGCGACCTCACCGCCGTGGTGACCGTCGCCGACGACGGCGGCTCCAGCGGCCGGCTCCGGGAGGAGCTCGGCGTGCTGCCCCCGGGTGACCTGCGCAAGGCGCTGGCCGCCCTCTGCGGGGACGACGACTGGGGCCAGACCTGGGCCCGGGTCATCCAGCACCGCTTCGAATCCCAGGGCGACCTGCACGAACACGCGGTCGGCAATCTGCTGATCGTCGCCCTGTGGGAACAGCTCGGCGACCCCGTCCAGGCCCTGGACCTGGTCGGGAAGCTGCTGGGCGCGCACGGCCGGGTGCTGCCCATGTCGGCCGTCCCGCTGGAGCTCCAGGCCCTGGTCCGCGGCCACGACCCGGCCCGCCCGGAGGCCGTGGACACCGTCCGCGGCCAGGCCACGGTGGCCCTCACCCCCGGCGAGGTGCTGTCCGTCCAGGTGGTCCCCGAGGACCCGCCGGCCGTCCCGGAGGCGGTCGAGGCCGTACTGGACGCCGACTGGGTGGTGCTCGGCCCCGGCTCCTGGTTCTCCTCGGTGATCCCCCACCTGCTGGTGCCGGAACTGCTCGACGCGCTGTCCCGGACGAAGGCCCGGCGGGTCCTCTCGCTGAACCTCGCACCGCAACCCGGCGAAACAGAGGGCTTCTCTCCGCAGCGTCATTTGGAGGTTTTGGCCCGACACGCCCCTAAACTCGCCCTGGACGTGGTGCTGGCCGACCAGGCCGCCGTGCCCGACCGCGAGTCCCTCGCCGATGCCGCAAAACGCCTCGGTGCCGCGGTCGAGCTGGCGCCGGTGGCCAGGGAAGACGGTTCTCCGAAGCACGACCCGGAGCTCCTGGCCGCCGCGTACGACCGTATTTTTCGGATGCATGGAAGGATCGGCCCATGGCGATGACGCCAGCGGTGAAGGACGAGATCTCCCGCCTGCCCGTCACCCGCACCTGCTGCAGGAAGGCGGAGGTCTCGGCGATTCTTCGGTTCGCGGGCGGGCTGCACCTGGTCAGCGGCCGGATCGTCATCGAGGCCGAGCTGGACACCGGGATCGCGGCCCGACGGCTCCGCAAGGACATCCTGGAGATCTTCGGCCACTCCTCGGACCTGGTGGTGATGGCCCCCGGCGGTCTGCGGCGCGGCAGCCGGTACGTGGTCCGGGTCGTCGCCGGCGGCGACCAGCTGGCCCGGCAGACCGGGCTGGTGGACGGCCGCGGACGGCCCATCCGGGGGCTGCCCCCGCAGGTGGTCTCCGGGGCCACCTGTGACGCGGAGGCCGCCTGGCGCGGTGCCTTCCTGGCCCACGGCTCGCTCACCGAACCCGGCCGGTCCTCCTCCCTGGAGGTCACCTGCCCGGGCCCGGAAGCCGCCCTGGCCCTGGTGGGTGCCGCCCGCCGGCTGTCCATCGCCGCCAAGGCCCGCGAGGTCCGCGGGGTCGACCGGGTCGTGGTCCGCGACGGGGACGCCATCGGCGCCCTGCTGACCCGGCTGGGCGCCCACGAGTCGGTGCTGGCCTGGGAAGAGCGCCGGATGCGCCGCGAGGTCCGGGCCACCGCCAACCGGCTGGCCAACTTCGACGACGCCAACCTGCGCCGCTCGGCACGGGCTGCCGTCGCCGCCGGAGCCCGGGTCCAGCGGGCCCTGGAGATCCTCGGCGAGGAGGTCCCCGAACACCTCGCCGCGGCCGGCCGGCTCCGCATGGAGCACAAGCAGGCCTCCCTGGAGGAGCTGGGCGCCCTGGCCGACCCGCCGCTCACCAAGGACGCCGTCGCCGGCCGGATCCGCCGGCTGCTGGCCATGGCCGACAAGCGGGCCCAGGACCTGGGCATCCCGGGCACCGAGTCCAACCTCAGTGAGGAACTCGCCGACAACCTGGCCGGCTGACCACCCCCGCAACCCCCTCCCGGCCTCGGCCGGGAGGGGGTTTCGCGCCTTCGGTCCGGCACGCCCCATTGACATGGGCATGGGCGGGTCGTGAGCCTGTCGTCCGACGCTTTCGTGGCTGACGACGCCCAGGGGGGCACATGAGGCACCGCGCGAGATCGATCCTCGCTGCCAGCGCACTCGTCTTCGGTTCGCTCGCCGCCGTACCGGTGGCCCAGGCACAGACACCCGCCCAGGCGCGGGCGACCGACGGAACCGGCACACCGGCCGGGGCCGACGAGGTCCGGGTCTACCGGGCCGACATCACCAGGGAACAGGTCCCGCTCGTCCTCGCCGCCGGCCAGGACGCCCACGAGCTCGGCGAACGGGCACCCGAGAAGGGCACCGCCCGGGTCGAGCTCTTCCTCACCGGAGCCCAGGCCCGGCAGCTCGGCGCCCAGGGCGTCAAGCTCACCGAGAACCGCACCCCGGCCGGCGCCTCGGCCCGCGCCAGGGCCGCCGGGGACGGGGTCTTCCGCCCCTACAGCGGCTCCGGCGGCCTCGCCGAGGAGATCGCCCGCACCGCCCAGGACCACCCCGGCATCGCCAAGGTGGTCTCCATCGGCAAGACCGTGCGGGGCAAGGACATCCTCGCCGTCAAGGTCACCAAGAACGCCCGCAAGGCCAAGGACGGCTCCAAGCCCTCCGTGCTCTACATGTCCAACCAGCACGCCCGTGAGTGGATCACCCCGGAGATGACCCGCCGGCTGCTCCACCACTACACGGACGGCTACGGCAAGGACGCGCGGATCACCAAGCTGGTCGACACCACCGAGCTGTGGTTCCTGCTCTCCGCCAACCCCGACGGCTACGACTACACCCACGCTCCCGACGGCGACCGGCTCTGGCGCAAGAACCTCCGCGACAACAACGGCGACGGGAAGACCACCACCGGGGACGGGGTCGACCTCAACCGCAACTTCGCCTACAAGTGGGGCTACGACAACGAGGGCTCCTCGCCCAACCAGTCCAGCGAGACCTTCCGCGGCGCCGGCCCCAACTCCGAGCCCGAGACCGTCGCCCTGGACCGCTTCCAGAAGCGGATCGGCTTCGAGTACGGCATCAACTACCACTCCGCCGCCGAACTCCTCCTCTACGGCGTGGGCTGGCAGGTCGCCACCCCCACCCCCGACGACGTCCTTTACAAGGCCCTCGCCGGCACCCCCGAGAACCCGGCCGTGCCCGGCTACTACCCGCAGCTGTCCTCCGAGCTCTACACCACCAACGGCGAGGCCGACGGCCACGCCGCCAACGTCAACGGCACGATGATGTTCACGCCGGAGATGACCACCTGCCGGACCGCCTCCCAGTCCGACCCGAACGACCCCTGGCGGCCCGAGGACTGCGCCTCCGGATTCAACTTCCCGGACGACGAGAAGCTGATCCAGGCCGAGTTCGCCAAGAACGTGCCCTTCGCCCTGGCCGTGGCCGAGACCGCGGCCCACCCCGACAAGCCCGTCTCCGTGGTGGGCCTGACCGCCCCCGACTTCACCCCCGACCCCTTCACCACCTCCTACGCGGCCCGCGGCGAGGACCAGGAGGTCTCCGTCACCGCCCGCAAGTCGCTGCGCGACAAGGAGCTCAACTACCGCGTCAACGGCGGCCGCACCCACGACCGGAACCTCAAGGCCTGGAAGGGCGGCGAGCGGTACGGCGGCGAGGACAACCTCTGGTTCGACGAGTACCGCGCCGAGATCGACGGAACCCGCCCCGGCGACAAGGTCGAGGTCTGGTTCACCGGCCGCGACCGCGCCACCGGCAAGCGCGTCACCAGCGAGCGCTTCACCTACACCGTCGCCCAGCGGCCCCGCGCCGACGTACTGGTGATCGCCGAGGAGGGGACCAAGGCCAAGCACGCCCAGACCTATGTGGACGCGCTCCGCGCCACCGGCCGCTCCGCCGCCGTCTGGGACGTGGCCGAGGGCGGCGCCCCGCACCCCCTCGGAGTGCTCTCCCACTTCCGCACCGCCGTGCACTACACCGGCGCCCAGGTGCCGGGCGGCGCCACCCAGCTCGCCGTCCGCTCCTTCCTCAACGAGGGCGGCAGGCTGATCGAGGCCGGCGAACGGGCCGGCGGCAACGTCCAGATCGGCCGGGCCGTCACCGACGACATCAGCCAGTACTACCTCGGCGCCTACGGCCGGGCCACGGTCAGGGGAGCCACCGGCTTCACCGGCGCCGGCGCGCTCAACGGCGCCACCGGCCCGCTCGCCGGGGCCGTGGACAACCCGCTCGACCTGCCCGGCTCCTACACCGTCACCTCCGACACCCTGGCACCGGAGCGGTTCCCGCAGTTCAAGAGCGCCCAGGGCGGCCAGTACGCCGGTGTGGTCAACCCCTACGCCCCGGCCGCCGGCGCCTGGATGGCCTCCGCCACCCATGACGACGACGACTGGAAGCGGCTGACCCGCACCGTGGACCTCACCGGGGTCACCGCGGCCGACGCGCCGGCCCTCAAGGCCGCCCTCAACTGGAACACCGAGCCGGGCTACGACCACGCCGTCCTGGAGGCCCGTACCGAGGGCGGCGACGACTGGACCACCCTGCCCGAGGCCGGCGGACTCACCTCCACCACCGTGCCCGAGGAGTGCGAGGCCGGGTTCTTCGTCAACGGCCACCCCTTCCTCCGCCGCTACCTCACCGTGGAGTCCGGCGGCTGCACCCCGGCCGGCACCAGCGGGGCCTGGAACAGCTTCACCGGCTCCTCGGCCGGCTGGAAGCAGGTCTCCTTCGACCTCAGCGCCTACGCCGGCAAGAAGGTCGAGCTCTCCTTCGCCTACATCACCGACCCCGGATCCGGGGGCCGGGGGGTCTTCCTGGACGAGGCCCGGCTCTCCACCCGGGGCGCCGACCAGCCCGCCGAGGGCTTCGAGACCTCCCTCGGGGAGTGGCGCGTCCAGCCCGCTCCGGCCGGAAGTCCCGAGGTTCCGGGAGATTGGTCCCGCTCCGGCGAACTGTTCAAGTCCTACGCCTCGGTCACTACGCGTGACACGGTCCTGCTGGGCTTCGGCCTGGAACACCTGCCGGCGGCCAAGGATCGCGCACAGCTGCTCGGCAAGGCCCTCAGGTCCCTGCACCGCTGACCCGCCCCTCACTCTCCGTAAGGGAGGAGAAAGTCCCTCGGAGCCCGTGCCGACACCAGTGGTACAGGCCCCGGGGGGCCTTCCGGGCGCGGATACGCGAGTGTCAGCGCCCGTTCGATGTCACTCAACGCCTCACGGAGAGGTAGGGTCGTAAGCGGTCGGGGACATCCCATACAGCTCGCCGGCAGGACAGGCCGGCGCACCAACGAGGAGATCGGTTCGTGACGATCCGCGTAGGCATCAATGGTTTTGGCCGTATCGGCCGCAACTACTTCCGGGCGCTCCTGGAGCAGGGGGCGGACATCGAGATTGTCGGTGTCAACGACCTGACCGACAACGCCACCCTCGTGCACCTTCTCAAGTACGACACCATCCTGGGCCGCCTCAAGGCCGAGGTGAGCCACACCGCCGACTCCATCACCGTCGGCGGCAACACCTTCAAGACCTTCGCCGAGCGCGACCCGGCGAACCTGCCCTGGGGCGAACTGGGCGCCGACATCGTCATCGAGTCGACCGGCATCTTCACCAAGAAGGCCGACGCCGCCAAGCACCTCGCCGCCGGCGCGAAGAAGGTCCTCATCTCGGCTCCGGCCAAGGACGAGGACATCACCATCGTGATGGGCGTCAACCAGGACAAGTACGACGCGGCCAACCACCACGTCATCTCCAACGCCTCCTGCACCACCAACTGCGTGGCGCCGATGGCCAAGGTCCTCCTGGAGAACTTCGGCATCGTCAAGGGCATGATGACCACGGTCCACGCCTACACCAACGACCAGCGGATCCTGGACTTCCCGCACTCGGACCTGCGCCGGGCGCGCGCGGCCGCCGAGAACATCATCCCGACCACCACCGGTGCCGCCAAGGCCACCGCGCTGGTGATCCCGGAGCTGGCGGGCAAGCTCGACGGCATCGCGATGCGCGTCCCGGTCCCCACCGGCTCCGTGACCGACCTGGTCATCGAGCTGGAGCGCGAGGTGACCAAGGACGAGGTCAACGCCGCGTTCCAGAAGGCCGCCGAGGGCCAGCTGAAGGGCATCCTCGACTACACCGAGGACGCGATCGTCTCCTCCGACATCGTGAACTGGCCGGCCTCCTGCACCTTCGACTCCTCCCTGACCATGGTCCAGGGCAAGAGCGTCAAGGTCGTCGGCTGGTACGACAACGAGTGGGGCTACTCCAACCGCCTCGTCGACCTCACCGTCTTCGTCGGCGGTCAGCTCTAAGTTTCGGAGCAGGCACCAACGATGTTGTGAAGCACAGGGCTCGGGCAGCGCGACGAAGCGCTGTACGGGCCCTGTCGCTTGCCACGTCCCTCGTTCCGGGCCCCGGGCCCGAAGGAGATCAGAGAAAACATGAAGACGATCGACCAACTGCTTTCCGAAGGCGTCGCCGGCAAGCGGGTGTTCGTCCGCGCCGACCTCAACGTGCCGCTGTCGAACGGTGCCATCACCGACGACGGCCGGATCCGCGCCGTGCAGCCGACCATCGCCAAGCTCGCCGAAGCCGGTGCGCGCGTGGTCGTCGCCTCGCACCTCGGCCGCCCCAAGGGCGCCCCGGACCCGGCCTTCTCGCTGGCCCCGGCCGCCGCCCGGCTCGGTGAACTCCTCGGCCAGGACGTCGCGTTCGCCACCGACACGGTCGGCCCCTCCGCCAAGGAGACGGTCGCCGCCCTCGCCGACGGCCAGGTCGCCGTCATCGAGAACCTGCGTTTCAACGCCGGTGAGACCGCGAAGGACGACGCCGAGCGCGGCGCCTTCGCCGACCAGCTCGCCGAGCTCGCCGACGTCTACGTCGGGGACGGCTTCGGCGCCGTCCACCGCAAGCACGCCTCGGTCTTCGACCTGCCCGCGCGGCTCCCGCACGCGGCCGGCTATCTGATCGCCACCGAGATCGGCGTCCTGAAGAAGCTCACGGACGAGGTCAAGCGCCCGTACGTGGTCGTCCTGGGCGGCGCCAAGGTCTCCGACAAGCTCGCCGTCATCGACGAGCTGCTCGGCAAGGCCGACCGCATCCTGATCGGCGGCGGCATGGCCTACACCTTCCTCAAGGCCCTCGGCCACGAGGTCGGGATCTCCCTCCTCCAGGAGGACCAGATCCCCGTGGTGACCGAGTACATGAAGCGCGCCAAGGACACCGGCGTCGAGCTGGTCCTGCCGGTGGACGTGCTGGTCTCCACCGAGTTCCCCGACCTCAAGGGCAAGACCCCGGCCGTCTTCGACACCGTGGACGCGGACGGCATCCCCGCGGACAAGGAGGGCCTGGACATCGGCCCGAAGACCCGCGAGCTGTACGCTGCGAAGATCGCCGACGCGGAGACGGTGTTCTGGAACGGCCCGGTGGGCGTCTTCGAGCACCCCGACTACGCCGGCGGCACCAAGGCCGTGGCGCAGGCCCTGCTCGACAGCCCCGGCTTCACCGTGGTGGGCGGCGGGGACTCGGCGGCCGCCGTGCGCACGCTCGGCTTCGACGAGGACGCCTTCGGCCACATCTCGACCGGCGGCGGCGCCAGCCTCGAATACCTCGAAGGCAAGACGCTCCCCGGCATCGCCGCACTGGAGGACTGAACAAAGTGACTGACCGTACCCCGCTGATGGCGGGCAACTGGAAGATGAACCTCAACCACCTGGAGGCCATCGCCCACGTCCAGAAGCTCGCCTTCGCGCTCGCCGACAAGGACTACGAGGCCGTCGAGGTCGCGGTGCTGGTGCCCTTCACCGACCTGCGCTCCGTCCAGACCCTCGTGGACGGCGACAAGCTGAAGATCAAGTACGGCGCCCAGGACATCTCGGCGCACGACTCCGGCGCCTACACCGGCGAGATCTCCGGCCCGATGCTCTCCAAGCTGAAGGTCGGCTACGTCGCCGTGGGCCACAGCGAGCGTCGCCAGTACCACGCCGAGAACGACGAGGTCTGCAACGCCAAGGTCAAGGCCGCCTACAAGCACGGGATCACCCCGATCCTCTGCGTCGGCGAGGGCCTGGACGTCCGCAAGGCCGGCGAGCAGGTGCCGTACACCCTGGCGCAGGTCGACGGCGGCCTCAAGGACCTCCCGGCGGAGCAGGCCGAGTCCATCGTGATCGCGTACGAGCCGGTCTGGGCGATCGGCACCGGCGAGGTCGCCACCCCCGAGGACGCCCAGGAGGTCTGCGGGGCGATCCGCGGCCGGCTGGCCGAGCTGTACTCCCAGGAGCTGGCCGACAAGGTCCGCATCCAGTACGGCGGCTCGGTGAAGTCCGGGAACATCGCCGCGATCATGGCGCAGCCCGATGTGGACGGCGCCCTGGTCGGCGGTGCCGCGCTGGACTCGGACGAGTTCGTCAAGATCGTCCGCTTCCGCGACCAGTGAGCATCGCAGTGAGTAGGCGGTAGGACGGATCCGTCGTACCCTTGCGGGGGCCGGGAGGGCTGAACCATCAGCCGCCGGCCCCCGCATCATCGAATCCAGGAAGTAGGGTCCAGCCGTGGTTATGGGGTTCCAGATCGCCCTGATGGTCTTCAGCGCGCTGCTGATGCTGCTGGTGCTCATGCACAAGGGCAAGGGCGGCGGCCTCTCCGACATGTTCGGCGGCGGCATGCAGTCCTCCGTCGGCGGCTCCTCGGTCGCCGAGCGCAACCTGGACCGGATCACCGTGGTGGTCGGTCTGCTCTGGTTCGCCTGCATCGTCGCCCTCGGCCTGCTGATGAAGTCCAGCACCTGACCCCAACTCGGGTACAGCGCGGTACACTCACGCTTCGCGGCACCATCACGCAGGGAGTTACGACCGTGGCAAGTGGCAACGCGATCCGTGGAAGTCGGGTCGGAGCGGGGCCGATGGGCGAGGCCGAGCGCGGCGAGTCCGCGCCCCGTCTGCGCATCTCCTTCTGGTGCTCCAACGGGCACGAGACACAGCCGAGCTTCGCCAGCGACGCGCAGGTCCCGGACACCTGGGACTGCCCGCGCTGCGGGTTCCCCGCGGGCCAGGACCGGGAAGCCCCCCCGGCGCCGCCGCGCACCGAACCGTACAAGACCCACCTGGCGTACGTACGGGAACGGCGCACCGACGCCGACGGCGAGGCGATCCTCGCGGAGGCCCTCGCCAAGCTGCGGGGCGAGATCTGACCGTCTGACTTACGGGCCCGGCCCGCTGGACACCTTCTCCAGCGGGCCGGGCCCGTTTGTGCGCCTCGGTCCCGTTCCGATCCCTTAGGTTGGGGGGTGGCGGGGCTCAACAGGACGGAAGAGGGTTGATGTCCGACATGAAGGCAGAAGGCCGCGGCAGGCTGAACCGGACCCCCGAGTGGCTGGCACTCGGCAAGCACCGGGAGGAGCTGGGGCAGACGCACCTGCGGGACCTGTTCGCAGCGGACCCCGGTCGGGGCACCGGCTACACCCTGCGGGTCGGCGACCTGCACATCGACTACTCCAAGCACCTCGTCACCGACGAGACGCTGGCACTGCTGCGGGAGCTCGCGGACGCGACGGGGGTCGCGGAGCTGCGCGAGGCCATGTTCCGCGGCGAGAAGATCAACATCACCGAGGACCGGGCGGTGCTGCACACCGCGCTGCGGGCCCCGGCCCAGGCCGTGGTCGAGGTGGACGGCGTGGACGTCGTCCCCGAGGTGCACGCGGTGCTCGACAAGATGGCGGACTTCGCCGACCGGGTCCGGTCGGGGGAGTGGACCGGGCACACCGGCCGCCGCATCCGCAACGTGGTCAACGTGGGCATCGGCGGCTCCGACCTCGGTCCGGCGATGGCCTACGAGGTGCTGCGCACCTTCACCGACCGTACGCTGACCGTGCGCTTCGTCTCCAATGTGGACGGGGCGGACCTGCACGAGGCGGTGCACGGCCTGGACCCGGCCGAGACCCTGTTCATCATCGCCTCCAAGACCTTCACCACGGTGGAGACGATCACCAACGCCACGGCGGCCCGGGAGTGGCTGCTGGCCGGACTCGGTGGGGAACAGGCCGCCGTCGCCCGGCACTTCGTCGCCCTCTCCACCAACGAGGAGAAGGTCACCGAGTTCGGCATCGACCCCGCGAACATGTTCGGGTTCTGGGACTGGGTGGGCGGCCGCTACTCCTTCGACTCGGCCATCGGCCTCTCCCTGATGATCGCCGTCGGACCGGCGGCCTTCCGCGAGATGCTGGCCGGCTTCCGGCTGGTCGACGAGCACTTCCGGACCGCCCCGCCCGAGGAGAACGCCCCGCTGCTGCTGGGCCTGTTGGGGATCTGGTACGGCTCGTTCTTCGACGCCCAGTCGCACGCGGTCCTCCCGTACAGCCACTACCTCTCCAAGTTCACCGCCTACCTCCAGCAGTTGGACATGGAGTCCAACGGCAAGTCGGTGGACCGCGACGGCAACCCGGTGGACTGGCAGACCGGCCCGGTGGTCTGGGGCACCCCCGGCACCAACGGCCAGCACGCCTACTACCAGTTGATCCACCAGGGCACCAAGCTGATCCCGGCGGACTTCATCGGCTTCGCCCGCCCGGTCGCCGAACTCCCGGCCGGCCTCGCCGCCCAGCACGACCTGCTGATGGCGAACTTCTTCGCCCAGACCCAGGCGCTGGCCTTCGGCAAGACCCCCGAGGAGGTCCGGGCCGAAGGGGTCGCCGAGGAACTGGTCCCGCACAAGACCTTCCGCGGCAACCACCCGACCACCACCGTGCTGGCCGCCGAGCTCAGCCCCTCGGTGCTCGGCCAGCTGATCGCGCTGTACGAGCACAAGGTGTTCGTCCAGGGCGCGGTGTGGAACATCGACTCCTTCGACCAGTGGGGCGTGGAACTCGGCAAGGTGCTCGCCAAGCGCCTGGAGCCGGCCCTCACCGAGGGCGCGGAGGTGGCCGGGCTGGACCCGTCCACCGAGGCCCTGGTGGCCCGCTACCGGGAGCTGCGCGGCCGCGCCTGACCCGGACCGGCCGCCCGTACGGCGAGAGGGCCGCGCACCCCGGAGCGGGGTGCGCGGCCCTCGGCGCGCCGTACGGCCGGTGCCCGGCTCAGGACAGCGCGGGCGGGTACATCCCGGAGGGCAGCTTCGCGGCCGCCGTGCGGTCCAGCAGCCACAGGGTGCGGGCCCGGCCGTGGACGGCCGCGGCCGGGGCCTGGACCTCCCCGCCGCCGCCCAGGGCCAGGGCGACCGCCCCGGCCTTGTCCTCGCCGGCCGCCAGCAGCCACACCTCGCGGGCCGCGCAGATGGCCGACAGGGTCAGCGAGATCCGGGTGGGCGGCGGCTTGGGCGCGCCGTGCACCCCGACCACCGTCCGCAGGGTCTCCCGGGTCGCCGGGTGCTCCGGGAACAGCGAGGCCACGTGGGTGTCCGGGCCGACGCCCAGCATCAGCACGTCGAAGGTGGGGACCGGGCCGTGGTCCTCGGGGGCGGCGGCCGCCCGGAGCTCCTCGGCGTACGCGGCGGCCGCCGCGTCCACGTCCTCGCCGAAGGGCCCGTCCGAGGCGGGCATCACGTGCACCCGGGCCGGGTCCACCGGCACGGAGTCCAGCAGGGCCTCGCGGGCCTGGGTGTGGTTGCGTTCGGGGTCCTCGGCGGGCACGTACCGCTCGTCGCCCCACCAGATGTCCAGCCGGGCCCAGTCGACGGCGTCCCGGGCCGGGGCCTGGGCGAGCGCGGCCAGCAGGCCGTTGCCGTTGCGGCCGCCGGTCAGCACCACGGAGGCGCTGCCGCGGGCGGCCTGCGCGTCCACGATCCTGGTGATCAGCCGGGCCGCGGTGGCCTGGGCCATCAGGTCCTTGTCGCGGTGGACGACGACCTGAGGTGTCGTCATACCCATGGTGGTGCCGCCTTCTCGTTCGGGGCAGGGTTCGGGGAAGGAACCGCGGGGGGCCCGGCCGGCGCCCGTGAGGGCGGCCGGCCGGGCCCCTGGAGGCTACTTGCCCGGGTTCTTCTTCGCGGGGGCCTTCGCGGCCGGTTCGGCCGGAGCCGCCCCGGTCCCGGAGTCCTTGGCCGGAGCGGATCCGGAAGTGGCCGCGGACTTGGCCGGGCCGGAGCCGGCGGCCTTGGCGCGCGGGGCCGTTGCGGCCGCCGACGGGTCGGCCGGCCTGGTCGCCGCGATGGCGTCCGTGGGCTTGGCCAGGGTCAGCCGGTCCACGCCGAACTTCAGCGAGGTCTCGTACGTGTTGTCCGGGTCCAGCCGGCGGAGCTCCTCCGCCAGCAGTTCCGAGGTGTCCCGGCGCTTGAGGGCCACCGCGCGGTCCGGCTGCCCCGGCATGCACAGGGTGGCCAGGGCGCCGTCGGCCCGGTCCAGGACGATGTCCCCGCCCTCGGTCTCCAGCCGGACCGCGGTCAGTCCCGGCCCGCGGGACAGGTCCCGCTTCACCGGGACCTGGAGGCGGTCGGCCAGCCACATGCCGAGCAGCTCGCAGCTGGGGTTCTCGTCCTCGCCCTCGACGGTCGCCGAGGTCACCTTGAGCGCCTGCTGGTCCAGGGCCGCCGCCAGCATGGAGCGCCAGGGGGTGATCCGGGTCCAGGACAGGTCCGTGTCGCCCGGGGCGTACGCGGCGGCCCGGGCGCCCAGGGCCCCGATGGGGTCCTCGGCGGAGTAGGTGTCGGTGATCCGGCGCTGGCCCAGCGCGCCCAGCGGGTCGCCCGCCAGGTCGCTGGGGGCGCCCTCGGGCCACCAGACCACGACCGGGGCGTCCGGCAGCAGCAGCGGCAGGACCACTGACTGGGCGTGGTTGACCAGTTCGCCGTGCAGCCGCAGAACAACCGTTTCGCCAGTGCCGGAGTCCGTCCCGACGCGGATCTCCGCGTCGAGCCGGGCGTCCCGCCGCGAGCGCGGCGAACGGCTGGCCCGCTTGATCACCACGATGATCCGCGAGGGGTGCTCGTGGGAGGCCTCGTTCGCCGACTTCAGGGCGTCGTAGGCGTTCTCCTCGTCGGTGACGATGACCAGGGTCAGCACCATGCCGATGGCCGGCGTGCCGATGTCCCGGCGCGCCTGCACCAGCGCGGAGTTGATCCTGCTGGAGGTGGTCTCCGTGAGATCGATCTTCATGGCCGGCGCCAGCTCCGTCCGTCTCGTGCGAGCATCTCGTCCGCCTCGACCGGCCCCCAGGTGCCCGCCGGATACTGCGCGGGCTTGCCGTGGGTGTCCCAGTACTGCTCGATCGGGTCGAGGATGTTCCAGGACAGTTCGACCTCCTGGTGGCGCGGGAAGAGGTTCGCGTCGCCCAGCAGGACGTCCAGGATCAGCCGTTCGTAGGCCTCGGGGCTGGACTCGGTGAAGGACTCGCCGTAGGCGAAGTCCATGGTCACGTCCCGGACCTCCATGGAGGTCCCCGGCACCTTGGAGCCGAACCGGACGGTC
Organism: Streptomyces sp. NPDC033845; assembly: GCF_055576225.1. Taxonomy (NCBI): domain Bacteria; kingdom Bacillati; phylum Actinomycetota; class Actinomycetes; order Kitasatosporales; family Streptomycetaceae; genus Streptomyces; species Streptomyces sp. NPDC033845. The sequence continues at coordinate 108,648 of NZ_JBVIRI010000001.1, read as the reverse complement.
ACGCCCTCGTCCGGCTGCACCCGGATGACCAGGGCGTTCTGCCCCAGCTCCTCGGTGGCCCCGGACTCGAACGGCAGGTAGGGGGCCCGCTTGAAGACCACCGCGATCTCGGTGACCCGGCGGCCCAGCCGCTTGCCGGTCCGCAGGTAGAACGGGACCCCCGCCCAGCGGCGGTTGTTGATCTCCAGCCGGACGGCCGCGTAGGTGTCGGTCTTGGAGTTCGGGTCGATCCCGTCCTCCTCCAGATAGCCGACGACCTTCTCGCCGCCCTGCCAGGCGCCCGAGTACTGGCCGCGCACGGTGTGCTTGCCCAGGTCGTCCGGCAGCTCCACCGCCGTCAGCACCTTCAGCTTCTCGGCCACCAGCGCCTTGGGGTGGAAGGAGCCGGGCTCCTCCATCGCGGTGAGCGCCAGCAGCTGCAGCAGGTGGTTCTGGATGACGTCGCGGGCGGCGCCGATGCCGTCGTAGTAGCCGGCCCGGCCGCCGATGCCGATGTCCTCGGCCATGGTGATCTGCACGTGGTCCACGTACGACCGGTTCCAGATCGGCTCGAACATGGTGTTGGCGAAGCGGAGCGCCAGGATGTTCTGGACGGTCTCCTTGCCGAGGTAGTGGTCGATCCGGAAGACCTCGTCACGGGGGAAGACCTCGTGGACGATCTTGTTGAGTTCCTCCGCGCTCGCCAGGTCGTGGCCGAAGGGCTTCTCGATGACGGCACGCCGCCAGGAGCCCTCCTGCTGCGCGAGCCCGTGGTTCTTGAGCTGCTTGACCACCTTGGGGAAGAACTTCGGCGGCACCGACAGGTAGAAGGCGAAGTTGCCGCCCGTGCCCTGCTGCTTGTCGAGTTCCTGGATGGTCGTCTTCAGGGTCTCGAACGCCTCGTCGTCGTCGAAGTCGCCCTGGACGAACCGGCAGCCCTGCACCAGCTGCTGCCAGACCTCTTCCCGGAACGGGGTCCGCGAGTGCTCCTTGACGGCCTCGTAGACCTCCTGGGCGAAGTCCTCGTGCTCCCATTCACGGCGGGCGAAACCGATCAGCGAGAAGCCCGGTGGCAGCAGCCCCCGGTTCGCCAGGTCGTAGACGGCGGGCATCAGCTTCTTGCGCGACAGGTCACCCGTAACGCCGAAAATGACCAGGCCGGACGGCCCCGCGATGCGCGGGAGCCGCCGGTCCTGTGCGTCACGAAGCGGGTTCGCTCCGTTTACAGACAAAATGCTCAGTCCTCCGCAGGGGCGAGGCGCGCCAGCTCCGCCTCGGTCGACTTCAGCAGGTCGTTCCAGGACGCCTCGAACTTCTCGACGCCTTCGTCTTCGAGCAGCTGGACCACATCGTCGTACGAGATGCCGGCCTTCGCGACCGCGTCGAGTTCGGCGCGGGCCTGCTCGTAGGTGCCGCGGATGGTGTCACCGGTGACCACGCCGTGGTCGGCGGTTGCCTCCAGGGTGGCCTCCGGCATGGTGTTGACGGTGCCCGGGGCGACCAGGTCCACCACGTACAGGGTGTCCTTGTACGCGGGGTCCTTGACGCCGGTGGAGGCCCACAGCGGGCGCTGCTTGTTGGCCTGCGCCTTGTCCAGGGCCTCCCAGCGGGGGCCGGCGAAGACCTCTTCGAAGGCCTGGTAGGCCAGACGGGCGTTGGCGAGGGCCGCCTTGCCCTTCAGGGCCTTGGCCTCGTCGGTGCCGATGGTGTCGAGCCGCTTGTCGATCTCGGTGTCCACCCGGGACACGAAGAAGGAGGCCACCGAGTGGATCTTCGAGAGGTCCAGGCCCGCGGCCTTCGCCTTCTCCAGGCCCGCCAGGTAGGCGTCCATGACCTCGCGGTAGCGCTCCAGCGAGAAGATCAGCGTCACGTTGACGCTGATGCCCTTGCCGATGACCTCGGTGATCGCCGGCAGGCCGGCCTTGGTCGCCGGGATCTTGATCAGGGTGTTCGGCCGGTCCACCAGCCAGGCCAGCTGCTTGGCCTCGGCGATGGTCGCGGTGGTCTGGTGGGCCAGCCGGGGGTCGACCTCGATGGAGACCCGGCCGTCCTGGCCCTGGGTGGCGTCGTAGACCGGGCGGAGGATGTCCGCCGCGTCCCGGACGTCCGCCGTGGTGATCATCCGGAGGGCCTCTTCCACGGTCACCTTGCGGGCCGCGAGATCGGTCAGCTGCGGGGCGTAGCCCTCGCCGCCGCTGATCGCCTTCTGGAAGATCGCCGGGTTGGTGGTGACCCCGACCACGTGCTGCTGGTCGATGAGCTCGGCCAGGTTGCCGGACGTGATGCGCTTGCGGGACAGGTCGTCCAGCCAGATCGCCACGCCTTCGTCGGAGAGGCGCTTGAGTGCGTCTGTCATGGGAATTGCATCTCCTACTGGTGCTTGGGTACGGGCGTCAGCCCGCGGCGGCCGCGAGGGAGGCCTTGGCGGCGGCGGTCACGGCCTCGGGGGTGAAACCGAACTCGCGGAAGAGGACCTTGGCGTCGGCCGAGGCACCGAAGTGCTCCAGGGACACGATCCGGCCGGCGTCGCCGACGTACCGGTGCCAGGTCAGGCCGATGCCGGCCTCGACCGCGACCCGGGCCCTGACGGAGGCGGGCAGCACGCTCGCCCGGTACGCCTCGTCCTGCTCCTCGAACCACTCCACGGACGGCATCGAGACCACCCGGGTCGGGATGCCCTCGGCCTGGAGCTGCTCGCGGGCCGCGACGGCCAGCTGGACCTCGGAGCCGGTACCGATCAGCAGCACCTGGGCGTCGCCGCCCTCGGCCTCGAAGAGCACGTACCCGCCCTTGGCGGCGTCCTCGTTGCGGTCGTACACGGGCACGCCCTGACGGGTCAGCGCCAGACCGTGCGGGGCGCCCTTGCCGAAGACCTTGGTGTGCCGGCGCAGGATCTCGCGCCAGGCGATCGCGGTCTCGTTGGCGTCGGCCGGGCGGACCAGGTTCAGGCCCGGGATGGCGCGCAGCGAGGCGATGTGCTCGACCGGCTGGTGGGTCGGGCCGTCCTCGCCGAGGCCGATGGAGTCGTGCGTCCACACGTAGGTCACCGGCAGGTGCATCAGCGCGGAGAGCCGGACGGCGTTGCGCATGTAATCGGAGAACACCAGGAAGGTGCCGCCGTAGATGCGGGTGTGGCCGTGCAGCGCGATGCCGTTCATGGCCGCGGCCATCGAGTGCTCGCGGATGCCGAAGTGCACGGTGCGGCCGTACGGGTCGGCCTCCGGCAGCGGGTTGCCCGTCGGCAGGAACGAGGAGTTCTTGTCGATGGTGGTGTTGTTGGAGCCGGCCAGGTCGGCCGAGCCGCCCCACAGCTCCGGGATGACCGCGCCGAGCGCGCCGAGCACCTTGCCGGAGGCGGCGCGGGTGGCGACCGAGGAGCCGGTCTCGAAGACCGGGAGCTCGTCCTCCCAGCCCTCGGGGAGCTCGTTGGCCTGGATCCGGTCGAAGGAGGCGGCGCGCTCCGGGTTGGCGGTGCGCCAGGCGGAGAACTCCTTCTCCCACGCGGCCTTGGCGTCGCGGCCGCGGTCCAGGGCCTTGCGGGTGTGCGCGATGACCTCGTCGGAGACCTCGAAGGTCTGCTCCGGGTCGAAGCCCAGGACCCGCTTGGTGGCGGCCACCTCGTCGCCGCCGAGCGCCGAGCCGTGCGCGGCCTCGGTGCCCTGGGCGTGCGGGGCCGGCCAGGCGATGATCGAGCGGGCGGCGATGAAGGACGGACGCTCGGTCTCGGCCTTGGCCGCCTCCAGGGCCGCGTACAGGGCCTTGGGGTCGAGGTCGCCGTTGGCCTGCTGGGCGACCCGCTGGACGTGCCAGCCGTACGCCTCGTACCTCTTGAGGGTGTCCTCGGAGACGGCCGTCTCGGTGTCGCCCTCGATGGAGATGTGGTTGTCGTCCCACAGCAGCACCAGGTTGCCGAGCTTCTGGTGGCCCGCGAGGGAGGAGGCCTCGGCGGAGATGCCCTCCTGGAGGCAGCCGTCACCGGCGATCGCGTAGACCATGTGGTCGAAGGGGGAGGTGCCCGGGGCGGCCTCCGGGTCGAACAGACCGCGCTCGTAGCGGGCGGCCATGGCCATGCCCACCGCGTTGGCGACACCCTGGCCCAGCGGGCCGGTGGTGGTCTCCACGCCGGCCGTGTGGCCGTACTCCGGGTGGCCGGGGGTCTTGGAGCCCCAGGTGCGGAACGCCTTCAGGTCGTCCAGCTCCAGGCCGAAACCGGCCAGGTACAGCTGGGTGTAGAGGGTCAGCGACGAGTGGCCGGCGGAGAGCACGAAACGGTCGCGGCCCACCCACTCGGGATCCGCCGGGTCGTGCCGCATCACCTTCTGGAACAGGGTGTAGGCGGCGGGGGCGAGGCTCATCGCCGTCCCCGGGTGGCCGTTTCCGACCTTCTGGACCGCGTCCGCGGCCAGGATCCGGGCGGTGTCGACAGCCCGCTGGTCCAGTTCGGTCCATTCGAGCTCTGTGGTCGTCGGCTTGGTGCTCACCGTGGGTCAGGGCTCCTCTCCACATGTCTGGATGTCCCGGTGACGAACGGTGCACCGGCGCGATTCCGAGCCTACCCCCGCTGCGGCGTGCGGCTATTCGAGTGCCTCCGCTCCGTCACTACCCTGTCACCTCGCGACCCGCCGGACCGCTACGGCGGCCCGTGTTGCGGCGCTCGGCCCAACACGGGGCCACCCCCGCGCGGGGCGAGTGAAGGGCAGCGTCTAGAGTGGCGTGGTACGCGCAAGTCCTCACCGCTCCTTCACGCCCCTCATGCCCCGCATGACGGAGGCCATGTCGGTGTGTGAACCGGGCTTGCTGGGAGTCTTTCGTCAGGGGTGTGCGTGACGGCCGTCGAATCCCGTCCAGCGGGGGTGCTCGGGACGAGCCCCGCCCACCGGCCGTTCGGGGCCCGGGTCATGGCTTTCGTGGCACTGACCAAGCCGCGGATCATCGAGCTGCTGCTCATCACGACCGTGCCGGTCATGTTCCTCGCCGAACAGGGCGTCCCGTCGCTGTGGCTGGTCCTCGCCACCTGCGTCGGCGGCTACCTGTCGGCCGGCGGCGCCAACGCGCTGAACATGTACATCGACCGGGACATCGACGCGCTGATGGACCGTACGGCCCAGCGTCCGCTGGTCACCGGCATGGTCAGTCCGCGCGAGACCATCGTCTTCGGCGTCACCCTCGCGGTGGTGTCCACCCTGTGGTTCGGCCTGCTGGTCAACTGGCTGTCCGCGGCGCTCTCGCTCGGCGCGCTCCTCTTCTACGTGGTCGTCTACACGATGCTGCTGAAGCGGCGCACCACCCAGAACATCGTCTGGGGCGGGATCGCCGGCTGCCTGCCGGTGCTGATCGGCTGGTCCGCCGTCACCAACTCGATGTCCTGGGCCGCCGTCATCCTCTTCCTGGTCATCTTCTTCTGGACGCCGCCGCACTACTGGCCGCTGTCCATGAAGGTGAAGGAGGACTACGCGCGGGTCGGCGTGCCGATGCTGCCGGTGGTCGCGGGCAACCGGGTGGTCGCCCGGCAGATCGTCCTCTACAGCTGGGTGATGGTCGGCGTCTCGCTGCTGCTCACCCCGCTGGGCTACACCGGCTGGTTCTACACATCGGTGGCCCTGCTGGCCGGCGGCTGGTGGCTGTGGGAGGCGCACGCCCTGCACGCGCGGGCCAAGGCCGGTCTGACCGGAGGGAAGCTCAAGGAGATGCGGCTGTTCCACTGGTCGATCACCTATGTGTCGCTTCTCTTCGTCGCGGTGGCCGTGGATCCCTTCCTCCGTTGATTACCCGCCGGTAGCATGCCGTTCATGGCAGACACCAAGCAGGAGCGCACCGCGGCCAAGCTGGCCAAGCAGATCGGCGCGTTCAGCCGCGCCCACGGCGGTGCCGAGGGCCAGATCGCGTACATCGGCCAGGCCGGCACCCGGATCGTGCTCGTGGGCGAGGACGGCGGCTGGGGGGACCTGGTCGCCCCCAGCCGGGAGGTCGCCGCACTGGCGGCCGAGAAGGCCGGTCTGAGCCTCCAGGAGGAGTTCGACGGGGAGATGGCGGCCAAGGTCCGCACCGGCCCGTACGAATGGACCCGCATGGCGGGCATCCAACTGGGCGGCCCGGCCAACCCGCCGGCCGCCGCGGCGCCCGCGGCCGCCCCGGAGCCGGAGCCCGAGCCCGAGCCCGAGGCGGCTCCCAAAGCCGAGGCCGCTTCCGAGGCGGAGGAAGCGAAGCCCGGGGCCCAGGGGGACACCCCCTAGGGGCGATACCTCCGTACGGGGTCACCCGTTAGGAGGGGTGGAAGAAGCGCGCCGTCCACCACGGGATGCCCCGATGATCGACCGGTTGATCGAAACGCCACCCCTGGTGGACCACCACTGCCACGGTGTGCTCCGCACCGAGCTGGGCCTCGGGGGCTTCGAGGCCCACCTCTCGGGCTCCCGCGCCCCGGCCGCCGCCGGCACCACCTTCTTCGACACCCAGGCCGGATTCGCCGTGCGCAGATGGTGCCCCCCGCTGCTCGGCCTGGAGCCGCACGCCCCGCCCGCCCGCTATCTGGCGCGCCGCCGGGAGCTCGGCGTACTGGAATCCCGGCGGCGGCTCCTGGCCGGCTCGGGGATCGGTACCTTTCTGGTGGACACCGGGCTGCCCGGGGACCTGACCCGGCCCGCCGAACTGGCGGCGGCCGGCCGGGCCGCCGGATACGAGATCGTCCGGCTGGAACCGCTCGCCGTCCGGGTCGCCGACACCTCCGGCACCCCCGCCGCCTTCCTGGAGAACCTCGCCGAGGCGATCCGGGCGGCCGCCGTGGACGCCGTCGCCTTCACCTGCGGCGGACCGGCGGGCTGCGGACTGGAACTGGCCTTCGCCCCCGGGCCGCCCGGCGGCGGGGAGGTCCGGCAGGCGGCCGGCCGCTGGCTGGCCGGCCGGGCCGAGGGCGGACCGGTACGGGACCCGGTGCTGATCCGGCACCTGCTGTGGAGCGCGGTGGCCTCCGGGCTGCCGCTCCAGCTCCACACCGGCGGGGCGGACCCCGCCCGGCGGGCCGACCGGGCCGATCCGGCGCTGCTCACCGACTTCGTCCGGGCCACCGAGGGGCTGGGCACCGATCTGGTGCTGCTGCACGGCTACCCGCACCACCGGGGGACCGCCCAGCTGGCCGCGGCCTTCCCGCACGTCTACGCCGATCTGGGCCCGGCCCTCGGACACACCGGGGCCCGGGCCGCCGGGGTGCTCGCCGAGTTCCTCGAACGGGCGCCCTTCGGGAAACTGATGTTCTCCAGCGGGGGCCGTCAGCTGCCCGAACTGCACACGGTGGCCGCCCTGGTGTTCCGGGAGGCGCTGGGCCGGGTGCTGGGCGGCTGGGTGGCGGACGGGTCCTGGTCCGCGCGGGACGCCGAACGGGTGGCGGCCCTGCTGGCCGCGGAGAACGCCCGCCGGGTGTACCGGCTGGCGGCCCGGGCGGAGCCGCCGCGCCCGCCGGCCGCCCGGTCCGCCCCCGCGCTGCTGCCCTGAGGGGCCGGCCGGGGACGGACCGGGGGCCGGTCAGACGGAGGTCAGCTCGGGATCGGTCTGGGAGGGGATGCCCGCCCGCTCCTCGGGGCGCTCGCGCAGGCTGAGGACCAGCCGGAGGACGGCGATCCAGACCAGGCAGGAGCCGAGCATATGGGCGCCCACCAGGACCTCGGGGAGGTCGGTGAAGAACTGGACGTAGCCGATGGCGCCCTGGGCGAGCAGCACGACCAGCAGGTCGCGGGCCCGGGCCCGGGTGTCCAGGGGGGCGTCCGCCACCCGCAGCACCAGCCACATCGCCACCGCCAGGGCGCAGACCAGCCAGGCCGCGACGGCATGCACATGGGCGGTGGTGGCCCAGTCGAAGTCCATCCGCTTCACCTCGCTGCTGTCGCCCGCGTGCGGCCCCGAACCGGTCACCACGGTGCCCGCGGCGATCAGTACCAGGGTGGCGGCGACCAGCGCCCAGGACAGCTTGCGGACCGGTGCCGGGACGCGGGGCCGGGGGGCGCCGTCGCCCTCGCGGGCCCGCTGCCAGGTGAGCGCGGTCACCGTGATCAGCCCGGTGGCGAGCAGGAAGTGCCCGGCCACGCTGTAGGGGTTGAGGCCGGTCATCACGGTGATGCCGCCGAGCACCGCGTTGGCGAGGACCAGGGCGAACTGGGTCCAGCCGAGCCGGGTGAGCGAGCGCCGCCACGGCTTGGCGCAGCGGGCCGCCAGGATGGACCAGCCGACGGACGCGCTCAGCACGTACGTCAGCATCCGGTTGCCGAACTCGATGGCCCCGTGCACCCCCTGGGCGGGGGTGGCGAACAGGTTGTCGTCGGTGCACTTGGGCCAGGTGTCGCAGCCGAGACCGGATCCGGTCAGCCGCACCGCGCCGCCGGTGACGACGATGACCACCGTCATGACGAGGGCGGTCAGCGCGGCCCGCCGGACGATCCGGGGTGACGGGGTCCAGCGGCTGGCGATGTATGCGAAGGGGTTCAACACGCCCCATATCGTAGGCGACCCCTTGTGCAAAGATTCACGAGGGGTCGTCAGCTCGCGCCGCGGGTCCCGGCTCGGGGCTGCTGACCAGCCGGAACCGGGCGGCGGCCGGGTCCCCTTCGGTCTGCCACCAGACGTGCAGCCGCCAATACCCGGCGGAGCCGGGGCAGTCCGCGGACTCCTTGAAGCCGCGTACCAGTTCTGACGCTACGTCCTCTGCTGTCCTATTTCTTACATCTGAGGCGCTATGCCATGGATGGTCGAGTATGGTCCAGAGCCCGTCGGGCCCCCGCACCTCGAACCGCCAGACCGCCAGCCAGGGGGTCACCTCCAACATGGTGTGCACGTGCTCCGCGTCCAGCCGCAGCCCGGCCGCGATCCGGTCAGGCTCCAGACCCTGGATCCGGGCCGCCACCACCGCCTGCGGCAGCAGCGGCTCGGCCAGCAGCCCGTCGGTCCGCAACCGGGCCAGCGACTCGAAGGACAGGAAGCGCAGCCGCAGTTCCAGCTGGCGCCCGATGTGCTCCAGGGCCTCCTCGGCCTCCAGGGCCAGGTCCGGATCGGCGGGGCCGGTCAGCAGCAGCCCCCGGAAGTCGCTCTCCGCGTCCACCGCCCAGGCCACCGCGTCCTCGGCGAACCCCAGCTCGGCCAGCCGGTCCCCGAGGAACACCTTCGCCTGGGCCAGCCCCTGCCGGTTCACCGGATCGGTCTGGTCCAGGCCGCGCCACACGTCCACCGCGGTCCGGGTCAGCCCCACGGCCCGCTCACCGGCCGCCCGCTCCATCGGGCCGGGCCCCTCCACGGCGGCCGTGCCCAGCGGATAGCGCGGCAGCCGCAGCCCGTCGCTCAGCGGCCAGGCCAGCCAGACGCCCTGGTTGATCAGCCCGCGGGCGTACCAGCGGGTGTACTCGGGGGAGTGCTCGGCGGCCTGCTGCGCGTGCCGCAGGCCCTCCTCCACCGCGGACAGCGCCCCGGCCCGGTCCCCGTGCGCGAAGCGGCGGCCGGCCAGATCGGACAGCCGCAGGCCCAGCCGGGCCGCGCAGTCCGGATCGGTCCGGGCCGGCTCCCGCAACGCGGTGATCAGCTCGCCCAGCAGCCGGTCGGCCTCGTCGGGATCCGCGTGCGCGGCCCCCGACCGGATCCGTGCCCACTGCTCGTCCAGCCGCAGAACGGCCTCTCGCCGCGCCATGCCCGCCCCCCGGCGTCACCCCGCGAGGATCACCTCACGAGTGGAGGCGTCCATCCTCGCGGCTCGGCCGCGCACAGCGGAAGGGATTCACTCCCAGCGGAAGAAGCGGGCCGCGGCACCGAGCCCCAGCACCGACCAGACGGCCAGCACCGCCACCTGGCCCCAGGGCAGCGCGACACCGTCCCGGAGCACGTCACGGAGCCCCTCGGAGAGCGCCGAGATCGGCAGCAGTTCGAGGGCGGAGCGGACCGCCCCGGGGAACTTGTCCAGCGGCACGATCACCCCGCCGGCCACCAGCAGCAGCAGGAACACCAGATTGGCGGCCGCCAGGGTCACCTCGGCCTTCAGGGTGCCGGCCATCAGCAGCCCCAGCCCGGAGAAGGCGGCCGTACCGAGCAGCACCAGCAGGGCCACGGAGAGCGGGTTCCCCCGCGGGGACCAGCCCAGGGCCAGCGCGATCCCGGTCAGCAGGGCGATCTGGAGGACCTCGGTGACCAGCACCGACAGGGTCTTCGCGGCCATCAGCGCCCAGCGCGGCAGCGGGGAGGCGCCGAGCCGCTTCAGCACCCCGTAGCGCCGGTCGAAACCGGTGGCGATGGCCTGGCCGGTGAAGGCGGTGGACATCACGGCCAGCGCCAGCACCCCGGGGGCCAGGAAGTCCACGGACTTCCCGGCGCCGGTGTCGACGATGTCCACCACCGAGAACAGGGTCAGCAGCAGCGCCGGGATGATCACGGTGAGCAGCAGCTGCTCCCCGTTGCGGAGCAGCATCCGGGTCTCCAGCGCGGCCTGCGCGGCGACCATCCGGCCGACCGGGGCGGCCCCGGGCCGGGGGGTGAACGTGCCGGCGCTCATCCGCGCAGCTCCTTACCGGTGAGTTCCAAGAAGACGTCCTCCAGGGTGTGCCGCTCGACCGAGAGGCTGTCCGGCATCACCCCGTGCTGGGCGCACCAGGAGGCGACGGTGGCCAGCAGCTGTGGGTCGACCTCGGCGGTGACCCGGTAGACGCCGGGGGTGAGCTCGGCGGCCTGGGCGCCGTCCGGCAGCGCCTTCAGCAGGGAGGGCAGGTCCAGGGCGGGCCGGCCGGTGAAGCGCAGGGTGTTCTCGGCGCCGCCGCGGCACAGCTCCTCGGGGCTGCCGTCGGCGATGACCCGGCCGGCGTCGATGACGGCGACCCGGTCGGCGAGCTGCTCGGCCTCGTCCATGTGGTGGGTGGTGAGCACGACGGTGACCCCGTCGGCGCGCAGTTCCCGTACGAGGTCCCAGGTGGCGCGGCGGGCCTGCGGGTCCAGGCCGGCCGTGGGCTCGTCGAGGAAGACCAGCTCGGGGCGCCCGACCACGGCCATGGCCAGGGCGAGGCGCTGCTGCTGGCCGCCGGACAGCCGGCGGTAGGGGGTGCGGCCGCAGCCGCCCAGGCCGAGGCGTTCGACCAGGCCGTCCACGTCGAGCGGGTCGGCGTACAGCTTGGCCATGTGGCGGAGCATCTCCACGGCGCGGGCGCCGGAGTAGACCCCGCCGGACTGGAGCATCACCCCGATCCGCGGGCGCAGTGCCGCGGCGTCGGCGACCGGGTCGAGGCCGAGCACCCGGACCGTGCCGGAGTCCGGCCGGAGATAGCCCTCGGCGGTTTCCACAGTGGTCGTCTTGCCCGCGCCGTTGGGACCGAGGACCGCGGTGACCGAGGACCTCTCGACGGTGAGGTCCAGGCCGTCCACCGCTGTCTTGGTGCCGTACCGCTTCACCAGCTCGCGGATCCGCACGGCGGGGTCGTTGCTCATGCGGGTGAGTCTACGGAGCCCGGGGGCGCCCTCCGGACGGGCCCTTGGTCCCCGGGGGCGGGGGCCGCCGGGCCGCCGGCTGGTGACCTTTTCGGGCCGGCGGCGGGCCTCCGGCGGCCTAGCGTGGAACGGTGAACAGCATCGCGCAGAACGTCGAGGCCACCTCCGGGCAGGCCGAGCACAAGGCCCACGACCTGGGGCATCCGCCGCGGTACTTCGTGTCGGCGATGCTCGCGGGCGCGTACATCGGGATCGGTGAGGTGCTGCTGCTGGTGGCGATCTCGCCGTTCGTGGCGAAGGGCTCGGCGGCGGTGAAGCTGCTGGAGGGGGCGGTCTTCCCGATCGCCCTGACCATCGTGATGTTCGCCGGGGCCCAGCTGTTCACCAGCAACGTGATGGTGATGCTGGTCGGGGCGCTGTCCGGGCGGACCGGCTGGCGGGACCTGGTGCTGTCCTGGTCGCTGTCGCTGGCCGGGAACCTGGTCGGGGCCTTCGCCTTCGGGGCCATGGTGCACGCCTCGGGGGTGACCTCCGCGCCGCCCGCGAGGGCGATGCTGGCGGAGATGGTGCACGCCAAGATGGCGCTGAGCGGCGGGCAGCTGTTCTGGCGCGCGGTGCTCTGCAACATGCTGGTCTGCATCGCCATCTGGATGTTCACCCGGGCCCGCGGGGACGCCGCCAAGATCTTCGTGCTGTGGCTGCCGGTGGCGGTGTTCGTGGCCGTGGGATTCGAGCACTGCGTGGCGAACATGGCTCTTTTCAGTCTGGCGATCCTGGATGGCTCAGCAGCGTTCGGTGATCTTTTCCGAAATCTGATGTTCACCGTTCCCGGGAACATCGTGGGCGGGGGATTGCTGGTGGGAGCCGTGTACTGGTTCACCGGAGGGGCCCGGCGCGATCTCGGAGCGATGCCCTCCGCATAACTCTCCGTAGATAAATTAGGTAACCCTTAGTGATGGAGGCCACCGCGCGTGGCCTCCATCACGGCTTGTCGCGGCTCGCTTAATTACGCAACAATGGCGTTGTGAAATACGGCGAACGGCTGAACGAGACCCCCCAGGGGGAGCTCGCGACCGGGGAGCGGTCCACCCGCAACCGGGTCGCGCGGTCCATCCTGGACCACGGTCCGTCCACCGTCGCCGACCTCGCCCGGCGGCTCGGCCTCACCCAGGCCGCCGTCCGCCGCCACCTCGACACGCTCGTCACCGACGACGTGGTCGAACCCCGCGAGCAGCGCGTGTACGGAGCCCGCACCCGGGGCCGGCCCGCCAAGGTCTTCGCGCTCACCGACTGCGGGCGCGACGCCTTCGACCAGTCCTACGACGCCCTCGCTGCGGACGCCCTGCGCTGGATCGCGCAGTCCGCCGGCGGCGGCGAACAGGGCGAGGCGGCGGTCGCCGCCTTCGCGAAGGCCAGACTGGACGCCCAGGCCGAGGCCTACCGGGCGGCCGTGGACGCCGCGGACCCCGCGGAGCGCACCGAGGCCCTTGCCAAGGCGTTGACCGTGGACGGGTACGCTGCTACGGCGAAGAGCGCTCCCGGTCCGCACAGCGGCGAACAGCTCTGTCAGCACCACTGCCCGGTAGCCCATGTCGCCGAGCAGTTCCCGCAGCTGTGCGAGGCGGAGACCGAGGTCTTCTCCCGCCTGCTCGGGACGCATGTGCAGCGGCTCGCCACGATCGCCCACGGCGACGGGGTGTGCACGACCTTCATCCCGCGCGGCGCGGGGGCGGGCAGCGCACAGGCACACACACCAGCATCTGCAAGCACGGCCGGGAGGAACCCCGCATGACCACGGAGACTGCTCACCCTGAACTTGAGGGCCTGGGTAAGTACGAGTACGGCTGGGCCGACTCCGACGCGGCCGGCGCCGCCGCGAAGCGCGGCCTCAACGAGGACGTCGTCCGCGACATCTCGTCCAAGAAGAACGAGCCCGAGTGGATGCTGAAGCTCCGCCTCAAGGGCCTGAAGCTCTTCGACAAGAAGCCCATGCCGACCTGGGGCTCCGACCTCTCCGGCATCGACTTCGACAACATCAAGTACTTCGTCCGTTCCACCGAGAAGCAGGCCGCTTCCTGGGAGGAACTGCCCGAGGACATCAAGAACACGTACGACAAGCTCGGCATCCCGGAGGCGGAGAAGCAGCGCCTGGTCGCCGGTGTCGCCGCCCAGTACGAGTCCGAGGTCGTCTACCACCAGATCCGCGAGGACCTGGAGGAGCAGGGCGTCATCTTCGTCGACACCGACACCGCGCTGAAGGAGCACGAGGAACTCTTCAAGGAGTACTTCGGCACCGTCATCCCGGTCGGCGACAACAAGTTCGCCTCGCTGAACACGGCCGTGTGGTCGGGCGGATCGTTCATCTACGTGCCCAAGGGCGTGCAGGTGGAGATCCCCCTCCAGGCCTACTTCCGGATCAACACCGAGAACATGGGCCAGTTCGAGCGGACGCTGATCGTCGTCGACGAGGACGCCTACGTCCACTACGTCGAGGGCTGCACCGCCCCGATCTACTCCTCGGACTCGCTGCACAGCGCCGTGGTCGAGATCATCGTGAAGAAGGGCGGCCGCTGCCGCTACACGACGATCCAGAACTGGTCGAACAACGTCTACAACCTGGTCACCAAGCGCGCCGTGGCGTACGAGGGCGCGACCATGGAGTGGATCGACGGCAACATCGGTTCCAAGGTCACCATGAAGTACCCGGCCGTCTACCTGATGGGCGAGCACGCCAAGGGCGAGACCCTCTCCATCGCCTTCGCCGGCGAGGGCCAGCACCAGGACGCCGGCTCCAAGATGGTCCACATGGCGCCGAACACCTCCTCGAACATCGTCTCCAAGTCGGTGGCCCGGGGCGGCGGCCGCACCTCCTACCGCGGTCTGGTCGAGATCGGCGAGGGCGCGCCCGGCTCGAAGAGCAACGTCCTCTGCGACGCCCTGCTCGTCGACACCATCTCCCGCTCGGACACGTACCCCTACGTGGACGTCCGCGAGGACGACGTGACCATGGGCCACGAGGCGACCGTCTCCAAGGTCTCCGACGACCAGCTGTTCTACCTGATGCAGCGCGGGCTCACCGAGTTCGAGGCCATGGCCATGATCGTGCGCGGCTTCGTCGAGCCGATCGCGAAGGAGCTGCCCATGGAGTACGCCCTGGAGCTCAACCGGCTGATCGAGCTGCAGATGGAGGGCTCGGTCGGCTAGTACCGCCGCCCGGCCGCGCCATCCGCGCAGATCCCTTTGACGTGACGCAAGACGCAGGAAGAGAGCAAGACGACAGCCATGGCTGAGGCTCAGAACAACGCAGTGGGCTCCACCACCGCCGGCTCCATCGCGGTGGCGGCGGAGTCCACCGTCGCCACCCGGATGAGCGCACCGCCGTCCTTCGACGTGGCGGACTTCCCGGTGCCGCACGGCCGCGAGGAGGAGTGGCGGTTCACCCCGCTGGCGCGGCTGCGCGGACTCCACGACGGCAGCGCGGTCGCCAACGGCACCATGAAGGCCCAGATCGACGCCCCCGAGGGCGTCACGGTCGAGTCCGTGGACCGCGGCGACGAGCGCATCGGCAAGGCCGGCACCCCGGTGGACCGGGTCGCCGCCCAGGCCTTCTCCTCGTTCGCCAAGGCCACGGTCGTCACCGTGGCCAAGGAGACCGTGCTGGCCGAGCCCATCCGGGTCGCCCTGCACGGCGAGGGCGGCACGACCTTCGGTCACACCGTCTTCGACATCAAGCCCTTCGCCGAGGCGATCATCGTCATCGACCACACCGGTGACGGCGTCCGCGCCGCCAACGTCGACATCCTCGTCGGCGACGGCGCCAAGGTCACCTTCGTGTCCGTGCAGGACTGGGACGACACCGCCGTCCACACCTCCCAGCACAACGCGCTGATCGGCCGGGACGCCAGCTTCAAGTCCGTGGTCGTCACCTTCGGCGGCGACTTGGTCCGGCTCCACCCGCGGGTCACCTACGCGGGCCCCGGCGGCGAGGCCGAACTGCTCGGCCTGTACCTCACCGACGCCGGCCAGCACCAGGAGCACCGCCTCCTGGTCACCCACGACGCCCCGCACTGCACGTCCAACGTGATCTACAAGGGCGCCCTCCAGGGCGAAGGCGCCCACGCGGTGTGGATCGGCGACGTCCTCATCGAGAAGACCGCCGAGGGCACCGACACCTACGAGATGAACCGCAACCTGGTCCTCACGGACGGCGCGCGGGTCGACTCGGTACCGAACCTGGAGATCGAGACCGGCGAGATCGTCGGCGCCGGCCACGCCTCCGCGACCGGCCGCTTCGACGACGAGCAGCTCTTCTACCTCCAGGCCCGCGGCATCCCCGCGGACGAGGCCCGCCGCCTGGTGGTCCGCGGCTTCTTCGCCGAACTCATCCAGCAGATCGGTGTCACGGACATCGAGGAGCGCCTGATCACGAAGATCGAGGCCGAACTCGAGGCGTCCGCCTGATGACCTACGTCAAGGCCTGTTCGCTGAGCGAGCTGGAACAGGACACCCCCAAGCGGGTGGACCTGGACGGCACGCCGGTGTCCATCGTCTCCACCGAGGGGGAGGTGTTCGCGATCAACGACATCTGCTCGCACGCGAACGTGTCACTCTCCGAGGGCGAGGTCGAAGACTGCCAGATCGAGTGCTGGCTGCACGGCTCGGCGTTCGACCTGCGTACCGGCAAGCCGTCCGGGCTGCCCGCGACGCGCCCCGTTCCCGTATACCCCGTAAAGATCGAAGGGGGCAGCGTCCTCGTCGACGTGGCCGCCCCCCTCTCCCAGGAGTCCTGAGGCACCCATGGCAACGCTTGAAATCCACGACCTGCACGTCTCCGTCGAGGCCGAGAATGGCGCCCGCGAGATCCTCAAGGGTGTCGACCTCACCGTCAAGCAGGGTGAGACGCACGCCATCATGGGGCCGAACGGCTCGGGCAAGTCCACCCTGGCGTACTCGCTGGCCGGGCACCCGAAGTACACCATCACCGGTGGCACCGTGACCCTCGACGGCGAAGACGTCCTGGAGATGTCCGTCGACGAGCGCGCCCGCGCCGGCGTCTTCCTCGCCATGCAGTACCCGGTCGAGGTCCCCGGAGTCTCGGTCTCCAACTTCCTGCGGACCTCCGCCACCGCCGTCCGCGGCGAGGCCCCCAAGCTGCGCACCTGGGTGAAGGAGGTCAAGTCCGCGATGGAGCAGCTCCACATGGACCCGGCCTTCGCCGAGCGCAACGTCAACGAGGGCTTCTCCGGCGGCGAGAAGAAGCGCCACGAGATCCTCCAGCTGGAGCTCCTCAAGCCGAAGATCGCGATCCTCGACGAGACCGACTCCGGCCTGGACGTCGACGCCCTGCGCATCGTCTCCGAGGGCGTGAACCGGGTCCGCGAGGGCGGTGAGGTCGGCACCCTGCTGATCACCCACTACACGCGCATCCTCCGCTACATCAAGCCCGACTTCGTGCACGTGTTCGCGAACGGCCGCATCGCCGAGTCCGGCGGCGCCGAGCTCGCCGACCAGCTTGAGGCCGAGGGCTACGACAAGTACGTGAAGGGTGGCGCGACCGCGTGACACAGCTGCCTGGCCTCCTCGACATCGAGGCGATCCGCAAGGACTTCCCCCTGCTGGATCGTGTGGTCCACGACGGGAAGAAGATCGTCTATCTGGACAACGCGGCGACCTCGCAGAAGCCGCGCCAGGTACTCGACGCGCTGAGCGAGTACTACGAACAGCACAACGCCAACGTCCACCGCGGCGTGCACGTGCTGGCCGAGGAGGCCACGGCGTTGTACGAAGGCGCCCGTGACAAGGTCGCCGCCTTCATCAACGCGCCGAGCCGCGACGAGGTCATCTTCACGAAGAACGCCTCCGAGTCGCTCAACCTGGTCGCGAACATGCTCGGCTGGGCCGACGAGCCCTACCGGGTGGACCGCGACACCGAGATCGCCATCACCGAGATGGAGCACCACTCCAACATCGTCCCGTGGCAGCTGCTCGCGCAGCGCACCGGCGCGAAGCTGAAGTGGTTCGGCCTGACCGACGACGGCCGGCTCGACCTGTCCAACATCGAAGAGGTCATCACGGAGAAGACGAAGATCGTCTCCTTCACGCTGGTCTCCAACATCATGGGCACCGTCAACCCGGTCGAGGCGATCGTCCGGCGCGCCCAGGACGTCGGCGCCCTGGTGCTGATCGACGCCTCCCAGGCCGCCCCGCACATGCCCCTGGACGTCCAGGCCCTCGGCGCCGACTTCGTGGCCTTCACCGGCCACAAGATGTGCGGCCCGACCGGCATCGGCGTGCTCTGGGGCCGCCAGGAGCTGCTGGAGGACCTGCCCCCGTTCCTCGGCGGCGGCGAGATGATCGAGACCGTGTCCATGCACGCCTCGACCTACGCCCCGGCACCCCACAAGTTCGAGGCGGGCACCCCCCCGATCGCCCAGGCCGTCGGCCTCGGCGCGGCCGTGGACTACCTGTCCGCCATCGGCATGGACAAGATCGCCGCGCATGAGCACGCGATCACCGAGTACGCCGTCCGGCGCCTGCTGGAGGTCCCCGACCTGCGGATCATCGGCCCCACCACGGCCGAGGACCGCGGCGCCGCGATCTCCTTCACCCTCGGGGACATCCACCCGCACGACGTGGGCCAGGTCCTGGACGAGCAGGGCATCGCCGTCCGCGTGGGCCACCACTGCGCCCGCCCGGTCTGCCTGCGCTACGGAATTCCCGCGACCACCCGGGCGTCCTTCTACCTGTACTCCTCTCCGGCCGAGGTCGACGCACTCGTCGACGGGCTGGAGCACGTACGGAACTTCTTCGGGTAGAGGGGCGGCGCACCTGTGAAGCTGGATTCCATGTACCAGGAACTGATCCTGGACCACTACAAGCACCCGCACGGCCGAGGTCTGCGCGACGGCGACGCCGAGGTGCACCACGTCAATCCGACGTGCGGCGACGAGATCACCCTGCGCGTGAAGTACGACGGCGAGAAGCTGACGGACGTCAGCTACGAGGGCCAGGGCTGCTCCATCAGCCAGGCCAGCGCCTCCGTGCTGAACGAACTGCTGGTCGGCAAGGAACTCGCCGAGGCACAGAAGATCCAGGAAGTCTTCCTGGAGATGATGCAGTCGAAGGGCCGCACCGAGCCCGACGAGGCGATGGAGGAGGTGCTGGAGGACGCGGTCGCGTTCGTCGGCGTCTCCAAGTACCCGGCACGCGTGAAGTGTGCTCTGCTCAGCTGGATGGCGTGGAAGGACGCGACGGCCCAGGCTCTGGGCGGCGTGGAGAAGGAGACGACGGCATGACCGAGAACGCGACGCCCGAGGCGTCGATCAAGCCGGCCACCGAGGAGGAGGTCCGCGAGGCCCTCTACGACGTGGTCGACCCCGAGCTGGGCATCGACGTCGTCAACCTGGGCCTGATCTACGGCATCCACATCGACGACGCCAACATCGCCACCCTCGACATGACGCTCACCTCGGCGGCCTGCCCGCTCACGGACGTCATCGAGGACCAGGCGAAGTCCGCCACCGAGGGCATCGTGAACGAGCTCCGGATCAACTGGGTCTGGATGCCGCCGTGGGGCCCGGACAAGATCACCGACGACGGCCGCGAGCAGCTCCGCGCCCTCGGCTTCAACGTCTGAGCAGCAGCGCACCACCCAGGGGCCCCCTCCGCTTCGGCGCAGGGGGCCCCTGCTGTTCGCCCGGCGTACCCTCGGTGTGAACCCGGAATTCGGTCCGGGAGTGGACTCTTCTCGACGGCCGGCATGCCGTGCCGGCCACACACGAGAGGACCATCTGTGACCGTTCGTCTTTCGACCGCAGGCCGCCGCCGGGGAGCCGCCGGAGCGGCCGGGGCCGCGGCCCTGCTGGTGGCCGGGCTGACCGCCCCCGCGCACGCGGTGGCCGGCGGGGTCCCGGCGGCCGCCGATGTGACGGTCTCGCTGTCCGCCGGCCATCTGAGCGGCGCGGTGGGCGGGGAGGCCGAGCCGGCCGTGACCGTGGACATCGCCCAGGCCGGGGTCCCCGACGGGTTCCTGCGGCTGCGCGTGGTGTCCTCCAGCAACCCGGCCGTGGCGGACGTGCGAGACGTGCGGCAGGAGCGGACCTGGACCGGTGACCGGCGGCTGACCGTCCGGGCCCGCGCCCAGGGCTACACCGACCTGACCCTGGAGGTGACCGGGCGGGGCGGGAAGACCGCCACGGCCGTCCTCTCCTACGCGGCCTCCGCCAAGGTCACCGGCGGGCTCGCCCCCCGCTATCTGACCGGCTCCTCGGACGCCTCCGCCGCGGTGCCGGTGGGCGGCGGGCACGTGCTGGTGGCCGACGACGAGTCCAATGTGATCCGGCTGTTCGACCGGACCCGCTCCGGCGGCCCGGTGAAGACCTGGGACCTAGGTCCGGCCCTGGGCCTGAAGAAGGAGGCCGACATCGAGGCCGCCACCCGGGTCGGGAACACCGTCTACTGGACCGGCTCGCTCGGCAACAACAAGGACGGCAAGTACAAGGCCGAGCGGAACACGGTCTTCACCACCACCGTCACCGGTTCGGGCGCCGGCACCGAGATCACCTTCGGCACCGCCTACCGGACCCTCCGCGAGGACCTGATCGCCTGGGACCGGGCCAACGGCGACCGCTACGGGTTCGCGGCCGGCACCGCCGCCGGACAGGTGCCCAAGCAGATCGACGGCTTCAACGTGGAGGGCCTGGAGTTCGCCCCCGGCTCCACCGGCACCGCCTACCTGGGCTTCCGCGCGCCGCTGGCGCCCGCCGCGCTCGGCGGCAAGGCCCTGGTCGTGCCGGTGGTCAACTTCGACCGGGTGGTGGCGGACGGCGCCAAGCCGGTGTTCGGCGCGGGCATCGAGCTGGACCTGGGCGGCCTGGCCGTCCGCGACATCCGCAGGAACGCCGCGAACCAGTACCTGATCCTGGCCGGCTCCTGGGCCGCCGACGACAACTCCGACCCCTACGCCCTCTACCAGTGGGACGGGGCCCCCGGACACGCCCCGGTGAAGCGGGCCGACCTGCCGACCACCGACCCGGGCGGCTGGGAGGCCGTCGTCGAGGTGCCCGACCTGCGGTGGCCCGGCGCACCGGTCCAGCTGATCACCGACAGCGGGGCGGCCGACCTCTACGGGGACGGCACCGAGGCCAAGGACCTGGACCACCCGGAGTGGAAGAAGTCCCGGTCCGCCTGGTTCCTGCTGCGCCGCTAGCCCGGCGCTTGCGGATCTTGCCGGGCGCTCAGGATGTGTACGGCTGTACGCAACGTTGTGTACAGTCGTACTCATGCCCTACGTACTGCTTGCCGCGGCCATCGCCGCCGAGGTCGCCGGAACCACCGCCATGAAGTACAGCGACGGTTTCAGCAGGCTCTGGCCCTCCCTCGGCACCCTGCTCGGCTACGCGATCGCCTTCACCCTCCTCGCCCAGACCCTGAAGTCGATGTCCGTGGGCACCGCCTATGCGATCTGGGCGGGCGTCGGCACCGCCGCCGTCGCCGCGATCGGCATGCTGTTCCTCGGGGAGTCCGCCGGAGCGGTGAAGATCACCGGGATCGCACTGGTGATCGCCGGAGTGGTCCTGCTCAACCTGGGCGGCGCGCACTGATGGCGGGCACCCGGAGGTACGACCCGGACCGGCGGGAACGGATCATCGACGCGGCCATCCGGGTGGTGGGCGCCAAGGGCATCGCCGGACTGAGCCACCGGACCGTGGCCGCCGAGGCCGATGTGCCGCTGGGCTCCACCACCTACCACTTCGCCACCCTCGACGAACTGCTGGTGGCCGCCCTGCGCCGGGCCAACGACGGGTTCGCCGCCGTGGTGGCCGCCTCCCCGGCGATGGCCGACCCGACGGCGGACCTGGCCGACGCGCTGGCCCGGCTGCTCGGCGAGCTGCTGGCCGCCGACCGGGGGCGCGTGGAGCTGGAGTACGAGCTCTACCTCGCGGCGCTGCGCCGCCCGGCCCTGCGCCCGGTGGCGGCGGAGTGGTGCGAGGCCATGGCGTCCGCTCTGACCGGCCGCACCGACCCGGCCACCGCCCGGGCCCTGGTGGCGCTGATGGACGGCATCGCCCTCCAGGCCCTCCTGACGGACCGGCCGTACGAGGAGGAGCACGCCCGCGAGGTCCTCGCCCGGATCCTCCGCCCGGCCTGAACCGGCCTGAACCGGCCTGAACCGGCCTGAACCGGCCTGAACCGGCCTGAACCGGCCTGAACCGGCCCGCACCGGCCCGCACCGGCCCGCACCGGTCCGCCGGGGCGCACCCGGGCGCGCCCCGGCGCCGTTCCGGTGCGCCACGCCGTACGACCGGCACATGAGACCGGTTCGCGGGCGCGGCCGGTCGCCGGTTAGGTTTCGGGCATGACTGCTACGCGTACCACCGGCGCCGTCGCCGCCGGACTTGCCACCATCACCCCCGACGGCACCGTCCTCGACACCTGGTTCCCCGCCCCCGAGCTGGCCGAGGAGCCCGGCCCGGCCGGCACCGAGCGCCTCACCGCCGAGCGGGCCGTGGAACTCCTCGGCGCCGCCGCGGCCAAGGCGCTCCGCTCGGACGCCGTCCGCGGGGTCGAGGTCGTCGCCGTGCGCACGGTCATCTCCTCGCTGGAGGACAAGCCGCTGGACGCCCACGACGCCTATCTGCGCCTGCACCTGCTGAGCACCCGACTTGTCAAGCCGCACGGCCAGAACCTGGACGGGGTCTTCGGGCTGCTCGCCAACGTGGCCTGGACCTCGCTGGGCCCGGTCGCCGTCGACCAGGTCGAGACCGTGCGCCTCAACGCCCGCGCCGAGGGCCTGCACCTCCAGGTGACCTCGATCGACAAGTTCCCGCGGCTCACCGACTACGTGGCCCCCAAGGGCGTCCGGATCGCCGACGCGGACCGGGTTCGGCTGGGCGCGCACCTGGCCGAGGGCACCACGGTCATGCACGAGGGCTTCGTCAACTTCAACGCGGGCACCCTGGGCACCTCCATGGTCGAGGGCCGCATCTCCGCGGGCGTGGTGGTCGGCGACGGCTCCGACATCGGCGGCGGCGCCTCCACCATGGGCACCCTGTCGGGCGGCGGCAAGCAGATCATCTCGATCGGCGAGCGCTGCCTGATCGGCGCCGAGGCGGGCGTCGGCATCGCGCTGGGCGACGAGTGCATCGTCGAGGCCGGCCTGTACGTCACCGCCGGCACCCGGGTCACCCTGCCGGACGGCCAGATCGTCAAGGCGCTGGAGCTCTCCGGCGCCAGCAACATCCTGTTCCGCCGCAACTCGGTCACCGGCGCCGTCGAGGCCCGCCCGAACAACGCGGTCTGGGGCGGCCTGAACGAGGTCCTGCACAGCCACAACTGACACCCGCGACCGGGCGCGGCCGGCCGGTGGCCGGAACACCACGAGCGCCCTCCCGCCATCGGCGGGAGGGCGCTCCGGCGTGTCAGTGGAGGGGGAGGGTGCGGATCAGTCCGGCGAAGGCCTGCTGCTCGGCCTCGGTGAGTTCCACCGACTCCATCGGGTGGGCGGCGGAGCCCCGCTGTGCCGGGATCACCGGGAGGCCGTCGAAGTCGGAGGGGTGGCTCTGGTGGAAGCGGCTGTCCCACAGCATGTGGCCCAGGCCCACCAGCCAGACGACTGCGGCCACGAACAGGACGGCGAGGCCGATTTCCTGGACCAGGGAGATGGAGGGGAACACGCGGTCCTCCCAGGGAGTGCGGGCGGGTACGGGACAAGATCGAGCGTGTGGCCACTCAACACCACAAATCGCCCCGGTGCGTAGGGCTGTGGCCAGGATCACGCCAGGGTCCAAAGTCCCGAACCCGTCGCCCGACGGGCCCCGGACCCGCTGTCCGAGGGGCCCCGGACGTGCCGGAGGGCCCGGCCGGGACGGCGGCCGGGCCCTCCGGGGTCGCTGGGGCTACGGGCGGAAGCGCAGCACCTGCGGGTCGTGGTCGCTGTTCTGGGCGGCGAACTCCGCGTTGATGTGGACGCTGTCGTACGTGAAGTTCTTGATCGCCGGGCTGGTCAGGATCTGGTCCAGCACCTGCGAGTTGCCCTGGTAGACGTAGGAGTACCGCTCCGACTTCGGCAGCGACTTGATCGCCGGGTACAGGGCGCCGCCGTCGGCGAGGGCCTTGGTGGTGTCGGAGAACTCGAAGTCGTTGATGTCGCCGAGGACCAGGACGTCGGCGTTCTTCTGCACCGCCAGCAGTTCCTTGACGAAGGCGTTCACCGACTGGGCCTGCAGCAGCCGCTTGGCCTCCGAGGAGCGGACCGGCGGCTGGTGGTGCGAGGTGAGGCCCTCGTCGCCGCCCTTGGAGCCGAAGTGGTTGGCGATCACGAAGACGGTCTTGCCGCGGAAGGTGAACTCGCCCGCCAGCGGCTTGCGGCTGGCCTCCCAGGCCGGGTTGGCCGGGTCGATCCGGCCGGGGGAGTGGGTGAGGGCGGCCTTGCCGGCCTCCCGGACGACCCCGGTGGCGGTCGTCGCGTCGCCCGGGGCGCGCTCGGTGAAGGAGACCCGCTCGGGGTTGAACAGGAACACCTGGCGGATGTTGCCGCCGGGCTCGCCGCCGTCCTTGTTGTTCTCCGGGTCGACGGTCCGCCACTGGTAGGCCGGGCCGCCCGCGGCCTTGATCGCGTCGGTGAACTTGGTGAGGGTCTGGTTCGCGGAGACGACCCCGTCGTTCTTGGCGCCGGTGTCGTCCTGGATCTCCTCCAGGGCCACGATGTCGGGGGAGGCGAGGTTCTCGACGACGGCCTTGGCCAGCGCGTCGAACTTCTCCTGCGGGTCGCTCGGGTCCAGGTTCTCGACGTTGTACGTGGCCACGGCGAGCTCGCCCTGGCCCTGCGCCTTGGTCTTCTCCGCCTTCAGGTTCTTGGACTGCACGGTGCCCAGGGTGCGGGCCACCAGGGTGTAGCCGCCGAACTGGTTGAAGTCGAGGGGGCCCTCGGTGACACCGGTCAGCCGGTCGCCGACGTTCGCCACCGGGAAGGGCTTCTCGGAGACGGGGGCGAGCTGCTGGACCTGGATCCGGCCGGTGTTCTGCGAGTCGTAGGAGCCGTAGAGGGTGCCGCCGCGGGCGGTGTTGTTCTCCCAGCCCTTCACGGTGACCCAGAGCTCGGAGTACGGGTCGGTGGCGCCGACCACCCGGGAGGTCCCGATCCGGACCGAGGTGCCCTCCAGGGACTCGTAGTAGTCCAGGGCGTACCGCCACGGCTCCAGGGTGAGGCCGTTGATGCTGCCGCCGGCGGCCGGGTCGCCCGCCGGGGCGTAGGCCTCGGGCACCGTGTACTCGTTGATGCGGACGGCCTCGGGCAGCGCGTTCCCCGAGGAGACCACGGTGACCGTGGGCTTGGAGATCTGCGTCACGGACTGGTTGCCGGAGGTCAGGCCGCCGGGGACGTACTCCCCGACCAGGCCGGAGACCTTGACGGCGTCGCCGACCGCGACGGTGGGCACCGAGCTGGTGAAGACGAACACGCCTTCGCTGGTGGCCTCGTCGTCGTCGGCCTGGGGGTCCTGGAACCAGAAGCCGCGCGAGCCGTAGGTCCGGACACCGGTCACGATGCCCTCGACGTCGGCGACCTGCTTGCCGACCAGGGGCGATATGCGGGTGGTGCCCTGGATGTCGTGGATGCGCACCGGGTCGGCGGACACGGCGCCTTCGGCCGCGTCGGCGGAACCGGCGAGCAGGCCGGTGGCGAGCGCGGTCGCCACGACGGCCGCGACGGCGGCGGAACGGGTATGCGAGGAACGCATGGGCGGGACTCCGGTGGTGAGGGTGTGAGGGAAATCGGAGCGGCGGTGCGGTCTGTCGTCATCGCTGCGATAGATCTACGCGCGTCAATTTCCTGTTTGGGAAGGCCTGTTGTCAAGGCCTCCAGGGGATACGTGATCTGACTGTCGGATGAACCAAAGGGGTCGGCGGGTCACCGGCTGGCCGGGGGCACCCCGATTGCGTCTACGCTGGACCGCTGTTCCCCCACCTGCCGTTTGTTGTGCGAGGAGTACCCCTCATGTCCGCTGAGCCCCATACCCCGCTGCCGCCGGTACGGCTGCAGCCCGAGGCGGACCTGGCCCGGGCGGCCCTCGCCACCCCCGTGTTCTCACGGGCCGTACGGCTCGCCCGGTGGGCCGGGCCGGGCACCCGGGTCGGGGCCGGCGGGGAACTCCTGGACGTGCAGCTGGCCGAGGCCGCCGAACTGCTGGGCCTCGGCGCCGACCCGGACGGGCCGGCGCACGCGAGCCAGGCCTGGCGGGTGGCCGTGGACGCCGGGCTGGTCGAGGTGACCGAGCCCGAGGACGTGGAACGGGACGCGGACGAGGGCGGCTTCGCCAGCGCCGAGCCCGGCGAGGACCTGGCCCTGGTCACCTCGGGCACCCCCGCCGACGTACTGGACCTGTGGCTGGCTGCCCTCGACTCCGTCCTCGCCGACGCGGCGGTGCCCGATCTGGAGGACCTGGTCGACGCCCTGGACGCGGGCGGCGAGATCGACTTCGAACAGCTGGACTGGGACCCGCAGCGCGAGGCCGACTTCCTCGACGGGGTGCTCGCCAACCTCTACCTGCTGACCGTCGCCGAGGGCGGCGCCTCCGACGGGCCGGTCCCGCTGCCGGTGCTCGCCGCCTCCATGGTGGTGCCCGAGGACATGGGGGAGCCCACCGAGGAGGTGCTGGAGCAGGTCTCCGACGCGATGATGCGGCTGGACGACCAGTTCCGGCAGCTGGAGCCGATCGGGCTGGTGGAGTTCCGGCCGGTGGACGAGGCGCTGATGGCCGAGGCGGAGGACGAGGAACTCCTCGGCCCGGAGCCGGCGGGCGGTGCCGGCGGGGCCGGTGAGTTCGGTGAGTTCGGTGAGTTCGGTGAGGAGGAGGACGTCTCCCGGTACGGGCTGGTGCGGCTGACCGCGCTCGGGCTGTACGGCATCCGGGCCCGGATGCTGGAGGCCGGCGTCGGTGCCCCCGCCGTGGGCGACCTCGCCGGACAGGGCGCCGACGTGCTGCTCGACGAGGTGTCCGGGTTCTCCGAGGCCACCGCGCAGGCGGAGTTCGAGCTGTGGCTGGCGTCCGGCCGCGAGCTGCCCGGTGCGGTGGCCGAGCTGCTCGCCGCCGCCCGGGGCGCGGACGAGGGCGGGCCGCTGCGCCGGCTCCGCTGCCAGCAGGCCCTCTCGCTGGCCGGTACGGTCTCCGACACCGGTACGGGCACCCCGGCGGCCGTGGAGGCCGTGGTGCGGGCCGTCCTGGACGACCCGGAGCTCGGCGGACTGGCCCGGGTCTGGCTGGCCGAACGCGGCGCCGCCGATGTGCCCGCCCCCGGCGAGGCCATGGTGTTCTGGCTGACCGTGGACACCCTCGCCGCCCAGCTGGCGGCCGGCGGGGAGCCGGCCGAACTGTCCGGGCTGATGGAGGCCCTGACCGACCGGCACACCGGCTTCTTCGACGCCGTGTGGCGGGTGGACCACCCGGCCACGGCCGAGGTGCTGGAGGCGATGGGCCGGCTGCACCCGGACCGGGTGTCCGCCAAGGAGGCCCGCAAGGCGGCCTTCAAGGCCCGCTCCAAGCGGCCCTGACGGCCGGGCCCTGACGGCCGCCGGGCCTGACGGCCGGTCCGCGCTGCCCGGGCCCGTGCTGCCGGGCAGCCCTGCCGGGGCGGTGCTGCCGGGCCGTGTTGCCGGGCCCAAGCTGCCCGGCCGCCCTGCCGGGGCGGTGCTGCCGAGCCGCCCTGCCGGGGCCGTGTTGCCGGGCCGCCCTGCCGGGGCCGTGTTGCCGGGCCCAAGCTGCCCGGCCGCCCTGCCGGGCCCAAGCTGCCGGGCCCCGCTGTCGGGGTCGTGCTGCCGGGCCGCGCCGCCGGGCCCGTGTTGCCGGGCCCGTGCTGCCGAGCCGCCCTGCCGGGCCCGTGCTGCCGGGACGTGCTGCCGAGCCACCCTGCCGGGCCCAAGCTGCCGGGCCTCGCTGTCGGGGTCGTGCTGCCGGGCCGCGCCGCCGGGCCGCCCTGCCGGGGTCGTGCTGCCGGGCCGCGCCGCCGGGCCGCCCTGCCGGGGTCGTGCTGCCGGGTCGTGCTCCGCCCGGCGAGGCACGGCACCGGACGGCGTGGGCCGACCCGGCAGGATCAGAGAGGAGACGGGCCGAGAGCCGTCCCGGCAGCGCCGGCACGCGTTCGAACGCGCC
The DNA here is from genome assembly GCF_055576225.1 of Streptomyces sp. NPDC033845. Classification (NCBI taxonomy): domain Bacteria; kingdom Bacillati; phylum Actinomycetota; class Actinomycetes; order Kitasatosporales; family Streptomycetaceae; genus Streptomyces; species Streptomyces sp. NPDC033845. Next base: position 81,079 of record NZ_JBVIRI010000001.1, on the reverse strand, counting down.
GTTTCCCGGCCGGAGTCGGCCATTCGGGGCGGGGAGAAGAGGACGCCCGGCGGCAGCGGGGAATTCAGCCGCCGTTCACGTGCGGGCGGGAGCGTGTGCGCCGACCGCACGTCAGGCGCACCGACTCCCCACCCCTGGAGACCCCATGCCGCTCAGCCGCCGAGATTTCGCCGCCCGTACCGTGCTCGCCGGGGCGGGGGTCGCCCTCACCGGCACGGTCGGCGCCCTGGCCACCGCCCCGGGCGCGCTGGCGGCGGACGACAGCACCCTGCACGACGAGCACGGCCGGCCCTGCGCCCCCGGCTACGGCCCGCTGCTGCCCGACCCGGCCGGTCTGCTGGCCCTGCCGGCCGGGTTCTCCTACCGGGTGCTGACCCACAGCGGGGTCACCCGGCTGGAGTCCGGCGAGTACACCCCCTCCAACCACGACGGCACGGCGGCCTTCGCCGGGCACCGCGGGGTCACCCTGCTCGTCAACAACCACGAGCTCAAGGGCGCCCGTTCGGGCTGGGCGCACCCGGTGCCGCTGACCGAGGGGCTGGTCTACGACCCGGCCGCGGCGGGCGGCTGCACGGTGGTCGAGGTCCGGCGGGGCGGCGAGGTCGCCGAGTGGGTGGGCATCGCCGGGACCTCCACCAACTGCGCGGGCGGCGCCACCGACTGGGGCACCTGGCTGACCTGCGAGGAGAACTCGGACCTGGCCGGCAAGAACGGGATGACCAAGGACCACGGCTACTGCTTCGAGGTCGACCCGCACGACCGCCGGGCCAACCGGGACCCCAAGCCGATCAAGGCCTTCGGCCGGTACGACCACGAGGCCGTGGTGATCGACCCGAAGAAGGGCCACGCCTACCTCACCGAGGACGCCTCCGGCCCCAACGGGCTGCTCTACCGCTGGACCCCGCCGGAGGGCTTCCGGCACGGCCGGGGCCGGCTGCGGACCCTGGCCGACGACGCCGGGGTGCTGGCCGCGGCCAAGTGCTTCGACAGCTCCGGCCGCTTCGTGGACGACCTGTCGCGGGCCACCCGGATCGGCACCGTCTACGGGGTGGACTGGGTCACCGTCCCGGACCGGGACGGGCGCACCACCGCGGTCCGCAAGCAGTTCGGGGAGGGCGCGGTGACCCGGGGCCGCAAGCTGGAGGGGATGTGGTGGGCGGACGGCGGCGCCTACTTCGTGTCCTCCTACGCCCGGGAGGAGAGCCCCGGTGCCGCGCACGACGGCCAGGTGTGGTTCTACGACCCGAAGCGGCGGACCATCCGGCTGACGGTGCTCCTCGGGGTGAACCAGGACCCCTCGGCGGAGGGCGGCTACGACGGCCCGGACAACATCACGGTCTCCCCGTACGGCGGGCTGATCATCGCCGAGGACGGTTCCGGGCTCCAGCACCTCTTCGGTGCCACCGAGTCCGGGCGGACCTATCCGCTGGCCCGCAACGACCTCAACATCGGGACGGCGGAGGAGCCGGAGTTCTCGGAGTTCACCGGGGTCTGCTTCGCACCGGACGGGCGGACCCTGTTCGCCAACATCCAGGACCCGGGGATCATGTTGGCGATCACCGGCCCCTGGCGCCGCAAGCACTGACCTTCGGCGGGGCCGGCCCCTTCGGCGGCCGGCCCGTCAGCAGGAAGCGGCGGCCGCCACCTCGGCCTGGTGGGCGGCGGCCCATTCGGCGAGGAGGAACTCATACGCCTCGGAGGGCCACTCCTCGCCCTCGGCGCGGGAGTCGACCAGACGCCGGATCGCCTCGTTCGCCTCGGCGGCGGACGGGCGGGCGGGACCCGGGTTCGGGGGCGTCTCGTACATGCTTCCAAGGTTACGGGCGGGCACTGACAGTCACCTCCGGTTTTGAGGTGGGGTCGGTCACCCGGGGTGGTGCGGGCCGGGGCGGAAGGACCGCCTCCGGCCCGCCCACCTGCTCAGAGGGCCTGGGCGGCGGGCTTGACCATGCCGCGCACTGTGCGGGACTTCACAAACTCGCCCATGGCCGTCATCTCCCATTCGCCCGAGAACTGCCGGATCAGCTTGGCCATCATGACCCCGGTCTGCGGCTCGGCGGAGGTGAGGTCGAAGCGGACCAGCTCCTCGTCGGTGGCCGCGTCGATCAGCCGGCAGTAGGCCTTGGCCACATCGGTGAACTTCTGGCCGGAGAAGGAGTTCACGGTGAAGACCAGGCCGGTGGCCTCGGCGGGGAGCCGGCCCAGGTCCACCACGATCACCTCGTCGTCACCGGCGCCCTCGCCGGTGAGGTTGTCGCCCGAGTGCTTGACGGCCCCGCCCAGGATGGACAGCCGGCCGAAGTAGCAGCTGTCGATGTGGTTGCGCTGCGGGCCGTAGGCGATGACCGAGGCGTCGAGGTCGATGTCCTTGCCGCGGTACGCCGGCTCCCAGCCGAGGCCCATCTTGACCTGGGAGAGCAGCGGGCGGCCGCCCTTGACCAGGGACACCGTCTGGTTCTTCTGGAGGCTGACCCGCCCCTTGTCCAGATTGATCTTCCCGGCGCCGGGGGCGGCGACCCCGGCACCCAGGGTGGGCGCGGGCGGGGCGGCCGGCATCGGCGGCGCGGCGATGGTCGGCGGGGACACCGGCGCGGCGGCCGGCACGGGCGCGGGGGCCGCCGGGGCGGCGGGCTCCTCCTCGACCGAGACGCCGAAGTCGGTGGCGATCCCGGCGAGGCCGTTGGCATAGCCCTGGCCGACCGCGCGGACCTTCCAGGCGCCGCCGCGGAGGTAGACCTCGACGACCACCAGCGCGGTCTCGGTGCCCAGCTGCGGCGGGGTGAAGGTGGCGATCACCGCTCCGCCGTCCGCGGCGCGCACGGTCGCCGTGGGCTCGATGCCCTGGAAGGTCTGGCCCGCCGCGTCCGGGCTGGCGGTGACCACGATGCGCTCGATGCCCGGGGGCAGGGCGGCGGTGTCCACGGTGATCGAGTCCGGTGCCGCGCCGCCGCCGGACCGGTAGGTGACACCGGGGCCGGTCGGCTGGTTGTAGAAGATGAAATCGGCGTCGGAGCGCACCTTGCCGTCCGCGCCGAGCAGCAGCCCCGACACGTCGAGCCGCACCGGAGCGGCCACGTCGACCGTCACGCGGACGGTGTTGAGCGGCAGGTTCGAACCAGGGGTCATAGCGGTCATGCCCCCTCAACGACCGAGGTGCTTTTGCCGTTCCCTTACCTTCGGGGCAATTCGGAATCAGCGGCGGCCGGAATTGCGCGGGTGGTTCTTCGCCATGCGCTCGTTGCCGAACTTGTACGCCCCGGTCCAGCGGGCCATCACCAGCTGGGCGTCCCCGGACTCGACCTCGGCCAGGAACTTGTCCGCGCGGCCCCCGCGCAGGGTGGTGGCGGAACGGCCGCGGTGGGTGATGAGGACGGTGCCGTCGGGGCGCCGTTCGTAGGTGAATCCATGGGGTCTGGGCATGCGCCGAAGCCTGCCCCGCGGCGGGCGGGGCGGGCAACGCAATATCGGCGGCGGTCCGGTGCGGCCGGTCAGGGGGTGACGCGGCGGGGGAGTCCCAGCGGGTTGGCCTCGCGGAGCTCCGGCGGCAGCAGCGGGTCGGGGACGGACTGGTAGACCACCGGGCGCAGCCAGCGCTCGATCGCGGTCCCGCCGACCGAGGTGGAGTGCGAGGTCGCGGCCGGGTAGGGGCCGCCGTGGTGCTGGGCGGGGGCCACCGCCACCCCGGTCGGCCACTGGTCGACCACCACCCGGCCGGCCAGCCCGGTCACCCGTTCGAGCAGCTCGGCGGCCGGTCCGGCGCCGCCGGCGGCCTCGGCCGCCGACAGCTGGAGGGTGGCGGTCAGGTTCCCGGGCAGCCGGTCGAGGACCTCGGCGGCCTCGGCGGGGCCGGTGTAGCGGGCCAGTACGGTCACCGGGCCGAAGCACTCCTCCAGCAGCACCGCGTACGCCGGGTCGGCGAGGGCGGCGGCCGGTACGGACAGGAAGCCGGCCCGGACGGTCCGCACCCCGCCGTCCGCGTCCGAGCCGCCGGTGTCCGAGCCGCCGGTGTGCGAGCCGGCCGCTTCGGAGCCGCCCGCGTCCGGGTCCGTGCCGCCGGTTCCGGGGCCGGTCTCCGGGCCGGGCCCGGCCGGCACCGGGGCGGTCACGGCCGGCAGCGCGGCCCGTTCGGCGACCCCGGCGAGGAAGTTCTCGCGCATCCGCAGATCGAGCAGCACTCCCGGACCGGTCTCGCCGAGGGCCTTGCCCAGGGCCCCCGCCAGCCGGTCGCCGTCCGCCCCCTCCGGGACCAGGACCAGCCCGGGCTTGACGCAGAACTGGCCGACGCCCAGGGTCATCGCCCCCGCCAGACCGGCGCCGATCTCCTCGGCGCGCTCGGCGGCGGCGTCCGGGGTGACCACGACCGGGTTCAGGGAGCCCAGTTCGCCGTGGAAGGGGATCGGGACCGGGCGGGCGGCCGCCGCGTCGAACAGGGCCCGGCCGCCGCGCACGGATCCGGTGAACCCGGCGGCCGAGACCAGCGGGTGCCGGATCAGGTCCAGGCCGGCCTCGAAGCCGTGGACCACGGAGACCACCCCGGCCGGCAGCCCGGCGCCGACGGCGGCCTCGCGCAGCAGCCCGGCGCACAGTTCGGAGGTGGCCGGATGGTCCGGGTGGGCCTTGACCACGACCGGGCAGCCGGCCGCCAGGGCGCTGGCGGTGTCCCCGCCGGGCACCGAGAAGGCCAGCGGGAAGTTGGAGGCGGCGTAGACGGCGACCACGCCGAGCGGCACCTTGAAACGGCGCAGTCCGGGGCGCGGCGGGCTGAGCGCCGGATCCGGGCGGTCGATCCGGATGTCCAGGTACGAGCCCTCCGCCACGGCGTCGGCGAAGGCCCGCAGCTGGTCGGTGGTGCGGGCCAGCTCGCCGGTCAGCCGGGCCGGGCCGAGGGCCGTCTCCGCGTCGGCGGTGGCGACGATCCGTTCGGCGGCGGCCGCCAGCAGGTCGGCGGCCCCGCGCAGGAAGGCGATCCGCGCGGTGCGGTCGGCGAGCGCGGCACGGGCGGCGTGCGCGGACCGTACCGCCTCGTCCAGCTCCCGGGGTGTGGCCTCGGCCGCAACCTGCTCGCGCCGCTTCCCGGTGCGGGGGTCCACACTCCAGACTGGTGTCGCTGCCATGCCCGCTGCCTCCTGGACCGTTCAGTATTCTGAACGCCGTTCCGGTGGATGAATGATCGAACCTGCTGCGGACTCTATTTCCGCGTCCACCGGGTGACAAGTGGCCCCCAGGGGCGACCAGGAGGGGAAGGACAGCCGATGACCACAGCGGACACGGCGGCCGGGCCGGGGGCGGCACCGGTCAAATCGGCCGTGCGCACGGTCCTGTTGCTGGAGCACTTCGCGGCCCGGCCCGGACTGCACAGCCTGGCCGACATCCAGCAGGACCTGGGACTGCCCAAGTCCAGCCTGTACATGCTGCTGCGCACCCTGGTGGAGCTCGGCTGGGTGGAGACCGACGCGGGCGGCACCCGGTACGGGATCGGGGTGCGGGCCCTGCTGGTCGGCAGCTCCTACATCGACGGGGACGAGGTGGTCGCGGCGGCCCGGCCGGCCCTGGACCGGCTGTCGGACGAGACCACCGAGACCATCCACCTGGCCCGCCTGGACGGCACCAGCGTGGTCTACCTGGCCACCCGGCAGTCCCGGCACCACCTGCGGCCGTTCACCCGGGTCGGCCGCCGGCTGCCGGTGCACTCCACCGCGCTGGGCAAGGCGCTGCTGGCCACGCACACCGACGACGAGGTGCGCCGGCTGCTGCCCGAACGGCTGGAGGCGGTCACCCAGCACACCATCACCGACCGGGAGCGGCTGATCGAGGAGCTGGCGCTGGTCCGGGAGCAGGGCTACGCGGTGGACCGCGAGGAGAACACCCTGGGACTGCGCTGCTTCGGGGTGTCCATCCCCTACCGCACTCCGGCCCGGGACGCGGTCAGCTGCTCGGTGCCGGCGGCCCGGCTGGGGGCGGGGCACGAACTCGCGATCCGGACGGCGCTGTTCGAGGCGCGGGACCGGCTGGCCCTGGCCACCCGCCGGATGTGAGGCACGGGGCGGACCCGGCGCGGGGCCCGGGCGGCCAGATGAAGAAACACTGAGAACCCCGCCACAATCGGGGCAGAGCGGAACGGCCGGGGCCCGCGGAGCGTCATCCAGGGGGATGAACAAGACGATCAGGCGTGCGTCGGTCTTCTGTCTGCTGCTGGTCCTGGCCCTGCTGGTCCGGGTCACCTGGGTGCAGGCATACCAAGGCCAGGCCCTCGCAGAAGACGACCACAACCAGCGGAACACGATCGCGGCCTACGCGAACCCGCTGGGCAACATCATCGTGGGCGGGGAGGCGATCACCGGCTCCCAGAAGACGGGGGGCAAGACCTACGGCTACAAGCGGACCTACACCCAGGGCGACCTCTACGCGCCCGTGACCGGCTACAGCTCGCAGGCCTTCGGGAAGACCCAGCTCGAATACGTCTACCGGCAGGTCCTGGACGGCTCCGACAACCGGCTCAAGACCCCGATGGACGTCATCACCAACAAGCGCTCCGACCCGGGCAACGTGCTGACCACCATCGACGCGGAGGTCCAGAAGGCCGGCTACGAGGCGCTCAAGGGGAAGAAGGGCGCCGCCGTCGCCCTCGACCCGGCCACCGGGGCGATCCTCGGCATGGTGGTCAACCCCTCCTACGACCCGAACCGGATCACCAGCGCCCTCGACTCGGAGGCCTGGAAGGAGCTCTCCGCCGACCAGGGCAAGGCGCTGGAGAACCTGGCCGCCCGCAACCCGATGGCCCCCGGTTCCACCTTCAAGCTGGTCACCCTCGCCGCCGCCCTGGAGAACGGCCTGGTCGACTCCCTGGACACCCCGACCGGCATCCCCGACCCGTACACCATCCCCGGCACCCGGACCCTGCTGAAGAGCGAGGCCGGCTCGGCGGCCTGCGACGACGTGTCGGTGCGCACCGCGCTCCGGCTGTCCTGCAACAACGTCTTCGCCGAGCTCGCGAACCGGCTGGGCCAGGCCAGGATGCTGGAGATGACCGAGAAGTTCGGGTTCAACCAGAAGCAGCGGATCCCGTTCCGCGCCGACCCGGGCAAGTACCCCACGGACAAGATGTCCAAGGACCAGGTGGCGCAGACCGGAATCGGCCAGTTCGACGTACAGGCCACCCCGCTCCAGATGGCCATGGTCACCGCCGCCATCGAGAACGGCGGCGAGCTCGTCGACCCCCACGTGGTCTCCGAGGTCACCGACTCCGGCGGGAACGTCCTGGAGTCCTTCAAGGACCCCGCCTCCCGCCGGGTGGTCAGCGAGTCCACCGCCGAGAAGATCCGGGACGCCATGCGGACCGTGGTCGCCGAGGGCGGCGGCAAGAAGGCCGCGGTCTCCGGCGCCGAGGTGGGCGGCAAGACCGGTACCGCCCAGCGCGGGGTCAACAACAGCATCCCGCCGCTGGCCTGGTTCACCTCGTACGGGAAGCTCGGCGGCAAGCAGATCGCCGTGGCCGTCATGATCGAGAACTCGGACACCGACCGCTCCGAGATCGGCGGCGGCAAGCTGGCCGCCCCGGTGGCCCAGAAGATGATGCAGGCCTGGCTGAAGAAGGGCTAGACCGCCCGGCCGAGGGCGAGGGCCGGGAACGCGCCGGGAACCGGAGGGGGTCCCGGCGCGTTCTTGTCCGCATGATCAGAGCCGCGCTGCCCGTCGACCTCGACGCGATCACCGCCCTGCACGCCCGGGCCCGCGCCACCTACTACCGGGGCCGGATCCCGGAGGAGGCCTACAGCGGGGCCGAGGAACTGGAACGCACCCGCGAGGGCTGGACCCGGGCGGTGGCCCGGGCCGACGGCGGGGTGCTCTGCGCCGAACGGGACGGAGCGCTCGCCGGGGTCGCCGCCTTCCGCGCGGTCGACGGCCAGATGACCCTCACCCAGCTGCACGTGGACCCCGACCACTGGCGCAGCGGCATCGGCGCCGCCCTCCACGCGGCCTGCCTCACCGCCTGGCGCCGGGCCGGGGCCCGGCGGATCCGGCTGGAGGTCTACGAGCACAACCTGCGCGCCCAGTCCTTCTACACCGCCCTCGGCTGGCGCCCGGCCGGAACCGCCGCCCCCACCGGCTCGCACCGCACCCTCTGGCTCACGCTCCCGGAACCGTCCGGGGAATGAGACGCGGGCGGGGGACGTTGCACCGCGTGACCCCCCTCCCGGAGAGAAGAAGGACCATGCGCGTCGAGATCTGGTCGGACATCGCCTGCCCCTGGTGCTACATCGGCAAGGCCCGCTTCGAAGAGGGGCTGGCCGCGTTCCCGCACCGGGACGCCGTCGAGGTGGTCTTCCGGTCCTTCGAGCTCGACCCCCGCAGCGAGCGGGGCGCCAGCGCCCCGGTCGTGGAGATGCTGGCCCGCAAGTACGGGCGCACCCTCGACGAGGCCCGGGCCATGGAGGAGCACGTCGCCGCCACCGCGCGGGCCGAGGGCCTCGCCTACCGGACCGACGGCCGGGACCACGGCAACACCTTCGACATCCACCGGCTGCTGCACCTGGCCGCCGCCCGCGGCCGCCAGAACGCCCTGCTCGACCTGGCCTTCCGCACCAACTTCGGCGAGCTGGAGTCGGTCTTCGACCCCGAGGTGCTGGCCCGGATCGCGGTGGCCGCCGGGCTCGACGAGGCGGAGGTCCGCGCGGTGCTCACCGACCCGGCCGCCTACGCCGAGGAGGTCCGCGCCGACGAGCGCGAGGCGGCCGAACTCGGCGCGAACGCCGTCCCGTTCTTCGTCCTCGACCGGCGCTACGGGATCTCCGGCGGGCAGCCCGCCGAGGTCTTCACCCGCGCCCTGGAGCAGGCCTGGGCGGGCCGGGAGCCGGAAGGCGACCCGGCCGCCGCCGAGGCCTGCGGCCCGGACGAGGCCTGCGCGGTACCCGGAGCCTGACTCTCGGCGTGGCCGTCCCGGGCCGCGCCGCGAACCCCGTCCCGGGCCCGCCCCGGGCCCCGGTTCGGGTCCTGCCATAAGGATTCCTTGGTGAAGTCATGCGGAATTCGCCAATGGACAGGGGTACGGATCCCGGCGAGAGTGGGCGCATGGACCTGTCACTGGCCGCGGCCGAGTTCGCCCACTCCACCACCTATCTGAACACCGCCACCTGCGGGGTGATGCCCCGCGCCGCGGTGGCGGAGGTCCGCGCGCTCGCCGAGTCCGCCGGGGCCGGTGTGCCCGCCGGGTTCGGCGACTTCGGCCGGGTGAACGCCGCCCGGGAGTCCTACGCCCGGCTGGTCCGGGTGGATCCGGGCCGGGTGGCGGTCGGTTCGGCCGTCGCCACCCATGTGGCCCTGGTCGCGGCCTCGTTGCCGGCCGGGGCCGAAGTCCTCTTCGCCGAGGGGGACTTCGCCTCGGTCATCAACCCGTTCACGGTCCGCGGGGACCTCAAGGCCCGGTTCGTGCCGCTGGAGGCGCTCGCCGGGGAGGTCCGCGAGGACACCGCCCTGGTCGCCGTCAGCGCCGTGCAGTCCGCCGACGGCCGGATCGCCGCGCTGCCGGAGATCCGCCGGGCCACCGCCGGGTACGGGGTGCCGATGCTGGTGGACTCCACCCAGGCGGTGGGCTGGCTGCCGTTCGACGCGTCCCCGTACGACTACACCGTCACGGGCGGCTACAAGTGGCTGCTGGGCGCGCGCGGGGCCTCCTACCTGACGGTCTCGGAGGCCGCCCAGGAGACCCTGGTGCCGCTCCACGCGGGCTGGGTGGCGGCCCGCGACCCGTGGGCGGAGACCTACGGGCCGATGCGCGAGCTCGCCCCGGACGCCCGCCGGTTCGACGAGTCCCCGGCCTTCCTGCCCTACCACGCGGCCGCGCCCGCGCTGGACCTGCTGGAGCGGGTCGGCATCGAGGCGGTGCACGCCCACGGCACCGCCCTGGCCGCCCGCTACCGGTCCGGGCTGGCCCGTCTCGGGCTGTCCCCGGTGCCCGGGGACTCGGCGATCGTCTCGGTGCCGGGGCTGGAGTCCCGGCAGCCGGACCTGGCCCGGGCCGGGATCCTCACGGCGGCCCGCAACGGCACCCTCCGCGCCTCGTTCCACCTCTACAACACCGAGGCCGATGTGGACCGCCTGCTGGACGTGCTCTCCGGCTGACACGCCCGCCCGCCCAGCCCGCCGGCCCCGGCCCTGCGCTGCGCTGCGGGCGGGCCCGGTCAGCCCGCCCGGGCCGCCGTCCACGCCGAGTCCGCGGCCGCCAGGGCGGCTTCCGCGGGCCGGTCCAGGGCCGCCGCCAGGGCCGCCAGCGAGGCCCGGACCACCGCCGGGTCCGCCGCCGTGCCGTAGTGGTTGACCCGGACCATCTCCCCGGCCAGCGCACCGCCGCCGGCCGCCAGCGGCGCCGACGGATCGGCGGCCAGGGCCTTCGCGACGGCCTCGGAGGCGGCCGGCACCCGCAGGGTGGTGGCCACCGGCGCGGCCTCCGCCGCCACCGTCACGTACGGGGCCAGGCCGAGCGCCAGCGCCCCCGCCCGGGTCGCCGCGGCCGCGGCCGAGTGGCGGGCCAGCAGCGCCGGCAGCCCCTCCGCCGCGATCCGGTCCAGACAGGCCTCCAGCGCCAGCATCTCCAGCTGGGCCGGGGCGTGCAGCAGGGTCCGGCGGCCGCCGTCGATCCAGCGTTCCTTCCAGTCCAGCAGCGACAGGTAGGAGCGGCGCGGGGCCGCCGGGTTCGCCGCGAACCGCTCCCAGGCCCGCTCCGACACCGAGACCGCCGACACCCCGGCCGGCCCGCCCATCGCCTTCTGCGCCCCGATCACGCACAGGTCCACGCCCCAGGCGTCCGGCAACAGCGGCTCGGCGCCCACCGAGGCCACCGCGTCCAGCATGAACAGGGCCCCGTGGGCCCGGACCGCCTCGCCGATCTCCGCCACCGGGTTGGTGTTCCCGGTCGCCGCCTCGGCGTGCACCAGGGACACGAAGTCGATCTCCGGGCGCTCCGCGAGGGCGGCCGCCACCTGATCGGCCGTCACGGCCGTGTCGAAGGGCACCGCCAGGTCCACCACGGTGGCCCCGCAGTCCCGCAGCCAGTTCCCGAACGTGGTCCCGTACGGGCCCGTCACCACGTTCAGCGCGGTGGAGCCGGGCCGGGCCCCGGACCGGATGCAGCCCTCCAGCGGCAGCAGCGCCTCGCCCTGGGCGATCACCACGTCCTGGCGGGTGCCGAGGAGTTCGGCGACCCCCCGTTCGATCGAGGCGAAACGCTCCGGGGTGAGCGGGGGCAGGTCCAGCAGGGGGTGGGTCACGGCGGTGCTCTCTTCGTCCGGAGGTAACCCGCCGAGCCTACCCAGGACGTGCGTACAGTGCCCGTATGAGCGAAGTGCTGCATGTGAAGGGGCGCGTGCTGGTCGGGCCCGAGGAGGTCCGCGACGAGCTCTGGGTGGTCGGCGGGCGGATCACCTACGAGCGTCCGCGCACCGCCGCCGCCGCGGACACCGTCACCGTCTCCGGCTGGGTGCTGCCCGGTCTGGTGGACGCCCACTGCCATGTCGGACTGGACGCGCACGGCGCGGTGGACGAGGCGACCAGCGAGAAGCAGGCGCTGACCGACCGGGACGCGGGCACCCTGCTGATCCGCGACGCCGGCTCGGCCGCCGACACCCGCTGGATCGACGGCCGCCCCGACCTGCCGAAGATCATCCGGGCCGGCCGGCACATCGCCCGCAGCCGCCGCTACATCCGCAACTACGCCCATGAGATCGAGCCGGCCGACCTGGTGGAGTACGTGGCCCGGGAGGCCCGGCGCGGCGACGGCTGGGTGAAGCTGGTGGGGGACTGGATCGACCGGGACGCCGGGGACCTGACGGCCTGCTGGCCGCGGGCCGAGGTGCAGACGGCCATCGCCGAGGCGCACCGGCTGGGCGCCCGGGTCACCGCGCACTGCTTCGCCGAGGACTCGCTGCGCGATCTGGTGGAGGCCGGGATCGACTGCGTGGAGCACGCGACGGGTCTCACCGAGGACACCATCCCGCTGTTCGCCGAGCGGGGCGTGGCGATCGTGCCCACCCTGGTCAACATCGCCACCTTCCCCCGGCTCGCCGACGGCGGCGAGGCCAAGTTCCCGCGCTGGTCCGCGCATATGCGGCGGCTGTACGAGCGGCGCTACGACACGGTGCGGTCGGCCTTCGACGCGGGCGTCCCGGTGTACGTGGGGACGGACGCGGGCGGTTCGCTGCCGCACGGCCTGGTGGCGGCCGAGGCGGCCGAGCTGGTGAAGGCCGGCATCCCGGTGCCGGACGTGCTGTCCGCGACCGCCTGGGGGGCCCGGGAGTGGCTGGGCCGGCCCGGGCTGACCGAAGGGGCCCCCGGCGACCTGGTGGTGTACGGGTCGGACCCGCGGGCGGACGTGTCGGTGCTCGCCGATCCGTTGCGGGTGGTGCTGGAGGGACGGGTGCGGGCCTGACCCGGGCGGGGCGTCCGGTTGACGCGGCCGTGACGGGAGGGGGCGGCTGGTCGTTGGGACGCCCCTTTCGGGCAGATTTCTGGGGCAGGAGAGAACCGCCGTTCCAGATGGGGCGTCAAGAATCGAATATGTGCATGGAAACCACCCTTTGGGGTGAACTCACCTCAGGTTGCCGCCTGTTCACTCTCCGTGCGTAAAACTTCCGGGGTCGAAGCCTTCGGCGCGCGCGATGTCCCCCATTGGCGCCCCGGGGCTCCCCAACTCCCTGAGGGGTTTCACCACCTTGAACAGCAACACCTTCCGCATGCCCGCACTCCTCCTGGCCGCCGCCGCCCCCGTCGCCCTCCTCGCCGCCGGCCCCGCCCAGGCCACCGGCGGCACCGGCGGCGGCGCGGGCCGGGCGGGTGCGGTCGTCCTCCGCGCCGGACTGGACGTCGGCCTGCTCAACAAGACCGTCCAGGTGCCCCTCAAGGCCACCCTGAACGAGGTCAGCGCACCGGCCTCGGCCGAGAAGACCGCGCTGACGGTCACCCTGGACGGGGTCGAGCAGGGCAGGCCGGTGAGCGTGCTGCGCGCGGACGTGGCGAGCGCCAAGGCCACCGCGGACAAGAAGCGGGCCGCCGCCGAGGTGAAGCTGCTGAACGCCAAGGTGCACGTGCCCGGACTGCCGCTGCTCTCGCTGATCCAGCTGGAACAGGTCACCTCCAAGGCGGTCTGCGAGGCCGGCCGGCGGCCGGTGGCCACCGCCAACGTGCTCGGCTCGGTGACCGTGCTCGGCAAGCGGACCACCCTGTCCGCGGGCGGCCCCATCAGGGTCGAGGTGCCCGGGATCGGCGAGGTCAGCCTGGTGCTCTCCGGGACCGAGACCACCTCCCGCACCGCCGCCGCGTCCGCGCTGAAGCTCAACGTGTCGGTGAACCCGCTCAAGCTCAACGTGGCCGAGGTCGAGGGGGAGCTGGTCCTCGCCGAGTCCCACTGCACCTCCCCGGCCGCCGCCCCCTCCGCGAAGCCCACGCCCCCGAGCACGCCCCCGGCCATCCCCGAACCGGCCCGGCCCGATGTGAAGCCGCAGGCCAACCTGGCCGAGACCGGCGGCAGTTCCCTCACCCCGTACGTCGCCGGGGGAGCCCTGCTGCTGCTCGGCACGGGCGCCGGAGCCCTGGTCCTCACCCGCCGCGGCCGCGCCTGACGGGCGGCCCGGGGCCCGGCCCCGGAGCCGCCCGGCAGGCTACGGCCGGGTGGCCCGGGTCAGGCCCTGGGCCGCGGCCCCCCGGGAGCGCACCGCCTCGGACACCTGCCGGTCCACGGCCCGGTAGTCGGCCCGCCCCGGAGTCCCGGCGCAGGAGGTGCACACCACCCGGAACGGCGGGCCCATGTCGGAGAACTGGGTGAAGAACTCGGCCTTCACCACCTCCCAGCGGCCCGGCCGGTCCGCCGAGGGGGCGAAGGTGAAACGGGGGATCGAGGACTGGTTGCCGCGCTTCTTGTCCGCGGGCACGAAGCTGGCGACCTGGTCGCCCATCCCGAACACCACCCAGGTCCCGTTGATCTTCTCGTAGGGCTGCGGCACATGGTTGTGCGTGCCCAGGATCAGATCGATGTCGGGCAGCCCGTCGGTGGTGGCGGCGGTCAGCTCCCGGGCCAGCCGCCGCTGCTGCTCGTCGGGGGCGGTCTGCCACTCGGTGCCCCAGTGCACGCTGAGCACCACCACGTCGGCCCCCGCCGCCCGGGCCGCCCGGGCGTCCGCGAGGACCCGGTCCCGGTCGAGCAGGGAGACCGCCCAGGGCCTGCCCCCGGGCAGCGGGATGCCGTTGGTGCCGTAGGTGTAGGAGAGGTGCGCGATCCGGGCGCCGCCCGCCTCCAGCAGCGCCGGGGTCCGGGCCTCGGCCGCCGTGCGGGCCGATCCGGTGTGCCGGATCCCGGCCCGGTCGAGGTGGTCCAGGGTGCGGACCAGTCCTTCCCAGCCGGCGTCTAGGGTGTGGTTCGAGGCGGTGGAACAGCTGTCGTAGCCGGTGGCCTTGAGGGCGTCGGCCAGCTGGTGCGGGGCCTTGAAGGTCGGATAGCCGGTGTAGGGGCCGCCGGGCCGGCCGTACGGTATCTCGTGGTGGCAGATCGCCACGTCGGCGGACTCCACCACCGGCCGCACCCCGGCGAGTATCTTCCGGAAGTCATGGCCGCCCGCACCGGAGCCGGCCGCGTCGGCCGCCGCCCGCTGGATGATCGACGGGTACGGGATGATGTCCCCGGTCCCCACCAGGGTGAACGGCCGGCCCGCCGGGCCGGTGGCCTGCCGGCCGGGCAGCGCGGGCGGGCTCACGGCCGGTGCCAGCCGCTGCGGCGCGCCGGCCGGACCGTCCCCGCCGAGGACCGCCGTCCCCCCGTACACCCCGGCCCCCACCGCGGCCAGCACCGCCACCGCCGCCCCGGCCTTCGCGAACCCCCGCATGACTGCCTCCCCTTGGCGTGTTCCCGACACTCTCGCACGGGGTTCCCGCAACCGCGCCGGGGTCGGCCCGCTACGGCGTGGTGAGGGTCAGCGCCGCGTCCAGGGCCTGGAGGAACCGGCCGGTGGTGGCCCGGTCCCGGACCGCGATCCGCAGCCAGTCCCGGTCCAGGCCCGGGAAGGTGTCGCCGCGGCGGACCGCGAAGCCCAGCGCCCGCAGCCGGGCCCGCACCTCCGGCGCCCGGTCCACCCGGATCAGCACGAACGGGCCCTCCGCGGTGCCCACCGAGGTCACCTCCTCGAACTCCGCCAGCCCCGCCAGCAGATGGGCCCGGTCCACCGCGATCCGGCGGGCCGCCTCCGCCGCCTCCGCCAGCGCCGCCGGCTCCATACAGGCCTCCGCCGCCACCAGCGCCGGGGTCGACACCGGCCACAGCGGCCGGACCCGCTCCAGCTCGGCCACCAGCTCCGGCTCGGCCAGCACGTAGCCGATCCGCAGCCCGGCCAGCCCCCAGGTCTTCGTCAGGCTCCGCAGCACCACCAGACCCGGCAGGTCGGTGCGGCCGGCCAGCGCCTCCCGCTCGCCCGGCACGGCGTCGAGGAACGCCTCGTCCACCACCAGGGTCCGCCCCGGCCGGGCCAGCGAGGCCAGCACCGCCGCCGGGTGCAGCACCGAGGTCGGATTGGTCGGATTGCCGACCACCACCAGGTCCGCGTCCGCCGGCACCGCCGCCGGATCCAGCCGGAAGCCCTCCGAGGCCCGCAGCAGCACCCGCTCCACCCGGTGCCCGGCGTCCCGCAGCGCCGCCTCCGGCTCGGTGAACTGCGGATGCACCACCACCGGCCGGACGGCCCGTACGGCGCGCGCGATCAGCACGAACGCCTCCGCCGCCCCGGCCGTCAGCAGCACCCGCTCGGCCGGCAGCCCGTGCCGGGCCGCCACCGCCCGCCGCGCCGACCGGCCGTCCGGGTAGGCGGCCAGAGAGGTCAGCGATCCGGCGATCCGCTCCCGCAGCCAGCCGGGCGGGGTGTCCGCCCGGACGTTGACCGCCAGATCGGTCAGCCCGGCCCCGGAGTCCAGCACCTCCGCGTCCCCGTGGTGCCGCAGATCGTGCGCCGGCTCGGTGGCCACCGCGCAGGTCGCCGCCGCCGACCGCCTTTTGGGCACGAGCAGTTCACCGCCCGCCGCGAGCGCCGCCGCCTCCGCCACCGAAGGGGTGCCCACCGCCTCGGCGGCCACCCGGCCGGGCGCCCCGGGCACCGCGACCCGCGCCAGCTCGGCGGCCGGATAGGTCCGCAGCGGCACACCGAAACGTTCCGCCGCACCGCTGATCCCGGCCTCCCCGCCCTTGCCGGCCACCGTGGCCAGCGCCACCACCGCCCCGGGCCCCAAACCGGCCGCCCGCAGCGCCTCCTCGATCAGCGAGCACACCTCCGCCACCGGCACCCCGGCCCGGCCGCCGACCCCGACCACCACACGCTCGCTCTCGCCCATCCGGGGTCCTTTCTCCTTCGTCACACGGTTGTCGGCCGCCGCTCCGCGCGCGGACGTGCGCACGGAGCCGACAGTCGGTATTCAGGGGCACATGGCCGTGATCGTGGCATTGGGCGCATTCCTCATGACCCTGGCGGGCGGTTGGACGGCGCAGCGCGTCACCGACCGCCGCCATCTGGTGCTCGGCCTGGCCGGCGGGCTGATGCTCGGGGTGGTGGGCCTGGACCTGCTGCCCGAGGCGATGGGCGCGGCCGGTCGCCCCGTGTTCGGCGTCCCGATGGCCCTGCTGCTGTTCGTCGGGGGCTTCCTGGTGGCCCATGTCGTCGAACGCCTGCTGGCGGTCCGGCAGGCCGCCCACGGCGGCACCGGCGGTCCCCACGGGCACGACGGGGGCCAGGGCGAGCGGGTCCCCCAGGTCGGACTGACCGCCGCCGCGGCCATGGTCGGCCACAGCCTCGCCGACGGGGTGGCCCTCGGCGCGGCCTTCCAGGTCGGCGGCGGGATGGGGGTGGCCGTGGCGCTGGCCGTGATCACCCACGACTTCGCCGACGGGTTCAACACCTACACCCTCACCCGGCTCTACGGGAACGCCCGCCGCAAGGCCCTGCTGATGCTGTTCGCGGACGCCCTCGCCCCGGTCGTCGGAGCCGCCTCCACCCTGCTGTTCACCCTGCCGGAGGAACCGCTCGGCGCCTATCTCGGGTTCTTCGGCGGGGTCCTGCTCTATCTCGCCGCCGCCGAGATCCTGCCCGAGGCGCACCACGACCACCCCGCCCTGTCCACCCTCCTGTGCACCGTGGGCGGGGTGGCCGGCATCTGGCTGGTCGTCGGCATCGCCGAGTGAGCTCATCGGGCCGGGACGGCCGCTGCCACCGCGGCCGCGGCCGCGGCCGCGAACCGGAGGGCCACCGAAGGCTCCGCCGCCCAGTGCGTGTGCAGATAGCTGGCGTGCACCCCGCCCTGCACGAACCCCTCCACCCGGCGCTCCGGATGCACGAACCCCCAGGCCGGCGCGGCACCCGCACCCGGCTCCACCACCGTCCGGTGGAACTCGTGACCGCGCAGCCGGCCGCCCGCCGGGGACAGCACGCTGTCCGAGACCGCCACCGCCTCCCGGTAGCCCAGGGTCAGCCGCTCCGACATCCGCGCCTCGGCGTCGACCACCCCGCACATCGGCTTCCCGTCCAGCGACCGGGCCAGGTACAGCAGCCCGGCGCACTCGGCGGCGATCGGCGCCCCCGAGGCCGCCAGCCCCGCCACGGCCGCCCGCAGCGCCCCGTTCTCCGACAGCTCCGGTGCGTACACCTCCGGGAAGCCGCCGCCGATCACCAGCGCCCCGGTGCCCTCGGGCAGCGCCTCCTCGCGCAGCGGGTCGAAGGGGACCACCTCGGCCCCGGCCGCGGTGAGGAGCTCGGCGTGCTCGGCGTACGAGAAGGTGAACGCCGGACCGCCCGCTATCGCGACCACCGGCCGCCGGCCGCCGCCCGGACCGGAGGGGACGGCCCGCTCGCGGCCGTCCGCCACGGCCCCGGCGAGCGCGCCCGCCGGGGACCACGGCTCGCAGTCCAGCGGCGGCGCGGTCCGGGCCAGCGCCATCAGCGCGTCCAGATCGCAGCCGGACCGGACCTGCTCCGCCAGGGCCGCCACCGAGGCCAGCGCGTCCGCCCGCCGCTCGGCGACCGGCACCAGCCCCAGGTGCCGGGAGGGCGCGGCCACCTGGGGGGCCCGGCGCAGCACCCCGAGCACCGGCATCCCGGCCTCCTCCAGGGCCTCCCGCAGCATCACCTCGTGCCGGTCCGACCCCACCTTGTTGAGGATCACCCCGCCCAGCCGCACCCGCGGGTCGAAGGAGGCGAACCCGTGCACCAGCGCCGCCACCGACCGCGACTGCGAGGAGGCGTCCACCACCAGCACCACCGGGGCCCGCAGCAGCTTCGCCACATGCGCGGTCGAGGCCAGCTCGCCCCGCCCGGCGGCCCCGTCGTACAGCCCCATCACGCCCTCGACCACGGCCAGGTCGCAGCCGGCGGCCCCGTGCGCGAACAGCGGGCCGACCAGCTCCGGCCCGCACAGGAACGCGTCGAGGTTGCGGCCCGGCCGCCCGGTGGCCAGCGCGTGGTAGCCGGGGTCGATGTAGTCGGGCCCGGCCTTGTGCGGGGACACGGCCAGGCCGCGCTCCGCGAACGCGGCCATCAGGCCCGTCGCGACGGTGGTCTTGCCGCTCCCGGAGGACGGCGCGGCGATCACCAGCCGCGGAATGCTCACCGAGGTCACCACTCGATGCCCTTCTGGCCCTTCTGGCCGGTGTCCATGGGGTGCTTCACCTTGGTCATCTCGGTGACCAGGTCGGCGAACTCCACCAGCTTCTCCGGCGCGTTCCGGCCGGTGATCACCACGTGCTGGGTGCCGGGACGGGTGCGCAGCACCTCGATCACCTCGTCCACGTCGATCCAGCCCCAGTGCATCGGGTACGCGAACTCGTCCAGCACGTACAGCCGGTGGGTCTCGGCCGCCAGGTCCCGCTTGACCTGCTCCCAGCCCTCCTTCGCCGCCTGCTCGTTGTCGAGCTGGGCGTCGCGCTGCACCCAGGACCAGCCCTCGCCCATCTTGTGCCAGACCACCGGGCCGCCCTCGCCGGAGGCGCCCAGCACCTTCAGCGCGTTCTCCTCGCCGACCTTCCACTTGGCCGACTTCACGAACTGGAACACCCCGACCGGCCAGCCCTGGTTCCAGGCGCGCAGCGCCAGCCCGAAGGCCGCCGTGGACTTGCCCTTGCCGGGTCCGGTGTGGACGAAGACCAGCGGCCGGTTGCGGCGCTGACGGGTGGTGAGACCGTCGTCGGGAACGACGGCAGGCTGTCCCTGAGGCATTACGCGGCCCTCCTGTGGGCGGATGGCGGTGCGGACACCGCGGTACGTACGTTCTTGACCAGGCCCGCGAGCGCGTCGGCCCGCAACCCGTCGAGGGTGACGGCGGGGCCGCCCAGGTCCGCGGCCAGCGCCCCGGCCAGACCCAGGCGCACCGGACCGGACTCGCAGTCCACGACCACCGAGGCGGTGCCGCCCGCCGCCAGCAGCCGGGCCGCCCGCTCCCCGGCCGCCCGCGGGTCCCCGCCGGGCGGGCCCGCCGACGTGGCCCGGCCGTCGGTGACCACCACCAGCAGCGGCCGCCGCGAGGGGTCCCGCAGCCGCTCCACCCGCAGCACCTCGTGGGCCTTGAGCAGCCCGGCGGCCAGCGGGGTGCGGCCACCGGTGGGCAGCAGCTCCAGCCGGGCGGCCGCCGCGTCCACCGAGGAGGTGGGCGGCAGCGCCAGCTCGGCACCGGCCCCCCGGAAGGTGATCAGACCGACCTTGTCCCGCCGCTGGTAGGCGTCCAGCAGCAGGGACAGCACCGCGCCCTTCACGGCGCTCATCCGCTTGCGGGCCGCCATCGAGCCGGAGGCGTCGACCACGAACAGCACCAGATTGCCCTCGCGGCCCTCCCGGGTGGCCCGCCGCAGATCGTCCTTGCGGATCACCAGACCCCGCCCGGCCCGGCCCCGGGCCTTCTGGTGCGGGGCGGCGGCCTGCACGGTCGCCGCCAGGTGCAGCGAGTCCAGCCGGCCGCGCGGGGGCTGCGAGCCCGTCGTCCGGCCGTGCGCGGTCCGGGCGCGGGAGCGCCGCCCGGCGGCGCCCTCACCCAGCCCGGGAACGCTCAGCATCCGGGTCCTGAACGGCGCGGCGGCGCGCACCGCGGCCTGGGTGGGCGCATCGGCGGCCCCGGTGCCCGCGCCGGGCTCCGGCCCCGGCCCCGGTTCCGGGGCCTCGGCCCGGGCCGGCTCCGGTTCCGGCTCCTGCTCCGGAGCGCCGGGGCCCGGCTCCGGACCGGTGCCGTCCACCGGCGGCTCCCCGGCGGACGGGTCCTCCTGCGGGCCGCCCTGCGGCGGCATCCCGCCGCCGCCCCCGTCCGGTCCGCCGTCCCCGCCGCCGTCCCCGTCCGGTTCCGGCTCCGGGTCGGGCTCCGGGTCCTCGTCCGGGAAGGAGTCCAGGATCCGGTCCAGCAACTCCTCGTCCAGGCCCGGCGCGTCGAAGGGGTTGCGGCGCCGCCGGTGCGGCAGCGCCAGCAGGGCCGCCTGCCGGACGTCCTCCCGGCCGACCTCGGTGCGCCCGGCCCAGGCGGCCAGCGCGGTCGCCGTCCGGGCCATCACGATGTCCGCCCGCATGCCGTCCACCTCGAACGCGGCACAGGCGGCCGCGATCCGCAGCAGCGCCCCGTCGCCGAGGCGGACCTGCGGCAGCAGGGCCCGCGCGGCCACCACCCGGTCCCGGACCTCGGCCTCCTCGCCGGCCCAGCGGCCCGCGAAGCCCGCGGGATCGTCCTCGTACGCGAGCCGGCGGCGGACCACCTCCACCCGCTGGAGCGGCTCCCGGGAGGCGGCGACCTCCACGGTCAGCCCGAACCGGTCCAGGAGCTGCGGGCGCAGCTCGCCCTCCTCCGGGTTCATGGTGCCGACCAGCAGGAACCGGGCGGCGTGCCGCACCGAGACCCCCTCGCGCTCCACGTAGGAGGCGCCCATGGCGGCCGCGTCCAGCAGCAGGTCGATCAGGTGGTCGTGGAGCAGGTTGACCTCGTCGACGTACAGGATGCCGCGGTGCGCGTCGGCCAGCAGGCCCGGCTCGAAGGACTTCACGCCCTCGGACAGGGCCCGTTCGATGTCGAGGGCGCCGACCAGGCGGTCCTCGGAGGCGCCGACCGGCAGCTCCACCATCCGGGCCGGCCGGGCGGTCCCCCCGGAGCCCTGGTGCGGGCCGTCCGGGCACTGCGGGTCCGGGGCGGCGGGCGCACAGGAGAACCGGCAGCCGGGGACCACCTCCACCTGCGGGAGCAGCGCCGACAGGGCGCGTACGGCGGTGGACTTGGCGGTGCCCTTCTCGCCGCGGACCAGGACCCCGCCGACCGCCGGACTCACGGCGTTCAGCAGCAGCGCCAACCGCAGGTCGGACTGGCCGACCACCGCGGTGAACGGGTAGGGCGTGCTCATTTCGCTCCTTCGGAAGGGGGGAGGGCGGGCGCGCCCGGCGGCAGGAAGGGCAGGCCGGCCGGGGCGCCCCCCTCGATGAGACGGAGCAGGGCGTCGGTGTCCGCGTGTTCCTCGATCAGGTCGCCGAGCAGGTCGAGCTGTTCCTCGCGCAGGGCGCCGAAGGAGGTGTCGGGGGCGGGCACGAAGCGGCGGCCGGACTGTGCGGCGACCTCCCGCAGGAAGGCCCGGCGGAAGCCGTCGGACTCCAGCGAGCCGTGCCAGTGGGTGCCCCACACGGCCCCGACCCGGCAGCCGTCGAGGAAGGGCTCGCCGCCGAGGACCTCGGCGACCCCGTGGTGGATCTCGTATCCGGTGACCTCCTCGCCGAGGGCCGTGCCGGACGGCCGGGCGAGGGTCTTCTCGCGGGCGAACCGGACCCGGACCGGCAGCAGGCCCAGCCCGTCGACCACTCCGGCCCGGGACTCGACCTCGTCCTCGATCCGCTCGCCCAGCAGCTGGAACCCGCCGCAGACGCCCAGTACCGGGCGCCCCTCGGCGGCCCGCCGGGCCAGCGCGTCGGCCAGGCCCCGCTCCCGCAGCCAGGCCAGCGCCTTCACGGTGCC
Organism: Streptomyces sp. NPDC033845; assembly: GCF_055576225.1. NCBI lineage: Bacteria > Bacillati > Actinomycetota > Actinomycetes > Kitasatosporales > Streptomycetaceae > Streptomyces > Streptomyces sp. NPDC033845. The sequence continues at coordinate 59,098 of NZ_JBVIRI010000001.1, read as the reverse complement.
CCGGGTGCCCGGTACGACCACGAGGTCGGCGTCGGCCAGCTCCTCGGCCCGGTCCACGAACCGCACCACCACGCCCGGTTCGGCGGCGAGCGCGTCCACATCGGTGAAGTTGGACATCAGCGGGACCGCGCAGACCGCGATCCGCAGCACGTCCTCGCCGGCCGGCGGGGCCACCACCGACTCGCGGACGGCCCCGCGCAGCGAGACCCGCAGTCCGTCCTCCTCGTCGATGCCCAGCCCGTGCCGGAAGGGCAGCACCCCGTAGGTGGCCCGGCCGGTGACCGAGCGGAGCATCTCCATGCCGGGCTCCAGCAGGGAGACGTCCCCGCGGAACTTGTTCACCAGATAGCCGGCGATCAGCGACTGGTCCTCGGGGGAGAGCAGGGCGGTCGTGCCGAAGAAGGAGGCGAAGACCCCGCCCCGGTCGATGTCCCCGACCACGACCACCGGGAACCGCGCGGCCCGCGCGATCCCCATGTTCACGATGTCGGTCCGGCGCAGGTTGATCTCGGCCGGGCTGCCCGCCCCCTCGCAGATCACGGCGTCATACGTGCCCCGCAACCGCTCCAGGCAGTCCGTGACCACGCCGAGCAGCTGTTCCCGGCCGCCGAGCGGGGTCCCGGCGGACGGGGCGCCGGTCTCCCCGAAGAACCCGCGGGCGCTCATCTCGCCCACCGGCTTGCCGAGCAGCACCACCTGGCTGCTGCGGTCGCTGCCGGGCTTGAGCAGCACCGGGTTCATCAGCGCGGTCGGCTCCACCATGGCGGCCTGCGCCTGCATGGCCTGGGCCCGGCCGATCTCCGCGCCCTCGCGGGTCACGAAGGAGTTCAGCGACATGTTCTGGGCCTTGAACGGGGCCACCTTGACGCCCTGGCGGGCCAGCCAGCGGCAGATGCCGGCGGTGACCACGCTCTTCCCGGCGTCCGAGGTGGTGCCGGCGATCAGCAGCCCGCCGCCGAGCCGCCCGCCGTCCTGTCGTGCGTTCACGCCGTTCCCCTCCTCACCCGGGCGGCCAGCAGCCGGCCCGCCACGCAGCCGGCCAGCGCCAGCCAGGTGACCTGCCGGGACAGCCGTACCGCCCGCTCGATGTCGGCGGTCTCCACCGGCCGCCCGGCCGCCCCGTTGAGCACGGCCCGGTGCTCCACCCGCCCGCCGTAGGCCAGGGTGCCGCCGAGCCGGACGCCGAGGGCGCCGGCGAAGGAGGCCTCCACCGGGCCGGCGTTGGGGCTCGGGTGCGCGGCCGCGTCGGAACGCCAGGCCCGGACGGCCCCCCGACGGTCCGGCCCGGCCAGCGCGGCGGCCAGGGCGGTCAGCCGGGCGCCCGGCCAGCCCGCCAGGTCGTCGAGCCGGGCGGAGGCCCAGCCGTAGCGCAGGTGGCGGGGGGACTTGTGGCCGACCATCGCGTCCAGGGTGTTCACGGCGCGGAAGGCCAGCAGTCCGGGCACACCGCCGACGGCCCCCCACACCAGGGCGCCGACCACGGCGTCGGAGGTGTTCTCGGCGACCGACTCCACGACGGCGCGGGCGATCTGCCTGTCGTCCAGGGACTGCGGATCGCGTCCGCAGAGATGGGGGAGCCGCTCGCGGGCCACCTCGGTGTCCCCGGCGGCCAGCGCACCGCCGATGGCCCGGGCCTCCCGGCCCAGCGAGGTGCCGCCGACGACGGCCCAGGTGGCCGCGGCGGTCAGGGCGATCCGGGCGGCGGCCGGACGGGAGCGCACGGCCCGGGCGGCCAGCACCCCCACGGCGGTGGCTCCGCCGGCGCACACCAGGGTGTGCAGCACGCCCCGGGAGCGGCGGTCGGCCCAGAGGGAGCGTTCGACGGCTGCGGCGGTCCTTCCGAAGGCGGCGACGGGGTGCCCGCGGCGGGGATCCCCGAGGATCCGGTCGCCGATCAGGCCCGCCGTCACGCCGTACGCGAAGACGCGATCGGCACGCATGGGGCAGGTAGGTCCTCACTCAGGGTCCGCGCCCTGGTTCGACGGGTCGGGCGGCGAGAGTTCCTGGCTCCCGGCGGGCGGGGACCGAGTGGTCCGCGCCCTCCGGTGACGTGGCGGGACCGCGCCGGATTCGCACCGGACTTCCTCTGCTGCCGCCGTAGTGGCCCGGGCAGTCCACCACGCACGGCGAACTCCGGTCAACTCGCGGTTGACCTGCTGAAACGAGTGCTCCCCCCGGACGGATCCGGGGGGAGCACTCGGTGATCGGGATGGCGGCGGCCGTCAGGCGACGATCAGGTAGATCCCGTAGGCCACGGCCGCGGTGCAGAGCGCGAAGCAGGCGTAGGCACCGGTGCGGGCCAGGGTGGCCGTCCCGCCCTGGTCGGTGGCCGCTTCGTGCTTGGAGAGGCCCAGCAGGCCCAGGGTGAACAGGGCCACGAGGGCGACGGTGGCGGAGAGGCTGACCCCGAAGACGGAGCCGAGAGCTGCCCAGTCGATCTTCATACTGCCGAAACCTTCTCTGGAGTTCAGACCGCGGCGGCCGGAGCCGCCGGGGCCTCGCCGGACGCGTGGGCGCCGGGGGCGGGGATGGTGGCCTTCAGGTCCTCGTCGGTGACGGCGGCGGTGCTGCCGGCCGGCGGCACGGTGACGGCGGCCATCGCGGTGGTGACCACGCCGGGCTCCTCGGCCGGGGTGCCGGCCTCGTCGAGCTCGTTGACGTTGGTGTGGTCGACGACCTGGCGGCGGGAGATCAGCCAGATGGCGAGGCAGGAACCGACCAGGAAGACGGTGACGGCGGCGATGCCGATGTCACCGGTCCGCATGACCAGCTCGGCCAGGGCCGAGACCAGCGCGGCGGCCGGCAGGGTCAGGCCCCAGGCGACGAACATGCGGGTGGCGGTGGACCAGCGGACCACACCGCCCTTGCGGCCGAGCCCGGCACCCATGACCGCGCCGGAGCACGAGTGGGTGGTGGAGAGCGAGAAGCCCAGGGTGGAGGAGGCCAGGATGACGCTGGCGGCCGAGGTCTGGGCGGCGAAGCCCTGCTGCGGCTGCAGGTCGGTCAGGCCCTTGCCCATGGTGCGGATGATGCGCCAGCCGCCCAGGTAGGTGCCGAGGGCGATGGCCACACCGGCCGAGACGATGACCCACACCGGCGGGTTGGAGCCGGGGGCCAGGGCCCCGCCGGCGACCAGGGCCAGGGTGATGATGCCCATCGTCTTCTGGGCGTCGTTGGTGCCGTGCGCCAGCGAGACCAGGCCCGCGGAGGCGATCTGACCGGCCCGGTAGCCCTTGGCCGAGGTCTTCTCGCCGACGTTCTTGCCCGCCGCGTAGGTGACCTTGGTGGCCAGGTAGGCGGCCAGACCGGCCACGATGGGCGCGGCGATCGCGGGGATGAGCACCTTGGTGACCACGACGCCGCCGTTGACGGCCCCCATGCCGGCGGACGCGACCGCGGCACCGATGAGGCCGCCCATCAGGGCGTGGGAGGAGCTGGAGGGAAGGCCGACCAGCCAGGTGACGAGGTTCCAGAGGATCGCGCCGACCAGCGCCGCGAAGATCACCTCCGGCTGGATGCCGTCCTCGTTGACCAGGCCCTTGGAGATCGTCTTGGCGACCTCCACGGACATGAACGCGCCGACGAGGTTCAGTACGGCGGACATGGCCACCGCCGTCTTGGGCTTGAGGGCGCCGGTCGAGATGGTGGTGGCCATCGCGTTGGCTGTGTCGTGGAAACCGTTCGTGAAGTCGAACACGAGAGCGGTGATGATCACGATCCCGAGGAGAAGCGTTATGTGCTCCATTTACCCAGGCTTCTGTTTGGCGTCAGTGGCTCGGCGAACGTAGGCAACCTAGATGAACGAAAAGTGAACTGGGCGGGGCGGCGCGGTGTATCGACACGGCCTGGGTTCGGGACGCTCGTCCCGATTGTGACGTCGTTGGAGGGATTTGCGCACGTCAGGGCGAGGTGAACGGTACGCACCGGACCGGCCCGCCGGCCGCGGCGGCACGGCCCCGGCCCGGCCGAAGAGATCCATGTCACTCGACCGGAGGACCCGGGACCGGCCGCCTCCCGGGCACCGGCCGGCCCTCCGGCCCCGCCCTCCGGTTCCTCCTCCGCTTCACCCCGCCCGCCCCCTCCCCGGCGGTTCCGCTGGCCGCGCCCGGCGGCGGCGCCGAGACTGGAACGGTGCGTACCGCCACAGCGACGGCAGCGGCCGTCACCACCACGCTCACCGTCGCCGGAGCCGCCGCGGTCGCGGCCGGCCGGTACGCCGCCGACGCCGCCCTGCGGCCCCGGCCCGGACGCCCGCTGCCCGGCGGCGCCCGGCTCAGCGTGCACGGCACCGCGGGCGACCGGATCGCCCTGACCCGCACCCTGGCCTCGCTCCGACCCGGCACCTACGGGCTCACCGCCCCCGGCACCCACGCCGTGGTCGGCCCGGTCCTGCCGGACGCCCCGCACACCCCCGACACCGTGGTCAGACGCCTGCTGAAGGTCACCCACGGCAGCCTGGAGCCCGGCACCCGGATCGAGCTCACCCCCCAGACGCACCTCGGCGACCCGCGCACCGCCCTCGGCCTGGACCACGCCGACGTGGACGTCCCCGGAGAGCTGGGCGCACTGCCCGCCTGGTTCGTGCCCGCCGCCCGCGACACCTGGGTGATCACCGTGCACGGGCTGGGCACCGGCCGGGAGCACCCGATGGTGGTCATGCCCTTCCTGCACCGCCACCAGCTCCCGGTCCTCGACCTCTCCTACCGCGGGGACCTGGGCGCCCCCGCCTCCCCGGACGGCCTCGGCCACCTCGGCGTGTCGGAATGGCGGGACCTGGACGCCGCCATCCGCTACGCCCTCCGCTTCGGCGCCCGCCGGGTGGTCCTGCACGGCTGGTCCACCGGCGCCGCCATGGCCCTGTACGCCGCCGAGCGCTCCGCCCTGCGGGACCGGATCTCCGGACTGGTGCTGGACTCCCCGGTCCTCGACTGGCACGCCACCCTGCGCGCCCTCGCCACCGGCCGGGGCACCCCCGGCCCCCTGCTGCCGTTCGCCGTCCGGGCCGCCGAGAGCCGCGCCGGACTCCGGGCCGGCCACCGGCCGCCCGGCGCCGACCCGGCCGCCCTGCGGATCCCGGTCCTGCTGTTCGCCGGGCCGGACGACACCGTCGCCCCCTGGGACCCGGCCCGCCGGCTCGCCGAGGACCGTCCCCACCTGGTCACCCTGCACACCGTCCGGGACGCCCCGCACGGCGCCATGTGGAACGCGGACCCCGCCCGGTACGAGGAGGCCCTCCGCCGCTTCCTGACCCCCCTCATGTGAGCCCGCCCGGGGCACACGGGTGTGATGTCCCGGTCTGTGCTCCGCCCACCAGCGGTAACCGACGGTTCCGTTTGGGCTTTCGGGCGGTGACGGGCGAGACTGATTCCGTGACGTCCCGAAAGCCTGATGAGCAGTTGGCTCGCGACTCCAGACTCCGCCTCGTCTCCCCGCGCTCGGTCGCCACCGCCCGCAAGGCGGTGACCGACCGCCGTACCCGGCCCGCCGCCCGGCCGCCGGCGGGCACCCCGGCCGCGCCCGAACTCGCCAACCGGGCCAGGGCCTCGCTCGCCGACGCGGTCCGGCTGGCCCGCTGGGCCGAGCGCAACCTCGGCACCGGCGACGGCTCCCGCCCCGCCCGGGCCGGCGCACTGCCCGCCCCGGACGTCGAACGGGCCGCCGGGGAACTGCACCTGACGCACGGCCAGGTCCAGGCCGGCTGGGACCGCGCCCGACTGGCCGGACTGGTCGAGGTGCACGGCGGCAGCGCCCGCCCCGGCTGGCGGCTGCGCGCCTGGGACCGCGACGACACCGCCGTGCTGCGCGGCTGGGTCGCGCTCTTCGACGCCTGGTCGCTGGTGCACCCCGCCCCCGCCGACATCGCCCCCGAACTGGTGGCGGAGGTCGTCGAGGCCATGCCGCAGGTGCTGTCCCTGCTCCAGCTGTCGGCCGGCCCGGTCACCGTGCCCGCCCTGCTGGACCTGCTCGGCCAGCGGGTCGCCGAACTCCGCGAGGAGCGCTGCGAGATCCCGGACCCGGACCGGCCGGACCCCGCCCCGTCGGGCCCGTCCCGCACCTGGGCCCCCGCCGTCCCCGCCGCGCGGGTGCCCGCCGAGACCGGCGCGGAGCCCGCGGGCCGGCCCGGGGCCGAGCCCCCGGCAGGGGCGGCGCGGGCGGTCCGCGGCACCGCGCAGACCGTGGCCGAGGCCCGCCGGACCGCGCCGCTGGCCCGGCTGCTGCGCTGGGCGCTCGGCGGGCTCGCGGCCGTGGACGCGGTGGCCCTCGGCCCCGCCCAGGCCGCCCTGACCCCGCTCGGCAGCTGGGCCGTCTGGGTCAAACTGGAACAGATCTGCGTGGCCGCGCAGAGCCCCGCCGGGAACATCGAGCAGTCCGCCGCCGCCATGCTGCACGGCTGCGCCCGGCTCACCCCCGGCCCGGCCCGCGCCGAGTACCGGGCCTGGCTCGCCGCCCGCCCGGTCGGACACGCCGTCGGCGAGCTGCTCAACGCCGCCCGGGGGGAGGACGCGCTGCTCCGCGGCCTGGCCTTCGAAGCCCTCCGGGTGGTCGGCGCGCCCGCCGAACCCGAGGTCCGGGCCGCCGCCCGCGAGGCCGCCCTGCGCCCCTACGCCCTGCTCTGGCTCGCCGAGCACGACGGAGCGGACCCGGAGGACGCCCAGGACGTGCTGACCCCCGAGGAGCAGACCTGGCTCTGGGTGGACACCGCGGCCGCCATCGCCGACCACGGCGAGGCCGACCTGCTCGCCCGCCATCTGGACTCGGCGGTCCGCACCACCGTGCCCCGGCTGCTCGACGAGGTGCGCGCGGTCGGCCATCCGCGCACCGTCCAGGTGCTGGTCGCGCTGGCCGCCGCGCACCCCGACCCGGCCCTGGCCAAGGCCGTCCGCCGGGCCGCCTTCCAGGTCCACACCGGCGGCTGAGCGGGGGAGGGCTCAGACGGTCGGGGCGTAGGTGCCGAAGCTCCAGATGTTGCCCTCCGGGTCCCGGGCCATGTAGTCCCGGGACCCGTAGTCCTGGTCGGTGGGCCCCATCAGGATCTCCACCCCGTGCTCCACGGCCCGCCGGTGGTGCCCGTCCACGTCCTCGACGACCACGTACACCCCCACCGGGCCCGGCTCCGCGCCCATCGCCCGGTCGAAGGGGCTGCCCGTGCCGCGGCTGCCGAGCATCACCACCCCGTTGCCGTATCCCAGCTCGGCGTGCGCCACCTGGCCGCCGTCCCCCTCGTACACCGCGATCCGGGTGAACCCGAAGGCCTCGGTCAGCAGCTTGATCGCCGCCGCCGCGTCCCGGTACGTCAGCGTCGGACTGATCGACGGTGTCCCAGCCATGAGGACCACTCCCTCTCGCGCGTGTGACTCACGCCACAGTCTGGCAGCAGGGTCCGACAGTCAGCGGAAGGTGTTGCACTGCGCCATGTCGCCGGTCCGGAAGCCCTGGTAGAACCACTGCTGCCGCTGCTCCGCCGACCCGTGCGTCCAGGACTCCGGAGTGACCCGGCCCTGGAACTTCTCCTGGATCCGGTCGTCGCCGACCGCCGCCGCCGCGTCCAGCCCGTCCCGGATGTCCTGCTCGGTCAGCGAGGTGATCAGCGGCCGCCCGGTGGCCTCGTCCGGGGTGGTGGTGGCGTTCTTCGCCCACACCCCCGCGTAGCAGTCGGCCTGCAGCTCCACCTTGACCGCGTTGCTGTTCGCGCCCTGCCGGCCGTCCTGGGCCCGCTGGAGGGTGCCGGTCAGGTTCTGGATGTGGTGCCCGTACTCGTGCGCCACCACATAGGCCTGGGCGAACGGTCCGCCGCTCGCCCCGAACTTGGTCCGCAGCTCGTTGAAGAACCCCAGGTCCAGATAGACCTGCCGGTCGGCCGGGCAGTAGAACGGCCCGACCGCCGAGGTGGCCGCCCCGCAGGCGGTGTTCACCCGGCCGGTGAAGAACACCGTGGAGGCCGGGGTGTACCGCCCGCCCCGCTTGGTGAACTCCTGCCGCCAGAAGTCCTGGGTGCTGTTCACCACCGCCACCAGCCGGCAGTCCTCCCGGGCGTTGGCGTCCGCCCCCGTCCGGCAGCTCTGCTGCACCTGGGCGGCCGAGGAGGAGGTGGCCACCGGCTCCGGGTCCCCGCCGGACAGCCCCAGCTGGTCGGGGCCCACACCGAACAGCAGACCCATGATCAGCGCGATGAAACCGATGATGCCGCCGCCGACGGTGGCCTTCCCGCCCGGGATGCGGCTGCCGCGCACATCCTTGACCTCGGAAGTGTCCAGATCGGCGTTGTCGTCGAACTGCATCCCGCACCGCCCTCGCTGTCCACGTGTCCGCTCCTGCGGCGAGTATCAACCAGTTCATCCTGATACGCCCCCTGATCGGGCGGGGGATCACCAGGGCCGAACGGGGGACCGGCCGCGCCCCGCCGTCCGCCGCGCACCCCGGCCCGGTTCCGCCCGGCTACGCTCGCCGCCGCAAGGCCACGGTCCGGGAGGAGCGGCCTCATGAGGACCCCCAGCACCCCGAGCACCCCCAGTTCCCCCGGCGCCCCCAGCAACCCGCCGGACGCCCCCGGCCCGCCGGGCCGCCGCCCCCGGCTCCCGGTGGTGCTCGGCGCGGCCGGCGGACTGCTGCTCGCGCTGCCGCTGGCCCTGGTGCTCGGTCCCGGGCTCGGCGACCGCGCGGACGGGACCGGCCGGCACGGCGACCGGCTCACCGTCCACCCCGCCGCCGGCCCGGCCCCCGGCCCCGCCGCCGGGCCCCTGCTCCGCTTCGACCGGCTGGCCGTCAGCGCCTACCCGCCCGGCGGCGGCCGCCCCCTGTGGACGTACGCCCGCGAGCACCGGCGCCCGCTCGACGTGCACGGCACCCCCGGCCGCGCCTTCGCCCTCTGGGACGACGGGATGCTCACCGCCACCGCCGGCACGGGCACCGCCCCGGCCGTCCGCTGGCGCCGCACCCTCCCCGGCGCCCTCCCCGGGGCCCAGACCGGCGGGGTCCTGGCCCCGCTGGACCGGGCCGGCCGCACCCTGCTCGTCCTGACCCCCGGCCACGCCGCGGGCTACGGGACCGGGGGCGGCGAGCTCCGCTGGATCCTCCGGCCCCGCCGCGGCTGCGCCTTCCGGCCCGCCGGACTGGTCGGTATCCCCTCGCCGGACCGGCCGGTCACCCTGGTCCCGCAGGACTGCGCCGACCCGGAGCTCCCCTGGACCGCCCGCCTCCTCGCCCTCGACGAGCGGGGAAGGATCACCCCGTAACAAGCCCCCGCAAACCAGTTGCGCTCCACCGGTAGAATGAACCGCATGGCAAATCTCCTCGCGGATTAGCGGCGTAGAAGCTCGCGTACCGCCCCCTTCCGCCGTCCCCACCGCCCTGGAGTATTTCCGTGATCACCGCCACCGGCATCGAGCTGCGCGCCGGCGCCCGCATCCTCATCGAGAACGCGTCCTTCCGAGTGGCCAAGGGCGACCGGATCGGTCTGGTCGGCCGCAACGGCGCCGGCAAGACCACCCTCACCAAGTGCCTGGCCGGCGAGGGCCAGCCCGCCGGCGGGTCCATCGCCCGCTCCGGTGAGGTCGGCTACCTGCCGCAGGACCCCCGCACCGGCGACCTCGACGTCCTCGCCCGCGACCGGATCCTGTCCGCCCGCGGCCTGGACACCCTGCTGAAGAAGATGCGCGCCAACGAGGAGCGGATCGCCAACGGCTCCGGCGCCACCCGGGACAAGGCCCTCAAGCAGTACGAGCGCCAGGAGACCGAGTTCCTCACCAAGGGCGGGTACGCCGCCGAGGCCGAGGCCGCGACCATCTCCGCCGCCCTGGGCCTGCCCGACCGGGTCCTCGGCCAGCCGCTGCACACCCTCTCCGGCGGTCAGCGCCGCCGGGTCGAGCTGTCCCGCATCCTCTTCTCGGACGCCGACACCCTGCTCCTCGACGAGCCCACCAACCACCTGGACGCCGACTCCATCGTCTGGCTGCGCGACTACCTGAAGACCTACCGCGGCGGGTTCATCGTGATCTCCCACGATGTCGACCTGGTCGAGACCGTGGTCAACAAGGTCTTCTACCTGGACGCCAACCGCTCCGTCATCGACGTCTACAACATGGGCTGGAAGCTCTACCAGCAGCAGCGCGAGGCCGACGAGAAGCGCCGCAAGCGGGAGCGCCAGAACGCCGAGAAGAAGGCCGCGGCGCTGAACTCGCAGGCCGACAAGATGCGCGCCAAGGCGACCAAGACGGTGGCCGCCCAGAACATGGCCAAGCGCGCCGACCGGCTGCTGGCCGGCCTGGACGCGGTCCGGGTCTCCGACAAGGTCGCCAAGCTCCGCTTCCCGGACCCGGCGCCCTGCGGCAAGACCCCGCTGACCGCAGAGGGCCTCTCCAAGTCCTACGGCTCCCTGGAGATCTTCACCGACGTCGACCTGGCCATCGACAAGGGCTCCCGGGTCGTCATCCTCGGCCTCAACGGCGCCGGCAAGACCACCCTGCTGCGGCTGCTGGCCGGAGCCGAGGAGCCGGACACCGGCCAGGTCACCCCGGGCCACGGACTCAAGCTCGGCTACTACGCCCAGGAGCACGAGACCCTCGATCCGGAACGCACCGTCCTGGAGAACATGCGGTCCTCCGCCCCCGACCTCGACCTGGTCGCGGTCCGCAAGACCCTGGGCTCCTTCCTGTTCTCCGGGGACGACGTGGACAAGCCCGCCGGGGTGCTCTCCGGCGGCGAGAAGACCCGGCTGGCCCTGGCCACCCTGGTCGTCTCCTCCGCCAACGTGCTGCTCCTCGACGAGCCCACCAACAACCTGGACCCGGCCAGCCGCGAGGAGATCCTCGGCGCCCTCCGCACGTACAAGGGCGCGGTCATCCTGGTCACCCACGACGAGGGCGCGGTGGAAGCCCTGGAACCGGAGCGGATCATCCTGCTCCCGGACGGGGTGGAGGACCTCTGGGGCCCGGACTACCGGGACCTCGTCGCCCTGGCCTGACCGGGGGCCCCGGAAGCCTCCGGGATGGTGATCCAACCGGTTCTGGATCATTCGGCCCAGCGCTGATCCATCATCTGAGTGAGTCGGTCTCGTACCGCCGCCCGCCGTTCCTCCGGCCCCGGTCGCGCACCACGCGGTGTGCGGCCGGGGCCGCGCCCGTTCCACGAGGGCGTTCTGACCTGGAGATTTATTCCCGGGGCGGTGGAATGTGACGGAGGTCATGCAGCGGAAGAGGAGGTTCCGTTCCGCTTCGGTGTCCACCCGCCGGGAAATGCGCACATGCGGACCTTGCTGAATGGGTGGCCAGGAAGCCCGGGAGGGGTGATCATGAGAAGTCCAGAGCGCACTTCCCATGAGGAGGCACGGGTGGCCGAGACTCTGAAGAAGGGCAGCCGGGTGACCGGCGCCGCGCGCGACAAGCTCGCGGCAGACCTGAAGAAGAGGTACGACTCCGGTGAGAGCATCCGGGCGCTGGCCGAGTCAACGGGCCGGTCCTACGGATTCGTCCACCGGATGCTGAGTGAATCCGGAGTCACACTGCGCGGCCGCGGTGGCGCGACGCGCGGCAAGAAGGCGGCTGCCGCCTGATCGGGGCTGTCGCCGAGGACCACACCCATCGGTGACCCCCGGTCGGCCCCAGGGCCGGCTGGGTGGTTACTGTGCAGTCACTTAGTGGACGCCGCACAGGAACCACCTATCCGGAGGCCCCGATGGATCTGCTCGACAAGGATGGCGTACGGCTCACCGTCGACGAGGCGATCGCCACGGTGAAGCTGACCAATCCGGCCAAGCGAAACGCTCAATCTCCCGCGCTCTGGCGGGCGTTGGCCGAGGCCGGTCGGCTGTTGCCGGGCACCGTCCGGGTCGTCGTGCTCAGCGGCGAGGGCAAGTCCTTCTCCGCCGGACTCGACCGGCAGGCCTTCACCCCCGAAGGCTTCGAGGGAGAGCCGTCCTTCCTCGATCTGGCGCGCGGCTCCGACCAGGAGCTGGACGCCACCATCGCCGAATACCAGGAGGCTTTCACCTGGTGGCGGCGCAACGACCTCATCACCATCGCGGCCGTGCAGGGCCATGCGATCGGCGCGGGCTTCCAGCTCGCGCTCGCCTGCGACCTGCGCGTGGTCGCCGAGGACGTGCAGTTCGCCATGCGCGAGACCAGCCTCGGCCTGGTACCGGACCTCGGCGGCACCCAGCCGCTGACCGCCCTGGTCGGCTATGCCCGCGCCCTGGAGATCTGTGCCACCGGCCGGTCCGTGCACGCGGCGGAGGCCGAGCGGATCGGCCTGGCCAACCTCGTGGTGCCCGCCGGCGAGCTCGACGACGCCGCACGGGACCTCTCCGCCGCCCTGCTGGCCGCACCCCGCGACGCCGTGATCGAGACCAAGGCCCTGCTGCGGGGCGCGGCCGGCCGCACGTACGAGGAGCAGCGCACCGCGGAGCGCGCCGCCCAGGGGCGGCGGCTGCGCGATATCGCCGGGCTCTCCGACTGACCGACCCGGTCCGGCGGGCGGTGTCAGAAGCCGTGGCGGGCGCCGCCGTCCACCGGCAGCATCACTCCGGTGAGGTAGGAGGCGGCGGGGGACAGCAGGAAGGCCGCGGTGCGGCCGAACTCCTCCGGGGTGCCGTAGCGGCGCAGCGGGATCCGGGACTCGTTGCCGGCCCGGGCCGCCTCCGCGTCGCCCGACAGGGCGTCCAGCTCCCGCACCCGGTCGGTGTCGATCCGGGCCGGCAGCAGCCCCACCACCCGGATCCCGCGCGGCCCCAGCTCGTCCGACAGGGACTTCGCGAACCCGGCCAGCCCCGGCCGCAGACCGTTGGAGATGGTCAGGCCGGGGATCGGTTCGTGGACCGATCCGGAGAGCACGAAGCCGATGACCCCGCCCTCGCCCAGCTCCGCGGCGGCCGCCCGGGCCAGCCGGACCGCCCCGAGGAACACCGACTGGAAGGCGGCCGCCCACTGCTCGTCGGTGGTGTCCGCGGTGAACCCCGGGGCGGGGCCGCCGACGCTCACCAGGACGCCGTCGAACCGGCCGAAGTGCTCCCGGGCCGCGCCGATCAGACGTGCGGCGGCGGCCGGGTCGGCGTTGTCGGCGGCCAGCCCGACCGCGTTCGGGCCGAGGGCGGCCGCGGCTTCCCGGGCCCGCTCCGGGTCCCGCCCGGTCAGTACCACCCTGGCGCCGTCCGCGGTCAGCTCCCGCGCGGCGGCGAGGCCCAGTCCGCGGGTGGCTCCGGTGACGACGTAGACACGGTCCTTCAGTCCAAGATCCATGGGCACACGCTACGCGGTGGCGGGCTCGGTTTCCGGCTCACCGGCGGGATCCCCGCCCGCCCCCGCGAGCGCCGCCGCGGCCGCGGCCGCCTCGCGGTCCTTCTTCTCCCGGCGGACCAGGACCAGCCAGCCCAGGGGCACCGCCGAGGCGAACATCCACCACTGCACGGCGTACGCCATGTGCGCGCCGATCGACTCGTGGTCCGGCTCGCCCACCGGCTCGGGGCTGCCGCCCGCCGGGACCGGCCCGGTCAGTTCCAGATAGCCGCCGAGCACCGGCTTCCCCAGGAGGGCCGCCTGCTGGGTGCTGTTGATGAGCATCACCTGGCGGTCCGGCAGGCCCTTGAGGTCCTTGATGCCGCTGCCGCCGCTGGTCTCGTCCGCCTTGAGGCGGCCGGTGACGGTGACCTGCCCGGCCGGCGGGGCCGGCACCGGGGGATGGGCCCGGGCGTCCGGACCGCCCGCCACCCAGCCCCGGTTGACCAGGACCACCCGGCCGTCCGTGAGGACCAGCGGGGTCAGCACGTGGAAGCCGACCTTGTCGTCGTTGGAGGTGCGTCTGCGGACCACCACCTCGTGCTCCCGGTCGTACGTGCCGGTGGCGGTCACCGCCCGCCACCAGTCCGCGCGCGGCACGGCGTGCCCGGCGGAGGTGAGCTCGGTGACCGGTTTCGGCGGGGCCGTCAGATTGGCCTCGATCAGGGAGTTCTGGGCGACCCGGCGCTCATGGCGGTGGTACTGCCAGAAGCCCAGCTGGTACATCGCGGGGATGAGGGCGAGGGCGACGAGGGTGAGGCACACCCACTGCCGGGTCAGCACAAAGCGGTACACACCCATGACGGTACCCGGCGCCCGCCCGGCCCCGGAGCCCGGGGGCCGGTCCGCGGGACCGGTCGCGGGACGGTCCGGGGGCACGCCCGGGGGAGGGCTACTCCCCGGCCGGGGCGACGTCCCGCAGCAGCTGGGTGAAGGCCGCCTCGTCGACGACCGGGGTCCCGAAGGACTTCGCCTTGACCGTCTTGGAGGTGGCGGAGTCCGGGTCGTTGGTGACCAGCAGGCTGGTGAGCCGCGACACACTGGTCGCCACGTGCAGGCCGGCCTCCACCGCCCGGTCCTCCAACAGCTCCCGGTCCACCGAGGTGTCCCCGGAGAAGGCGACCCGCATGCCCTGCCGGAGCGGTCGGCCGTCCTCGAACCGGCCGGGGTTCGGGTGCGGGCACGGGGGCCGCTTCCGCGAGGGCCGCCAGCTGGTGGAGTGCCCGTAGGAGGACTGGTAGCCGACCCGGGGGGCGGCCGGGGAGTCCGACCATTCGGTGAGCGGCCGGCATTCGAGGAGCGGCAGCCGCACCCCGTCCCGGGCGGCCGCGTGCAGCGAGGGGCGGAAGGCCTCCGCCAGCACCCGGGCGTCGTCCAGCGCGTGGTGGGCCCGCTGCTGGACCACCCCGAAGTGCGCGGCCAGGGACTCCAGCTTGTGGTTGGGCAGCGGCAGGTTCAGTTCCTTCGACAGGGCGATGGTGCAGAGCCGCTGACGGACCGGCGGGGCCGTCTCGGCCCGCGCGTACTCCCGGGCGATCATCTGCCAGTCGAAGATGGCGTTGTGCGCGACCAGCACCCGGTCCGCGAGCCGTCCGGCGAACTCCTCGGCGATCTCGCCGAAGAGCGGGGCGCCGTCGAGGACCTCGCTGGTCAGCCCGTGGATCCAGACCGGGCCCGGGTCCCGCTGCGGGTTGACCAGGGTGTACCAGTGGTCCTCCACATTGCCCTGGGCGTCGAGCCGGTAGACGGCGGCCGAGACGATCCGGTCGTCGCGCGCGAGCCCGGTGGTCTCCACGTCGACGACCGCGTACCCCTGCGGGTACGCGGTCGGCCAGGTCGGGTCTGCGGTCGTACGGTCGGCGAGCATGGTCACAGAGGATACGGGGCCGGACCGACACCGCGGGACTGAAGCCGGTCGGGACCGCCCGGCCCCGGGCACCGGCCCGGCCGGCCTAGCGGACCGGCGGCGGCGCCAGCAGGGCGCGCACCAGGGTGCGTACGGAGAGCAGGAACAGCCGTTCCGGGTCCGCCGGCCGGGCCAGCGCGCGGGAGAGGGCGGGGTCGTCCGGGGCGGCCGCCGGATCCCAGAGGGCCCCCTCGGCCGGGGACCGGGCGGGGGACCGCTCCCGGTTCCGTTCGACCAGCACGAAGCCGACGATCTGGAACTGGACGGCGCGGACGGCGTCCGCGGCCCGCGCCCCGCGCAGCCCGGCCGCGTGCACCTCGTGCACCAGGGCCTGCTGGGCGGGCAGGAACATCCGCTCGGTCAGCCCGCGTTCGTGCACCATCGCGATCAGATGGGGGCGGTCGCGCAGCTCGCGGCGCAGGCTCCGGGCCACCGAGACGATCCGGTCGGCCGGGGTGCGGCCGGTGGGCCGGATCGCGCCCATCTCGGTGACGGTCCGCTCGACCAGGGCGTCGAGCAGGGATTCGCGGTTGCCCACGTGCCAGTAGATGGAGGTGACGGCGGTGCCCAGCTCGGCGGCCAGTTTGCGCATGGTGAGGGCGGCCGGGCCGTGCTGTCGGACCAGCGCGGAGGCCGCCTCCAGCACCTCCGCGCGCGTCAGCGAGCTCCTCGTCATCGGTCTCCGCCCCTCCTCGAAAAAATCTGTCGGTCCGTCAGCTCTGTGGGTGCAGGGGTCTTTACCCTTCATCGCCGCCGGTGTAACTGTGTTACAGAACCGACCGCCTCCTAGACGAGGGATGGTGCGATACATGGCACGCGTACGGTACGGAGCGCGCACCGAGGCCGAGATCGCCGCGTCGCGCGAGAAGAGTTCCAAACTCCCCGACATCTGGTCCACCGGGGTGGTCGCCGTCTGGGAGACCGACCCCGACGTGGTGGCCGCCGTCCTGCCCCCACCGCTCAAGCCGGCCGAACGGCCCCTCGTCCGGGCCAACATCAGCAAGGTCGACCTGCCCGGCTATCCGCTCGGCGCCGGATCGGTGGCCGTCGCCGCCCGGCACGGGGGCGTCGAGGGCTGGTACCCCCTGGTCATGCCGATGACCCACGAGCGGGCCCTGATCGGCGGCCGCGAGGTCTTCGGCGAACCGAAGAAGCTCGGCGAGGTCACCGTCGGCCGCGACGGACTGGTCGTCAACGCCTCCCTCGCCCGGCACGGCATCGCCTTCGTCGAGGTCCGCGGCGCCGTGGACCGGCCGCTGCCGCTCCCCGAACCCACCCGCAAGACCGACTTCTACTTCAAGTTCCTTCCCGCGGTCGACGGCTCGGGCTTCGACGCCGACCCGGTGCTCGTCCACGTGGTCCGCAACGAGAAGGTCCGCAGGCTGGAGCACATCACCGGGGACATCGTCCTCCGCGAGTCCATGTACGACCCGGTGGCCGACCTGCCGGTCCGCCGGATCGTGGAGATCACCATCGGCGAGAAGACCACCGACCAGACCGGCCGGGTCGCCGAACGGGTCAGCGCCCAGGCCCTGGAGCCGTACATCCACCAGCGCTACGACGACCCCGCGCAGATCCTCGACGGACCGCCCGAGGGGAGTGCCTGATGGACCTGCAACCCGGACAGGTGGCCGTGGTCACCGGGGCCGCGAGCGGCATCGGACTCGCCATGGCCCGCCGCTTCGCCGCCGAAGGACTGAAGGTGGTCCTCGCCGACGTCGAGGAGGGCGCCCTCCACAAGGCCGCCGCCGACCTCACCGCCGAAGGGGCGGAGGTCCTCGCCCGCGTGGTCGACGTCAGCGACCGCGACTCCGTGACCGCCCTCGCCGACGCCGCCTACCAGGCCTTCGGCGCGGTCCACGTGCTCTGCAACAACGCGGGCGTCGGCTCGGGCGCCGAGGGCCGCATGTGGGAGCACGAACCCAACGACTGGAAATGGGCCTTCTCCGTCAACGTCTGGGGGGTCTTCCACGGCATCCAGGCCTTCGTCCCCCGCATGATCGCCGGCGGACAGCCCGGCCACGTGGTCAACACCTCCTCCGGGGACGGCGGGATCGCCCCGCTGCCCACCGCCTCCGTCTACGCGGTCACCAAGGCCGCCGTGGTCACCATGACCGAGTCCCTCTACGCCCACCTCCGGGCCGAGGGCACCGCCATCGGCGCCTCCGTCCTCTTCCCCGGCCCGCACATGCTGCGCACCGGGCTGTGGGAGTCGCACCGCAACCGGCCCGCGCGGTACGCCAAGGAGCGCCCGCGCAAGTCCCCGTACCGCAGCATCGACCAGTTCGAGGCCGCCATGCGGGAAGCCGGCCACGAGGTGGCCTTCACCCCGGTCGAGGAGGTCGCCGAGCACGTGGTGGACGGCCTGCGCGCGGACCGCTTCTGGATGCTGCCGGCCGGCGAGCACAGCGACCGCCAGATCAGGGCCCGGTCGCAGTCCATGCTCGACCGCTCCAACCCCGCCTATCTGGAAAGCTTCATCCTCGACTGAGGGGCCCGACGTGCCTGACGAGACGTACGAAGACCCGTACCTGATCATCTCCTCCGACTGCCACGCGGGCCTGCCCACCGAGCAGTACCGCCCCTACCTCGACTCCCGCTTCCACCGCGCCTTCGACGAGTTCCTCGGCCAGCGGGACGCCCGCCGCGAGGAGGCCACCCGGCTCGGCATCCGCAACGAGGCCTTCGCCGAGAAGTGGTTCCACGACCACGAGGAGGGCCTCCGGGGCGGCTGGGACACCGCCCAGCGGCTCAAGGAACTCGACGGGGACGGGGTGGCCGCCGAGGTGGTCTTCCCCGACGCGGACGCCGTGGACAGCCAGACCGCCGCCCCCTTCGGCGTGGGCCTGGGCCTCTCCGGCGACCAGGACCCGGAGCTCGGCATGGCCGGGGCACAGGCCCACAACCGCTGGCTGGCCGAGTTCGTCGGCCAGAACCCCGAACGGCACTGCGGGGTGGCCCTGCTGCCCGTCACCGCCGAGCCCGCCAAGGTGGTCGCCGAGATCCACCGGGCCAAGGAGTCCGGGCTGGGCGCGCTGATGATCCCCTCCATGTGGGTGGACAAGGCGCCCTACCACGACCGCCGCTACGACCCGGTCTGGGCGGCGGCGGCCGAGACGGCCATGCCGATCGTCACCCACTCCGGGGCGGCCCCCCGCCACGAGTACGGCGACCACCTCGGCATCTACGTCTCCGAGGTCACCTGGTGGCCGGCCCGCCCCCTCTGGTTCCTGCTCTGGTCCGGGGCCTTCGAGCGGCACCCCGGCCTGAAGTTCGGGGTCGCCGAGTCCGGCTGCTGGTGGCTGCCCAACCAGCTGTGGTTCATGGACCGCCTCTACCTCGGCGCGCACGGCGGCAAGAAGCTGTCGCCGTTCGCCGAGCTGAAGCGGCCGCCCAGCGAGTACCTGGACCGCCAGGTGTTCGTCTGCGCCACCAACACCAAGCGGCGCGAACTGGCCCAGCGGTACGAGATCGGCGTGGACAACATCCTGTGGGGATCGGACTTCCCGCACCCCGAGGGCACCTGGCCCGACACCCGCGGCTGGCTCGCCAGGACCTTCCACGACATCCCGGTGGCGGAGACCCGCCGGATGCTGGGACTGGCCGCCGCCGAGGTCTTCGGCTTCGACACCGCGAAACTCGCCCCGACCGCCCGCCGGATCGGCCCCACCCCCGCCGAACTCGGCCAGTCCCCGGACCAGGCCGCCGTCGAGGCCTCCTGGGCCCGCTCCCGGGAGGTCGGCCGGCACTGGCTCACCGACCACGAGTTCCCGGTCCTGGGGACGGAGCTCCCGTCATGACGGAGAACCGCACCGAGGACCGCTACACGGTGATCTCGGCGGACTGCCACGCGGGCGCCGACCTGCTGGACTACCGGCCCTACCTGGAGCGCAGGCACCACGAGGCCTTCGACGCCTGGGCCGCAGGCTACGTCAACCCGTACGAGGACCTGCTCGCCGACACCGCCGACCGGAACTGGAACTCCCAGCGCCGGCTGGCCGAACTCGAAGCGGACGGCATCGTCGCGGAGGTCCTCTTCCCCAACACCATCCCGCCGTTCTTCCCCAAGGCCTCGCTGATGGCACAGCCGCCCACCGCCGAGGAGTACGAGCTCCGGTGGGCCGGGCTCCAGGCCCACAACCGCTGGCTGGCCGACTTCTGCGCGGACGCCCCGGGCCGCCGGGCGGGCGTGGCACAGATCCTCCTCAACGACGTCGACGCCGCCGTCGCCGAGATCCGGCGCACCCGGGAGGCCGGACTCACCGGCGGGATCCTGCTCCCCGGGGTGCCGCCCGGCTCGCCCGTCCCCGAGCTGTACTCGGCCGCCTACGACCCGATCTGGGCCGTCTGCGCGGAACTCGACGTCCCGGTGAACCACCACGGGGGCTCCGCCTCCCCGCCGCTCGGTGACGAACCGGCGGCCCGCGCCGTGTTCATGGTGGAGACCACCTGGTTCTCCCACCGCGCCCTCTGGCACCTGGTCTTCGGCGGGGCCTTCCACCGGCACCCCGGCCTGAAACTGGTCCTCACCGAACAGGGCTCCGGCTGGATCCCGGGCGTCCTGGAGATGCTGGACTACTACCACGGCCGGCTGGTCGCGGCCTCGGCCACGGCGGAGGCCAAGTTCGGCGCGGGCCTGGCCGAGTCGATGGGGCGGGGCCCCAGCGAGGTGTGGCGGGACAACTGCTTCGTGGGCGCCAGCTTCATGCGCCCCCACGAGGTCCCGCTGCGGGACCGGATCGGCCTCGACAAGATCATGTGGGGCAGCGACTACCCGCACGACGAGGGCACCACCCCCTTCTCCCGGGAAGGCCTGCGGATCGCCTACGCGGGCCTGCCGCGCGAGGAGGTCGCGGCCATGGTCGGCGGCAACGCCGCCCGCGTCTACGGCTTCGACCTCCCCCTGCTGGACGCGCTCGCGGCCAAGCACGGGCCGCTGGTGTCGGAGATCGCGGAACCCCTGACCGAGGTCCCCCCGGCAGCCACCAGCCCGGCCTTCGCCCGGGGCGGCTCGGTCCGCGTCTGGTGACATCCGGCCGCGCCTGGCGGATCACGTGACGTACGTGATCCGCCCGGTCGGGAAGGCCTCGGCGCCATGCACCTCCGTGCCACCGAACACCCGGATGTCCAGCTCGGGCCGGTCGGCCAGCGGGGCGAGGTCTACGGGACCGCAGGCGCTGAGGGACAGCGCCTTCAGCTCCGGAAGCTCGGCCAGGGAGCCGCCGAAGTCGGCCGGAAGCGTGCAGCCGGAGAGATAGAGGCTTCTCAGCTCGGGGAATCGGAGGAACTCCCCGGAGGTGACAACGGTGTTGTCGATCACCTGAAGCACTGTGAGGTGCGGGACCTCTTCCATTGACCGCAGCCTGGCGGCTTGCCGGTCGCCGGTGATAGCGAGCGAGATCAGGTCAGGCCAGCGCTCCAGGCCGTCCAGGGACATACTCCGAGCATCGTCGTACAGCCACAGGGCGGTCAGCGGCGTATCCCCTGGTAGCGCGCCTACGGAGCGGAAGCCACCGGTGGAACTGAGCCCCAGCGCGGTCAGCTTCGTGAGCCGGGCCAGCACCTCCAGCCCGGCGGCGGGGCTGCCGTAGAGGAAAAGGCCCTTGAGCGGCAGGTCGCCGAGCGGAGCCAGATCCCGGATCCCGGGGCATCCGCTGAGACAGAGGGTCTCCAATCCGGTCATCGCGGCGACAGGGCCGATGTTCGTCAGGCCGGGGGACTCCGCCAGGTACAGCAACTGGAGGTCCGTGCGCGAGGACACCTCGGGAGGCACCCGCGCGAGGTCGAACAGCCTCAGTTGACGGAACCGGCGGAGCCGGTCCAGGCAGCCGAGCTGCTCGGGCGTGCGCACGGACAGGGTCACTCTCCCGTCGGAGACGTCCCGCAGGACCCGGTCGGCATAGTCCGCCGCGTCGAACCGGCCCCAGGACTCGTCGAGTTCCGTCCATGCCTCGGGCCGCGCGTCCGCACGGAACCGGCGGATCACCGCCATCCCCTGGTCGCCGCCCACCAGCGCGGCCGTGCGGATGGTGGCCGCGGCCTCGGTGGGGCTCAGGTCCTCGGCCCGCTCGGGGAGGAGTTCCAGGACCAGGGGGCCGGCCTTGGCCAGCTCCGCGGCCTGGGCCATGTCGCGCGGCGGCAGCAGGTCCGCGGTCCGGGAGCGGATCTCCGCGCGGAGGGCCGGGTCCAGTTCCGGGGCGTGTTCCAGGCAGGCGGCGGCCAGCAGGACCAGCCGGTTGCGGGCGCCCTTGACCCGGTCCGCGCGGCGCAGCAGTCCGCGCAGGATGCGGGTCCGCTCGTCGGGGCGGGCGTGGCCCACGGCCATCCGGACCACGTCGTCCCAGGTGTCGTCGTGCGCGTTCCTCACCAGCGCGCCGAAGTCCCGGGACTCCACCGCCGCCTTGGCGCCCAGGTAGTCCCGGAAGGTGCGGTGGACGAAGTCCACCGAGCCGGGGGCGGGTTCGCGGAGCAGGCCGCTGCGGATCAGCAGATGGCGGAACACCAGCTCGGCCCCGCCCTGCTCGCGCACCTGCGGCATCGCGTCGAGCCAGCCGTCCACCAGGGTGACCGCCTCCTCCCGGGGGGCCTCCACCTGGTCGTTGCGGATCAGCCAGTACGCGAACCGCTGGAGCAGCAGGATCTGTTCGTCCCGGGTGAGCCGGACCCCCTCCACCCCGTCGATCTCCCGTTCGGTGTCCCGCCGGACCAGCAGCATGTCCAGGGCGGCGTCGTAGAGCTCCTTGCGGGCCCGGGGGAGCCGCATCCGGCGGTCCCGGTTCAGGGCGCACAGCAGGGCGCACATCAGGGGGTTGGTCGCCAGCCGGCCCAGGTCCCGGCGGGCCGCGACGGCCTCGGTGAGGGAGGTCTCGTACGCGTCCAGGGACTCTCCGGCCGGTCCCGTCCCGGCGCGGGCCGCCCGGTGCCAGTGCGCGATGAACGCCCGGACGTCCTCGCGTTCCATCGGCAGCAGGGTGTGCGGGGCGAAGCCCTCGCGGGCGAGCCAGTCCTCGGGGACGGCCGAGGGCCGGGTGGTGACCACGTAGCGGGCCCGGGGGAACGCCGAGACCAGGGAGCGCAGCCAGGCCTCGGTGCGGGTGCGCAGCCGGGGCGGGACCTCGTCGACCCCGTCGACCAGGACCAGGGCCCGGCCCTCGTGCAGCAGGCCCTCCACCCAGCCGGGCGGGGCCGACAGCGGGACCCCGGCGGCCGCCAGGAACTCCTCGGGCAGCGGCAGCGCCTCCCGGGTGGTGAACGACCGCAGCCGCAGGACGAACGGCACGCCGGTGCTCCACGGGCCGGCCTCCTGCCGGGCGGAGTGCACCGCGAGCCACTGGAGCAGGGTGCTCTTGCCGGAGCCGGCCGGGCCGCGCAGCAGGACCCGGTCGGAGGCGGCCAGGGCCTGTTCGGCCTTCACCGTGGTGCGGCGGGCCACCGGTTCCTCGGGCAGCAGCGGGGCCCGTTCGCCGCTCACGGCCAGGCTGATGTAGGCGAGGTCCAGCGGCCATTCCTCGCGGGTCCGGCCGGTGGTCAGCCCGAACAGCTGCAGGCTGCCGTGGGCCTCGGCGACGTAGCGGGCGTAGCGCTCCTCGAAGGCGTACGCCGGGCCGTCCGCGCGGTCCGGGCGGTCCGCGAGGCGTGCCACCGTCCGGGTCAGCTCGCCGGTGCGGCGGACCAGTTCCACGTCCGTGCGGGCGGCGAACCCGGGGTGGGTGGTCAGGTACTCGACCAGGTGCCGGCAGCAGGCCCGGACCAGCTCCGCGCAGGCGGCCCCGGTCCGTTCGCCGAGGTCCGGCGGGCCGTGCCGGAGGACCTCGGCGGCCAGCCGGGCGGGGTCCAGGTCCCGGGCGAACAGGTCGTCGGCGTCCAGCGGGCCGAGGGCGGCGAAGGCCGCGTCGACCGCGTCCAGGGCCGCCAGCCGCTCGTGCTCCGGGAGGTCCGTGAGGAGCGGGCCCATCCGGTCCGCCAGGCCCTCCGACAGCCGGCGCACCTGGGCCGGGCCCAGCTCGGCCGGCCGCCGGAAGCGGGGCGCCGGGCGGACCGGGGAGGGGACCTCGCCCGCCCCGGGCCGCTTCGCCAGCAGGGCGCGGGCGGCCGTTCCCGCGACCGTTGCGGCCACCCGTAAGAGGACCGTCTCGAAGCCGGTCATGACCCTCCCCTTGTACCGCGGGTAACCCCGTCGGATACTGATCGGTAACAACCCCTAGCGGCACCCCGGACCCCGCCCCTAAGGTGCGCCCATGCCAAACCTGCCCGATGTCGTGCTGTGGTCCATACCTGCGTTCGTGCTGCTCACCGTCCTGGAGGTGGTGAGCTACCGGCTGCGCCCGGACGAGGACGCCACCGGATACGACACCAAGGACGCCGTCACCAGCGTCACCATGGGTCTGGGCAGCATCGGCTTCGATCTGCTCTGGAAGATCCCGGTCGTCGCCGTCTTCACGGCAGTCTACGAACTGACCCCGCTGCGCGTCCCGTTCACCTGGTGGACGGCCGTGCTGATGGTGTTCGTGCTGGACTTCTTCTACTACTGGCAGCACCGCGGCCACCATGTGATCCGGATCCTGTGGGCCTGCCACGTGGTCCACCACAGCAGCCGGCGGTTCAACTTCACCACCGCCCTGCGCCAGCCCTGGACCAGCGCCACCACCTGGTGGTTCTACCTCCCGATGATCGCCGTCGGAGTGCATCCCGCGGTCATCCCCTTCTGCTACGGGATCAACCTGCTGTACCAGTTCTGGGTGCACACCGAGCGGATCGGGAAGCTGCCCCGGGCCTACGAGTACCTGTTCAACACCCCGTCCCACCACCGGGTCCACCACGCCTCCCAGGGCGGCTACCTGGACCGGAACTTCGGCGGGATCCTGATCGTCTGGGACCGGATGTTCGGCACCTGGGTGGGGGAGACGGAACGGCCGGTCTACGGCCTCACCAAGAACATCGGCACCCACAACCCGCTCCGGGTGGCCACCCACGAGTACGCGGCCATCGCCCGGGACGTCCGGGCCGCCGGCAGCTGGAGGGAACGGGCCGGGCGGGTCTTCCGCGGCCCCGGCTGGCAACCGGCCCCGCCGGCGCCGGCCACGGTCCCGCCGGCCCCCGTCCCGCCGGTCGCGGACCGGTCGGAACCCGTTCGGCCGGAACCCGCCGCGCAGCCGGCCCCCGCCCGGTCCGCCGAGTCCGCCGAGGCCGGCGCGTGAGCGCCGTCGAGCGGCGTACGCCCTCCTGGGCGGCCGGCCGCACCCACCCCGCCGACGGGCGCCGGGAGCGGCTCGGCCGGCTGGCGCTCGGCGGGTTCGCGGCGGCCACCGCCGCCGACCTCGGCTCGCTGCTGGCCGGCTGGGACCCCGGACACTTCCTCTTCAAGCCGCTGCTGATGCCGCTGCTCATCGGCTACGTGCTGACCCGGGGCGCCCCCCGGCTGCTGGTGGCCGCCCTCCTCTTCGGCTGGGGCGGCGACGTCACCCTGCTCTCCGACGCCGAACCCGCCTTCCTGATCGGCATGTCCTCCTTCGCCGTCGGCCACGTCTGCTACCTGGTGCTGTTCGGCCGCCGCCGGACCAGCCCGCTGCTCGGCGCCGGATACCTGCTGGCGCTGACCGGGACGACCGTGCTGCTGTGGCCGGACCTCCCGGCCGACCTCCGGATCCCCGTGGTCGGCTACAGCCTGCTGCTGACCGCCATGGCGTACCGCTCCTCCGCCCTCGGCGGGCTCACCGGTCTGGGCGGGGCGCTGTTCCTGCTCTCCGACACGCTGATCGCCACCGGGGTGGCCGAGTGGCCCCAGCTGCCCCGCCCCGACTTCTGGATCATGGCCACCTATGTCGCGGCCCAGTTCCTGCTGGCCCGGGGCGTGACCGCCTCCGCACAGGCGTCCGCACAGACGTCCGCACAGGCGTACCGTGGGGAGGTCATACAGGACACCACCCCCTAGCCGGAGGACTGCACCACCATGCGCGCCACCGTCATCCACGCCCCGCACGACATCCGCGTGGAGGAGGTGCCCGACGCTGCGATCCAGCACCCCGAGGACGCCGTCGTCCGCGTGCTGCGCGCCTGCATCTGCGGCAGCGACCTCTGGGCCTACCGGGGCGAGGCCGAACGGCAGCCCGGCCAGCGGATCGGCCACGAGTTCCTCGGCATCGTCGAGGAGACCGGCTCCGCCGTCTCCGGGCTGCGCGCCGGGGACCTGGTCGTCGCCCCCTTCATGTGGTCGGACGGCACCTGCGACTACTGCTCCGAGGGCCTGTACACCTCCTGCGTGCACGGCGGTTTCTGGGGTTCGGTCGGCCACGACGGCGGCCAGGGCGAGGCCGTCCGCGTCCCGCACGCCGACGGCACCCTGGTGAAGCTGCCCGCCGAGGCGGTCTCCGACGACCACCTGCTGACCGGGCTGCTGGCGCTCTCCGACGTCATGGGCACCGGCCACCACGCGGCCCTCGGCGCCGGGGTCCGCGCGGGCTCCACGGTGGCCGTGGTCGGCGACGGCGCGGTCGGGCTCTGCGGGGTGCTGGCCGCCAGGCGGCTCGGGGCCGAGCGGATCATCGCCCTGGGCCGGCACTCCGCCCGTACCGACATCGCCAGGCTGTTCGGCGCCACCGACGTGGTCGCCGAGCGCGGGGAGGCCGCCGAGGCGGCCGTCCGCGAGCTCACCGGCGGGCAGGGCGCGCACTCCGTCATCGAGGCGGTCGGCACCGAGATGTCCATGCGGACCGCGGTGAACATCACCCGGGACGGCGGGGCCATCGGCTACGTGGGCGTGCCGCACGGCAGCGGCACCGGCCTCGACCTCGGGGTCATGTTCGACCGCAACATCACCCTGCGCGGCGGGGTGGCCCCGGTCCGCGCCTACATCCCGGAGCTCCTCGCCGACGTGCTGAGCGGGGCGATCGACCCGGCGCCGGTGTTCGACCGGACGGTTTCCCTGGAAGAGGTGCCGGACGGCTACCGGGCCATGGACGACCGCAGCGCCCTGAAGGTGCTCATCGCCCCGTGAGCCCCACCTGAGCCTCCGGTGAACGCGGTGCGGGGCCGGACGAGGAAGCCCCCCTCGTCCGGCCCCGCACGCATGAGCGCTAGCGCTTGACGGCCTTCAGCGCGTCGACCACGCCCGCGCCGTAGTAGCCGGTCCGGCCCCACTTGCTCGCGCAGGTGGTGGCGTCGATCAGCTGGCCCTTGCCGTCCGGGCCGGGGGCCGCGGCGTAGATCTTCTCCGGGCACACGGTCGGGGTGGCCTGGGCCTTCAGCATCCGCTGGAGCTCCGCCGGGCTCGCCCACGGGTGGGCGCTCTTGAGCAGCGCCGCGACGCCCGCCACGTGCGGGGCGGCCATTGAGGTGCCCTGCTTGTAGCCGTAGCCGCCGGGGACGGTGGACAGCACCCGGCCGTTGGCGTCCGGGGTGGCCGGCACCTGCCACTTGTCGCCGCCGGGGGCGGCCACGTCCACGACCCCGAGGCCGTAGCTGGAGTAGTAGGAGCGCAGGCCCTCGGTGCCGGTCGCCGAGACGGTGACCACACCCGGGAGCTGGGTGGGCAGGTCCAGGCAGACGCTCGGGTCGATGGTCCGCGGGACCGGGGTGCCGTCGTCCGGGCTGGTCTCGTCGAGGATCGAGTCCCCGGCCAGGTCGTGGTTGGAGTTGCCGGCCGAGGCCACGGACAGGGTGCCCTTGCGCTCGGCGTACTTGGTGGCCCGGGCGATGGCCTCCACCAGGGCCTTCTGGTCCTCGTCGGTCTTGCAGTTGTAGAGCCAGGGGTCGACGTAGTAGCTGTTGTTCGTCACCTCGATCCCCTTCTCGGCGGCGAACATGAACCCGCAGACCACGGCCTCGGTGAAGAACAGGCCGTTGCCGGGCTCGGCCACCTTGATGCCGGCGACCTTGACCCCCGGCGCGACCCCGCTGATGCCGATGCCGTTGCGGGCGGCCGCGATGGTGCCCGCCACATGGGTGCCGTGGTCGCTGCCGTCGGCGTACGGACGCCAGGCGCCCTCGGAGGTGTCCGCGACCCCGCCGACGCAGTTGGCGGACTGGGCGGCCGAGAAGTTCGGGGCGAGATCCGGGTGCGTGTCGTCCACACCCGTGTCGATGACGCCCACCGTGACGCTCCGGCTGCCATCGTTGATCTTGTGAGCCTTGTCGGCCTTGATCGTCCGCAGGTCCCACTGGTTGGGCTCCAGCGGCTCCTCGCCCGTCTTCGCGGCCGCGGCCGCCTTGGCGGCGTCCGCCGCGCTCAGCTTCTGGGTGGCGCCCTCGTCGGTGGTCTGCACCGGCGTCAGCGGGGTCGTCCGGGTGGCGCCCACCGACACGAACAGCTGCCGCTGGCCGCGCAGCTCCTGGGCGAACCCCGGGTTCTGGGAGTGCGCGACGACGACACCGATCCGCTCATAGGCGATCACCACCGTGCCGCCGGCCCGGGCGATCGCCTTCCTGGCCTGCTTGACCGAGCCGTAGGCGGTCAGGTTCGCCACGTACGACAGCTTCGGTCCGTCGGCCGGGGCGGCGCTGACGCCGCCGGCCACGGCGGCCGGGGCGGCCGAGGCCGTCACCGCGGGGAGCAGTGCGAGCGAGGCCGTCAGGGCCAGACCGACCGGTACGGCCAGGACGCGCCGGCGGCCGGATCCCAGATGAGCCATGGGTTCTCCACATCATCCGTAAAAAGCCGTCCGGACGCGGGTCGCGTCGGACGGGTTCATGACAGCAGAACCTAGTGCTCGTGTTCCCTTCT
This sequence comes from Streptomyces sp. NPDC033845, assembly GCF_055576225.1. Lineage (NCBI taxonomy): Bacteria > Bacillati > Actinomycetota > Actinomycetes > Kitasatosporales > Streptomycetaceae > Streptomyces > Streptomyces sp. NPDC033845. Next base: position 31,209 of record NZ_JBVIRI010000001.1, on the reverse strand, counting down.
GCGCCATCAGTTCGAGAAATCAGACACCGAAGAATCCACGGGCGTTGAACCGTCGCGCCGCGAAATCCGTGCCGTTGACAGGGGGGATCAGCGCCACCAGCCCCTCCGGAGGTTGCTTTGTCCTTCGTCCCCACCGCACCCGCGCCACAAGGAGAGCCCCCCGTGACCACCGACGCAGCACCGCCGCCGGGCGGTCCGCAGACCGAACCGGCCCAGCCCTCCACGGAGGAGTTCCTCGCCGTCCAGGCGAGCCCCGAGTTCGGTGAACTGCGCAGCGCCTACCGCTCGTTCGCCTTCCCGCTGACCGTGGCCTTCATCGCCTGGTACCTGCTCTACGTGCTGCTGTCCAACTACGCGGGCGGCTTCATGGGGACCACCCTCTTCGGCAACGTCAACGTCGCCCTGGTGCTCGGCCTCGCCCAGTTCGCCACCACCTTCCTGATCGCCTGGTGGTACTCCCGGCATGCCGCGGCCCAGCTCGACCCCCGCTCCGAGGCCATCAAGTCCCGTATGGAGGCCGGAGAATGAGCACCCAGCACTTCGCCGGGATCCAGCTGGCGGCCACCGGGGCCTCCGAGCACCGCCCGCTGATCATCACCCTGTTCGGACTGTTCGTCCTCGCCACCCTGGGCATCACCGTCTGGGCCGGACGGCAGACCAAGGGCGCCGCCGACTTCTACGCCGGCGGCCGCCAGTTCACCGGCTTCCAGAACGGCCTGGCCATCTCCGGCGACTACATGTCCGCCGCGTCCTTCCTCGGCATCGCCGGAGCCATCGCCCTCTTCGGCTACGACGGCTTCCTCTACTCCATCGGCTTCCTGGTCGCCTGGCTGGTCGCCCTGCTGCTGGTCGCCGAACCGCTGCGCAACTCCGGCCGCTACACCATGGGCGACGTCCTGGCCTACCGGATGCGCCAGCGCCCGGTCCGGACCGCCGCCGGCACCTCCACCATCGTGGTCTCGATCTTCTACCTGCTCGCCCAGATGGCCGGCGCCGGAGTCCTGGTCTCCCTGCTGCTCGGCATCACCAGCGACGGCGGCAAGCTCGCGATCGTCGCCCTGGTCGGCGTCCTGATGATCGTCTACGTCTCCATCGGCGGGATGAAGGGCACCACCTGGGTCCAGATGGTCAAGGCGGTGCTGCTCATCGCGGGCGCCCTGCTGATCACCTTCATGGTGCTGTGGAAGTTCAACTTCAACATCTCCTCGCTGCTCGGCCAGGCCGCCGAGAACAGCGGCAAGGGCACCGCCTTCCTGGAGCCCGGCCAGAAGTACGGCGCCACCGGCACCTCCAAGCTGGACTTCATCTCCCTCGGCCTCGCCCTGGTCCTGGGCACCGCCGGGCTCCCGCACATCCTGATCCGCTTCTACACGGTTCCCACCGCCAAGGCCGCCCGCAAGTCGGTGAACTGGGCCATCGGCATCATCGGCGCCTTCTACCTGATGACCATCGCCCTCGGCTTCGGCGCCGCGGCCCTGCTGAACCGGGCCGACATCATCGCCTCCAACCCGGCCGGGAACACAGCCGCCCCGCTGCTCGCCCAGGAGGTCGGCGGCGGCGCCGGCTCCACCGGCGGCGCCATCCTGCTCGCGGTGATCTCCGCGGTGGCCTTCGCCACCATCCTCGCCGTGGTGGCCGGCCTCACCCTGGCCTCCTCCTCGTCCTTCGCGCACGACATCTACGTCAACGTGATCCGCAAGGGGAAGACCACCGACGCCGAGGAGGTCCGGGCCGCCCGCTGGTCCACCGTGGTCATCGGCGCGGTCGCCATCGGCCTCGGCGCCCTGGCCCGCGACATCAACGTGGCCGGACTGGTCGCCCTGGCCTTCGCCGTCGCCGCCTCCGCCAACCTGCCGACCATCCTCTACAGCCTCTTCTGGAAGCGGTTCACCACCCGCGGCGCCCTCTGGTCCATCTACGGCGGACTGATCTCCTCGGTGGTGCTGGTGCTGTTCTCCCCGGTGGTCTCCGGCAACCCCAAGACCTCGATGTTCAAGGGCATGGACTTCCACTGGTTCCCGCTGGAGAACCCCGGGATCATCTCCATCCCGCTGGGCTTCCTGCTGGGCTGGCTGGGAACCGTCCTGTCCAAGGAGAAGGCCGACACCGGCAAGTACGCGGAGCTGGAGGTCCGCTCCCTCACCGGAACCGGCGCTCACTGACATCCTCCGAACACCCAGCGTGGCCGCGTCGTACTTCCGTACGACGCGGCCACGCCGTGTCTCGTTCCTTCGGGGACATCTGTCCGACACAGCCGTCACGTAGGCTCGAATACAACGCACGCTTTCCACCCAAGGCGTCGCGCGTCTCTACGAACCGGACAGGGGAGGGGGCCCACAGTGCTTCTCGACACCTATGGCCGCGTGGCCACTGACCTGCGCGTCTCGCTCACCGACCGGTGCAACCTGCGCTGTACGTACTGCATGCCCGAGGAAGGGCTGCAGTGGCTGGCCAAGCCCGATCTGCTGACCGACGACGAGATCGTCCGGCTGATCCGGATCGCGGTCACCGAGCTCGGCGTCACCGAGGTCCGCTTCACCGGCGGCGAGCCGCTGCTCCGCCCCGGACTGGTCGGGATCGTCGAGCGCTGCGCCGCCCTGGAGCCGCGCCCCAAGATGTCCCTCACCACCAACGGCATCGGGCTCAAGCGCACCGCCGCCGCCCTGAAGGCCGCCGGCCTGGACCGGGTCAACGTCTCCCTGGACACCCTGCGCCCCGAGGTCTTCAAGACCCTCACCCGCCGGGACCGCCACAAGGACGTGGTCGAGGGCATGGCCGCGGCCCAGGAGGCCGGCCTCACCCCGGTGAAGATCAACGCCGTGCTGATGCCCGGACTCAACGACGACGAGGCCCCCGACCTGCTCGCCTGGGCGGTGGAGCGCGGGTACGAGCTCCGCTTCATCGAGCAGATGCCGCTGGACGCCCAGCACGGCTGGAAGCGGGACGGGATGATCACCGCCGGGGACATCCTGGAGTCCCTGCGGACCCGCTTCGAGCTGACCGAGGAGGGCCAGGAGGCCCGCGGAGCCGCTCCCGCCGAGCGCTGGCTGGTGGACGGCGGCCCGGCCACCGTCGGGGTCATCGCCTCGGTCACCCGCCCGTTCTGCCGGGCCTGCGACCGGACCCGGCTCACCGCCGACGGCCAGGTCCGCACCTGTCTGTTCGCCACCGAGGAGTCCGACCTGCGGGCCGCCCTCCGCTCGGGCGCCCCGGACGAGGAGGTCGCCCGGCTCTGGAAGGTCGCGATGTGGGGGAAGAAGGCCGGATCCGGTCTGGACGACCCGTCGTTCCTCCAGCCCGACCGCCCGATGTCCGCCATCGGAGGCTGACCACCCGCCCCGGACCGCTACCGGGTAGAACCGTCCCGATCCGCCCGAACCCGCCTCAACGGCGGGTTTCCGGTGTTCCGGGGTCTTCCGGCTCCACCCAGTCCGCCAGCGCCACCACGTCCTTGAGGAACCCGCGCACGCCCAGGAACTGGGAGAGGTGCTCCCGGTGGTCCGGGCAGGCCACCCAGGTCTTGCGCCGCTCCGGGGTGTGCAGCTTGGGATTGTTCCAGGCCAGCACCCATGCGGCGGGCTCGCGGCAGCCCTTGGCGGAGCAGACGGGGGCCGGTTCGGACGCGGGGTGCGCGGTGTCAGGGGAGTTCACGCCTCAACCCTAAAGGGCGACGCCGAGCAGCCACGGGGGGAGCTGCCCGGCGTCGGTCCGTCGCTCCGACGGGGGATGCGGAGCGCGTAGGCAGTATGTCACGCAGGACCCGGTGCGGTGCACCGGAACTTCATGATTGATCTGAGCTTTTATTGAGGTTCAGGGTCCCCGCTTCCAGCGCCGGACGCACCGGTGGCGGGATGAACTGCGACGGCAGCGCGGGGGTGTTCTCCCGCCCCGCGTTGGCGATCACCACGGCCACGTACGGGAGGAGCGCGCCGGCGATCAGCGTCACCACCGCCACGTGCCGTTCCACGTCCCACAGGACCACGGTGAGGATCACCGACACGGTCCTGACCGCCATCGAGATCACATAGCGGCGCTGCCGCCCCCGCACGTCTTCGTCGAGCCCCATCCGGGCCCCGGTGATCCGGAAGACCTGGGCTCCGTTCCGCTTCTTCACGGTCCTCACCGTACTCCCGGCCCCCGCGGCCGGGGAGAGGGGGTGTGCTCCGAATGCCGACCCCATGGCGACCCCGGGTGCACCCGCTCGAAATGCGCCTTTCGCCGGAGTGATCGACACTGGGCGCACATGCGCACCACGCGCCATGAGGAGGCGACATGAGTTGGTTGTGGGCGATCATCGTCGGTTTCGTGCTGGGCCTCATCGCCCGCGCCATCCTGCCCGGCAAGCAGCACCAGCCGCTCTGGCTGACCACGCTCTTCGGCATCGTCGGCGCCATCGTCGGCAACGCCGTCGCGGGCTGGATCGGGGTGGCCGACACCCGGGGCGTCGACTGGATCCGGCACCTGCTGCAACTGGTCGGAGCGGTCGTGATCGTCGGCCTCGGCGACATGGTCTACATGGCCCTGCGCGGCAACCGCCAGCGGACCTGACCCCCGGCGGGCCCCGGCAGGCCGAAGGGGCCGGCGCGGACCTCCCGGTCCGCACCGGCCCCTTCGCCGTGCCGTACTGCCCCGCGCCCGGTCAGGCGCCGGTGACCTCCACCGCGGCCAGGTTCTTCTTGCCGCGCCGCAGCACCAGCCAGCGCCCGTGCAGCAGGTCCGCCGCGACGGGCACCGCGTCCTCGGCGGTGACCTTCACGTTGTTCACGTAGGCCCCGCCCTCCTTCACGGTGCGCCGGGCCGCCGACTTGCTGGCGACCAGCCCGGTCTCCGCGAGCAGGTCCACCACCAGGCCCGGCTCGGCCACCTTCGCGTGCGGCAGCTCGGACAGGGCCGCGGCCAGCGTGGCCTCGTCCAGTTCCGTCAGGTCGCCCTGGCCGAACAGCGCCTTCGAGGCGGCGATCACGGCCGCGGCCTGTGCCGGGCCGTGCACCAGGGCGGTCAGTTCCTCCGCCAGCGCCCGCTGCGCGGCACGCGCCTGCGGCCGCTCGGCGGTCTGCGCCTCCAGCTCCTCCAGCTCCGCCATGGACCTGAAGGACAGGATCCGCATGTAGGTGGAGATATCGCGGTCGTCCACGTTCAGCCAGAACTGGTAGAACGCGTACGGGGTGGTCATCTCCGGGTCCAGCCAGACGGCCCCGCCCTCGGTCTTGCCGAACTTGGTGCCGTCCGCCTTGACCATCAGCGGGGTGGCCATCGCGTGCACGTGCGCGCCCGGCTCCACCCGGTGGATCAGGTCGAGACCGGCCGTCAGGTTGCCCCACTGGTCGGACCCGCCCTGCTGCAGGACGCAGCCGTGCCGGCGGTACAGCTCCAGGAAGTCCATGCCCTGGAGCAGCTGGTAGCTGAACTCGGTGTAGCTGATGCCCTGGTCGGACTCCAGCCGCTTGGCCACCGAGTCCTTGGTCAGCATCTTGTTGACCCGGAAGTGCTTGCCGATGTCCCGGAGGAACTCGATGGCGGACATGCCCGCCGTCCAGTCCAGGTTGTTCACCAGGGTCGCGGCGTGCTCCCCCTCGAAGGACAGGAACGGCTCGATCTGGGCCCGCAGCCGGTTCACCCACTCTGCGATCACGGCCGGGTCGTTCAGGGTGCGCTCGGCGGTCGGCCGGGGGTCCCCGATCTGGCCGGTGGCCCCGCCGACCAGCGCCAGCGGCCGGTTCCCGGCCTGCTGGAGCCGGCGCATGGTCAGCACCTGCACCAGGTGTCCGACGTGCAGGCTGGCCGCTGTGGGGTCGAATCCGCAATAGAAGGTGACCGGACCGTCCGCGAAGGCCTTGCGCAGCGCTTCTTCGTCGGTGGACTGGGCGAACAGCCCGCGCCACTTCAGTTCGTCGACGATGTCCGTCACGGTCGTGACTCTCCTTGGAGGATGCAGTAGATGGGATGCGGATGAGGGGGTCCGCACATTCTAGGTGGTCAGACGCCCTGGCTGACCGAACTCATGTTGAAGTCCGGGATCCGCAGGGCCGGCATCGCGGCCCGGGTGAACCAGTCGCTCCACTCGCGCGGCAGGGTCTGCTCGGTCCGCCCGGCCTCGGTGGCCCGGGACAGCAGGTCCACCGGGGACTCGTTGAACCGGAAGTTGTTCACCGCGCCGACCACCTCGCCCTTCTCCACCAGGTACACCCCGTCCCGGGTGAGACCGGTGAGCAGCAGGGTCGCCGGGTCCACCTCGCGGATGTACCAGAGGCAGGTGAGCAGCAGTCCCCGCTCGGTCCCGGCGATCATCTCGTCCAGGGTCTTCTCGCCGCCCGCGTCCAGGATCAGGTTCCCGAAGCCGGGGGAGAGCGGCTGGCCCGTGAGGGCGGCGCTGTGCCGGGTGGTGGTCAGCCGGGCCAGCTCCCCGTCGCGGATCCAGTCGGTGGCCGGGACCGGCAGCCCGTTGTCGAAGACCGAGGCGTCGTCCCCGGAGCTGTGCGCGATCACGAACGGGGCCGACTCCAGGCCCGGCGCCGCCGGGTCGCTGCGCAGGTTCAGCGGGAGCCCGGACAGCTTCTCGCCCAGCCGGGTGCCGCCGCCCGGCTTGGAGAACACCGTCCGGCCCTCCACCGCGTCCCGGGCGGCCGCCGACCACATCTGGTAGATCAGCAGGTCGGCCACCGCGGTCGGCGGCAGCAGGGTCTCGTACCGTCCGGCGGGCAGTTCGATCCGCCGCTCGGCCCAGCCGAGGCGGACCGCCAGCTCGGCGTCCATGGCCCGCGGGTCCACATCGGCGAAGTCGCGGGTGGAGCGGCCGGCCCAGGCGGAGCGCTGCATGTCCGGGGACTTGGCGTTGAGCTCCAGGGTGCCGTTGGGCTGGTCGTGCCGCAGCCGCAGCCCGGTGGAGGTGCCGATGTAGCTGGACACCAGCTCGTGGTTGGCGAAGCCGTACAGCTCCCGGCCGCCGGCCCGGGCGGCCGCGAAGGCCTCGCCCAGCGCCGGGGCGAACGCGGCGAACACCGCCGAGGAGGTCTCGGCGGGAGCCTCGGTGAACCCGGGGGAGACCGGGGTCCCGGTCACCAGCGGCTGGGCGTCCTCGGCCGGGCCGGCCCCGCGGGCGGCCGCCTCGGCGGCCCGCACCAGCGGCTCCAGGTCCTCGGCGGTCACGGCGGCCCGGGAGACCACCCCGGAGGCGGTGCCCTCCTTGCCGTCCACGGTCGCGATGACGGTGAGGGTGCGGCCGCGGGTGACCCCGTTGGTGGTGAGCGCGTTGCCGGCCCAGCGGAGGTTGGCGCTGGACTCCTCGTCGGCGATGACCACGCAGCCATCGGCCGTGGACAGCTCCAGGGCCCGTTCGACGATCTCGTGCGGCTTGCTGCGAAGAGTCGACATCAGCGACCGGCCTCCTGCGTGGTGTTCAAGATGTTGACGCCGCGGAACAGCGCGGACGGGCAGCCGTGCGAGACCGCCGCGACCTGGCCCGGCTGGGCCTTGCCGCAGTTGAAGGCACCGCCCAGGACATAGGTCTGCGGGCCGCCCACGGCCTCCATCGACCCCCAGAAGTCGGTGGTGGTGGCCTGGTACGCGACATCGCGCAGCTGGCCGGCCAGCCGGCCGTTCTCGATGCGGTAGAACCGCTGCCCGGTGAACTGGAAGTTGTAGCGCTGCATGTCGATGGACCAGGAGCGGTCCCCGACCACGTAGATCCCGCGCTCCACCCCGCCGATCAGGTCCTCGGTGGACAGCCCGCCCGGGTCCGGGGCCAGCGAGACGTTCGCCATCCGCTGCACCGGCACATGGCCGGGGGAGTCCGCGTACGCGCAGCCGTTGGAGCGGCCCAGCCCCGTCAGCTTCGCGATCCGCCGGTCCGTCTGGTAGCCGACCAGGGTGCCGTCCTTGACCAGGTCCCAGCTCTGCGCCTGCACGCCCTCGTCGTCGTAGCCGATGGTGGCCAGACCGTGCTCGGCGGTCCGGTCGCCGGTCACGTTCATGACCGAGGAGCCGTAGCGCAGCTTGCCCAGCTGGTCGAAGGTGGCGAACGAGGTGCCCGCGTACGCCGCCTCGTAGCCCAGCGCCCGGTCCAGCTCGGTGGCGTGGCCGATGGACTCGTGGATGGTGAGCCACAGGTTGGAGGGGTCCACGACCAGGTCGTAGCGGCCGGCCTCGACGGCCGGCGCCCGCATCTTCTCGGCCAGCAGCCCGGGGATCCGCTCCAGCTCGCCGTCCCAGTCCCAGCCGGTGCCGGTCAGGTACTCCCAGCCGCGGCCGGCCGGCGGGGCGATCGTCCGCATCGAGTCGAACTCGCCGGTCTGGCCGTCCACGGCCACCGCGGTGAGCTGCGGGTGCACCCGCACCCGCTGCTGGGTGGTGACGGTGCCCGCCGTGTCGGCGTAGAACTTGTTCTCGTGCACCGCGAGCAGCGAGGCGTCCACATGGGCCACCCCGTCTGCCCGCAGCAGCCGGGAGCTCCAGTCGGCGAGCAGGGCCGCCTTCTCGGCGTCCGGCACCTGGAACGGGTCCAGCTCGTACGCCGAGATCCAGGTGCGGTCGGCGTGCACCGGCTCGGCGGCCAGCTCCACCCGCTCGTCGGAACCCGCCGCCTTGATCACCTGGGCGGACAGCTTCGCCATGGCCACCGCCTGGGAGGCCACCTTGGCGGCCCCGTCCATGGTGAGGTCCACACCGGAGGCGAACCCCCAGCTGCCCCCGTGCACCACCCGGACCGCATAGCCGAGGTCGGTGGTGTCGGAGCCGCCCGAGGGCCGGGCGTCCCGCAGGCGCCAGGAGGCGCTGCGGATCCGCTCCAGCCGGAAGTCGGCGTGCTCGGCGCCGAGCGCGCGGGCCCGGGCGAGCGCCGCGTCGGCGAGCGCCCGCAGCGGCAGCGCGGTGAAGGCCGCGTCGATGGAATGGGGCACGGAAGTCCTCCCGTGGTCGTGACCGGTCGCTCCGATCATGTCGCGCCCGGAGCCGAAGTGCACACCTCTTTCTGTAGGGATTCGACAGCGCGGGTCCCGTGGCCCTGTCGGGGCCCGATTCCCCGTACGGGTCCGGGTACCGATAGGTTTTGCGGTATATACAGACCGCTAGCGAAAGGGTGATCCGTTGAGCCGCTCGGTTCTCGTCACCGGAGGAAACCGGGGCATCGGCCTCGCCATCGCCCGCGCCTTCGCCGACACCGGCGACAAGGTCGCGATCACGTACCGTTCGGGCGAGCCGCCGGCCGAGCTCGCGGAGCTGGGTGTGCTGGCGGTCCGCTGCGACATCACCGACTCCGAGCAGGTGGAGCAGGCCTACAAGGAGATCGAGGAGAAGCACGGCGCGGTCGAGGTGCTGGTGGCCAACGCCGGCATCACCAAGGACCAGCTGCTGATGCGCATGTCCGAGGACGACTTCACCACCGTCCTGGACACCAACCTCACCGGCACCTTCCGGGTCGTCAAGCGCGCCAACCGCGGCATGCTGCGGGCCAAGAAGGGCCGCGTGGTCCTGATCTCCTCCGTGGTCGGCCTGCTCGGCTCCGCGGGCCAGGCGAACTACGCCGCCTCCAAGGCCGGGCTGGTCGGGTTCGCCCGCTCCCTCGCCCGGGAGCTGGGCTCCCGCAACATCACCTTCAACGTCGTGGCGCCCGGTTTCGTGGACACCGACATGACGGCGGTGCTCACCGACGAGCAGCGCGCCGGCATCGTCTCCCAGGTCCCGCTCGGCCGCTACGCGCGGCCGGAGGAGATCGCCTCTGCGGTCCGCTTCCTCGCGTCGGACGAGGCCTCGTACATCACAGGAGCCGTCATTCCCGTTGACGGCGGATTGGGCATGGGTCACTGATCACATGAGCGGAATCCTCGAAGGCAAGCGGATCCTCATCACCGGTGTGCTGATGGAGTCCTCCATCGCCTTCCACACCGCGAAGCTGGCGCAGGAACAGGGCGCCGAGGTCATCCTCACCGCCTTCCCGCGGCCCACGCTGACCGAGCGCATCGCCAAGAAGCTGCCCAAGCCGGTCAAGGTGATCGAGCTCGACGTCACCAACCAGGAGCACCTGGACCGGCTGGAGGGCCTGGTCCGGGAGGAGCTCGGCGGTCTGGACGGAGTCGTCCACTCCATCGGCTTCGCCCCGCAGGACGCCCTCGGCGGCAACTTCCTGAACACCCCCTTCGAGTCGGTGGCCACGGCCATGCACGTCTCGGCGTTCTCCCTGAAGTCGCTGACCATGGCCTGCAAGCCGCTGTTCCCGGCGGAGGGTGCGGCCGTGGTCGGCCTCACCTTCGACGCGCAGTACGCCTGGCCGCAGTACGACTGGATGGGCCCGGCCAAGGCGGCCCTGGAGGCCACCAGCCGCTACCTCGCCCGTGACCTGGGCAAGGAGGGCATCCGCTGCAACCTGGTCTCGGCCGGCCCGATCGGCTCGATGGCCGCCAAGTCCATCCCCGGCTTCTCCGAGCTCGCCGACGTCTGGAACGGCCGCTCCCCGATGGCCTGGGACATGAGCGACCCGGAGCCGGCCGGCAAGGGCGTCGTCGCCCTGCTGTCGGACTGGTTCCCGCAGACCACCGGCGAGATCGTCCACGTGGACGGCGGTCTGCACGCGATGGGTGCCTGACCCCTCGCGGCCTCCCGCGCACGGCCGAGGGCCGCGCTCCCCTTGCGGGGGCGCGGCCCTCGTGCTGTCCGCCGCCGGGTGCGACCGGCCGGATCTTCCGAGTCGAGAAAAGGGGCAGATGCCTGCAAACTGACCGGGCCGGGATCTTCCCGGCCCATGGCGGGGAGGAGGCACCGGTTGCGCGCCAGGCGGAGCGGAGCGGTATCGCTGCTGGTCACCTCGGTCGTCCTGAGCGGACTGCTGATCCCCGGCGCGGCCGCACACCCCACCGGAGCACGCTCGGCGCCCGGCACCGGAGCGCGGCCCGCCCCCGCGGCCGCCCCGCCGGCCGCGGAGCCCTTCGGAGCGGACTGCCGGACCCGGATCGAGGGCTCCACCGTCACCGCCACCTGCCACAACCCCTACCCGGTCACCGACCGGGTGCGGCTGCACCTGGAGTGCGACCGCTGGTGGGACGTGGACGGGGACGGGGCCGCGGTGGCCGTGGAACCGGCCGGCCGGGTGCGGCTGACCGCCCGCTGCTGGAAGGAGGTCCGGGCCGCCTGGACCAGCCACCACCGGGGCTGACCGGCCGCGCACCCCGCCGGGTGGCGCGGCGGACCGCTCAGGCCCCGCGGAGGACCGCTCAGGCCCCGCGGAGGCAGACGAACGGGTACCCGGCCGCCTCCGACCCGGCGGTGTCGGCGTCGCCCCGCCGGATCGCCTCGATCAGCCGGGCGTGGTCCAGATGGGACTCCGGGGTGAGCTCGGTGCCCACGTCCGCCCGCAGCCAGTCCCGGATCAGATCGCCGAGGTCGGCGTACAGCTCGATCAGCACCTCGTTGTGCGAGGCGGTGACCACCGCCATGTGCAGGGCCACGTCGGCCGCGACGAACACCTCCGCGTCCCCGGACTCCCAGGCCCGCTCGCGCCGTGCCAGCAGGGCGTCCAGCTGGGCCAGGTCCCGCCCGGTGCGCCGCTCCGCCGCCAGCCGGGCGGCCGAGGCCTCCAGGGTGGAGCGCAGCTCGGCGATGTGCCGGGGATCCGCCCCGGCGAACCGCCGGTGCATCACCCCGGCCAGCTCGCTGGTCGCCAGTACGTAGGTGCCCGAGCCCTGCCGGATGTCCAGCAGGCCGTTGTGGGCCAGCGCCCGGACCGCCTCGCGGACCGTGTTGCGGGCCACGCCCAGCAGGTCCACCAGCTCCGGTTCGGTCGGGATCCTTGAGCCGACCGGCCATTCCCCCGAGGTGATCTGGTTCCGGATCTGGGTGATCACCTGGTCGACGAGCGCGGAGCGCCTGGGTGAGGTCAGTGGCATGGAGCAATCATCCCATGATTCTATGATGGTGTGATGCAGGACGAAGAGATACAGACCCTGAACCGGCCCGCCCCGCTCCGGCAGCAGCGCGCGGAACCGGGCGAGGCCGCCCCGCCCGGCTGGCTCGGCCCGGTGCTCGTCGTCGGCATCGTGCTGGCCGCCCTCAACCTGCGGCCCGCCATCACCAGCCTCGGCGCCCTCTTCGAGGAGGTCCGCACCGGCCTCGGGATGAGCGGCACCGTCGCCGGACTGATCACCTCGGTACCGGCCCTCTGCTTCGCCGTCTTCGGGGTCACCGCCCCCCGGCTCTCCCGCCGCTTCGGCCCGGCGGCCGTGGTCTGCGCGGGCATGGGCATGGTGGCCGCCGGACTGCTGATCCGCCCGTTCACCCACAACGCGGTCGGCTTCCTGGCCGCCAGCGGCCTCACCCTCGCCGGCATCGCCCTCACCAACGTGCTGCTGCCGGTGATCGTCAAGCGCTGGTTCCCGGACCGGGTCGGCACCATGACCGGCCTCTACTCCATGGCCCTGGCCGCCGGCACCTCCCTCGCGGCCGCCGCCACCGTCCCCATGACCGAGGCCCTCGGCGGCAGTTGGCGCACCGGCCTGCTGGTCTGGGCCGCCCTCGCGGTCATCGCCGTACTGCCCTGGCTGCCGATCGCCCGCCAGGTCCGTCGGGACCGCGCCGCCGCCCGCAGTTCCGAGGCGCGCACCGAACCGGCCGGCCCCAACGTGGTCCGCAGCCGCACCGCCTGGGCCCTGGCCTGCTACTTCGGTCTCCAGGCCACCGGCGCCTACATCACCATGGGCTGGCTCCCGCAGATCTTCCGCGACGCCGGGGTCTCGGCCGGCACCGCCGGCCTGCTGCTCGCCGTCACCATGGTGATGGGCGTCCCGCTGGCCTTCGTGATCCCGGGCCTGGCCGGCCGGATGCGCCACCAGGGCCCGATCGCCGTCACCCTCGGCCTCTTCGGGCTCGCCGGATACCTGGGGCTCTACTTCGCCCCGGCCGCCGGAGCCTGGGCCTGGGCCCTGCTGCTGGGCGTCTCCAACTGTGCGTTCCCGCTGGTCATCACCATGATCGGACTGCGCGCCAAGTCCCCGGCCGGAGTCGTCAAGCTCTCCGCCTTCGCCCAGTCCACCGGCTATCTGATCTCCATCCCGGGCCCGCTGCTGATCGGCACCCTCTACCAGCACAGCGGCGGCTGGGACCTCCCGCTGGCCCTGATGGCCGGACTGCTGGTGCCGCAGATCGCGCTGGGCGTGCTCGCCGGACGGGACCGCACGATCGAGGACGAGTGCGGCGTGCGAGACTGACCGCATGCCCGTCCTCGAACCGAACCCCCAGAACGGCCGCAAGAAGCTGGGCCTCGTGCTCGGCGCGATGCTCGGCGTGACCGTGATCATCGCCATCATCGCGACCTTCGCCTCCCCCTGACCCCGGCCCGGCCGGCCCCGGGGTGGGGATAACCCCACCACCCCTAGGGGGTCGGGCTCAGGGTCGAATGGGGTGCGCCCCCGATGGGAACCCGCCGCGCGGATCCGTAGCGTGACGAGGGAAGACGCGCCGTGCGCGTACGGCCCCAGCGGAACCCCCAGGAGACGGCGATGCCGGTACCCACCCAGCCCCGCGCCATCCGCGGACACGGCGCCCACGCCCGGCTGACCTGGTGGGCGCTGGCCCTGCCGGCGCTCGCCTTCGGCTGCCTCTTCGCGCTGCTCCTGGTGGCGGTGCCCGCCGAGGCCCCGGCCGGCACCGACGGCTCCGCCCTCGGCCATCTCGTCGAGCGGGTCCTGCACTCCCTCGGCTGACCGCCGGCCCGGCACGGGCCCCGTACCGCCCCGACGCGGCCCGGGTGCGGCCCCGGGGTGAGCTGCCCCAACACCCTGCGCTCCATGGCCGGTTTCATGCGAAGCTGGGACTCATGAGCGCCGATACACCCCGCAGGATCGTCCTCCTCCGGCACGCCAAGGCCGACTGGCCCCAGGTCTCGGACCACGAGCGCCCGCTGGCCGAACGCGGCCGCAAGGACGCCCCGGCCGTCGGACTGAAGCTGGCCGAGACCGGCATCGCCTTCGACCTGGCCCTCTGCTCCACCGCCGCCCGGACCCGGGAGACCTGGAAGCTCGCCGTCCAGGAACTGGGGCACCGGCCCAGGACGGTCTACGAGGAGCGGCTCTACGAGGCCTCGCTGGGCGAGCTCATCGCCCTGCTGAACGAGACCCCCGAGGAGGTGGCCGACCTCCTGGTGATCGGCCACAACCCGGGGATGCACGCCCTGGCCGACGCCCTGTCGGGCCGGGCCGAGGGGGACACCCTCCGGCGGATGGGCCGGACCGGCTTCCCGACCTCGGCGCTGGCCGTGGTCTCCTTCACCGGCACCTGGAAGTCGGTGGAGCACGGTGTCGGCACCCTGCTGGACTTCTGGACCCCCAAGGAGCACTGAGCCCCACGGGCACCGGTACGGCCGCTGCCTCAGCCGAGGTCGGCGGCCTCGACCTCTTCCCGGGTGATCCCCAGCAGGTACAGCACCGCGTCCAGGAACGGCACGTTCACCGCCGTGTGCGCGGCCTCCCGCACCACCGGCTTGGCGTTGAACGCCACCCCGAGCCCGGCCGCGTTCAGCATGTCCAGGTCGTTGGCGCCGTCCCCGATGGCCACCGTCTGGGCCAGCGGCACCCCGGCCTCGGAGGCGAACCGGCGCAGCAGCCGGGCCTTCCCGGCCCGGTCCACGATCTCGCCGGTGACCCGGCCGGTCAGCTTGCCGTCGACGATCTCCAGGGTGTTCGCCGAGGCGAAGTCCAGCCCCAGCCGCTCCTGGAGGTCGTCGGTGACCTGGGTGAACCCGCCGGAGACCACGCCGACCTGGTAGCCGAGCCGCTTCAGGGTCCGGATCAGGGTCCGGGCCCCCGGGGTCAGCCGCACCTCGGCCCGTACCTTGTCGACCACCGAGGCGTCCAGCCCGGCCAGCAGCTCCACCCGGGCATGCAGGGACTGCTCGAAGTCGAGCTCCCCGCGCATCGCCCGGGCGGTCACCTCGGCCACCTGCTCCTCGCAGCCGGCGTGCGCGGCGAACAGCTCGATGACCTCGTCCTGGATCAGGGTCGAGTCCACGTCCATCACCACCAGCCGCTGGGCCCGCCGGTGCAGCCCGGAGGAGACCACGGCCACGTCCACGCCGATCTCGGCGGCCGCGGTGGCCAGGGCCGTCCGCAGCGGCTCGGTCTCCACACCGGAGACGGCGAACTCCACGGCCGTCACCGGATACTTGGCGAGCCGGAAGATGCGGTCGATGTTGCCGCCGGTGCCGGTGATCCGGGCCGCGATCACCGCGGTGGACTCGGCGGTCAGCGGATGCCCGAGCACGGTCACATGGGAACGCCCGCTGCCGCGCGGACGGTTGTCACCGGTACCGGAGATGATCTCGGCCTGGAGCTTCATGGACTCGGCCCAGCTGTGCACCGTGGCCCGGAGGTCGCCCTCGCTCCCGGCGGTGGGCTTGGTGACCAGGGCGCACAGGACGATGCGGCCCCGGGTGACCACCTGCTCGATGTCGACCACGTCGACGGAGTAGGCGGCGAGGGTGTCGAACAGCCCGGCGGTGATCCCGGGTCGGTCCTTGCCGTAGATCTTGACGAGGAGGGTGGGGACGTCGGAGGTCTGCGAAGCACTCATGGTGGCCACACCGTATCCTCCCGGCCCCCGGTCCGGGCGCACCGTCTCACCGGTCGAACGGGGGCGAGAAGTCCTGAATCACACCGTCCGGGAGCCTTTCGGAACCGGTGGGAGAACCGGTGGGACGGCCTGGATTCCCCTTGTGGCCGCGAGCCTGGAATAGTTCCCCCGGATGTTCGCCATCCCTAGACTCCCTGACGTCAGGGGGATCCTCGGGGGACAACAAGTGGGGCTGGAGTGCCGGAACTCGTACTGGAATTGAACGGAAGGACCTGGACGCTCGATCCGTCCAGGTCGTACACGCTGGGGCGCGACCCCCAGGGCGACATGGTGATCGACGACGCCCGGGTCTCGTGGCGGCACGCCACCCTCAGCTGGAACGGCCGGGGCTGGGTGATCGAGGACCACGGCAGCACCAACGGCACGTACGTCCGGGGGGCCCGGGTCCAGCAGGCCGAACTGGCCCCCGGCACCCCGGTGCACCTGGGCAACGCCCAGGACGGTCCGCGGCTGAATCCCACCGCCGCCGCTCCGGCCGCCGCGGCCGCCGCGCCGGCCGGCCAGCAGCAGGGCGGGGCCTGGTCCCCGGAGCAACAGGCCTACGCCGCGCACCAGCAACAGCAACACCAGCAGCCGCAGCACCAGCAACAGCAGCACCAACACCAGCAGCCGCAGCACCAGCAGCCGCAGCAGCAGGGGCACTTCCCGCAGCAGCAGGGCGGGGCCCGTCCCGCCCAGGGCCAGGCCGCCGGCACCCCCGGCTACGCCGACCGCAGCCCGACCACCTTCCACCAGCTGGCCCTCGGCCATGTGATGCGGATCGGCCGTGCGCTCGACAACGAGCTGGTGGTCTCCGACCTCCAGGTCTCGCGCCACCACGCCGAGTTCCGGTCCATGCCGGGCGGCCGCTTCGAGATCCACGATCTCGGCAGCCACAACGGCACGTACGTCAACGGCCAGCCGCTCGCCAAGTCCGGCACCGCGCTGCTCGGCCCGCAGGACATCGTGGGCGTCGGCCACTCCACCTTCCGGATCGTGGGGGACCGGCTGGAGGAGTTCGTCGACACCGGCGAGGTCTCCTTCTCGGCCCGCCACCTCACGGTCACCGTGGACGGCGGCAAGCAGATCCTCAAGGACGTCTCCTTCGGCGTCCCGGAGAAGTCGCTGATCGCGGTCATCGGCCCGTCCGGGTCCGGCAAGTCCACCCTGCTCAAGGCGCTCACCGGCTACCGGCCCGCCAACCAGGGCGACGTGCTCTACGACAACCGCAACCTGTACAAGCAGTTCGCCGAGCTCCGCCAGCGCATCGGGCTGGTCCCGCAGGACGACATCCTGCACAAGGAGCTCACGGTCCGCACCGCGCTGAAGTACGCGGCCAAGCTCCGCTTCCCCGGCGACACCGCCGAGTCCGAGCGCGCCGCCCGCATCGACGAGGTGCTGCGCGAGCTCAAGCTCGACATCCACAAGGACAAGAAGATCACCTCGCTCTCGGGTGGTCAGCGCAAGCGCGTGTCCGTGGCCCTGGAGCTGCTCACCAAGCCCTCGCTGATCTTCCTGGACGAGCCGACCTCCGGCCTGGACCCGGGCATGGACCGCGACGTGATGCAGCTGCTGCGCGGCCTGGCCGACGACGGCCGCACCGTGCTGGTGGTCACCCACTCGGTGGCCGAGCTCGCCATCTGCGACAAGCTGCTGGTGATGGCCCCGGGCGGCTCCGTCGCGTACTTCGGTCCGCCGGACGAGGCGCTGAACTTCTTCGGCTACCAGACCTGGGCGGACGTGTTCTCGGCCTTCGAGAACTACCGCGACTACGACTGGGCCGGCCGCTGGAAGGGCTCGCAGCACTACCAGCTGTACGCCGCCGACATCGACGCGGTCGCCCCGCAGTCGGTCAGCATGCCGCCCGCCCAGCAGATGCGCCCGCCCAAGCCGCAGGGCTGGGGCTCGCAGCTGTTCACCCTGATGCGCCGCTATGTCTCGGTGATCGCCTCGGACAAGGGCTTCATGGGGCTGATGCTGATCCTGCCCGCCGTCCTCGGCGTGGTCTCGGTGGTCATCCCCGCCGACTTCGGCCTGGGCAAGCCCACCGGCAAGGCGATCTACAACGGGGACGCCGGAACGATCATGCTGATCCTCGCGGTCGGCATGTGCTTCTCCGGCGCCGCCAACTCGGTCCGCGAACTGATCAAGGAACGGGTCATCTACGAGCGGGAGCGCGCCACCGGCCTGTCCCGCTCGGCGTACCTGATGTCGAAGGTGATCGTCCTCGGCCTGATCACCGCCCTCCAGGGCGTGATCATCTGCGGGATCGGCTTCGCCCCCCGGGCGCTGCCCGAGGAGGGGCTGCTGATGCCCCCGGCCGTGGAGCTCTGCCTCTCGGTGATCGCCCTCGGCTTCACCTCGATGATGTTCGGGCTGGTGATCTCCTCGCTGGTGAAGACCGCCGAGAAGACCATGCCGCTGCTGGTGATGTTCGCGATCGTCCAGGTCGTGTTCACCGGCATCCTGTTCCAGGTGTACGACTCCCCGGGCCTGGAGCAGTTCGCCTGGCTGATGCCGTCCCGCTGGGCGATCGCCGCCGCCGGCACCACCCTGGACCTCGGTCACCTGATGCCGCCGTGGGACCGCGACGACCCCACCAACCTGGACCCGCTCTGGGAGGCCACGGTCGGCCAGTGGACGTTGGACATCACCGTCCTGCTGCTGCTCGGCATCGCCTGCGGCTTCGCGGTGGCGCGCCTGCTGCGCCGCCACGAGCCCGAGGTCATGCGCAAGTGAGGCGGGCGGCCGGCGGGACCGGTCGCGCACACGCCAGAACGCCGCGGGGCGGCACCCGGAATCCGGGTGCCGCCCCGCGGCGCATGGGGGAGCGGTGGCAACAGGCTCAGTAGGCGCTGTTGACGTTGTCCATCGAGCCGTAGCGGTCGGCCGCGTAGTTGCAGGCGGCGACGATGTTGGCGACCGGGTCGTACTGGTCGAACTTGGTGCCGGGCACGTGGTAGGCCTTGAAGGTCGGGTAGATCACCTGGAGCAGGCCCTTGCTGGGGATGCCGTTCCGGGCGTTGATGTCCCAGTTGTTGATCGCGAGCGGGTTGCCGCTGGACTCGCGCATCACATTGCGGTGGATACCGGCGTAGCTGCCCGGAATGCCCTCCTTCTTCATGATGAAGAGAGCTTCCTTGATCCAGCCGTCCAGGTTGTTGGCGAAGACCGGGGTGCGGGCGGCGGAGCGGCTGGCCGCGGCCTTCTGCGCGCGGGCCTTCTTCGCGGCGGCCTCGGCCTTGGCCTTGGCGTCGGCGTCCGCCTTGGCCTTGGCGGCCTTGGCCTTCGCCTTGGCGGCGGCCACCGCCTTGGCCTCGACCACGGCCTGCTGGCCGGCGACGATCTGCTGCGCGGCGACCTGGTCGGCGACCTGGGTGGTGTGGGCGACGGAGACGATCCGCTCCAGGGAGACCGGGGCCGCGCTGACCGGCTGGGCCTCGGCGGAACCGCCGGGCACCAGGGAGAAGGCGAGGGCGGCGGCACCGAGGGTGGCGACACCGGCGATCGACATCTTGTGGGTCTTGGTCAGACGGCTATGACCGGCAGAGCTGGGAGCAGACATGGAGGTCACCTTTACGAAGAGCGGGGGCCGCAGGAAAACGCCGCCGGGATCCCGGGGATCCAGCGGCGCCGTGCGACGGAGGCCATTCTTAGCGGCGGCAAAATCCCGTGGCAAAGGTGTGACGTACGAAGCCGGATAGTGGATCAGGGCGCCGCGTCGGGCCCCTGATTTCGCCGTCAGAGCCGCTCCCAGCAGCCCTGACGGCGCCTTTACTTCTCCACTACGCGACTTCGTAAGTGATGTGCGTCCTATGCCCGGGCTCACACCGGACCCCGCTCCCGCTCACCATCTGTTGCGATGGCAACGCAATCAGTGAGCCGTCTCCTCCTTGAGTAGCAGATGGACGTCCCCGAACTCGTGCCAAAGGCAGAGACGGGCCGCCGCCTCGGCATACCCGCGGCGTACGGCCTCCCGCCCGGCCACCGCCTCCAGCATCAGCAGGTGCGAGGCCGCCGGCTCGTGCAGCCCGGTCAGCAGCCCGTCCACCGCCCGCACCCCGCGCCGCGGGGTCACCACCAGATCCGTCCACCCGGCGGCCGGCCGGACCACCCCGCGCCCGTCGGCCGCCGACTCCAGGGCCCGGACCGCGGTGGTCCCCACCCCGATCACCCGCCCGCCCCCGGCCCGGGCCGCGTTCACCAGCCGGGCCGTAGCCTCCGGCACCTCGAACCGCTCCGGATACGGCGGCTCGTGCGCCTCGGCCGAGGCCACCCCGGTGTGCAGGGTCAGCGGAACCACCTGGACCCCCCGGCTCACCAGCCGCGCCACCAGCTCCCCGGTGAAGGGCCGGGCCGCGCTCGGCATCTCCGCCGAACCCGCCCCGTCCGGCCCCGGCCGCGCGAACACCGTCTGGTACGCGGCCAGCGGCTGGTCCCGCTCCGTGTACGCGTACCGGATGGGCCGCCCGTGCTCCCGCATCACCCCGTACACCACGGCGCCGTCCGCCTGGGCGCCCGCGCGCCCGGTCGGCCGCGCCCACCACAACCGGTCCGACCCGGCCGACAGGGGCTCCTCCCAGACCAGGCCCAGCCCGCCCGGCAGCTCCGCCACCGTCCCCGCCGGACCGCCGCCGCGCGGCCGGGTCGTCCCCCGCCCGTCCCGCTCGCGCAGCTCCACCGCCCAGCGCCCGTCGTCCCCCCGGGTGGAGAGGTGCACCACCACCGCCTCCCGGTCCGCCCCCAGCCGGGCGTCCACCGCCGCCGGCAGGGTCGCCGAGGTGTTCACCACCAGGACGTCCCCGGCCCGCAGCAGCTCCGGCAGCTCCCGGAACCCGTGCAGGGACACCTCCGTCCCCCGGGACACCAGCAGCCGCACCGCGTCGCGTCCCAGTCCCGGCCCCCGCTGCTCGGCCGGAACCCGAGCCGAAAGCCCCGGAGGAATGTCCGTTATATAGGGGGACGTAATGCTCTGTGCCGTGCCCGGCGTCCAACCCCGCCCCGATGAGCCGCTCATCGCACACCCTCCAGGGCCAGACCCTCCGCCGTGTACCGACCGCTCGGCAGCCGCTCCACCACCAGCCGCAGCAGCACCGGAGCCACCTCCCCTGGCCCCGGCAGCGAGGCCGTGTCCTCCGCCGGATCGGCCGCCGCCATCATCCGCGTCGCCATCGACCCCGGATCCGCCCACCACACCCGCAGCCCGGGCTCCTCCACCGCCAGCACCGCCGACAGCAGGTCCACCGCCGCCTTCGTGCCCCCGTACGCCCCCCACGTCCGGTACGGCACCACCGCCGCGTCCGAACTCAGATTGAGCACCGCACCCCGCCCCGAGGCCCGCAGCAGCCCCGCCGCCTCCTGCACCAGCCCCAGCGGCGCCACCACATTGGTCTCCAGCGCCGCCCGGAACGCCTCCAGCGGCTGCTCCGCCAGCGACACCAGCGGCTCGGCCGGCAGCACCGCCGCGTTGTTCACCAGCAGCTCCAGACCCCCCAGCCCGACCGCCGCCGCCACCAGCTCCGCCCGGTGCCCGGCATCGGCCACGTCCCCCACCACCGGCACCACCCGCACCCCGCCCCCGCCGAGCTCCGCCGCCAGCTCCGCCAGCGGCCCCGCGCTCCGCGCCCCCAGCACCAGGTCCCAGCCGCGCCCCGCCAGCTCCCCGGCCAGCGCCCGGCCCAACCCCCGCGAAGCCCCCGTCACCAATGCCACGGCCATGACCGCACCCCTTCCTCACCCGTTCCTCACGCACCGGAGTCCCCGGCCGTCCTGCGAACACCTTCAAGCTAGGAACCCGGGCCCCCGCCCCGCCTCGGCCGCCGGCCCCACCCGCACCCCTCCCTTGGAAGTAGGCCGACCCCACCTCGCCCCGGGCCCCCGCCCTAGGTCCCCGGCCTCGGTCCGATGGCCGATCCCGCAGGTCAGAGCCCCGGGTACGGTGATCCCATGCACAACGGACCGGAACGCACGGGCCTGGCCGCGGTGAGCACCGCGCTGCTCGCCATGAACCGGCAGCTGGAGGTCCACGACGTCCTCAAGACGATCGTCGTCTCGGCCCGCACCCTCCTCGACGCCGAATACGCCGCCCTCGGCGTCCCCGACGACCACGGAGGCTTCGCCCAGTTCGTGGTCGACGGCATCAGCGACGAGCAGTGGCGCCGCATCGGCCCGCTGCCCCGCCAGCACGGCATCCTCGCCGCGATGCTCCACTCCTCGGCCCCCGAACGGCTCGCCGACCTCCGCCAGGACCCCCGCTTCGGCGGCTGGCCCGCCGCGCACCCCGAGCTCTCCGACTTCCTCGGCCTGCCCATCCGCGACGGCGAGGAGGTCCTCGGCGCCCTCTTCCTCGCCAACAAGCGCTGCCCGCGCCCCGGCGGCGGCTGCGGGTTCACCGAGGCCGACGAGGACCTCCTCGGCCTCCTCGCCCAGCACGCCGCGATCGCCCTCACCAACGCCCGGCTCCACGAACGCAGCCGCGAACTGACCATCGCCGAGGAACGCTCCCGGCTGGCCCACGAACTCCACGACGCGGTGGCCCAGAAACTGTTCTCGCTGCGCCTCACCGCCCAGGCCGCCACCGCCCTCGTCGACCGGGACCCGGCCCGCGCCAAACAGGAACTCCACCAGGTCGCCCTGCTGGCCGCCGAGGCCGCCGACGAACTGCGCGCCGCCGTGGTCGAGCTCCGCCCGGCCGCCCTCGACGAGGACGGCCTGGTCGCCACCCTCCGCACCCAGGTCCAGGTCCTGGACCGGGCCCACACCGCCACCGTCACCTTCACCAGCGAAGGGGTGAAGGCCCTCCCGGCCGCCCACGAGGAGGCCCTGCTGCGGGTCGCCCAGGAGGCCCTGCACAACGCCCTGCGGCACTCCGGCGCCGAACGGGTCACCGTCACCCTCACCCGGGACCCCCAGGGGGTCACCCTCCGGGTCGGCGACGACGGCTCCGGCTTCGACCCCAGAACGGTCCGGCGGGCCGGCCGCCACCTCGGCCTGGTCTCCATGCGGGACCGGGCGAGCGGCGCCGGCGGCCGCCTCACCGTTCAATCGGTGCCCGGCGAGGGCACCACGATCGAGATGGAGATCCCCGGTGGCTGACCCGCTGGCCGACCCCCTGGCCGACCCCCGCATCCAGGTCCTGCTCGTCGACGACCACCAGGTGGTCCGCCGCGGCCTGCGCACCTTCCTGGAGATCCAGGAGGACATCGAGGTCGTCGGGGAGGCCGCCGACGGCGGGACCGGCTGCGCCCTCGCCGAGGAACTCCGCCCCGACGTCATCCTGATGGACGTCAAGATGCCCGGCATGGACGGGATCGAGGCCCTGAAACGGCTCAGGGAGCTCGCCAACCCGGCCCGGGTCCTGATCGTCACCAGCTTCACCGAACAGCGCACGGTGCTCCCCGCACTCCGCGCGGGCGCCGCCGGATACCTCTACAAGGACATCGACCCCGAGGCGCTCGCCGCCGCCATCCGCTCCGTGCACGCCGGCCACGTCCTGCTCCAGCCGGAGCTGGCGCTGCTCCTCCTCACCCCCGAGGACCAGCCGCCCGCCCCGACCCGCGGCTCCACCCTCACCGACCGCGAGGGCGAGGTCCTCACCCTGATCGCGGACGGCCGCTCCAACCGGGAGATCGCCCGCGCCCTGGTCCTCTCCGAGAAGACGGTCAAGACCCACGTCTCCAACATCCTGATGAAGCTGGACCTGGCCGACCGCACCCAGGCGGCCCTGTGGGCGGTGCGCACCGGACACGCACCGGACTGAGATTCATAGATTCATACCGTCGTGTGTATGTAGCCCACATGGCGTATCCCCGGGGAGCGCCGCCCGTTCTCCATGACGTGCCGCGGCGACCTGCCGCGGCGAACGCTCATGGAGGCTGTGAAAGTGAAGAAGCTCAACAAGGCCGCTGCCGTCACCGCGATCGCCGGCGGCCTGGTCGCCGCCGCGGCGGGTGTATCCGCGGCCCACGGCGGATCCCACGCCGAGGGCGAGGCCATCGGCTCGCCCGGCGTCGCCGCCGGCAACCTCGCCCAGCTCCCCGTGCACGTCCCGGTCAACTCGGTCGGCAACACCGTGAACGTCATCGGCCTCCTCAACGGAGCCTTCGGCAACACCGGTCTCAACAACTGACCCACCGCGGCCCCGCCTCCCCCCACCTCCCCCGGGAAGCGGGGCCACCCCGAGCCGGCCCGGCGCCCAAGCCCCGGCCCCGGGTCGCACCCGGGCCGTCTTCGCGCCGGGCCGCGCCCGGCCGTGGTTCAGCCGCGGCCGTGGCCCCGTTCGCGTTCGCGTTCCTCCACGTACGCGTTGTACGCCGCCACCTGCGCCCGCCGGGCCACCCGCTCCACCGGCCGGAGCGCCACCGTGCGCGCCTCGATCTCGCCGGCCGTGACCGCCCCGCCGGGCCCGTGCTCGTACGCCATGCCCACCAGCAGCCCGACCCGCTGCGCCAGCTCCAGCACCCGCACCGCCCGCGGCGGATATCCCGGGGCCAGCACCTCCCGGCCGGCCTCGGCCCTGGCCCGGTACGCCGAGACCACGGCCTCGGAGGCCGGGCCCGAACCGGCCACGTCCAGCCGGGTCAGCACCACCGTCGCCTCCCGCAGCGCCTCCGCCAGTTCCCGCTCCGCCTCGCCGAGCGACGGCACGTCGGCCGGCGGGGCCTCCCGTACCGGCAGGCAGTGCCAGAGCACCGACACGTGCAGATCGCCGGCCGGCCCGGCCTCGGTCACCTCCGGCACCAGACCCAGTGCCGCCCCCGTGCACACCACGGCCTCCGCCGCCTCCAGCGCCCGCGCGTTGAACTCCGCGGGACCGCTCAGCCCCAGCGGATGCCCCGGGGCCGGCAGGGCCACCCGCAACCCCGTGACCCCCAGTGCCCGCAGCCGCCCCAACGCGAGCGTCAGCCCCACCGGCCCCGTCTCTCCCGGCAACCCCGTCACCCGGTGCACGTGGTCCTCGCCCACCGCCGAGGACACCGCCTCGTCGGGCGACACCAGACCGGCCAGCAGCGCGTTCCCCCAGGCGGCCAGCCGCCCTGAACGTGGTTCGATCAGCATCCCCCCACCTTACGGACCCGCCGAGTGGCGTAGGTTTTCCCTGGGGCTGCGCCCACCGGCGCACTACGGACCGACATGCAAGGGGAGACAACCGCTGATGAGCGACGTTCTGGATCTGGTGGACGTATCCGTGGTCCGCGAGGGCCGGGCTCTGGTGGACCAGGTCTCCTGGTCGGTCAAGGAGGGGGAGCGCTGGGTGATCCTCGGCCCCAACGGCGCCGGGAAGACCACCCTGCTCAACCTCGCCTCCAGCTACCTCTTCCCCACCAAGGGCCAGGCCACCATCCTCGGTTCCACCCTCGGCCGGGTCGACGTCTTCGAGCTCCGCCCGCGGATCGGCATGGCCGGCATCGCGATGGCCGACAAGCTCCCCAAGCGGCAGACCGTCCTGCAGACCGTCCTCACCGCCGCCTACGGCATGACGGCCAGCTGGCATGAGGAGTACGAGGAGATCGACGAGCAGCGCGCCCGCGCCTTCCTCGACCGCCTCGGCATGACCGCCTACCTCGACCGGAAGTTCGGCACCCTCTCCGAGGGCGAGCGCAAGCGCACCCTGATCGCCCGCGCCCTGATGACCGACCCGGAGCTGCTGCTCCTCGACGAGCCGGCCGCCGGACTCGACCTCGGTGGCCGCGAGGACCTGGTCCGCCGCCTCGGCCGACTGGCCCGCGACCCGCTCGCCCCCTCCATGGTGATGGTCACCCACCACGTCGAGGAGATCGCTCCCGGATTCACCCACGTCCTGATGATCCGTCAGGGCAAGGTGGTCGCCGCCGGCCCCATCGACCTCGAACTCACCTCCCGCAACCTGTCGTTGTGCTTCGGCCTGCCGCTGGTGGTCCAGCGCAACGAGAGCGACCGCTGGACGGCCCAGGGCCTCCCGCTCCGCTAGGGACGCTCCCGGGCACCTCCTCGCCCGTACCCTGTCCCGACCGCGCCCGGCCCACCTACCATGACCACGTGGACATCGACGCGTGGGTGTGGTGGCTCATCGGCGCGGTCGGACTGGGCATACCCCTGGTCCTGACCGCGATGCCGGAATTCGGCATGTTCGCCGCCGGAGCGGTCGCGGCCGCGATCACGGCGGCCCTCGGCGGCGGTGTCGTCGCCCAAGTCCTGGTCTTCGTGGTGGTCTCGGTCGCGCTGCTCGCCGTGGTCCGGCCGATCGCCAACCGGCACCGCGACCAGCGCCCCCAACACCGCAGCGGCATCGAGGCGTTGAAGGGCAGATCCGCGGTCGTCACCGAACGCGTGGACGGCAGCGGCGGCCGGATCAAACTCGCCGGCGAGATCTGGTCCGCGCGTACCCTCGACGCGGGCATCAGCTTCGAAGTGGGCCAGCAGGTCGACGTGGTCGAGATCGACGGCGCCACCGCCGTCGTCATGTGAGCCGGCCCGCCGGGTGAGCCGCCACCTCCTGTGAACCGGCCCGCCAGGTCGGCCGGAACGCCATCTGAGTCGACGAACCCGACTCCGCACAGACAGACAGCCAGAAGGGCACGGGGAACCGCATGCAACCGATCATCATCGTCCTGATCATTCTGGTGGTGCTGGTCTTCATCGCGCTGGTCAAGACGATCCAGGTGATCCCGCAGGCCAGCGCCGCCATCGTCGAACGGTTCGGGCGCTACACCCGCACCCTCAACGCGGGCCTCAACATCGTCGTCCCGTTCATCGACTCGATCCGCAACCGGATCGACCTCCGTGAGCAGGTCGTCCCGTTCCCGCCGCAGCCGGTCATCACCCAGGACAACCTGGTCGTCAACATCGACACCGTCATCTACTACCAGGTGACCGACGCCCGGGCCGCGACCTACGAGGTGGCCAGCTACATCCAGGCCATCGAGCAGCTCACCGTCACCACCCTCCGCAACATCATCGGCGGAATGGACCTGGAGCGGACCCTCACCTCCCGCGAGGAGATCAACGCCGCCCTCCGCGGGGTCCTCGACGAGGCCACCGGCAAGTGGGGCATCCGCGTCAACCGCGTCGAGCTCAAGGCCATCGAGCCGCCGACCTCCATCCAGGACTCGATGGAGAAGCAGATGCGCGCCGACCGCGACAAGCGCGCCGCCATCCTCCAGGCCGAGGGTGTCCGGCAGTCCGAGATCCTGCGCGCCGAGGGCGAGAAGCAGTCCTCGATCCTGCGCGCCGAGGGTGACGCCAAGGCGGCCGCCCTGCGCGCCGAGGGCGAGGCCCAGGCCATCCGTACCGTCTTCGAGTCCATCCACGCCGGCGACGCCGACCAGAAGCTGCTCGCCTACCAGTACCTCCAGATGCTCCCCAAGATCGCCGAGGGTGACGCCAACAAGCTCTGGATCGTGCCCAGCGAGATCGGCGACGCCCTCAAGGGCCTCTCCGGTGCCATGGGCAACTTCGGCCCCATGGGCGGCGGTTCGGTGCCCCGACAGGCACCTCCGGCCGACGAGCCGACGGCCCGTCGGGAGAAGCCCCCCATCGACTGAACCGGCCAGGCCGTCCGGCATGATCAGTGAGGCCCCTCGACCCTCACGGCGGGGAGGCGACTCACTGATCCGAAGGAGATGGCCTTGTCCATCCACGACTCCCTCTGGGAATCGCTCGCGGTCTTCGCTGCCGGCATCGGAGCCGGCACCATCAACACCATCGTCGGCTCCGGGACGCTGATCACGTTCCCGGTGCTGCTGGCCACCGGCCTGCCCCCGGTCACCGCCAACGTCTCCAACACCCTCGGCCTGGTCCCCGGCTCCATCAGCGGGGCCATCGGCTACCGCAAGGAACTCCGCGGACAGGGCCCCCGGGTGCTCCGTCTCGGCGCCGTCAGCCTGGTCGGCGGCCTGGCGGGCGCCATCCTGCTCCTCACGCTGCCCTCCGACTCCTTCGACACCATCGTGCCGATCCTCATCGGGCTCGCCCTGGTCCTGGTCGTCCTCCAGCCCCGGCTGGCGGCCGCCCTCAGGGCCCGGCAGGAGAAGGCCGGCGGCGAACCGAACCCCGGCGGGGGCCCGGCCCTGCACACCGGCATATTGCTCTCCAGCGCCTACGGAGGCTACTTCGGCGCCGCCCAGGGAGTCCTCTACCTCGGGCTGATGGGCCTCTTCCTCAACGAGGACCTCCAGCGCGTCAACGCCGTCAAGAACGTCATCGCGGCGATGGTCAACGGCATCGCCGCGCTCTTCTTCCTGTTCGTCGCCGACTTCGACTGGACGGCCGTGCTGCTGATCGCCGTCGGCTCCACCATCGGCGGCCAGCTCGGCGCCAAGGTGGGCCGCCGCCTCCCGCCGACCGCGCTCCGCGCGGTCATCGTGCTGGTCGGCACCGTGGCGATCATCCAGCTGCTCCTCCGCTAGCCACCGGCCACGCGCCACCGGCCACCGGCGTCAGCCGCGAGCCGGGGCGCCCGGCCCGGAGGCCAGGGGGCGTCCGGCTAGGCGCTCCGCTCCAGCCACTCCGGCAGCGCCCCCCGCCCGCCCGACCCCAGGGCCAGCAGCATGGCGTCCGCCGGGGACGGCACGAACGGCCGCCGCAGCAGCGGCATCCCGGCCTCCTCCGGAGTCCGCGCCGCCTTGCGGTGGTTGTCCTCCGCGCAGGAGGCCACCGTGTTCAGCCAGGTGTCCCCGCCGCCCTGCGCCCTCGGCAGCACGTGGTCCACCGTGGTGGCGCGCTTCCCGCAGTACGCGCACCTGTGCTGGTCCCGGGCCAGCACCCCCCGCCGCGACCACGGGGCGTGTCTTCGGAAGGGCACCCGTACATAGCGGCACAGCCGGATCACCCGGGGCATCGGAAGGTCCACCGCCGCCGCCCGCACCCGGAGTTCGGGGTGCGAGGCCTCCACGACGGCCTTGTCCTGGAGCACCAGGACCACCGCACGGTTCAGAGTCACCGTCGACAGCGGCTCGAAGCTCGCATTCAGCACCAGCGTGTCCCGCATCTCGCCCACCTCCCGTGTGCAGGCCCGCACCCCTGTGGCGGCAAGGCCCGGCACCACTCTGGACGCGCGGACCAACGCGGGACAACGCAATAAAAATGCCCGGTCCTGGTCGTCTTTAGACCAGGACCGGGCAAACGCTCGGCGAACGATCAGTCCGAGGCCTCCGCCTGGTACTCACCGATCAGCTGCGCACGTCCCAGGGCGTGGAACCGCAGATGGAACCCGACCACCGCCGGCGAGGCCTCCGCGTCGGGCCCCAGCTTCGCCCGGTCCACCGCGTACACGGTGAACACGTACCGGTGACGCTCCCCGGCGGGCGGCGCGGCCCCACCGAAGTCCCGGGTCCCGTAGTCGTTGCGGACCTGCACCGCCCCGGCCGGCAGCCCCTCGAACTTCCCGCTGCCCGCCCCGGCCGGCAGCTCCGTCACGGAGACCGGCAGGTCGAACAGCACCCAGTGCCAGAACCCGCTGCCGGTGGGAGCGTCCGGGTCGAAACAGGTCACCGCGAAACTCTCGGTGCCCTCCGGGAAACCCTCCCACCGCAGCTGCGGCGACAGGTTCCCACCCGCCAGCACCTGCGCCTCGCCCAGCTCCGCACCCGGTGCCAGATCGGCACTGGTCACGGTGAAAGCGTGCACCGGCGGATGGAAATCGTGCGGGAGCGGCGCCCTGCCCTGCTCAGTCACAACCGAACCTCCAGATCGCGGACCTGTCCGGCAGGAGCCTAGATCCCTAGAACCAGTTGCGCTGGGAACCGACCGAAGCGATCCACTGGTTCAGGTACGCAGCCCAGTCCGTGCTCTGGTACGACTGCAGCCCCACCTGGAAGCAGCGGTAGGTGTCGCTGCCCTCGGTGAACAGACCCGGCTTCTTGTCCATCTCCAGGACCACGTCCATCTCACGGCCGTCCGAGACGAAGGTGAGCTCGACCTGGTTCAGCCCCCGGTACTGCTGCGGCGGCACGAACTCGATCTCCTGGTAGAACGGCAGCGTCTGCCGGGTGCCCCGGATGTGCCCGCGCTCCATGTCCGCGCTGCGGAACTGGAAGCCCAGCTGGGCGAAGGCGTCCAGGATGGCCTGCTGAGCCGGCACCGGGTGCACGTTGATCGGGTCGAGGTCACCGGCGTCCACCGCGCGGGCGATCTCCAGCTCGGTGCTCACACCGATGTTCATCCCGTGCAGGTGCCGGCCCGCGAAGTGGGTGACCGGGGTCTCCCACGGGATCTCCAGACCGAACGGCACCACGTGCACCGCCCCGGCCTGGACGGTGAACGCCCCGCCGAGCCGCTGCTTGGTGAAGACGATGTCCTGCTTGACCTCCTGGTCACCGCTCTCCACCTCCACCCGGGCCTGGAGACCGACGGACAGCCCCTCGATCTGCTGGTCCACCGATCCGCCCTGGATCCGCACCTCACCCTGGACGATCCCGCCCGGCACCACGTTCGGCTCGGTGATGACCGTGTCCACCGAGGCCCCGCCCGCACCCAGACTCGCCAGCAGCTTCCTGAAGCCCATCGTCTACTCCCCTTGCTTCTCCGTACGACTACCTCTTGATAACGCGGAACCTTAGAGCCCGGTTGCAGCTCCATCGACTCCACTACGCTCGACCGGATGAGCGCGCGTCCCGACCGTACGCCCCTGCCCCGGGCCTTCTTCGACCGCCCGGTCCTCACGGTGGCCCCCGACCTGCTCGGCCGCACCCTGGTCCGCCGCACCGCGGACGGCCCGATCGAGCTGCGCATCACGGAGGTGGAGGCCTACGAGGGCCGGGCCGACCCGGGCTCGCACGCCTACCGGGGGCGCACTCCCCGCAACGCATCGATGTTCGGACCGCCCGGACACGCGTACGTCTACTTCATCTACGGCATGTGGTTCAGCCTCAACCTGGTGTGCGGACCGCCGGGGGAGGCCTCGGGGGTGCTGCTCCGGGCCGGCGAGATCACAGTGGGTGCGGATCTCGCGGCCAAACGTCGACTTTCCGCCAAGAACCCCAGAGAACTGGCCAAAGGCCCGGCCCGTCTGGCGACGGCCCTGGACGTGGACCGGAGCCTGGACGGTGCGGACCTCTGCTCGGGTTCGGAGGCCCCCCTGTATGTAAGGACGGGCACCCCCACCACACCCGACCTGGTGAGCAACGGACCCCGCACCGGGGTGGGCGGGCACGGAGCCCACCACCCCTACCGCTTCTGGATCACCGGCGACCCCACCGTGAGCCCCTACCGGGCCCACGCGCCACGCCGCCGCTCAACTTGACTCGCCCCTGGCCGCCGCCTAACGTAGCCCGAGCCGCTTGAAACGGGGCACTGCTGTCAGCAGCCCGGAGCGGCCAACCACTACCTACGATTCACCCTGGCGGGGATGAATTCGGCATGCCCGAATTCCGAACCGGCGGCCCGATTATGAGCCGCAAGGGAAATCCGCTAACGTAGTGACCACGCCGAAAGGGAAACGCGAAAGCGAGAACCTGGAAAGCACCGAGGAAATCGGGTCCGAAAAGATCTGATAGAGTCGGAAACGCAAGAACGAAGGAAGCGCCCGGAGGAAAGCCCGCGAGGGTCAGTACAAAGGAAGCGTCCGCACCTTGAGAACTCAACAGCGTGCCAAAAATCAACGCCAGAAGTTGATACCCCGTCCACCTCGGTGGATGAGGTTCC